>JAILPW010000036.1:0-132322 GCA_024699245.1 Clostridia bacterium | reverse complement strand
AACCACATATGTCAACAGAACTGATTGAATTATAGCATGTTTAGGCGGAAAAACGACTCGAAATTAGTCTCAGAAATGCCTCTTAATCGATTTGGTGCTATTCTGTGAGTTATTAGTCCAATCTTAGTTTTTCACTCAACGCCTCAAACGAATATAAGGAGGTACTTATATGGAATATATTATATTGGCTTTCGTTATACTGACACTTGTCATCTCAATACTTGCCTATCTAAGTGCCAGAAATGCAAATAACAACATCCTGTCTTCAGCAAGAGAAGACAACAGACAGGACATGATCAGAGATGTAAGAGATTCAGTCCGCGAGATGGAGCAGAATCTGTCTCAGGTGGAACGCGACGAGCAGGAAGTCTCAAGAAGGCATGCCGAGAGCCTTAACGCGCTCACGAATCAGCTCATAACAGAAAAACTCCAGACAATGACTACTTCGTTTACCGAGCTTTTGAAAAATGACAAGGTTGCAAATAAAGAGATCTTGGAAGGAAACAGCAACGCGATAAAGAACGGCTTTGAAGTGCTCCTTCGTTCAAATGAGACGAGGCTGACGAATCTCACGACTTCCATCAATGACAACTTCACTCAGATGAGGACCGAGAACAATAAGCAGATCGAAGCAATAAGGCAGACGATGAGCGAGAGGCTCGACAAGACCTTGAATGAGCAGTTCGAAAAGAGTTTCAGGAACGTCATTACTCAGATGAGCGACCTTCAAAAATCCATGGGCGAACTTAAAGGTATCTCGTCTCAGGTCGGAAGTCTCGAGAAAACTCTGAGCGGAATCAAGACCAGAGGAATAATGGGAGAAGTTCAGCTGAAACAGATAATCGCAGATGTTCTCGCTCCTTCACAGTATGAGATCGAATGTGCGACAAAAAAGGGATCTGCAGATCACGTGGAGATCGCCATCAAGCTTCCGGATAGAACAAGCGACAGGTTCACATATCTTCCTATAGATTCCAAGTGCCATATCGACAGATACGAGCAGCTTCTCGATGCTTATTCATCAGGTGATGTTGAAAGGATACAGGCATCAAAGAAAGAACTTAAGGAAGCTATAAGACTGGATGCAAAGAACATAGTCGGAAAATATGTATCTCCTCCGGAAACTACTTCTTACGCTATCCTTTTCGTTCCTTTCGAAGGAATGTATTCCGAGATTGTAAGCCTTGATCTTATCGAGGAACTTAACAGGATGCATGTAACCGTTGCCGGACCATATACATTAACGGCTATACTCAGCACGGTTACCAATTATTTCCAGTCACTGGCTATCGAGAAAAAGTCATCTGAGATCGAAGAGACTCTCGGAAAGGTAAAGACTGCTTTCGGAAAGTTCGACGATACGCTTGAGACCGTACACAAGAATCTTGAGACAGCTTCAAGAAATCTCGAGACACTCCAGACAACAAGAGTAAAAGCTATCAACAGAGCACTTCGAGGGATTACCGAGATCGATGAGGGTCCTTTGCAATTAAACGAATAAAAAACTTCCTTCGATGATGGAATCGAAGGAAATCATTTAGATCTTGTATTTCTTGATAACGCGGAGTTCCCACCAGATCTTGATCGTGTCGGTGAACATCTTAAAGACGTCCTTGAACTTGATCCTTCCGAAAGACTCTCCTCTGGTAAAGTTGAGCGTGATCGGCATCTCTACAAGCTTAGCTCCAAGCTTTGTTGAAAGAGCCAACTGCTCGATATCAAAAGCAAATCCCTTTACCTTTTGTACTGCAGCAACTCTTTTTATGATCGAAGCATTATAAAGCTTGATTCCGGTTTGAGTATCTTTACACTTAAGACCGAAAAGGACCTTAAGCATGATGTAGTAGCAAAGCGAAAAGACTTTTCGAGCGAAAGGATATTCGAGTTTGGAATCAGGATGCATCTTGGATCCGATGACTATGTCACAACCCGTCTCCTTCATTTTCTCGTAGAAGCCCTTGAGCATCGTTGGCGGAAGGTCGAGGTCAGCATCGATAAAACCGATCACGTCACCTCTTGCGTGACTGACGCCTTCTACGATGGCACCGCCCTTGCCTCTGTTCTTCTCGTAGATGCAAGGAACTATCCTCTTGTCATCTTCAGATGCACGGGTTATCTCGGCTGCGGTGTTGTCCTTGCTTCCGTCATTGACGGCGATAACTTCGAAATCGGCAGAAAAGGAACTGAGAGCAGTAACGATAACTTTGAGATTATCGTAGATCCTCTCGCCTTCGTTATAGCATGGAACTATGATGCTTAACATTCTGCCTGCTCCTTAATTTTTTATCAATTAAGTTTAACATTAAAAGGCCGATAATCCTAGAGATTATTAGGTTTTTTCAGCAGAAACGATATTCTGTGCCCAATTAAGTTTCTTAATGAAAATCAAGGCCAAAAAGCACTTTACGATATCCGAACACGTGGCGATGGTAAAGATCTTAAGGATAGAAAGATCCGTGAAGTGCGACAAAGTATATGCAAGAGGAATAAATAGAACCCACTGAAGACCACTGTCGAAAAGGAATGTCAGCCACGTCTTTCCTCCTGACCTGAGCGCAAAATACGCTGAGTGACAGATTCCCTGAAACGGAACAAAACATGCACTTATCAGGATGAGCTTAAGGGCAAGCGCCTTAACTTCAGGCTCTGTTTTGTAGATATTCGGGAAAGGCTTCGAACAAAGCGCCATCAACGAACCTGAAACTATGCAGATCAGGAAAGTACAGAAGATGAGCTTGGTCGTTGTTTCCTTTGCTTCTTTGATCTTGTTGGCACCGAGCATCGGACCGATGATGATCGATACAGCCGAGCCCATCGCTAGAAAGAATATGTTGAAGACATTGGCAATGGATGAGTTGATGTTAAGAGCTGCGACCGCCATTATTCCTCTTGTGGAATAGCACTGTGTCGCAACAGTTATCGATATTACCCAAAGGGCTTCATTGGCGATGAGAGGTAAACCCTTGATCGCAATTCCCTTCAATAAAGAAGCAGGAACTTTGAATGTCTTAAATGCATATCTGATGAAATGGAATTTCTTATATTTCATGTGCGTGTAGCAGATGTTGAGCACGCATTCCGTGATCCTGGCAACTACTGTCGCGATCGCCGCACCCTTTACTCCGAGCTTCGGGAATCCGAAGTTACCGAAGATCAAAAGATAGTTCAGGACAAGGTCGGTAAGAACTGCTATGATACCCGTTATCATAGGAGGGATCGTAACTCCGCTCTCACGCACGGATGAAGAATAGCACATCGCAAGTCCCAGGAAAGGAAGTCCCAACAACATTATGAAAAGATAATCCCACGCTGCCGCTGATGTAAGTACCACATCACCGATTCCATCGTCAGTATCATGGATATAAAGAGATATCAGTTCCTTTCCGAAAAACAGAAAGATCAAAACTGAAATGACGGTTACCACAACGCAGATGTAAAGCTTCATCCTGAAAGCAGCAGCCATTCCCTTATGATCTGACTTACCGAAAAACTGTGCGCTGAAGATGCCTGCTCCGGAGACCGCGCCAAAGCAGACGATCAGATACACGAACAACAGGTTGTTCGCGATCGAGACGCCGGTCATATTATCTGTTCCCATCTGTCCGACCATGACATTGTCCAAAAGTCCGACAACGCTTGTAAGTGCGTTTTGGAGCATGATCGGTATGGATATGAGGAATAAAGTCTTATAAAACTTCTTATCCCCGATATATTTTCTTAAGTTAATAGTCATATATTCTCCAATAAAAAACCCTGTTGAGCGAACTCAACAGGGCATGATCTGTATCTTAATGATCTTAATTACTGATCGCATCCATTGCCATTCCGAATAAACCGGTCGCAAACAAGATGACGAGCAGGATCGCTACAACGATGTAATAGCAAAAGTAAGATCTTGCAAAGCTTCTTCTGTTGATGTTCTTTGGACTTATCGCAAAGATGATAAGGAAAATGAATCCTACTACAGGAACTGAAAACAGCAGCTGAAGTCCGAAATAGTTCCATGCTGTTAACGGCTTGTATTTAGGATCTGTGGGATAGCCACTCATTAAAGTTCCCCCTTTCTTTTTCGTAACAGAATTTAAGGTAACAAAAAGGGCACTCTTTTTCAAGTGCCCTTTTCAAAAAAAACTAAAAAACTATCAGAGACCCTTCAAAGTAGAAGTTAAATCTTCGATCGAAGAATCTCCGGCCGGTCTATATACCATGATGAATACATTGGACTCCTTGATCGTAGCCATGAATTCGCCTTCGTCTCTGCTGTAGATAATAAATTTTGTGTTTCCGTAAGTAATGGTCTTTCCGTCAACTGCTTCTGCACCTGCGTCACCCATGAACTGACTGATAAACGCGGAAACGGTAGCTTCGTCTGCACCTTCAAGCATTGCGAGTTTTCCGAATATGTGCATAACTATAGAACCGTTACTATCTGCACCCATATAGTCGACCTTAATGTTTTCGAGGCCCGGAGTAGCATTGATGTTCATTATGGCAGGATCCATATACATCATATCTTCAGGCAATGTGTACTCGAAACCGAAGTACTCATTTGTATAAACCTTTGTGCTGTCGTCATATACACCGAGACACTCATCATCAACAGGAAGGAATTCGTCGCCTGTCAGAGTGTAATCTGTTCCTCCACCGACATTGCCGGTGCCGGAACCTCCATCTACAACAGTAACATCTTCATACAGATAACAGAATTCGCTGTCAAATTCGATAGAGTAAGTACCAGGTGTCAACTCATCAACACCAAGATCCTTCGGTGCAAAAGTGTATGTTTCTGAACCACCGGAGATGTACTTGATAGTAGCTGTATAAACATCATCGTAATTAGGATCTGTAACGTAAAGATCGATGTCAGTTCCGTCAAGCTGGTCGATCGAGCTGAACTCAACCGTAAACTCTAGAGAATCAGTTGTTTTGTACTCATCCTTTGACCAACTTCCGGACAAAGCGTCATCATAATACTGGAAATCGCTGACATAGATATAAACATCTGCTACATCCATAAAACTCATGGCGACATCATCAGCGTTTGAAACGAGTGCCTTTTCCTCATCCTCGTCGTACTCAACTTCGATATTGAGTTCGATCTCAGAATCCGGCTCAGCACCATTGATAGCTGCGATCCATGAATCTGTAGAGCTGTCTTCTACAGTAAGCGAATCGATCTTGATGTACTTAACAGTTACAGGAACTGTAGCCTCTTCGTCATCGATCTCGATATCATCCTCGTTGATCTCATATTCAAATGTCTTGAACCAAGCATCGTATACATCTTTAGCGTCATCATAAGACTGGAAATCGCTGATGTACTCAACTGTGTCGTCACTCATTTCTTTTGAAAGATCCTGTGCCTTCGTGGAATCAAATGCCAAGAGAGCTTTTACATAATCCTCAGCAACTGACTTTGCATCCTTCTCAGAAAATCCAGCCTCTTCTTCCTCTTCCTTGTCCTTGTCCTTACTCTTCTTTGTCTTAGTATCGGAACAAGCTGCCAATGAAAGAAGCATAGATGCTGCAACGAACACAGAAATAAATCTTGTAAGTTTCTTCATAATACATCCTTTCTTACTGAATACCTTTTAAAAAACCCTTACGAACACCAAAAGAGGTGTTCGTAAGAGATAGTATAACAATTCTAATCGGCTGTCATCGTAACAGATTACCAAATATCACCTTCATAATCCGATGCATATTCGATATTGTCACCTGCGAGGTCACCGCTTCTCTGCTGATTAGCTTCATCCTGCAGATCGCTGAGATTATTCTTCAGCTCGTCCTCACCGGACTGATCATCATCAGCTTCGCCTTCTCCGGAACCGCCCTTACCGTCATTGTTGGCACCGCCGCCCTTGTTGTCGTCGTCGCCCTGACCTTCGTTGGTTCCGTTATTGTCGTCACCTTCGCCGTCATCTTTGCTCTGGCCGCCCTGGCCGCCGTCATCCTTATCATCAGGATTTCCGTTTTCGCCGCCTTCGCCGCCTTCGCTGCCGTCGTTCTTGTCGTCGCCGCCTTGTGAGCCGCTGCCGTCCTGGCCTTCGCCTTCACCGCCGCTTTGACCGCCCTGGCCGCCTTCTCCTTCGCCGCCTTGACCGCCTCCGCCTTCACCGTCGCCTTCGCCTTGGCCGCCGCCATCTTCGCCTTCGCCTTGGCCGTCACCACCACCTCCGGACTGCTGTTCCTGATCTTCAGGATCGACAACAGTAACGATGGTGTTGGAATCAGATGTAGGAGGAGTGATGATATCCGGCTGTTCTTCACAAGTAACTACGCCCTGTTCGATAGTGATCACGATATCTTGAACTTCCGTATAGCCCTTAGGAGCTTTGTCTTCGTGGATCGTGTAAGTTCCGTCAAGAAGTCCGAGAAGAGTTGTATCTGTAGAACCGGTTACAAAACTCAAACCTTCTCCGCTGCTTGCTTCGTTGATATATCCGTCTTCACCCAATACATAGGATTCTTCCGTGAACTCAACTGTCTCACCCTTAAAGTTGACACCGGTTACAGTAAGGATAGCGCCAGGAAGGATCTCTCCATTCTGATTTACCTTCTTTATATCAACGTCAGTTCTGAAGAGTTCATCTTCAAGATTGATAAAAGCGTCATCTGTATCTGTCGCCTCTATGATCGCTTCATTACCGTCTGCAAGAACCTTACAGTGCCTTACGGTAAATACTACGTCAGCTGCAACATCATAACCTTTTGGAGCCTGCTCCTCGTGGATCGTATAAGTTCCGTCAAAGATCTTATCGATCAACGTCGGAGAAGTACCGGAAACGATCATGATTCCGTTTCCGTGGTATTCCTCATCGATATATGCGCCCTGTCCTAGAACGATATTATCAGGATCGAACTTGATATTGTTACCCTCAGCATCTACGCCTGTAATGAGGATCTTCGCACCGTCGAGGGAAGATTTATCATCCTTATCGATCTTGTCGACAAGGAACTTTGTATTGGTGATCTCGATAAGATGGAGCTTGTACTCTACGATATCGTCGTAAAGTATCTGAGCATCCTCATAATCACCGTTTCCGTCTTCAGCTGCAAAGTTTTTTTCGAGAAGGACCTGCTCAGCTTCTTCAAGCTTTGTGATGACCGAATCGAGATTGCGGTCATTTACCTGGTCTTCCTGGATAGGCAATGTCATTGCAAGCGCCTTGTTGATCCTGACTTCGCATTCGGAATCGTCAGGGATCGCATGTGTCAATGCCTTGTCGAACTGCTCGATAGCCTCAGGATATTTCCTCTGCCTTAAGTAATTCGTACCGAGATTGTATGGTTCTTTCCATGGTTCCATGAAACCGAGCCATGCAAAATCGTTTCTGTCGAAAACATTGTCGAGCATCTTCTGGTTTACTATCTCATTGCTGAAGAAGTTTAAACCGTACAACGACAGCAAGAGAGTACATGTAACGCCAATTGCATACAAAATCTTTCGCACTACGTATCACACCTTTCTCTTAAAGTGGAAGAAGTCCCACAAAAGCAATGCTGCCAATGGTGGAATAAAGAAGTAATAGGTCTCTATCTTACCTACTTCAGTACGCTCTTCTTCCGTCATCTTAACGTTATCCAATATTCCATTTATTGTATTCTCAAGATCATCCGGTTCCTTGACCTTGATATAATCAACATTCATCTCTCCTGCGATCTTCTTGAGGTTGTCCTCATCGATACAGGAAATAGCATCTTTTCCGTTGGAGTCCTTGATCCTTACGGTCTCAACACCATACTTAGATGTTACCTTAAGATCCATCTTGCCGCCAGCCTTTGTTCCGTAGCCCAAAACTGCACCGCCGTCGATATTGTTACCGACTTCTCCGTAGGATTTGATCTTCTCGTCCTTGTTGTTCTCACCATCACTGAAGAAGAATACATATACATTAGTATCTTCCTTATCACGGGCAACCTTGATCTGGTCTGCTATAAGACCCTGACAAAGGTTGAAGGAACTACCCTGAGCATATTTCTCACGAAGAGGAGTAATTGTCCTGATCATACTCTTAACGTGATCAGGGTTATTCGTGTATGGTGTAAGGATCTGCGCCATATTATTGAATGTTACGACACCGAAGTGTGCGCCATTCATGTTATCGATAATATAATCACAATCCTCGGCAACAGCCTCAAGTCTTGTCTTGTCATCCGGCATATCATCAGCAACCATACTTATGGTGTCATCGATTACGAAGAGCACGTAAGCATTGATCTTCGGAGTCTTTACGACCTGATCGTTATCCGGAAGCATGATCCTTAAATTGATCGTGAAAAGTAAAAGGACTATAACGATCTGTCTTATATAAGCTACCCATCCCTTGCGCTTAAGGAGTAAGAGGCCTACGCAGATGATCGCCATAAGCCATATCGGTATTATAGGATTTACTGACATATTCTCTCCTTTCCTTAATGCTTAGCAAGCCTAGTGAAGACCATCATTGCCGCAGTACAGCCGAGCAAGATGATGAACGGAGCTCTCAAAACTTCGATCTCTTCTACTTTTGGTTCTTTGTTAACGTAAGTCTTTGTCTCACGCTCGATATCCGTAACGATCGCAGCACAATCACCGGAAATGCCGTACTCGTAGAACTTACCTCCGGTATTCTCCATTGCTTCCTGCATCTCGATACGACGCTTCTTGTTCATGTCTCTTACACCGATTCCGTAAGCCTGAACATTGTGCTTAACACAAAGCTCTGAAGCTTCCTGCAATGTTACGAACGGAGTACCGTTAAGTTCGTTATCGGTAGAAAAAATGATGAGTCTTGTTCTGTCTGCTTCTTCCTCAAGATCCTGGAAATCGAATACTGCAGAAGCAAGTCCGTCACCGATGAGGGAACTTCCTCTGTATTCTGAACCGATCTGAGTACCTGAAGTAATATAGTCTGACTCAAAGCTGAAACCGCTGTTCCAACGCTCTTCGAGTTTCTCCTGAATAACGTTCAATTCATCGATGATGTACTGATAGTCATCCGTAAGAGGAACCAGCAATACCGGTGAGGTATTGAAGATAACAAGGCCGAATCTCTCGCCCTGCATGTTTTCGACGATGTCCTTAAGGTCGTCAATAAGGTGAGCATTAAGGGAGTCTACCGAACTTGAGATATCGATACAAAGGATGATGTCTCTTCTGTAGTTCTCCTCTTCAACAGTCTCTGTTCTATAAGGCCTTCCCATCATGAAACAGGACATAACGATACTTAACGCACAGGTAAATATCATCATGAATGTAAGGACCTTATAGGCTGCGATCTTTCTCTTATAGTAAGATTCTTCTTTTACATAGAAAGTATTAGCTACTTTCTTTCCTTTTTTGAACTTGCCCTTGTTCTTCTTGAGCGGTACAAAGATCAAGATGAACAATGCCGCGAATACGGCGATGGCAATGTATATCATTATCTTATATCTTATTTCCATTGCTCGATCACCCTCTTCGTCTTATTCATAGACTCGACAAAATCACCCTTACTCATTCTGGCGAACTCAGGGTTATAGTATTCCGTGACAAGCTCATCAAGCCTTGGAAGTCCTACAGTTCTAATCTCATCAAGTGTATAGTTCTGCACCTGAATGCCCGTAGCCTCAAAAACAAAGTGTCTTATTATGGAACTCATCTGCTGGAAACCGATACGAAGCGATACTTTCTCGTTGATAAAGTCTCTGCTGAGATTATCAAGCTCCGCAATATACTTTTCCTTAAGTGCATAGAGGTTCGGCGGTGGTGTCTTGACCACAATAGGCTTCGGGGGTGCTTTTTTCTTCTGTTTCTTTCGAAAATACGTGTAGATCGAGTAACCGATTATACCCAAAATGACAACGATCAGAATGATCATTGGCCAAATGGCATATGATGCCGGATTCTGTACTCCTACCCCTGTCCTCATTATCTTTTCTCCAACTTATGTCTGTTCAGAAGCTCGGTTATCTGGAACGCGATATCTTCGGTATTGTTAAGTTTGGACCATACGATACCGTTCTTCTTGAGCTTTTCAGCAGACTCTTTTTCTATAGTTTCCTTACGTTTCTGCTCGCGCTTTAAGAGTTTCTTGTCCTTCGTGAAGAAATCCGGAAGGATTCCGTACGTATCAATATCGAAAACGTCATTACCCGATGCATCAGTGTCCGTTATGTCAAGTAAAAGAACATCGTGCATGGAAACAAGTCTCTTAAAAAGCCTGTCGGAAATGGCTCTTCTGCCTTCAATATCAGTTACGATGATGATGATCATCCTTCGTCTTATGTTACGCATGATATAGTCAAGAGATCTGACTATGTCAGACTCGTTATATCTCGTCGTATCCTTCGAATATGTCTGAAGGATGTTTTCGACATTCATAAGACCTGTTTTGAAAGGAAAGAATCTCATCGATTTCTCGGAAGAAAATGCCGCGCTGATATAATCGCCGTTTCTGCTTACCAGATATGCAAGCGTTCCGGCAGCATAAAGAGCAACTTCCTTCTTCTCTACAAGAGCGTCGGTATCACCGAGCATTCTCTTGTTTGTATCCAAAACAAAAAGGATATTGTGCTTTTTCTCCGCAATATATTCCCTGACAAGAGGCTGCTGGCTTCTTGCCGTGGCTTTCCAGTCGATATCCTTTACATCATCGCCGGGAACATATTCCCTCAAATCGTCGAAATTAAGACTTCTGCCCTTGAATACCGATACGTATGAACCATCAAGTATGTTCGAGGTCGGTCTTTTGGTGCTGATCGTCGCCGACTTTTTGAGGTTGGACTTGATCTGCGAAATATAATTCAGTCTCATGGTGTTGGTACAGATCCGAGAAGAGCGTCAATGATCTTTTCTTCCTTGACTCCGTCAGCGATAGCTGAGAAGTTAAGCATGATCCTGTGTCTCAAGATAGGATATCTCATTACCTTGACATCATCAGGAGTTACGTGACCTCTGCCGTTGATCAAAGCTACAGCCTTTGCAGCTTCCATAAATGCAATAGCAGCACGAGTACTGGCACCCATCGCAATATACTGAGCAAGCTCAGGCGGAAGTGACTTATCCGGCTCACGTGTTGCTCTTACGATGTTAACGATGTACTTCTTGATGGAATCATCGATGTAAACTTCCCTACACAGATTCTGAAGGAATACGATGTCTTCTACTGTTGCAACTGATCTTACGTCAGAGAATACATCCTTCTCAATACGGTTCAAGATCTCAACCTCTGCGTCTGTGTCAGGATAGTCGAGCGTAACCTTAAGAAGGAATCTGTCCTGCTGAGCCTCTGAAAGAACATAAGTACCTTCCTGCTCGATAGGGTTCTGTGTAGCGATAACTACGAAAACCTGAGGAAGCTCATACTTATGACCACCGATACTTACTGTCTTCTCCTGCATGACTTCGAGCATGGCACTCTGTGTCTTAGCACTGGAACGGTTGATCTCATCGAGAAGGAGGAAGTTGGCGTCAACCGGTCCGATCTTATCTTCGAACGTATTCTCCTTCATGTTGTAGATCTGTGTTCCGACGATGTCACTAGGGATCAAGTCAGGTGTACACTGGATTCTCGAGAACTTACCGTTAACAGCCTCAGTCATAACCTTAGCTGCTGTTGTCTTAGCAAGACCAGGAACAGACTCCAAGAGGATATGTCCGTTTGTGATCATGGCAACGATAAGTGAGAATCCGAGGAACTTCTGTCCTACGACCTTTCCCTCATAGTACTCTCCCAGGCGATTGATTATTTCGACCGCCCTCTGCAAATCTTCATTCTGAATTTCCATTAATGCGTCTCCCTTATTCATAAATATATTAGTCAACTATAATATAATATCACATTATTTATCAAATAACAGGCAAAAATGGCGCAATAATAATGTTCTCGCCTTCAGGAAGACAATATTAGATTACTTTTCTTTCTCTGAAAGTTTTTTTTCGAAACGGTCCTTACAAGTCTCAACAGGTATATCTGTAGGATATTTACCTGTGAAGCAGGCTCCGCAGTAAGCACATGAACCGTTGATAAGATTCTTGAGTTCTTCCTCAGGAAGATATCCGAGGCTATCAGCTCCGATATACTTCGCGATGCCGTCCACGTCATACTTGCAGGCGATAAGGTTCTCCTTGGAGTCGATGTCCGTGCCGTAGTAGCAAGGGTTCGTGAACGGAGGAGATGATATCCTCATGTGAACTTCCTTGGCTCCGGCCTCACGAAGAAGGTTAACGATCTGACCGCTGGTGGTGCCTCGTACAATGGAATCGTCGATAAGAACGATCCTCTTTCCCTTTACCGCATCGGCAATAGGGTTGAGCTTGATCTTAACAGCATCAAGTCTTGCATCCTGACCGGGTGAGATAAATGTTCTTCCGATATATTTATTCTTGATAAAACCGATTCCGTAAGGAATTCCGGACTCCTGCGAATATCCGAGAGCCGCATCAAGTCCTGAATCAGGAACACCGATAACGACGTCTGCATCAACAGGATGAGTCTTGGCAAGGATCCTACCTGCCTTCTTTCTGGCCTCGTGGACTGATATTCCGTCAATGATCGAGTCAGGTCTAGCGAAGTAGATATACTCGAAGATACATACACGCTTATCTTTTTTACCGCAGTGGCTCTTATCAGAAGTAACACCGTTCTCATCGAAAACAAGGATCTCGCCCGGCTCCAAATCTCTTATAAACTTGGCTCCGACGGAATTGAGAGCGCAGCTTTCAGAAGCTACTACATAAGATCCGTCCTTGGTCTGACCGTAGCAAAGAGGCCTAAAACCTCTGGGGTCTCTCGCAGCAAGAAGTTTAGTCGCTGACATGAGAACGAGAGAATAGGCTCCGTCAAGGATATCCATGGTGCTGCTCAAGGCCTTCTCGATGGAAGGAGTCTTGAGTCTTTCCTGAGTGATGATATATGCGATGGTCTCAGTATCACTTGTCGTGTGGAATATAGCGCCCTTAAGCTCTAAATCAAGTCTTAATTCGTATGCGTTACTTAAGTTTCCGTTATGAGCCAGTGCCATCTTGCCCTTCTGATGATTGACCTCGATCGGCTGGCAGTTTGCTCTGTTGGTTCCGCCGGTCGTTCCGTATCTTGCGTGACCAACGGCGATCTTGCCCTGAGGAAATTTACGGAGGATATCTTTGTTGAAGACTTCGTTTACAAGTCCCAGATCCTTATAGGAAGAAAAGACTCCGTCGTCGTTAACGACTATACCGCAGCTCTCCTGACCTCTGTGCTGTAAGGCGTATAGTCCGTAGTAGACCATGTTGGCCAGATCACATACTTTGTCGGAATAGATTCCGAATACTCCGCATTCTTCGTGTAAGTCGTTCTTCAAGTTTTTGTCCCCCACAGGTTAGATTATTCAACGGTAACCGACTTTGCAAGATTTCTCGGTTTGTCGATGTCGCATCCCTTGTTAACGGCCATGTAGTAGGCAAAGAGCTGACAAGGAAGCGCGGTAAGTATCGGAGCAAAAAGTTCGTCGCAATCCGGGATGATGAACTTCTCGTCACAGGAGAATTCCCTTTCGGCGAAGCGCTCCGGGATGATGGCAAGTACCGTTGCTCCTCTGGTGCTCACCTCTTTGATATTGGACTCCATCTTGCCGGCAAGTTCATCTTGAGTTATCGGACTTACTACGAGCGTGCCGTCCTCGATCAGAGCGATGGTTCCGTGCTTAAGTTCTCCTCCGGCATAAGCCTCGGAGTGGATATATGAGATCTCCTTGAGCTTTAAGGAAGCTTCCATGGAGAGGTAGTAATCAAGACCTCTCCCGATAAAGAAGATACTCTCGGCATTAAACTCGGAAGATGC
This sequence comes from Clostridia bacterium, assembly GCA_024699245.1. Taxonomy (GTDB): domain Bacteria; phylum Bacillota; class Clostridia; order Saccharofermentanales; family Saccharofermentanaceae; genus Saccharofermentans. The sequence continues at coordinate 118,538 of JAILPW010000036.1, read as the reverse complement.
AAATCTCTGGATCCTGTCCTGAACGTCAAGGATCCTCTTAAGTTTAGAAGGCATCTCCAAAAGTTCGCACTGATAGTCTGTATATTTCTCAGGTGTGATGGTTCCGAGTGTTTTCGCGAACTTCAGAGCAAGGAGATAAACGCATCCGAGCTGTGTGGTATATGCTTTGGTGGATGCTACAGAGATCTCAGGGCCTGCGGCAGTGTAAAGTACGTGGTCGGCTTCGCGGGCGATGGTGCTGCCGATAACGTTGACGATCGCAAGGGTCTTACTTCCTCTGTTCTTGGCCTCACGCATGGCATTTCTGGTATCCAAAGTCTCGCCCGACTGAGAGATCACTACTGTCAGGGTGTGCTCGTCGATGATCGGATCGGAGTAGATGAATTCGCTCGCGACCGTACATGTAACAGGGATCCTGCAAAGCTTCTCGATGAGATACTTGCCGATACAGCCGGCGTGATAAGCGGTTCCGCAGGCAACGATGTTGATGCTCCTTATGTCGGAAACGAACTCCCTGGTGCACGGGAAGTGCTCGAGATAGATGTCGCCGTCCTTGATCCTAGGAGCAACTGTTGCTTCGAAAGCCTTAGGCTCCTCGAACATCTCCTTCATCATGAAGTGAGCGTAACCACCCTTCTGTGCGGCGTCGGCATCCCAGTCAACGTGGGATACTTCGTAATCAACGACTTCGCCGTGGACATCCTTGATGACAACGGAGTCCTTGGTCATGATGAGGATGCAGTTGTCTTCCATGAAAACAACGTCTCTTGTATATTCGATCAGAGCCGGAATGTCCGATGCGATGAAATTCTCGTTCTCGCCGAGGCCGATAACGATCGGGTTATCCTTCTTGGCACAGATGATCTTGTCAGGGAAATCAACGCAGAGGACGCAGAGAGCGTAGGAACCTACGATATCCTGCAAAGCTCTTCTAATGGAGCCTTCAAAGTCCTGATCTCCGCCTTTTGTGTAGTAATATTCGATAAGCTGAGCTGCAACTTCCGTATCTGTGTCGGAAGAAAACTCGTAGCCTTTTTTCTTAAGATAGGAACGAAGCTCGGCATAGTTCTCGATGATTCCGTTATGGACCACGCAGATCTTGCCGTTCATTGAAAGATGAGGGTGTGAATTCTCGTCACTCGGAGCACCGTGAGTAGCCCATCTGGTGTGACCGATACCTGCCGAGATGCTGTTCTTTCCGCTCTCGGAAAGGTTGTAGCCGCTCTCGTCGATGGCTTTGTAGAGCTCCTTGACCTTGCCTTTCTTCTTGATGACGGTAAGTTCGCCGTTTCTGATAAATGAGACACCGGCAGAATCATATCCGCGGTATTCCAGGCTCTTAAGCCCCTTGATGAGAACCGAAAGAGTGTTTCTGGCTCCGATATAGCCAACTATTCCGCACATAAAAGCACCTCCGTTCGTTTTTATATTACTTTACGGAGGGCTGATTTTTTAACGTATTTTTCTATGAGATTTTTATTGTTTTTTAACTACTTTTTGTATATATTTACTCCTCGACTTTTTGCAAGATTCCCATCGCATCGCGCTTATAAGCAGTTCCGCAAGGAGATTTGAGAAGAGGAATGATCTCAGGCTCATAGTTCGCGAGCTTGTTGAGAGTATATGCACCGCCGTTCTTCGGATTGTTCATGTAACCTGAGGATTCAGTTCCGGATAAAAATCTCCAGCCGCTGTCATAATCGTTGACAGGCTCTTCTCTGTACATATAACCGATCTTCATTCCGTCTACGATGATCATGTCGGTTGCAAAACAGCCGTCAGCTTCGTTCCAGTCGGTCAAGAGCAGCTTTAAGTCTCTGTCTTTTATCTTCGAATTCTTGATGATAGGCATATTGTCTCTCCCTTACCTTATGAGATTATCCAAGACATATTTTAACATATCGAGAGTTTTTCCAAAGTCCTCATAACTCCGTTCTCGTCGTTTGAGGCTACAGACTCGAATCTGGCTATCTTCTTAAGCTCGGGATGCGCATTCGTCATGGCGTAGCTTTGACCGCAGGACAAAAGCAGTGACTCGTCGTTAAGGTAATCTCCGAAAGCCAGTGAGGTCTCATACGAAGCGCCAGTTATATTTTGGATCGTTCTCATGGCGCCGCCTTTGCTGACACTCTTATTCGCGATGTCGATCCAGCAGTTGCCGGATAAAAGGTAGTCGAGCCTGTCATTGATCGGAGTGATCTCGTTAAAGTAGTCGTTGGCGCGATAGCCTTCGACAAAGATGGCGATCTTTAAGATGTCGTCCTCGATGTTTTCGAAAGAATCGACGAAAAGAAGCCTTTTGTAGTACTTATATGAGTTCTCATAGCAGTCCTTGGATGCGGATCTGAGCATATAGGCGGAGTTAACGCCGCATAAGATCAGTGAGCAGACCGAAGGATCGGAAAACTCCTTTATGCAGGCTTCCACATCCTCTTTGTCCATCGGATCTTTATGGAGGACTTTGCCGCCGCGTATTATGAGACCGCCATTCTCTGCTATGAAGAACAGCTTATCTTCGCACTTCGGAAAAAGGTCCAGGATATTGTAATATTGTCTGCCGCTGGCTATGACAAAAGCGATCTCGTCGTGTTTAAGCACAAGATCTTCAAAGCCTTGGGGTAAATTCTTGTCTGAATCAAGAAGTGTACCGTCCAAGTCAGTCGCAACAATCTTTATTCTTTCTGACATCAGGTCTTCAAATCCTCGTTTGAAATCTTATAGTTGCCTGCAAAAAGCTCGATGGCCTTATTTGTCTCATCCTCGTTTCTTCCGACTCTGTCACAGATGGACACGTCATAACGAAGATTAGGAAGTTTTTTCTTAAGCTGCTTAAGGCAGGACTTGTTATTGCCGCTTCCGCTCAAAGTAAAGACACCCGTAAACTTACTGCGGATCGACTCATTTTTGAGGAAAGCCATGAGGTACGGAGCAGTTCTTCCAGCCCATATCGGAGTACCGAGAATGAACTCATCATAAGAATCCAGATCGGCTTTTACCGGATGGAAAGCTGACCCGAATCCGAACAATGCCTTACCGCCGCCGGCCATAAACTTGCCGGGACCCGATTCAGGGATATCGTTGATCGGCTTGATCTCAATAAGATCTGCGCCGATGATCTTCGATATCTTCTCAGCTGCTTCTCTCGTATTACCCTCAAAGGAGTAAAAGATTATAGCTCTTTTCATACCTTTCACCATTTCTTTCCAATTCTGAATTCATTATACAGAAAAAAATATATATTGCGTATCAATCTTTTTTGAATGATAAAAGGCGTCAAATATTACTCTTCCGAGGTGCCGAGTTCTTCAAACTTTGCCTTCATCGTAGGATTATTCTTGGTCAGTCTCTTGATGGAAAGATCCTGAGCTTTGTTATTGGCAAGTCTTAAGTTGTTCTCGGAAGAAAGGAGTGCCTCCTTGGTCTTCTGAAGATGAGTTATGGTCTTGTCGATCTCATCGATGGCAGTCTGGAACCTCTCGCTGGCGAGCCTGTAGTTTCTTCCGAACTTATCCTTAAAGTCGTTCATCTCCAGCTCAAAATTAGTGATATCGATATTCTGATTTCTGACAAGAGCCAATTCTCTTTTGGCATCGAGAGCCTTAAGAGCTGCGTTACGAAGGATCGTGATCATCGAGATGAAGCACTGAGGTCTTACGACATACATCTTGTCATATTCGTAGGAAACATCCGTGATGCCCTGGTAGACCGTGCTGTCAGCTTCAAGCAAAGATACGAGAACTGCGTATTCGCACTTCTTCTCGTTTCTGTCCTTATCCAGTTCCTTGAAGAAATTCCTGTTGAGATGCTTCTTTTCTGTAGTATCCATCTCATTCTTCATCTCAAACATAATGGACAACAACTCCACACCGCTGTCATCATATTCACGGTAAATGAAATCACCCTTGGAACCTGTGGAGGATACTTCGTTGTCCTTACCGAATTCGGCATTCGGGAATGCCGCGAGCCTGATCTTATTGAACTCGTCAAGACAGTACTGCTCGAGGGATTCACCGATCATCTTGGTGGACATGCTGGTCTTAAGATCTTTATAGTAATCGATCACTTCGTCCTTCTGCTTAAGCTCGTTCTGATGAGCCTCGATAAGATTCTTCTCCTTAAGTTCGAAGCTCTGTCTGTTAAGTTCGAGCTGATTGGAAAGTTCCGTGATCTCCTTATCCTTCGCGATGGTTGCTTCCTTGATCTGAAGTTCGGAATTCGTCTTATCGATCTGGATCTGAGACTTAAGCTGAACGATCTCTTTGTCCTTCTCGGATAGGAGCTTCTTACCGTCTGCTTCCGCATCCCTTAAGGCAGCCTCCTTCTCCATCTCGGCAACGGCCAATTTCTGCTGAAGCTCGGCAATGATCTTATCCTTGTCCTTCTCGACATCGGCAACGGCGATCTTGACCGCATTCTCCTTTTCCTGCTGGACTTCCTTGCTGAATTCCTTATCTCTTATCTGCTTAACGATAGCAGCATAACCTGATTCATCTACCTGAAAAACTTCACCGCACTTAGGGCACTTGATTTCCTGCATGATCTTTCCTCCTCATTCGACGGAACGAAACTAAAACTCTTATGCACAGATTATAACACTTAACGGGGTGTCATTAATGGTACACAAGAGTTATTTCCGGGAGGAAATCTTAAGGTTTTTTCGAGAAGAAAGATAGTCAGAGATCCAGCCTGTAACACCCTTCGGAAGGCGCGGATCCATAGGGGTCCCGTCGTCGTACATGAGGTTGCTTTGAATGCCGTTCATAAGGCAGTGCTGACCCATCTCAAAACCGAAGTTAATGGATGCGATCCCCTTGTCGCCGTTATAGACCCAGTCCGGCGTAAAAAGGAAGACGTTCTTCATCTTCTGAAGACGCGGAAGACGAGGGGTGACATTTTCTTCAAAACCCGTTATCTCGTCGTGCTTGCCGTCAGCAAAGAAAAGAAAAAGACCTTTCTCCTCGAAAACGTCAAGAACGCTGTCCTCAGGAATGGTAGATGCGCCGACAGGGATTATCACGTCAAAAGCTGACGGATCGTGCTCGGCAAGAGTAAAGGTAAACCTGCCGCCTGCGGAATTACCCAAAAGGATCTTGCTGCCGCAGGAAAACTTATCCGAGAACTCGTTTATGAGAGCCATGACCGGATCGATATACTCAACATCCCAGGTTCCAATAACATCATCGTCCGTGCGGTATTCGTTGGCGATCGGGACCAGTATATAAGCGCCGTTCAAGGTCTTCTGGTATTCATCGGACGAGAACATCTCAGAACCGGAGTAGTTGATGCAAAGATCGCCCACGAGAGCATTGGATTTCCCGTGCAAAAAGACCAGGAGCGGATAGCCCTCCTTCGAAGGATAGCCGTGCTCGGTCGGGTCGAAATAATAGTACTTAAGGCCGTGGGCATTACCGGATCTGAAGCGTCCGAAATACTTGCCCGTAGGGTATGTAGGATCGTATGAGATAAATGAACCTTCAGGGATCTCAGATGCCCATGGAGGAACAGGTCTTTCAGTTGTCATATTGATCTTCCTCTCTCTCGAAAACGATCACAAAAAAGCTTTGATCTCTTCCTCTGCAAAAGGTCCGATAAGAATATCGTTGATATCGTATTCAGAGACTTTATCCTTTGGAAGTTTGTTCAAGAACGTGTCAAAAGGGATCTCGCCTAACATATCTTTGTCGTTGCCGACACATACGAAGAAATTGTCGCACTCCAAAGGCTTACCGTTAACGGCCATTCCGAACGGAACGCGGGGCTTTTTCGGGAAGACATATTCCACGTCTGACATGATGGCATAGCAGCCTTTGATGTTGTTTTCCTTCTTGTAGAAACTTACACCCGAATAGAAAGCGTCGATGTCCTGCTTGGAAACGAGCCATTTATCGAATCCGGAAGGATCTGAATCAAAGAGCTTAGCTTCGTCGATACCCATGTAAAGCGGCCAGAAAGCACCGAAGACGCAGAAGGAATCAGCTTTGCCGTTGATGATATTTCTCGAAGCCGTCTGAATGGATTCGAGATTAAATTTCTTGATGTTTTCCTCGTTAGCCGCGAAGACTTCGGCAGGCATGTATTCCTTAGCCTGATTTCTGACAGATGCACGCCAATCGGTCGCAATTCTCTTAACGAGCTCGACAAAGAGCTCCACATCGTAAGTTGCGGCCGGCATATTAAGAGAGACCGTAACCTTATATCTGTCATTCGGATCGAGATTGACGATTATTCCTCTGCCCGGCTTTTTAGGGTTAAATGCGACCATCGTATTACTGGGTCTTCCCGAGACAAAGCGCCAGTTCTCATCATAAGAACCGATAACAAGGTCTTCTCCGACTATCATCTTCAATGAGAGATCCATATCCTTGGATTGATTGATTATATCTACTGAAACTGCCATTTCACATCCTCCGTTCAAGGTGATTGTTTGATTATAACACTTTTAACTGCCTTATATGGTAAAATATTGTGATCGAAAATTAGAGAGGGAAATGCATATGATACCGTTTAACAAAGCATCGATTACCGATGTAGAAGTCAAGTATGTCACGGATGCCCTCCTGAACGGCAAGAGCTCAGGTGACGGCAAATACACCAAGTTGGTCTGTGATGAGTTCAAAAAGCGGTTCGGCATAGAGAACATCCTCCTTACGACTTCAGGAACAACGGCTCTCGAGATGGCTTCGATCCTGGCTGATCTTAAGCCGGGCGATGATGTTATAGTCCCTTCATTCACATTTTCTTCCACAGCTAATTCATTCATGTTAAGGGGTGCAAATCCTGTCTTTTGTGATATCCGAAAAGACACGATGAACATCGACGAGACCTTGATAGAAGATCTCATCACCCCGAAAACGAAAGCTATATACACAGTTGATTACGCGGGTATCCCATGTGATATGGACGTCATAAATGACATAGCCGAAAGGCATGGTCTTCTCGTGATCGAAGATGCTGCGCAGGCAGTAGGTTCCACTTACAAAGGAAGATATGCGGGAACCCTTTCTCCGTTCGGCTGCTACAGTTTCCACGAGACAAAGAACTATGTCATGGGCGAAGGCGGAGGCCTGGTCATAAACGATGCTTCATACATGGACCGCGCCGAGATTATAAGGGAAAAAGGAACCAACCGCCGTCAGGTATTAAACGGCATGGTCGATAAATACACATGGCACGATATCGGATCATCATTTCTTCCGTCAGATATCCTCGCTGCGATAATGTACGGTCAGATGATGCGCTATGACGAGATCATGGAAAAGAGGATGACTGTCTGGAACAGATATGCCAAAGAACTTAAAGATCTCGAGAAGAAAGAAAAGCTCGTATTGCCTGTTGTTCCTGAGTACGTAAATCACAACGCTCATATGTTCAACATCATCCTTCCGACTGCCGGGATAAGGACTGACCTCGTTGCTAAGCTCAAGGCTAACGATGTGTATGCATATATCTGCTATGTTCCTTTGCACTCAGCTCCTCTCGGAATAAAGCTCGGTTATAAGCCGGAGCAGTGTCCTGTTACGGAAGACTACGGTGAGCGCGTTCTGCGCCTGCCGTTATTTGCTGACATGACTTCAGATGACACGTCAAAAGTCATCGAGCTGATACATGATATTCTCTCGTAATTTTCGAAAAGGAGGATAATGCCAATGATCAATCTCGGAATAATCGGTTGTGCGGAAATAGCATTCAGACGTTTCATCCCTGCTTCGCTTCAGGTAAGTAAGCTCAAGGCGGTCGCTGTAGCCGAGGAGTATGCTCCCGATAAGCTCGAGCAGTTCGAGGAGACATACGGCATTGAAGGTTACAATAGTTTCGACAAGATCTTAGGCGATCCGTCCATTGACGCGGTCTATATCCCTCAGCCTCCTGCCCTTCACTACAAGTGGGCAAAGAAAGCTCTCGAAGAAGGAAAACACGTACTCGTTGAAAAGCCGTCAACGACTTCCTATGAAGATACGGCGGATCTCGTAAATACCGCAAGAGAAAAAGGTCTCGCTCTTCACGAAAACTATATGTTCGCATACCATTCACAGATCGAACAGATCAGAAAGATGCTGGATGAGAAGGTCATCGGTGACGTGCGCCAGATCTCTGCTCAGTTCGGTTTTCCGATGAGAGAAAAAAATGACTTCAGATATGTTAAGGATCTGGGCGGAGGAGCACTTCTTGATGCAGGCGGATATACTCTTAAGCTCGCGACTATCCTTCTCGGTGATTCGATAAAAGTCGATTCCGCTCACCTCAATTACATGGACGGATTCGAAGTCGATATGTATGGAAATGCAGCAGTATCAAACGATGACGGGACCGTTTGCTTCCTGGGATTCGGAATGGACTGCGGTTACAGATGTTCATTGGAAGTATGGGGCAGTAAAGGGCGCCTTTATACCAACCGAATCTTCACCGCACCTGAAACGTTGGAGCCGGTTGTCTATATCGAGACAGCTGAAGGAACTTCTGAAAAGACTCTTGATAAGGATATGCACTTTAAGCATTCCATCGAGAGGTTTGTTAGTGAGATCAGTTCATCTGAAGAACGCGAGAAGATGTATGAAGCGATGCTCCTTCAGGCAAAGCTCGTAGACGAAGTGCGTGCTAAAAGCGAGGGTAAGATATGAGTCTTTTATACGAACTGATAAGATCATGGAACGCCAAGGAAGGCAACGTTAATTCGACGAAGGATATCCTCGACTGGATCGATAAGAGAAACAAGACCTTGAAAGTCGACATCAAAAAAGTCCCGTTTCCAAAAGACGGTTTCTGGTTCTTTGACAAGAAAGACGGCTTCATAAGAAACAAAAATAATTCGTTTTTTCAGCTGGCAGGATTTCGTCAGACAAACGGAGATAAAGTCATCTGCGAGCAGCCGATGATCATCCAAAATGAGATCGGGTATCTCGGCATAATCTGTAAGATGATAAACGGTACATTGAACTTTCTGATGCAGGCAAAGATCGAACCGGGTAACGTTAACGTTATACAGATCTCACCTACCATCCAGGCGACGAAGAGCAACTTCACTCAGGCTCACGGCGGCAAAGCTCCGGCGTATCTGGAGTTTTTCTCGCATGCTTCGGATTACGACATCATCATAGATCAGATCCAGTCCGAGCAGTCCTCCAGGTTTTTTCGAAAAAGAAACCGCAACATATTGATAAATGTAGGCGACGCTGAAGTCGAAGTTTTGGACAGCCACAAGTGGATGACGTTGGGACAGATCAAGGAACTCATGAAGTATCCGAATCTCGTCAATATGGACACGAGAACGGTACTTTCGTGCATACCGTTTTCGATGATGGAAAAAAAAGAAGACGAGACGGAAAAGATCAAGGGACTATTTAACGACAAGGCGCTTTTTAAGTCTGTTTTCGAGAAGGAAGATAACCTTCCGGAGATATTTAATTACATCAATGATTTTAAGATGTACAGCAACATCAAGTCGGAACTTATTCCGCTTCGCGAACTCAAGGATTGGACGATCACGGATAGCGAGATCGTCTGTAATAAGCCGTATGATTTTAAGGTGATCCACTGTCAGATCGAGATCGAAGGAAGAGAAGTTCGATGCTGGGACCAGCCGCTCGTAGAAGTCCTCGGAAAAGCGGTCTTCGGACTATTCACCTGTGTCATTGACGGAACCAGATATTTCCTCGTTAAGGCTAAGCCGGAAGTCGGTTGTTTTGACGGGATCGAGCTCGGACCTGTGGTTCAGATGGAGCCTTCAAATCCGGGTAATGATCTTGATGAAATTGAAACGATCTTTATGGATAAGCTTCAGAAAAACGAAGGCGTTATGAAAGACGTTATCCTCTCTGAGGAAGGCGGACGTTTCTATCACGAAGAAAACAGGAACGTCATCATCGAGATCAATAAAAGCGAGATTCCGAAGATTCCGAAAGATTATTTCTGGGTACGTTATTCGACATTGAACAACATGGTCCAGTTCAATAATTTCCTTAACATACAACTTAGGAATCTGATGTCGCTTTTGGATATTTAAATCGATAAAAACGGGGCTGCCACTTAGTAAGTGACAACCCCAAATTTTTACTCAACATTCTTAAGAGCTTCGGTCATCGGAACTTTACGTATCCTGATAAAATCGATAACGACAACTACCAGATAACCAAGGAAGACGTACAAGATCATCTTAACGATCGAGAGTTTTTCAACGTGGAATTCGAACCAGCCCGCCATCATTCTAAGGATCGTTCCCCAGGCAAGCTTGATGAGTTCGATTCCGATAAAGGCTCCCGCGATCTCGATCAGGAAGAATATCACCGTCGTTCCCACGATATAAAGCGAAGCGATCTCGCCTGTTTTATAACCCAAGACTTTGACCATCGATATGGACGTCTTACTCTTGTCGATGATGACCTTCGTGAGAAGATATGTGATGACTGCAGCGAGTATTACGCAGACGATCTGGAAATACTGCATCGCGTTACCCATTGAGTGATCAAACTGTCCCACAAGTCCCATGATATCGTCTATAGTCAGAACTTTGGCAACATATTTCTCATCGATATCAGTAATCTTTTCCGAAGAAAAATAACCTGAGAAATATCCTTCTTCCTTATCGAAAATTTCATTAAAATCTTCGATCGGCATGAACACCGCAAGTGTCGCATACTTATCCTCAAATGCAATAGCTTTGAACTTGTAATCAGTACTCTCGAACTTCGCTTTAAGCGTGAACTCATCACCGTCGCCGATCCTGTACTTTTCCTTAAGGTTTGAAGTGATCATTACTTCACCTTTTTTAAGTTCCGGCATATCAACAAATTTGGAATCAGGAGAGATACCATAGATCGATACATCCTCATTTATTTTGGCATTTTCGATACGAAGCGTCTCAAGAGCGAACTTCTCTGAATCGGCAGAAGTCGTGATCTCATTATCATCCTCATCAGTCGTTGATTTAAGGACAGTCTGATAATCACAGATGATCATCTCAGGCGCTTTCGACTTCATCAGATTCAATGTATCAGGCGCACCGATCGAGAATGCCATGAGGAACATGACGAAGATGATTCCGAGCGAGATCATCAGATAATTAGGAATATTCTGAAGGACGATCCTCAATCTGAAACGGTTAAGGAAAGACCAGCGCGGAAGTCGTATCGCATTTTTGCGCTTAGTCTTCTTGAGGTCATTTCGAAGGAACTCAAGAGGAGTAAATCGAAGCTTATATGTGATAACAACAAGGTTAACAACAAAAACGATTCCGAGCGGGATCAGTGTCGTCATGTATAAAGCCTTGAAACTCCACACGACCTCAAATGCCGGGAGACTGTAGGAGTTGTAGTACATCGCTGCCACCGCATCCTTGAACACCGTGTAACCCAGGATATTTGCGATCAGTGCAGATACCAAAGTCACGATCATCGGAATGAGAAGATAGTGTCTTACAAGTTCGCCTCTGGTATATCCTGACGCACGAAGCGTACCGATGACCTTCGCTTCCTGTGTGATAGTGCTGCTGATCGTAACACCGAACACGAATGCGATGAACACCATGAAGATATACATGAATACCGCTGTCATTCCTAAGTCTTTGCCGAAGTCATTCGTCGCGAAAGTAATAGCCTGATTAAGATATGCCGGCAGGTAATCTTCGAGCTCGTTTTCTTCGACTGCCGCGTTTGTTATGACAACCTTAAGGTAATCTTCAGACAGTTCCGTCGCTTCCTTGTCATCCGCAGGCTTGTCGGCATAGATCCACGAATATGCGTACTTAACTTCTCCTTCGGAAGAAAGTTCGTCGAACAGATCAGAAGTTACCAGTGCCACTCCGAAATTGATCGAATCAAATATCGTATCCGAGTTATTCTCGTAGAGTCCCGAGTAGTTCGGAAGCGCGATCAACGCCGTAACCTTAAGGTCCTTGCCTGCGACATTCACGGTATCGCCGACCTTAAGTCCCACGTTATCCGCATGCATCCTGTCGACGGCGATCTCATTATCATTCTTCGGAAGCTCTCCTTCGAAAATGCTCGCCGTATTCACATTATCCTGAACCTTATAAAGCCTTACTCTTCGATCCGTATCTTCGCTAACATCAACATAGAAATTCTCGTAGATCTTCGTTCCGTATACCGGATCAAAATCATTGAGCTCATACTTCTTTTCAGCCTTGCTTAATTCCTTCTCAACTTCCTCATTTACTTTTTCCAGTGCCTTGTCATAGAGAGCACCCATATCAGGCGTTATTGTCTTCTGAAGTTCCTCTTCACCTTTCTTCTCGAAAAAGCTCTTCAGATCAGCCTTTTCTCCGCCTTCGATTGCCTTTATGAGTTCCTCGGAAGCTGGCTCTTTTAAAACAAAATAACCGTCTTCTCTTTTGTACTTTTCTATTCCCTCATCTGCCGCAATGAGCATCGATCCGTTGGCAACATACATTCCCGATACCATACCGATAATGGAGATCAGGAAGATCGCGAGCACGAGATACTTTTTCCACTCTCCCAGAAACTCTCGCGGCAATCTTTTGATGAGCGGATTTTTCACTTTCTTTCCAGCCATTATCCTTACTCCTTACCAGTCAAGTTCTGTAGCACTTATCTTGTTTTCGTTGATGATATTCTTTCTGACCTTACCGTCACGAAGTTTGATGGTATGATCCGCCATCTCCTGGATCGCGTTGTTATGTGTAACCATGATGACGGTATTGCCGTACTTCTGGTTAACGTCCTCAATAAGTTTCAATATCTCTTTGGAAGTGTTGTAATCGAGAGCACCTGTCGGCTCATCGCAAAGAAGAATATCAGGATTTTTGACGATCGCACGTCCGATGGAAGTCCTCTGCTGCTGACCACCGGACAGCTGATTCGGGAGCTTATATCTGTGATCCCAAAGTCCCAGTGTGTTAAGAAGCTCATCGATATCGAGCGGGTTATCGGAAAGGTATGCTCCGACTTCGATGTTCTCCTTAACGTTCAGATTAGGTATCAGATTATAAAGCTGAAACACGTAACCTAAGTGCTTTCTTCTGTACATCGTAAGCGCTTTCTCATCCATGTCGCGGAGCTTGTCGCCTGCTATCGAGATATAACCGTCATCTGCGCTGTCTATTCCTCCGATGATGTTAAGAAGCGTTGATTTACCTGAGCCCGAAGGTCCCAATAATACGCAGAACTCACCTTTTGCAACTGTGAAATCCATCCCTCTTAATACTTCCTGTCGGCTTTCGCCCTGTCCGAAAGCCTTGCAAACGTTACTAACTGTAAGAAATGTTTCTTTTACCATTTTTGTCCCCTTTCATTATGAACGCCTGTTCATATGAATTTCTGTTCATGTGTATTATATGACTATTCATTCATATGTACAAGCATTCATTTGTTGCATTCTGCACATGATTTTTTTCGAAAATGAAAAATATGTTGTCGGATATAGCCACCTCCTTGAAAGCAACAAAAAACGAGATCTTTGCTGCACGAATAATGCAGAAAAGTCTCGTTTCCAACAACATATACCGGGGACTAAACCCAGGATGTCGATATATGCCACATACAGGTTACCGTATGCAAACTACTCCCTAATCTTGGTTCCATTATAACTTTTGAAGATCATTAATCAACCTTTTAACTCGGAGCATTTGCTTAGTTAGGACCCTCCTGCCCGTGTTATAGCCCGAGTTAGCAGATGCTTCCTATGTGTAATCTGCCCATATCTTTACCGCAAATATACCCATGTTTTCGTTTGCTTTAATTAAATGGTTAGTATATACTTTGATTATCAAACTATTTTACAAAGGGGAATAATTATGTGGGACGCTGCATATTTCGATGAACTGAAAGACAGGCGGGCCAAGGTCGCAATGGGCGGCGGCGAAGACTACATCGCCAAGCAACATTCGCGTGAGAAACTCACTGCCAGAGAGAGAGTCGAAGCACTTTTCGATGACGGAACATTCGTAGAAGTAAACGATATGGTTACTTCAAGAGCGACCGACTTCGATATGGAAAAGAAGAAAAAGCCGGGTGACGGTGTTGTAACGGGCTACGGTCTCGTACACGGTCGCACGGTATTCGTTGCATCTCAGGACTTTACGGTTGGCGGAGGCGCCCTCGGTGAAGCTCAGGGTATGAAGATCTGCAACATCATGGACAAGGCAATGGATATGAAGGCACCTATGGTCTTCGTTAACGACAGCGGCGGAGCTCGTATCGAAGAAGGTATCGACAGCCTTGCAGGTTACGCAGGAATCTTTTATAGAAACACCATCGCTTCGGGTGTCATCCCTCAGATCTCTGTTATCCTGGGACCTTGTGCAGGCGGTGCATGCTACTCCCCTGCTATCGCAGACTTTATCTTCATGACCGAAAAGAACGCTCAGATGTTCATCACGGGACCTGACGTTGTCCGTTCGGTAACAGGTGAAGAGATCTCCTCCGAAGATCTCGGCGGAGCATTCGTACACAACTCCAAAAGCGGTGTCGCACATTTCGAGTATAAAGATGATCTCTCCTGCCTTAACGGCGTAAGAGAGCTTTTGGGATATCTCCCGCAGAACAACATGGATAAGTCCATGGTAGTTCCGGGCCGTGAGATCGACAGAAGTGCCGACCTCGAGAACATCGTTCCTGACAATGCTAAGCAGTCTTACGATGTTAAGGACGTTATCCACACATTCGTTGATGAGGGCAGTTTCTTTGAGATCCAGCCTCACTTCGCACAGAACATCGTTATCGGTTTTGCAAGACTTGAAGGCAAGACAATAGGTATCGTAGCTAACCAGAGTAAGGTCATGGCAGGATCTCTCGAGATCAATGCCTCCGATAAGGGTGCAAGATTCATCCGTTTCTGCGACTGTTTCAACATCCCGATCCTTACACTTGTTGACGTACCTGCATTCCTTCCGGGAAGCCAGCAGGAGCATAACGGTATCATCAGACACGGTGCTAAGCTTCTCTATGCTTACTCCGAAGCAACAGTTCCGAAGATCAGCGTAGTTATGCGTAAGGCTTACGGCGGTGCTTATATCGCTATGAACAGTAAGGGTATCGGTGCTGATATCGTTTACGCTTGGCCTATCGCAGAACTCGCAGTTATGGGTGCGGCAGGTGCCGTTTCCATCATCGGACGTAAGGCCATCAAGAACGCTGAAGATCCTGCTGCTAAGAAGAAGGAACTTCTCGAAGAGTACAACACGAAGTTCATGAATCCTTACATCGCAGCCGAGCACGGTTACGTTGATGAGGTCATCTTCCCTTCAGAGACAAGAAGCAAGATCGTTTCCGCTTTCAGGATGCTGGAGACCAAGAAGAAGGTCAACCCGTTCAAGAAGCACGGAAACATTCCTTTGTGAGGTAAAAAGCTATGGAAAAAGATCAGATCGTTGCCATGGCAGTTGCCGCAGTGGCCGAAGAACTTAATACCGATATAAAGAGAATAAGAGTTGTTTCTTTCAAAGAAGTTGAAAAGAGCGCACTCGAGAAATATATCGAAGATCATTCGATCGTGTACAGGAAATATCAGTTAGGAGAATAATATTATGAGCAAGTATCGTATTAGCATGAACGGTAAGACATACGAGATGGAGATCGAGCTTATGGATGAGCAGCCTATAGCAGGTGCTCACAGAGGCGCAACTATCCCTGCAAACCCGAAGAAAGCACCAAACAATGACCCTGTAGTAAGAGTCATCGATCCGCAGGTAGACGTTAAGACACACGTCAACAGCGACACAGTCGTAAGCCCTATGCCGGGTACAGTCGTTAAGGTACTCAAGGCATCAGGCGACGAAGTCAAAGAGGGCGAGACAGTTCTCGTACTCGAGGCTATGAAGATGGAAAACGAGATCACTGCTCCACGTGCAGGTAAGCTCAAGGATATCCAGGTTTCGGAAGGTCAGGCAGTTCCTGGCGGAGTCGTATTGTTTGAATTAGAGCCGGAGGGATAATACTTTGCTGGATTTTAATGGTGGAAAATTAAACATTACTGATACGATCCTCCGTGACTCCCATCAGTCCCACGCAGCAACACGTATGCGCCTCGAGGACATGCTCCCTGCTTGTGAGCTTTTGGACTCCATGGGCTACTGGTCCGTAGAGTGCTGGGGCGGCGCTACGTTCGACGCATGCATGAGATTTTTGGACGAGGATCCGTGGGAGAGACTTCGTAAGCTTCGTAAGGCAATGCCTAACACAAAGCTTCAGATGCTCCTCAGAGGTCAGAACCTTTTGGGATACAGACACTACGGTGATGATGTAGTCGATGCTTTCTGTAAGAAGGCTATCGAAAACGGTATCGACGTTGTCCGTATTTTCGATGCATTGAATGATACAAGAAACATGGAAGCTTCCATAAAGAGCGTTAAAAAGTACGGTGGCATCGTTGAGGCAGCATTAAGCTATACGACAAGCCCTGTTCATGACGAGCAGTACTTCGTAAACAAGGCTCTTGAGTTGGAAGCAATGGGTGCGGATACGATCTGTATCAAGGATATGGCAAACCTTCTTCTTCCGAAGGATGCATATTCACTCGTAGAAAAGATCAAGGCTGCAGTCAAGGTTCCTGTTCACCTTCACACACATAACACGACAGGTACGGGTTCCATGGTCTATATGGCAGCTGCAATGGCAGGCGTAGACATCATCGACTGCGCACTTTCACCGTTCGCGAACGGAACATCACAGCCTGGCACCGAGTCCATGGTCGCTGCTCTTCAGGGCACACCAAGAGACACTGGTCTCGACCTCGAGAAATTAAGTAAGGCTGCCGCTCACTTCAGGACCGTTGCAGATAAGATGGAAGCTGAAAAGCTTATAAGTTCCAAGGTCCTTCGTGTCGATCCTAAGACACTTCTTTATCAGGTTCCGGGCGGAATGCTCTCAAACCTCATCTCACAGCTCAAGCAGGCTAATGCCGAAGACCGCTATGAGGAAGTTTTGAGAGAAGTACCGCGTGTAAGAGAAGACTTCGGCTACCCGCCTCTTGTTACTCCTACAAGCCAGATCGTAGGATCTCAGGCTGTACTTAATGTTCTCATGGGACGCTATAAGTCATTTACCAAAGAGTCCAAGGGACTTCTTAAGGGTGAGTACGGTCAACTCCCTGGTAAAGTAAACGAAGAAGTTCGTAAGATGGCAATAGGCGATGAGGAAGTTATCTCCTGCCGCCCTGCTGATCTCATCGAACCTGAGATGGATAAGATCCGCGCCGAGTACGGCGACATCTGCAAGACAGAAGAGGATCTTTTGAGCTGTGCCCTTTTCCCTCAGGTCGCACCTGAATTCATCAAGCGCCGCGATGACTTGATCGTACACGAGATCGAAGTCGAGTGGGACGGACAGTAAACAATCTTCGGGCAAATAACTTAAGAGAGGTTGTCTTTTATCGAGGCAACCTCTCTTTTTGTGTTTTTCACCGCTGATCCGTGTGCACAAAACACAAGAAATCTGTTATTTTGCACACCCGTGTGTATAAAAAGCATATCCTCTGTGTTTTATACACAGAAAATCGACTGATCTGCACAGTCAGATATCATATTTGATCAGAAAATATTTCGTCGGTTTCTCGTAGAACTCACTAGCCTGAAATGCGTATGTTGTAAGGCAGATATATTCATATTCCTGCCTTTATATTGATCCTCAACTTTTCTGACGAGCGGGGATTTGTTATATAATTAACTGAGATTTCTATTTCAACTCGATTTCAGGGAAACATCTTATGATGTTTTCGAAAAGGAGAGAGATTCATGAAGATACTTATTGCAGAAGACGAGATATCTACAGCAAAAGCACTGAAGCTCATTATGGAAAAATCCAAGTTCTCAGTGGACATCGTTCACAATGGTATCGACGCGTGGAGCTATATCCAGGCGGATTCATATGAGGTCATCGTTCTGGACATCATGATGCCCGGAATGAGCGGCCTGGAAGTCCTCTCCAAGATACGCGAAAACGGGATCAAGACACCTGTTTTAATGCTTACTGCAAAGGCACAGATCGAAGACAAGGTATTGGGTCTTGAGACAGGCGCAGATGATTATCTCACCAAACCTTTTGCAACAAGCGAACTCATCGCGAGAGTCAAGGCTCTCGGCAGAAGAAGCGAAATATATGCCGACTCCAAAAAGTCCGCAGGAAATCTGGTCCTCGACGGAAACAGATACGAGATGAGAGTCGGTGACAAAGCAGTAAATCTCACTAACAAGGAATTCCAGCTGATGGAGCTTTTTGTGCTGCACCCGGGATACGTTTTCTCTACCGAGCATCTCATGGATAAGATCTGGGGTCTGGACTCGGATTCCGATATCGATGTTGTTTGGACACATATCGGTTTTGTTCGAAAAAAACTTAAGGCATTGGAAGCAAATGTTGAGATAAAGACCATCAGAGGAGCAGGCTATTCGCTGGAGGTGGTTGAATGCTGAAAAAGCTCCGTTGGCGTTTTATCCTTGCAGCCATGCTCGCGTTCTTTTTTGCTATCATGCTCGTAGCTGGTCTCGTTAATGTAGTCAACTATGTCGTAACAACAAGAAGAAACGATAAGGTCAATGAGCAGATAAAAAACTACGGTCCTTATGCTGCAGCATTTGAGAATCCTCATAATCTGCCTACGCCTCTGGTGCCGTTCGGTGCTCTTCCGAATCCGGATGACAACTATATGACCAGATTCTTTATCGTCGGTGTAGCAAGTGACGGATCTGTATCGATCATCGACTGGCAGCGCATAGCATCCATAACACCGCATGAGCTCACATCTTACGCATCAGATGCCATGTTGAGAGAATCAGACAAAGGGTATCTGGACGGATTCCGCTTCCTGAAGTTTGAAGTGGGAAGTCAAACGATAATAATCTTTCTTAACTGTTCAAAGGATATCGGGACAATGAGATCTCTTTTGTATATGTCAGCCATCATTTCGGTCGGCGCGCTCGTTCTCATGTTCCTCCTGGTCCTCCCTCTTTCAAAAAAAGCCATTCAGCCTATCGCACAGAATATCGAGCTTCAGAAAAGATTCATAACAGACGCGAGCCACGAACTTAAGACACCTCTTACGTCCATATCCACGAGTCTGGATGTCATCGAATTGGATCGCGGACCGGATGAGTGGACCGATAACATCAGAGGACAGGTCAGCCGTATGTCGGGCCTTGTAAGTCAGCTCGTTACACTCTCGAGACTTGACGAGGTCAAGCCAGTTCCCGAGAAGGAGCAATTCGACTTAAGCAGCGCCGCATGGGAGATCTTGGAAGTCCACAGTCCCCAGGCAAAAGTTGCCGGCAAAGAAGTAAAAACAGACATTGAAGAAAATGTCACGATGACGGGAGAAAAAGCATCCATCCAGCAGATGCTCTCTGTTCTTATCGAAAACGCTATCAAGTATTCCGATGACAATAGCGAGATCAGGTTCAGTCTTAACAAGTCTCACGGTAAGATAAAAATCGAGATCTTTAACACATGTAACTACGAAAAGATCCCTGACACCAAACGTCTTTTCGAGCGTTTCTACCGCCCTGATGAATCCAGAAATTCCGCGACAGGCGGTAACGGAATCGGTCTCGCAATTGCCAAGTCCGTAGTAGAAGCCCACGGCGGCACCATCAAAGCAGAATGTCCGAGCGGCAAGACCATGACCGTCACTGTGGAATTCTGATATTTTCGATTTTACAGTTTAGGTATATTTCAGGTAGTTTCCATATAATAGACTTATAAATCACTAAAAGGAGTCTTTTATGGAACAGGCCAACAATTTCAGGCACGAGCTCAAGTTCGCTATTCCGTACCCCGAATACGCAGCCATGAGAGCCCGTCTTCGCTTGATCATGAAGCCCGATCCTCACACAAACGAGAACGGGACATATCTGATCCGAAGCATCTATTTCGACAACAGTGATGATAAAGCTTTAAGAGAGAAGATCGACGGTATCGGTAAACGTGAAAAATTCCGTATCCGATACTACAATGATGACTTAAGTTTTATCGTGCTCGAAAAAAAGATGAAAAGCGGAAATCTCAGCTCAAAATTCGACGCCCGGATAACGGAAGAAGAGTGTCGGAAGATACTTAAGAGCGATATAGATTGGATGAGAAAAAGTAATAGCGACCTCATAAAAGAGTTCTACGCTAAGATGAGATTTCAAAGACTAAAACCGAGAGTTCAGGTTTCCTATGTGAGAGAACCTTACATATACCAGGCAGGAAACGTAAGGATCACTTTCGATTCGAAGATAAGAACTACTCTTTATAGTCAGGATTTTCTCACAAAAGAAATCAATGACATAAGTGCGACGGACACGCCGGGAGACATGCTCCTGGAAATAAAGTTCGACAACTATCTGCCGAATATCATAAGGGATATCGTTCAGATAAAAGGTGCAAGGCAACAATCATTTTCAAAATACGGCGCGTGCCGAAGATTCGGTTGATCCGGGAGGAAAAAATAAATGAATTTCAGCGACATCTTTAAATCAAGTTTTCTCGAGAGCGTAACGGAGTTTTCCGTTATCGACACAGTGATCGGAATGATCTTTGCCCTGGTATTGGGATTGTTCATTTTCTTTATCTACAAAAAGACATTCAGCGGAGTAATGTACTCAAGCGGATTTGCAATGTCACTTATCGGACTATCACTCGTAACCACGCTCGTTATCATGGCAGTTACCTCTAACGTAGTATTGTCACTCGGCATGGTCGGTGCTCTTTCTATCGTGAGATTCCGTGCAGCCATCAAGGAACCTATGGAGATCGTATTCCTCTTCTGGGCTCTCGCAGTAGGTATCGTTATCGGCGCAGGCATGATACCTCTTGCAGTGATCGGTTCTGTAATAATCGGCGTTATCCTCGTTATCTTCACACATAAGAAGTTCAGCAGTTCACCATATATCCTTATCGTTAACTGCAAAGACGAAAAGGCTGAGGAAAGTGCTCTCAACATAATCAAGAAATCAGTGAGCAAGTATGTAGTTAAGTCTAAGACAGTCGGTGAAAACGGTATCGAAGTAACTGCTGAGATCAAAGTTAAAGATGCAGCTACAAGCTTCGTTAACCGCATCAATGAGATCAACGGCGTATCCGGAGCAACACTCGTAACTTATAACGGAGACTACATGTCTTAATCTCGGAGGAAAATATGATCGAGAACAAGCACGTGTTAAGACTCATCGTAATACTGACGTCAGTGTTGGTAATACTCAGTATCGCGGCAATAATCTTCTCCGAAGAACTGATACTTTACTTTGGCGGCAAGAACGTCAACATGGAGTATGAGACCAGGCTTTTCGATACGAGCGAAGTGATGAGAGTCAACATCCTCATGGATGAAGATAAGTGGGACAAGATGCTTAAAAATGCCACGGATGAACTTTACTATTCATGCGATGTGGTAGTTAACGGCCAGAAGTTCAAGAATGTCGGCATCCGTCCTAAGGGCAACTCAAGTCTTTGGGCTATCTATTCGGATCACACCACGGACAGGTACAGTCTTAAACTGGAATTCGATCAGTTCGAAGAAGGTCAGACCTGCTTCGGACTTGATAAGCTGATCCTCAACAATAACTACGGTGATGCTACCAATATGAAGGAAGCGCTCATCTATGATATGTTCCAATTTCTGGGAGCGGATGCATCTTTATATAACTTCGCCAAGGTTTCCGTAAACGGAGATTACTGGGGCGTATATCTGGCACTCGAAGCAGTCGAAGACAGCTTTATGCTCAGAAACTACGGAACACAGGACGGAGAACTTTATAAGCCTGACAGAGCCGATCAGGATCTGGCAGCTGATGCGGCGGTCTCTGACATCGTAAGTTTCTTCGATAATCAGGCAGGCTGCGATCTGAATTATTCTGACGACGAGCTTAAATCGTATCATTCCATCTGGGATTGCGAGATAACAAGGACCGGTAAACAGGATCACAGGCGCGTAGTCGAAGCCTTAAAACACATAAGTGAGGGTAACAACCTTGAAAAGTATATGGATGTGGATAACATCATCAAGTACATGTCTGTTCATGTTTTCGCTATAAACAAGGACAGTTTCTCGGCTGACATGCCTCACAACTATTATCTTTACGAGTATAAAGGCAGGCTCAACATCCTTCCGTGGGACTACAATCTCTCCTTCGGAGGAATGGATTCGACAAGTCCCCTTCAGTCGCTCAATGACCCTATCGACAATCCGTTTCACGGGACACACTTTTTCGATAAGCTTCTCGAAAATGAAGACTATCATGCCCGCTACTACGAATGTCTTAGAAAACTCACGGAGGAGTATTTCGGCGGCGGTAAATTCGACGAAGCATATAACAGGATAAGAGGTCAGATAGATCAATTGGTAGCAACGGATCCGACGGCCTTCTATACGAATACAAGGTATCTTGAAGCTGCCGATATGCTCTACAGATGCATATTGATCCGTGCAGAGAGCATAAAAGGACAGCTCAACGGAAGCATCCCGTCGACTACATCGGGTCAGGCCAAAGCACCGAAGACAAGACTCGAGACGCCTGACATCGACTTTGAGGTGATGGGACTTTTGGGAGACGGCAACTTCGAAGAATATCCTGAAGGATATGATCCGGAAGAGCAAGAACCACAGTTATCGGAGGAAGCTATGGCCATGGCCGAAGACCCGGAGGTCACCAGGAAACTGACCTTAAAAAACAACATCATAATCTTTTCAGTAAGTCTCGGTGTTATGGTAGTTTCTCTTATCGGTGTAGCGATCCTGAGAAAAAAGAATTAGAAGATCCGTTTCTATTTCAGGTTGATTTTAGGTAGCTGACGCATAATAAGATCGTAGCAATTCATAATAGTTTTTTCCATTTCGTAACCCGCACTTAAGGGGATGTCTCAAAAGTGATTGAACTCACTTGGAGCATCCCCATTCTTTTTTTTTCTTTTGGATTCCCGTTACTTGTACAGTTCTATAGCGGTACGGATGACTGTAATTTCGCTGTTTTTCCCGTGATAAGTACAGTTTCTTAGGACTGTACTGATGACTGTACTTTAGGAAAAATTCCCGTTACTTGTACAGTTCTATAGCGGTACAGATGACTGTAATTCTGCTGCTTTTCCCGTGATAAGTACAGTTTCTTAGGACTGTACCGATGACTGTACTTTTGGAAGAATTCCCGCTACTTGTACAGTCCTATAGCGGTACAGATGACTGTATTTTATGGAAGGTTTCATTATAGCGCCTTTGAAATCCAGTATTTGTTCCCTATCAGCAGGGAGTATCAACCGGTGTTTCAGGGAAGGGTTTAAGCAGATTACCTTCAGTGTGAACCTGCCTTTTATGATCCCAATATGTTTTGAGCCATCCTCTTTTTTTCATGCAACACATATCGAAAATAAATCGTCAACTTAATGTAGGCGATCTGAAGGGATAGAAGATCGCGAATAAATTTATTTATTGGAATAAGGAGAATAGTATGAAAAAAACTACTGCTTTGGCGGCCGTTTTGGCTTTTGCACTAATGTTTTCGGCATGTGCACAATCGAAGATCACAGATCCGTCTGATAGTTCTGAGGAAGAGACTTCCATAACAACTGTCAGCGATCCTGACGAATCTGAGGGAACTGAGGAAACTGAGGAAACCCAAGAAACTCAGGGAATATCCCAATCAGAACAGAATGACAAAGAACCTAACCTCTTCGGAAATCCCGATCTGGAAAATCCGGTCGATGATTACTTTTATGTATCCAAAGATGTTGACACTTCATGGGTAACAAATGAATTCGCATTCTATGGTCTTTTTGATTGGATCATGTATTACCCGATAGTCAGCGGATCTGAATTAACCGCAGAATTCCCGATCAATCCGGAAGCCGTATCCGGAAGCCAGATCAAGCTCTTTATCTTCGAGCATAATGATGATTATGCATGGAACACGGATGATGCATTATCGAAGTTTAATGGAGATGCATGTAGTACGGTAAACGGAGATGTTTACTGGTGTAAGGGTTATCTCCCGAAGGGAATGGAAACGGGCGTTTATACTCTCGTTGTAACACATATGGACGGCACGGTCGATTGCATGTATGACTTTGATGTTGTGGCAACTGCAGAGGAAGCAGAAGGCGGAGAAGCAGTCATGAAGCCTGTTATATATCTTTACCCTGAAACGTCTACTGAAGTAAGCGTCGGTGTTGATTTTGACGGTAAGATCGACTGCACTTATCCGAAGTATGATCCAATGTTCGGCTGGCGCGTAGTTGCTGATCCTGACGGACATCTCTATAACATCGAAGACGGAAGAGATTACGATTATCTGTTCTGGGACGGAACGACAGTCAAGGATCTTGATTCATTCAATAATGCGATCTGCGTACGCGGATGCGACACGGCAAAGTTCCTTGAAGGATATCTTGAAGCAGCAGGACTCAATGACAGCGAGATTGATGATTTCGTCTCGTTCTGGCTGCCGATGATGGAGAAAAACGAGTATAACCTTATCTCATTCCCGACTGAGGAATATGAGGAGATGGCTAAGCTCAATGTCTCCCCTGCTCCTGACACGATGATCCGCGTTTACATGGTATTCGCAGGCGTTGACGAGATGATCGACGTTCCTTCCGAGCAGCAGCTCGTATATCCTGAGAATGTCACACGTGACGGTTTTACAGTCGTTGAGTGGGGCGGATCAATGGTAGATTATAACGGTTGATGACTTATCGGCTTTTTTACTTTTCCTCTGAGAGGGCTCGTCTTCGGACGGGTCCTCTTTATAATTTCTTAATCTTTATTTGGCGATGTATTTACTATTCGTTTGTAACATGTAACCGTTGAAGATATATGAAATGAGGAAAATGAAATGGGACAGAATGTTTTCGAGCAGAAAAAAGGGTTAAGGATCGTAGTACTGATAATCGCATTACTTGTTACGATCGGAGTACCGGCTATCTACACGGTACAGCTGGTAAGAGGATTTCAGCTTAAGAATGTATGCACCGAGACAACGACGGGCAAAGTATATCACGAGATGGGATCCGGATCACACTCGCTTCTCGCGAACAACTGCAGTGCATCATTTACCGTTGACGGAAATGCATATTTTACTTCCGGAAGAGATACGGTAAAGCACCGCTTGAATGATGATGTGATCGTGCACTACAATCCGGATGATCCGTCGCAGGCGTACGCTGCCGACAGCCCGAAGAGAATGGATGAGATATTTGCAGGTTTATTCGTTTTCGCGGGAGCAATGACTACATTCGCGATGATCAGATCAGGAAGAAGAGCTGCACAATACTGATAACGAAAAAGCCCGGGTTCACTTCAGAGTGATCCCGGGCTTCGTTTTGTTATTTGATTATCGGTCGATACCGTAAGTGTTACAGATCTCTGTAAATTCTTTGGAACTTGCGAATCCGTAGAGGATGTCGTCGCGGGTCTTGCCGTCCTTAAGCTCCTTCATCCAGAAAGCCATTCCGTCAGCATCGGAAGCTCTTCCCATGAATGTCTCGTAGAGACGCTCGATATATTCTTCATCGGAAGTATTGAATCCCTTGAATTCGTCAGATGTGAAGAACTGATATGCGGCCTGTGTTCCCGTTACCTCAAGATTGGTGAGGGACAAAGACCAGAACTTAAGTCCTCCCTCTTCAGCTTCTCTTCCGAGACACTTGGTGTAAAGACGTGAAGCAAATTCAGTTGCGTTAGCTGACGGCATTGTTGCCTTAGCTGTTGTAGCTCCCGGCTTTACTCCGTAGCTGGCACAGATGTTGCACCACTCCTCGGAGTTGACAAAGCACTTGATGACTTCTTCCTTTGAGAGAGTGTTAGTCTTGAGTGCGTTTACCCAGTAAGCTTTTCCTTCAGGCTCTGACGCGCGGTCGAAGAATGTGCTGTAGAGTACTTCAACGAAGTCTTCGGTAGACATATTCTTATCGAGGAACTCAGGTGAGATCAGGAATTCCTTGGCACAGTCACCGCCTGTCCTTACACCTGTCTTTACTTCCTTAGCCCAGAATGCCTTACCTTCAGGATCGGATTCTCTTCCGAGTGCGACTACATATAATCTCTCGATAAGATCTTCAAAAGATCCGCCCTTCGAAGGCTCGGTCGTTACTACCGGTGCCTCCGTAACACTTGGAGCCGGAGTAACCGGAGTAGTCGGATTAGTCGGAGCAGGTGTCACAGGATCAGTATTCTTCGGTTCAGGTCCCGGATAGAGCGTGATCTTCTTGGCGATACCTGCATCCTGTATATTAGTCTCGGCAACTCTTATATAGTAATCTCCTGCGAAAAGTCCTGTGATTTCCGTTCCCGTGCATGGTTTTGCATTAATGAAATCCAAAGTTGTGGAATACTCCATCGTAGCGTCAACACCGGTGATCTTACCGTCACCTGCATAGAGAACCGACGGATCATGACCAACAAGTCCGGTTGGTGCCAAAGGCGGCATATACTTCGCGATCTTTGCGGAGCATGTACCCTCCAGATATCCGATACAGGAGGAATCTCTTACTTCACACGAGATGATCTTTCCCGCATCTTCCGTAGTTGTCTTATATGTCTTGGATGTTGCGCCGCTTATTGTCTGACCGTCTCTCTTCCACGTATATGTAAGGTTATTGCCGTTACAGATCAAAGTATTCATCGTCAGGGTTGAAAAGATCTGGCAAGCCCCGCTTATATATGTTTTGGCAGCCTTAAGAACAGTCGGCTTCTTAGCTGCTTCGGTGCAGATATCAGCTGACGGAACTACGTCGTGCTGAACATAGTAGAGATAATAGAAAAGTTCCTTCATGAACAGATTTCTGTCATGGTCACCGCTCTCGAGGTAGTACTCTTTGAAACCGTATTTTTCTCCGCAGACACTATAGACTTTTTTACATACGTTATAGTGAAGTTTATCGTTTTCCGTCTTGCTCGCTGCAAGAAGATAATGCGAACCGGATTCTTCGTTGAACTTGATGTTGCTGCTCTTACCGATCCAGCCGTTAACGTCATCCCAATAATACTTAAAATCGTTGGCCGGGCTCAACGCGCCGACATTCTTGATCTTATCCCTGAAGAGGACGCCTGCATAAAGAGCAGCTGCTCCGCCCATGGAAAGACCTGATACGATAACGTCCTTTGAAGTGTCGATCTTATCGCTTATCGTGCCTGTGGCCGTTGCATCATAAAGCTTCTCGAACTGCTCGTCAACGAACACCTTCATCTTGTTGCCTTTTTGATTGTCGTCATCACCAATGTTCGCTCTCGGCACGATGATTACCATTGGCTCGAGATAACCCTGGGCGATCCATTTTGTCATCTCTTCATCGAGTCTTTCAGGCCACGACACGCCTTCCTTATAGATGCCGCTGTTGCCGTGGATATAGATGAGCGCCTGAACTTTGTAATCAACATCAGGTGTCATGATATATCCGAAATAATCCGTGGATTCATCACCGTAAGTAGTGATCTTGTAAGTGACATTTGAAGATGCTTCTGCCTTTTTTGCATTTGCGAAAACGATACCCGTCGATATCATAATTATCGCAAGCAAAGATGCGAGCATCCTGCATACTTTGTTTCTCATTTTTTTCCTCCTCGATAATTATCAAGTTTATTTATTATATCACACTATTAAAGTTTGAAATTAAACCTCGGATGAACTAAAATATTCACTATAGTAGGGAGGATATAAAAATGAATCTTAAAACAGCTTTCGACTCCAGATTTAAGATCGGAGCCGCTATTTCCCGCATGAATCTTGAATGCCGCGGAAACATGAAATTCCTTCTAGATCAGTTCAGCAGTTTCACTGTCGAGAATGACATGAAACCGATGTTTTTTCTTGATACCGAAGAGAATCTAAGCGATCCTGAGACATACGATCTTGAACCTTGTCTTTGTTTTGACTACGCTGTTCCGTATCTCGAGTTTTCAAAGAAAAACAATATGCCTATGAGAGGTCACACCCTCGTTTGGCACAACCAGACTCCGAGCTGGTTCTTCTACAACGATTACGATGAGAGCAAGGGCTTGGTAAGCAGGGACAAGATGCTCACAAGACTCGAGAATTACATCAAGGGCGTGCTCACTTTCATTCAGGAGAATTACCCGGGCCGGATCTACGCATGGGATGTGTGTAACGAGATCATCGACGAGGGCGATTTCAGAAAGTCCCTCTGGACCAAGGTCGTTGGCGAAGATTTCTTCATCAAGGCTTTTGAGTTCGCTCGAAAATATGCTTCTCCGGAAGTGAAGCTTTTCTATAACGACTACAACACATATGAGGAATGGAAGCGCGACCTGATCCTCGAGAAAGTCCTTAAGCCGCTTATCGAGAAAGGTCTCGTTGACGGAATGGGAATGCAGTCTCACCTTCTAATGGATGAGCCTGAGCTCTCGCTTTACGAGAAGGCTCTTCACATGTACGGTGCACTGGGGATCGAAGTTCAGATAACGGAGCTCGACATCCATAATGCTGATGCATCGGAAGAATCCATGAATAAGCTCGCAGATCGATATAAGGAGCTTTTCACCATCATCGTTAAGGCAAAGGACGAAGGCAAAGCTAACGTCACATCAGTAACTTTCTGGAATCTTTTGGATCAGTTCTCATGGCTCACCGTATTCAGAAAAGAAAGAAGCCATCCGCTCCTTTTCGAAGGAAAATGCGAGGCTAAGAAAGCATATTACAGCGTGCTCGAGACTGTAGTCGACAAGGATAAGATCGACAAGTGGGTTCCGACATATTCCGATGATGAACTAAGGATGATCACGCCTCTGGATTATTTCAGAGACATGCAGAAATTGATGTATCACAGGATCAATATCGAGCCGGTTCTCGATCTGTTCTATGAAGAATTCGGATTCGGAGATAACTATATCCTCTCCGCGCAGGCAGGCTTCTATCCGTTCGGAATGCAGCAGCATTTGGCACAAATGGGATACCACGTTATCTGCATCACACTTCGTGGTTTCTACCCTTCATCATATGTAACGGAAGATTACGGTGACAGATGGTACGATGTTTTCGCGAAGGATGTCGTTACTGTAGCAGACAAACTTCACATAGATAAGTTCATCTACATGGGCGCATCCCACGGTGCAGGTGTCGGCTGGCATCTGATGCTCAACAACCCTGAGCGTGTTACGGGATTCGTCGCATGCGTTCCGGGTCCTCACTCTATCGATGAAGGCGCCATGTCCATACGTCAGATGCTCCTGTCGGGCATCATCAAGGAGCCGCCTCCGATGGATCCGCCGATCGACAACGATCCTCGCCGTGAAAAGAGAAGAGACTTCAGAGCAATGCATATCTCTCATAATCTGGAGCCGGATCCGCGTGAGAAAGCCATCGATTACGGAAGACCGCTCATGAAGTACAAGAACGAAGAGAAGCTTCGCGAGATGCTCCACACGATCCAGGTTCCAACCTTGATCTTAGGCGGCATGGAAGATCCTATAAGCACACCGGATCTCATGCTCCGCGCTGCCAAGGAACTTCCGCACTGCAAGATGATCATGTACTCCAACACAGGACACAACATCGACACCGATCTGGTGGAAGAGTTGTGCGACGAAGCTGACAGGTTCATCAAACAGGTTCAAAAAGACGGTCACGTTTACCGCATGAACTGATCGATAAAATCGTTAACAAAGAGGAATCTGCATCCGGCATTTTTTGCCGTTTGCAGATCCTTTTTTTCGTCTCCGACCAAAAGGATCTCAGAAACCGAAACGTCAAAATAATCCGCGATCAAATCGATCCCCGCCTTGTTCGGTTTACGGTAACCGCAGCTCTCGGAAGACACATAAAGATCCAGCATTTCCGTCACTTCAGTTATCGCACGTTTAAATATCCTGTCCGGCATACCGCTTGGAAGATCCGTAAGACAGGCAACTTTCGCTCCGCTTGTTCTGCAGAACTCAATTATATTTTTTGTGTAATCGAAAACCCTCGGCCTTAACGTCAGTCCCGAGAAAAAGTCATCCGCCACTTTATCGATGTCAGGCTTAACTTCCCAGTCCGCTATCGCTTCTCCGAATATCACTTCAGGCGCGATCTCCACTTCCCTGCCCGTGAGCCTCGGGTTAAATGACCTCATGATCTCGGCCGATCTTTTTATCTTCTCGTCAGGGATATTTAGTCCGTTTGCCTCCGATACTTCTCGAAAACCATCGTAGTAGAAGCCGCTCCAATCAAGCGGCATTCCCTCATATTCCATGAGCGTTCCGCCCAGATCGAAAACTACCACTTTGTGATCAAAACCGCTCATATATCTCCTCTTTCAAGTCCTTATCTGAAATCATTATACTCCATCATTTTTCGGTATTGACTTTGTTCGGCTTCGTGCTATCATATGAACAGATATTCATATGAATAGCAATTCATTTGTAAGGAGAACAATATGTTTTGGAATAAGATCGCACCTGTGTATGATGTTTTCGAGAAGGTATATAACAACAGAGTAATTAAGGGAACTGCAGAAATATGTGCCAACCACATGGATGATAACGATGATGTTTTGGAATGTGCATGCGGCACAGGTCTAATCACTACCAGTACTGCTCCGAAGACTCGTCATTACGTGGCTACGGATTTTTCGAAGAATATGCTCATGAAGTGCATGAAGAAGATGAAGGGTCAGTATAATACTGAGTTTAAGTTCGCGGATATTACTGATCTGGAATTTGAAGATGATTCTTTCGATAAGGTAATCGCGGGAAACGTCATTCATCTTCTGGATGATCCTCGAAAAGCCATGAAGGAACTGGAGCGCGTTGTAAAGCCAAACGGCATTCTCATCATCCCTACATATATCAACAAGGAAAACAGAATGGCAACGGGGCTAGCCGGAACATTCAACAAGATGGGCGCGAACTTCAAAAGGCAGTTCGACATCGATTCGTACAAAGCTTTCTTCAAAGAAATGGGATACGAAAACGTCCGCTATGAGATAGCGGACGGAAAGATGCCGTGTGCAGTGGCCGTTATCAGGATCTGACAACGGTCACTTTCTTCACATGTATCTTTATGTCCCGAATTTCTCTACTTCAACGAAATCGGGTTTATCAACTACTCCCTCAGGTCCCGTGAAAGCCACTTGAACACTTCCTGTGTGGTAATCCACCAAAATCAGCTGTGCGCTTCCGCTGCCGTGGCAATTTGATACGGCGTACTGATCGACGACTTCCTGAGTGATAAGATCCTTAACATCTTTCGGAGAGAACTTATCAAGGGCCTTCACCCACTCATTATATTTTGCAAATCTTACGATGTTGCTCCTGACTCCGGTAAAGCTGTCCTGATTGCCCTCAGACGCGAACGAATTAACGATACAAAGAGAATCAGGGCTGTCCCAAGTAAGACCGTCCAATAACGGCGTGTTATTGTCACGAAGTACAGACTTACCTTTTCCTGTTTCGGCTACCTGGCTTACACAGTCCTCAGCACAGAACGAGTCATTCTTATCTGTGATAAAGATGTTATTACACCATGTGAAATCGCCGCTTTCCGCGATCATGAATTCACCCAGTTCGCGTGCCGTGGAATACTCTTCGAGTGCAAATCGAAGTTCCATCGTATAACACTTTTTTCCTTCATAGATATAAGGTGCTGCCTGAACAGAACCGACATCCAGGATAGCTGCGAAAACTCCGTCATCGTTGATTCCTGATATGATATCAAGAAGTCCGAGAACAGATATTGCCGTAAGAGAACGTGAACCGTTCTTCATGTGAGTTACTGCATTGATCATTCCCATCTGGTTTTCTGAACCGAGGTTCCATTCGAGGTTACGAAGGGAGATCCTGTCACCTGTTTCGGTCTTGCTTCCCCACAATGACAATGCACTGCAGCATGTCGGACGAAGCGCATCAGGGATCATCTGCATGAGGATCGCTTCCTCATAACTTAATACGTTGTTTTCCTCGATGCCATGAACACCATTCGATATCGCCTCGGCATAAGCGGCCAGTTCCTCCTGATACTCAGGTCTCATTGATGAGAACAAAGTCTCAACTCTCTTCTGCACAGCTTCAGGATCAAACTCACCATTATATGCACACCTAATGTTCTCGAAAATATACGGCTCCATCTCGGTAGTGTACTCAGGTATCTTTTCCCTTAGAAGATTACCGTATGCTCTTCCGACGCTTGCTCTGTCACCTTTTTCATAATCGAGAGTGATATCGTAGTAACTAGGCATTACCTTGATAACGCAGAGTCCGTCATCGGAAGTATAAGTTACCTTAGGCTCTTCGATCGTTCCTTCGTCAGTATATTCGCGGGCTTCCTTCGTGTAATACGAGTCGACCGGATTTAAGGCTGCATCGTCGTTGGCCATTACTTTGACGTTCTTACCGCAGCCTGAAATAAGAAGGGCTGCCATAAGTATAAACGCTGATATCTTAGTTAATCTTTTCATTATTCGTTTCTCACTTTCCATATCTGGATCTTATTAGTCATTCTTGTCATCAGGTAGATAACTATCGCCAATCCCGTGACAATACAAAGAGGTATGACTATGAAGTTATTGAACGGCAATATCGTAAAGTGGAATTCCTTACTTCTCATGATGCTCTTAAACAATAGTCCGATAAGATAATTTCCTCCTGTCGCAAGGAATATATACGTCAAGATCAAAGAGAAGATCGACAGTATCAGAAGCCTTAAGAAATGCCAAGCTCTTATTGTTCCTCTTCCGAATCCCATGCTCTTGAGAAGTGCTATATCTGCTGTCTCCTCATCTATAAAGATATTCTCGTAAAGAGCGGTCAGCAGTGAGAGCATCAGCACACAGATCACTGATACGATAGAAATTATAAGTCTGAACATCTCCTGGTATCCCGTAAGATAATACGGCATTATCTCACTGTTCCTGAGTATCTTGATCTCTTCGTTCGGATAGAGGTCCTGCATCTTTTGGATGATCTTTTCATGCTCACTCTTCGGAGCATCGATCGAGCAGCTGAAATAATCCGTTTCAGTGACGCGCGAACCTTCAAATTCATCACCCATGAAAAGTGTCGGGTTCTGTTTTCCGTATTGATCGACAAAAGCCGTAACGATGAATTCTTCACTGACTTTGTTGAATGTCGTGTGATCATCCGCATACTTATCATATGTGACTTTTATCGTGTCACCTATTTTGATGTTTCTCTCATTGGCAAAATAGTATCCGGTGGCAACCTCGTTCTTCAGTTTGGGAGGATTACCTTCGAGATAGATCATTTCAGAAGAAGGAGCATCCTGCCATTGAAGCATACCTGCAACTTCTCCGCCATCATATTGGAAGATAGCCGGACTGCCGTTTCTGACGACCACCTTAGCAGGAATATCATTATCCTCAAAATTCTTGTTAATGAGATCCATTACACCTTCAAAGCTACCCGTACCGCTTATGAGTTTATCGTAATATGAATCTTCAATAGTGAGAACGAAATCCAGGTCACCCTGTTGGAAATAGTTCTGTGCGTATTGCGTCGTCATGATAGTATCGTTAAGTCGTACGACAAAAAGAACAATAGTGATTCCGAGCACGAATGCGAGTATAAGCAGGATGTATCTTTTAAATCCTCTGAGGATATCGCTGAGCGCCATGAACAACGGTACCGATATGTGTTTCTTGCTATTGAGGAACAGTCCCGGAACAGCTGCAAATCTCTCACCTCTGTTCTCGCCATGGATAGCATCGATTACGCTTATCTTACTCATTCTTCTGAGAGCGAAGAAGCTAAAGAGAATGATAAGTGCAACAGTTGTTATGCTTGCAACAGCACCGATGATTATCATCATGGAAACATCAGGATACATGATGTGCATAACGAATTTATTGAACAAGAGCTTACTCGCGACGAATCCGGCAGGAAGTCCGATAAGGCCTCCGATGATTGCGAACACGAGATACTTTACGATGAACAGAGTCTTATATGACAAAGACCACACACCGATTGCTTTCATCATACCTATCTCGCGTTCTTCCCTTTTGATCGCAGACTTAAGACTAAAGTCGATCGTTATCATTGTCATCGCCATAACTGCTACAGCCACTACGAGCATACATGTAGAAACAATGATCGCGAACAGGCCGTCGTTGGTCAGAAAGAGAACTTTCGATGCATTACCGCCGGCACCGTAATCCTTGTACTTAAGTATCTGGTCGGTATAGTAATCTCTCAAAGTGTTGATGTAGTCACCGTCCTCGATGTCAACTTCAGATACAAACACTTCGATCTTCTGAGGACATTCATTGTAGAACAGTTCCTTGTCACGATCAGACAAATAGAACTGATCTGCGTATGCAGTTGCAGGATTCTTGTATACTTCAGAAACAACATACTCGTACGTATTTCCGAACTGAGTTGTAAGACGAAGCTTATCACCTGCTTCAACTCCGAGTCTGTTGCTGAATGTCTGAGACACTGCAACGCATCCGTTCGGCACTTCAAAATATTTGTTGTCAAAGTCGATCGGAATATCATACTTATCAGGCATATCCGTTACGTAAACACCTGATGAATAGTGAACCTTACCGCCTTCATATCCTACTACCTCAATATTCGAAAACGGAACGAATACTTTCTCAATATGCTCTTTGCCTGTTACGATCGGCATCTCATCAAGATCATCCATGAATCTGTCAACGAGACCCTGTCTGTCAGACATATCCGCATTGACCGTAAAGTATCCGTCAGATGTATGACACTTCTCGTATGTCTTCTTCTCTCCTCCCAATAGAGCATAAAGAAGTGTTGATCCGATTACCATGAACATGACCGCTGCGATCATGAATATAAACGCTACGATATTAAGGCCCGGTTTGTCCTTAAGATCTCTTTTTAACATTCGAAAATACATATTACCAACCCATCTCTCCAAGCCAATTTCTTACCTGACGTTCTCTAACGGTGATGTCATCGTCGTCCTTCATCTTGCCAAGGATAAGGTCGCCCTGGATATTACCGTCGACCAGATAGATTATCCTGTCGGAGATTGATGCAACTTTCTCACTGTGAGTAACCATAAGGATCGTAGTGCCCATCCTGTTCGCATCAAGAAGCCTGTCCATGACTTCGCCCGAAGCCTTGGAATTAAGAGCTCCCGTAGGCTCATCGGCAAAGATCACCTTAGGGTGATTTATAAGTGCTCTGCAAAGGCAAGCTCGCTGGAGCTGTCCGCCGGAAACTTCAGTGATCTCACGATCTGCCTCATCGATGATGTCGAGTTTTCTCATAAGTTCTTCGGCATCTTTTCTTATCTCTTCCCTCGGCCTGATCTTAGCCTGAAAACCGGGAAGGATGATGTTATCGATGATGCTCAGTTTCTTCATCATGTACATCTGCTGGAAAACAAATCCCATCTTTATAAGTCTTAAGTTAAGAAGGTCTTTCTCCTTCATGGAAGATATCTCATCGCCGTCAAAGAATACGCTTCCGGCTGTTACGTTATCCATTCCGCTTACCGTATAAAGAAGAGTCGATTTACCTGAACCTGAAGGTCCCATTACTGATACGAACTCGCCCTCTTCCACTTTAAAATTCACGTTCTGAAGAACGTTGTTGCTCTGCTTATTAACTATGTATGTTTTGCAAAGATCCCTTGTTTCTATGACAGTACTCATCTACTGTAACCTCCATTTCTCATCTATGGCTCTATTGTCAAACTTAACTATTAAAAAATCCTTAAAGCGTTTAATATTTTTCGGAAAGAAAAAGTCCCCTGAACTCGAGGCTCAGGAGACTATTTAGATTATTAAACAACTTATATGATCCGGTATTTATCCTTGTTCTTTATTCTATCGAATCGCTCTTTATCCATGATCTTAGGATCCGATTCCTTTCCGAAAACATTGGTCTTAGTGACCCAGAAAGTATTTCCGTCCTGAATATCCACCAGTTCTTCGAAAACTTCATGAGTGTTAAGATGCGAATGAGTGAGCTGAATCTCTTTTCCGGCTTTGATATACGAGTATCCTACGTACCATTCCGTTAACATAATACTACTGGATTTTTCGTACGGGGTCGCGGTAACATAAACTCTTACAACGATACCATTATGCAAAAGCCAGACAAATCCGTCTTCGCGGATATCAGTAACGGTACCGATACGTTCAGGGATCATATTAAAGACTTCCAGAAGTTCTTTCACTTTATAAAAGTCAAAAGTAACCGGAGCTTTCCTGCCTTTATATTCTTCCCAAACATCTCTGATAACCTTGTAGACTGTAACTTCCGAGCCGTCTTCAGGAAGTTTTTCCCACCGAACGTCAAGAGGATAAAGGGAAAAAGCCTCACAGGGCTCTCCACCGAACACAACTGTGTATTCGTCTGTTTCAATCCTCATATATGCTTTTGTTCCTGCGATCTTCATTCTTTCTATCCCCAAATAAAAAATATTATAGCATAAGGAAAGGACGTCCGAGACGCCCTTTCCTTTGAGGTTGTAGTATATGAAAATCTTAGCAGTTGATTGCTTCTTTCTCTTTTGCCTCGTTCTCTTTTGCTGCCTTCTTTTTCTTTTCGTTCTCACACAATGCAATGACTGAGCTTAAGCAAGCTGTGTTAGAACACAAAAGGAAAACATCTGTATTTGAAGGAGTTCTCTTAAGAACGAATATATCAAATATAAAGAGGCCTACTGTTGCGAGTAATACGATTACAGCGAATATCGGTAATACCGTTGTTATTGTGATCTTCTTGTTTGTGTTTTTCATTTCTTTACCCTCCCGAGGTGTTTGTTTTTTGTTTTGTGATTACATCATACAAACCGGGATTTAACACTTCGCAAATATCACATCAAGATAATCTATAGAAAGTACAAAGAAATGTTTAAGGCTGCTATACATATAGCTTTTCCGCCCAAACCAAACACAACGTCTTGGTGATCAAAGACGTTTACGGGGGATTTTTCCAGAAAGAAATTAAGACCAACCCTCGATTCCGAGTCCGTTAAGCGACATGCCGTAGTAATTCAGGACTCCTTCGATAGAATCCAGATATGTTCCGTAGTTTTCCAGGTAGGTATCCTGGAATTGTTCCCAGGTTATCATCTCACTGTCACCGAACATCTCCTCGAGTGTCATTTCATTACTCTTGGAATCCGGCGAATAGTATGTTCTGTCACCCAGTTCCTTGGTATAGTACGCGAATAAACCTTCTTCGTCTTCAAATATCTCGCCGGATCCGCATTTACTGATATAATCGTCAGGGTCACATTCTCCGGTAGTGCCCATTAAGATCTGTCCGATATCATCATGATCCGGGACCTGGCCGAAGTGAGTCTCTATACTGAAATCAAAAGCATAGAAATTGTACTCCGGATCAAAATCATCCACGTAGCGTCGAATAGTATAGCTCATCTGCAGATCATCTTTGATCGGTGACTCATAGGTGATCAGGAACCCGGTAGGATCAGCAGTTATCTCTATTACTGCATCGGTATCAATATCATTTGTCGTACCGACCGTTTTCTCTGCATATCCGCCGTCAGGCGTTTTCCCGATCTCCTGACAAATGGATTCATAAAGACATTCTTCCCATGTCTTACCGCAATCCGTACATACTCTGTCCTCGAAAACGTGCTCTCCCTTGAACTCTTCTGAGGAAGGCTTGACCTCGGCCTTTTCCTCCTCGGATTCTATGGTCTCTTCTTCGTCAGTCTCATCATCCTGTATCTTGTCTCTGTCGTTCGGAGTCCTGCACGAACAAATGACTGTCATCAATGTCAAACTCAGAAACAAAGCCGCTGACTTCAAAACATAAGATCTTTTCATCTTGCCCTCCCGTCAGAAAGAATATATCTGATTACTATTTAACACTTAAGGCTCTGTCTTTTCAATCTCGATAGAATCTTGTTTATCTGTTACTCCCTCAGATCCGCTCAATGCGGGATAACTTACATTAATTACAGTTGCAAGAAAACTTCCAGTTCTGTTTCTTCCGTCTCATCAAGGTATCTCGCGACTATATCACCGCCGAGTTTTCGAGCGATAAAAGAAGCTTCATAAAGACCTAAGCCGTTTCCTTCAACATCAGCGGCATTCGAGCCTCTCCAGAAACTGTTGAAGATGTACGGCATCTCGCCTTCAGGGATCCTGCTGCCCTTATCGCGGACGGCAAAGATGTAACCGTCTTCATTCTTATCAACGATCACCTTGATGCCTCTGCCGTCGCCGTACTTGATCGCGTTCTCCATGAGCTGCGTCAGGATCCGCACGATACCATTCTTATCGCTGTTGATCATGACCTTGCTTCTCATCTCGATCTCATACGGGATCCTTAAGACACTTAATCTGTTGTCGTACTCACGCCTTATAAATTCTTCTATCTCAGTAAGATAAAATGTCTCCTTCTTCGGCTCGAAAACAACCACTCCCTTGGATGCACTCTCAAGAAGTTCCTGCAAAAGAGCCGTGATGTCATCTGCATTCTTGGTGATCTTATCGGCGACCTCGGAATCCTTCTTGTCAGGAACTCCGTCATCTCTATAAAGACCGCTCTTTATCGCTTCTGAATAAAGCTTGATATTCGCAACAGGAGTCTTGATCCCGTGAGCGATCGTCGATACCAGCGTGAGCTGTTCTTTCTCCATCTGACGGAGTTTTCTGTTGTCGCCGGAGAGCCTGTCACGGAGCATGTTCATACCCCAGATATATCTTCCGAAATATCTGTTCTTCGATTCGGGAAGTGCAGCAGCGTTCTCGTTCTTGGCGATACGTTCAGGATATTCTGAAAGCGTGTTAAACGGCATGATGACCTTGCGGTCGATATAGATGAAGAACAGTACCGCTATCACGAAAACGACCAAAATGGAAGCTTCGCATATGATGATCGTCCGAAGCATGTGATCATCATTAAACGTGAAGACAAGAAAGCCTTTGACGGTTCCGTCTTCGGTAATCTTCCATACAGATGTGCCGCCTGCGATCTCATACATTCCGTCTTCGGTTCCGCTTAAAGCCATGTATCTGATATCAGTCGGAACATTACTTTTTCCGTATTCTTCTTCCCATGAGTTTGAGGAGAGCATGGCGTTAAGATCCGACTCGATGTTTTCGCTACCCTTATTTGAAAGTTCAGTCGTAACTCGGTTCATCAAAGTCTTTCTTTGGCCTTTGTTATTGTCCTCTGTTTTCGAGAGGAAAAGGAATACTCCAAGGCCCAAAAGAACGCATATAAGAAAAAGGAGAATGTACTTACTTAAGTATTTCTTCATTACTCAGGAGCCTCGCCGAACTTGTAGCCGACACGCCACACGGTATGGATGTACTTAGGATTCTTAGGATCATCTTCGAGCTTTTCTCTAAGCCAGCGGATATAAACCGTAAGTGTCGACATCTCAGAGATGCAGTCCGAACCCCAAACAGCATCGAACAAGGCTTCCTTGTGGATGACCTTGTCAGGATTCTTAAGAAAATAGATGAGGATATCAAGTTCCTTGCCGTTAACGGAGATGACCTTGTCTCCCTTACGAACAGTCATATCATCGAGATCGACCCTGATATCCTTGTAGGAAAGTTCCTTACGTTCTTCCTGCATACCGTAGTTACGACGAAGGATCGCCTTGATCTTGGACGACAGGACAGGGATCGAGAACGGTTTCTCGATATAATCGTCAGCACCTACATCAAGGCCTAATATCTTACTTTGATCGTCGTTTCTGGCACTCATCATGAGAACGGGAAGTCCCATGTCCTTACGGATTATGCGAAGCGTCTCGTATCCGTCAAAACCCGGAAGCATAACATCAAGGAGCATGATCCTGAACTTATCCTCTTTAAGTGCGAGGATGCCCTGTTCTCCGGTTGTCTTCCAGGTAACCGAATATCCTTCGCGCTTTAAAAAATCACGAATAAGTGTTCCGAGTTCTTCGTTATCTTCGACGATCAGAATATCTGTCATATCAGTTAGTCTCTTCTTCCGTTATTTCAGATTCTGTGGTCTCACTCGTTTCTGCCGATGGCGGCGGAGACATCTCTCCCGCGATCATAGGTCCGCAGGATGTACACAGCAGTGCCGTTCCGACCAATGAGGCCAGACCGAGAGCATAAAGCGGTTTCTTATAATTTTTCTTAGGATCAATCTTCATAAAAAATCCCCCCTTCTTCCGCCATCATTATAACACAAGAAGAAGAGGGACTCACTTTTATGGCTTAGTTATTTGGTTATCACACAATAACCGTTATATGCGTATCCGTCCTCACCTATAAGACATGTATCGGTTCTCTTAAAACCGTAACCTAAGAATGCTTTTTCCCGTTCCACTGCATAGATCGGAACCTTGGATATGATCTCGTTACAATCAAACAATTCGAATGCAGGAGGGATTATAAGTGATAAGATCTCTCTAAGAGATGACTCATTCTCATAGTCTGATCCCACATCAAGACGGATAACCCCGACTTCTCCGAAATCGCCATTGGATGGCCTATGGAACATCTCTATCGTTCCGATAGCCTTGGATGATGATCTATCGATTATCGTCCAGCGCACAAAAAACTTCTCGTTATATGAATAGAGCCAGAAGTCGATCGCCGAAGCCATTTTCTCCCTTGTCGGATAGAAAAAATTATCGCCGTGACAGTTATCGCTGTTAAAAAACGGGAGTGCATTCTTATCTCCGTAGACATATTGAAGATCATCTATATCTTCCTTCTCGACAAAGCGTAAAAGCCACTTATCATTCTCTAAGATCGGACAATTGTCATATACGTTTTCCATTAAAAAATCCTCCCGGTTCTCTCGTTGATCTTATTGTAGACCAACCCCGGGAGAATGTCAAACATTTGTTCTTTTTTTCTATTGATCAGTCTTTCTCACTATAAAGTGTCTTGAGACGATCTTCCAATGTTTTCGCTGCTTCACTTATATCCTTCTCACCGGCATATACAGAAGATAATTCCTCATGAACTATAGCTTCGATCGAAGGGTCAGATGCTAGGACAACTTCTACTTTTTCCATATTGGCAATGAAACTGCTCTTTACTTCTTCATCAGGGTAAGAATACAACCTTACAAGTTCTGCCTCAGATGATGTGATTTCATCTCTGACATTTGTCTCCGCCAGAAGATTTCCTTCCTCAACCGGATTATAAATCATTATCAATAATAATCGTAATTGCGATTTCATTATGTATTGAACCGGCAGGCTGTAACAGCTCTGCCGGTCCAAAATATATTCATACCTTATTCTGTATTACGAAGAAAGCGTCTGTCCCATATACACTCAGGATGCCTCGTGTAGTACGTTTGTTTATTCTCGTACATTCTCGTATCCGCGAGCTGCATGGATCTTTTTATGTTGTGAGTCTCACTGCTGAAGCTCGAGCCTACAGCATAGTGTGCTCTTCCGGAACGCTCACAGTCTTTTCTCAAAGACTCATCCAGTCTGTCGAATTCATCCCTTTCTACATTCTCGACGATGACCATGAACTCATCTCCGCCGACTCTGTACACTTCACCTTCCGTGAAGTGTTCCTTAAGAGTAACGGCAACATCCTTAAGAAGATTATCCCCTGCCAGATGACCTTGTGTATCATTGGTAGTCTTAAGGCCGTTAACGTCAACGAAGAATACTCCGTAAGGTTCCTTGATCGGTATCGTACCTGCATCATTATCAAGTATACGGTTGTTCATGGCATTACGGTTAAGAACACCGGTGAGCATATCCGTGGAACTCATTATCTTCATCATCTTGACCATCTGGTGGTTAGCGATCTCAGCCGAGAGGATGAATGTCGTGATCTCTAAGATCTCCTTGATCTGCATCGTTCTCGTTGCATCAAAGTTATTAGCCCAGATATAACCGATGGTCTTATCTTCAGATCTCAAAGGATAGATTACAAGCTTACTGACGTTAGCACCGCGAAGAGACTTGACCCACTCAGGTGCGATCTTGTCAGCTCTTTCCATATCAGCATCGTCAGCGATTATGAAGCAGTTACTGCCGTCGATAAGTCTCGGCCATGTCTCAATGATATCGAAGAAATTCTCATCGATATAACCTGTCATCGGAAGCTCATTAACGTGATCTACGTAGTCCTCGCTAAGGACCGAACAGGTCCTTTGATCAAAATCGGTAAGAAGGATACAGCATCTGTTGGCATCGCAGATTTCACGAACGTCGGCAATGATGAAATCCATCGCTTTATGGAAGTCGTCCGTCTCACGAAGTCGTATACAGGTCTTAAGGACATGCAAAGCGGTCTCGGCACTGATATCCATCATCTTATCCACGTCAGCCTTAGGTGTCATGTTGTAAGAGAAAAGACAATATCCGATATCCTCGGAACCGCCCGTAAGCGGGAACATGTAGATGTCCATCCAGGAGTTAAAGAATTCCGCATCGACATAAGCGTGGACCGGAAGCTTGGTCGTAACACACTCGGCACACATCCTCTCAAAGTTCTTATCAACTCTGATGTACTTGGTGTAAGGAATGTCACATACGAAGTCATTCGGGTCATTTACGACCGTGCTTATGTAAGCGCTGTTGGCTTCAATGATCTTATATGCCGATGAATCTTTCAGGTCGTGAAGGTCAACAGATA
This sequence comes from Clostridia bacterium, assembly GCA_024699245.1. Lineage (GTDB taxonomy): Bacteria > Bacillota > Clostridia > Saccharofermentanales > Saccharofermentanaceae > Saccharofermentans. Next base: position 76,095 of record JAILPW010000036.1, on the reverse strand, counting down.
TGACCGCTGCAATCTGTTCAAATGAATCAACGAACAACTTATAATCCATGATGACCTTCCTTCCGTTTTTTCGATGCAAGAATTTTTGATATTTATATTATAAGGCCCTCTGGGTTTTTCTGTGTAAAAAGAATGTAAATAATCCGAGTCATAATATTGACCATATTCAAAACATGGGCTCCGTTATAAAATTATTTTGCCTTGACTTGAAAAGGAATAGGGTTTAAAACATACTTAGTTTTTGAAATGGGAGGTGATCGTCATGGATGCTGACAGTTATTACCGAAGTACGAACTGCTGCGACCTTGCATCATATGATCTCACCTTCTGTAACGATCGGGCTTGATCTGATCGGACAGATCTCCTGTCATCCTGTGATGCATCGCCGTACGCGGTGCTTTTTTATTTTCGAGAAGGAGACAAGAGATCATGGAACCAAATGTACTCAAAGAGCCGAATTTTGTAGAGGAGATCCTCGCCATATTCAGAAGCGACATTACGCCTGCTGAATTAAACGAGAAGATCTCGGATTACCACGAAAACGATATAGCCGGCGCACTCGAGCAGATGACTCCGGAGGAGCGTCAGAAGGTCTACCCTATACTCGGTGCCGAGAAGGTGTCGGAGATCTTCACTTACATCGAGGACGTAGACAAATACATCGGCGAACTTAATATCGAGAAAGCCGCGAAGGTCATCTCTCACATGGACTCAGATGATGCCGTTGACGTTCTCGAGGAAATGGATGATTCAACTTCCGAGAAGATCATGAGCATGCTCGAGGAAGATTCCGGAAGAGACGTCCGACTGATCCTGTCATATGATGATGATGAGATCGGCAGTAAGATGACTACCAATCTCATCGTTATCAAGAACGATCTGAACATAAGGTCCGCCATGAGGGAACTCGTTAAGCAGGCGGGTGACAATGACAACATTTATACGATCTATGTCGTGGACGAAGAAGAAAAGTTCTACGGCGCTATCGATCTTAAAGATCTTATCGTAGCAAGATCAGAAACGCCTCTCGAAGACCTGATCGTTACTTCTTACCCGTATGTCGGCGATCACGAACATATAAGCGACTGTATTGAGAGGATCAAGGAATACGCCGAGGATTCCATTCCGGTTTTGTCGGATGACAAGAAGATAGTCGGTATCATCACATCTCAGGATATCGTAGAAGTTGTCGATGATGAGCTCGGTGATGACTACGCTAAGCTCGCAGGTCTTACCGCAGAGGAGGATCTTAACGAGAAAACAAACGAGAGCATGAAGAAAAGACTTCCATGGCTCATCATACTCTTGATGCTGGGAATCGTCGTGTCCACAGTCGTGGGCGTTTTCGAGAAGGTCGTAGCAGCGATACCTATCGTAATATGCTTCCAGTCACTGATACTTGATATGGCGGGTAATGCGGGAACGCAGTCACTTGCTGTTACCATCAGAGTACTGATGGACGAGACACTCACCGCCAGGCAAAAGATCGGCCTCGCATTCAAGGAGATGTGCGTAGGTCTTTGTAACGGATTGTTCCTGGGAAGCGCGGCACTTCTGGTCATCGGCGCGTACTTAAAGTTCATCAAGAGTGACACTCTGTCGCACTCGCTTCTGATCGCTGTATGCGTCGGAGGCGCACTGGTCCTCTCGATGATCATATCAAGCCTTCTCGGAACTTTGATCCCGATGTTCTTCCACAAGATCAAGATCGATCCGGCCGTAGCATCAGGTCCGCTGATCACGACAGTAAACGATCTTGTTGCAGTCGTTGCATATTATGGTCTTGTGTGGCTGATAATCCTGCCTTTAATGTAACAGATCCCTTATTTGGAAGCAGTCTTCTTAGGAGAAGGTTTGATAAGTTTTGCAACCTTCTTGTCGAGAAGGCTTATTGCGTATGCGATCGGGATCGAACATGCAAATACCACGAATACATAGAACGGAACGTACTTGATATAGTGAAGCGGCTTAACGCCTTCATGGATCATGTAGTAACTGAACAGGTGGCAGAAGATACCGTGAACGAGATAAAGCTCGAGGGTAAATTTGCCGAAGAAACGAAGCACTGCATTTCCAACTTTAAGTTTCATTCCAAGCAGATAGAAAAGCGACATGAATGCGAGTGTATAAAGGATCTGGAAGACGCAGCTTACGAGATCACAGTAACGCGCATCCATACCCATATACATCTTCTTATTAGCCTGAAGCCACATACCGCCTGCGTTGTCGCCTAAGAACCACAATACCACGCACAGCAATATGGTTCCGATAAGTCTTAATACATATAATTTTTTGCAGCTCTCGAAAAATCTCTTCTCATACTTTGAAACGAGGATACCTACGATAAACATATGAACAGTGTTGAACCACCATGTACCGTAACCGAGGAACAGACAGAAAGCGATGTATCCGAGTGTTCCCAAAGTAACGACCAGGATGCCGATCCAGTCCTTCTTGAAAAGGCCGAAACCGATATAGAAGAAAAGGTACATCAAGAGCATGCAAGGGATGTACCAGATATATGGATGCCAGGTGCTATGGGAATTAACCCGGAACGGATTATCGATCACAAACGGAACCTTTCTTATGTACATCATAAGAACATAAACAAGGAACGTAAGAGCTGTCGGGATCAAGATCGGGATCATTCTCGCAGGAATGAATCGCTTGAAAAAATCAGGCTTACTCTTCGCGCTCTTATAAAGTCCGAAGCCCGAGAAAAAGAAGAACATTCCGACCATCGGATATCCTGCCGTTACGAAGATATCAAGACCGTGTCTTATGAAGTACGGATTGACCCATGAAGCGCATGTCATATGAGAGCAGTGATGCAGCACGATAATGACAGCACAAAAACCAAGAAAGCACTTCGTGTGATCAAAAGACATAACATCTTCGTTCCACGTCTTCCTCTTATAACTTACCTTGATTCCGAAAAAGAGCATCAACGCCAACAGGATATAGATCAGATACATAACAATTGTCCCCCACTTGTAGTTACAGTATTACTCTACCAAAATATTCGAGCAGAAGAACGGTACATACTTTTGATATTATCCTGTCAAACTATATGAATTAGCCCATTCCGTTAACGTTACGGATATAATCCTCTGCAGAGATCATAGGTCTTTCGAGTTCAGCGATAGTCTCAGGAGACAAAGTCATGTTAGCTTCGTACTCCTCGCCTGCTTTCTCAAATCTCGCGAGAAGCGGATCTGCTACAACAGCAGCTGCAGGTATATTGAGCATAGGTGTCTCAGGAACGCATACCATATCAAGATTACCGAAGCAGTTCCTGCTCGAGATCTTCATCGCATCAAAGTTACCTTCCCAATCCGGAAATCCGCATCCGCAGATGACGAGAGTATGTATCTTCGAAAAATCCACAAGTGCAACATGGCTTACGGTTCCGTCAGCGTGCTTTTCCATATCCATCTTAACAAGAGGGATCGTACGGTCTAAAAGAGCCTTCAGGTGCGACGGCATTCCGTAACAGTACAAAGGATAACTCCAGATGATAAGATCTGCTTCACGATAAAGGTCGAGTATCTCATTTTGATCGTCGTTTATCACACAGTGACCATCAAGTTTCTGCCAACAGCCAAAGCATCCCCTGCAAGGAGAGATATTCTTATCAATGACATTGATGATATTGATCTCATGCTCGTTGTTGCGATTTAATCCCTTAAGAAAAGCGTCAGTCAATCTGAATGTATCACTCTTCTTTTTGGGACTTCCATTCAATACTAAGACTTTCATTACTCAATCCTCCTGATGGTCATTATTGTCACTTATGAAACAATTATAACCTTAGGAAACAGCACATTTCCACGAAAAGATTTTTGATTTGTTTCCGCCACAAAAAAGAGGATCAAGATCTCTGATCCTCGTTAAATTCCTTATCATGTCTCTTGAAGAAATCGTAGAAATATCTCACGTTCTCGAGTTCAGTCCACGATGCTTCCCTATAGTCTCTCGAATCAAGATCATAGATCTTCGCATTAAGAGTTCCCAGCATAAAAGGCGAATGCGTCGCGATGATAAACTGACACCCCAAAAGCCTCGTCATCTCGTTTATCTTCTCCGCCAGATAGACCTGATTTGAAGGAGACAAAGATACTTCCGGCTCATCCAAAAGATAAAGACTGTTAGGTTTTATAAGTGCATCAAAAAGCTGAAGCGCCGTCTCACCGTTGGAGTATTTTTCCTGTGAAAATTCTATCCTCTCCCTCGCTATTTTTCCCGCATAAGACTCCATATATTTTTCTGCGTCTTCTTCGTCCTTACCGTCAAGTCTCATATCGTAGATCATACTCTCGTTCAGGACCTGACGCTGCTCGATCTTCTTGATCTCGTAGAGGATATCTTCGCTCTTTATGTATCTGCTGTAAGCAGGAACATTTCTTAATGTTCTTCCGAATTCGTCCTCTCCTAATCCATAGAAACATTCACTAACATATCTTCCGCAGTAATCCACGTTTCCGAATGTGTTCGGAGTAGCATATTCTCTGCCTTCGATCTGGAGTTTATTCGCGATCTGATTTAAAAGGGTCGATTTACCTGATCCGTTGTTGCCGTAGAAAACGGTTATCTGATCAAGATATAATACGATCCCTTCCTTTCCCCGAAAAACATTATAAGGATAGATATTCGGGCAGGATACTTTCTTAGGGCTCAGCTTAAAACTACTTAGATAGATCATCGTGAATATATTCTTCTCTCAATAATGAATACCAGCTGGCATCGCAGATGCCGGTGTTGTTCCTATCTGACTTACGAAGGGTACCGTCAAACTTAAGACCGCACTTCTTCATTACCATTCCCGAATGAGGATTCATAGGATCATGGTAACTGCAGATCCTGTTCGCCTCAACTTCTTCAAAAAAGAACTTTACAAGAGCAGCCATTGCTTCCGACATAATACCCTGATGCCACCACTTTCGTCCTAAGCAGTAGCCGATCATTATAGACTCCGTGTCCTCATTTACCTGACCGTGTATAGTACCGACCGGTTCATCTCCGTTGCTCTTTAAGATGATCTTCCAATGGTAATAATCATTCTTCTCATAAAGAGGGACCCAGGTCGAAAGAACATATCGAGTTACATCTATATTTGCATGAGTCGGCCAGGTAAGAAACTTTGTAACCTCAGGATCACTCGCCCAATTGTTGAACATAGCTTCAGCGTCAGATTCAACAAATCTTCTAAGGATGAGCCTGTCTGTCTCTAGTTGTATCGTTCCGCAATGTTTCATATAAGCTCCTCACTTAATTATTTGTCTAAGATTATAACAGAATAACAAAATTCTGATCGATTCAAAAAGGGGGCGCCTCACAGATGAGACACCCCCGACCGTTTATGAGTTGAATTTCAAAAAATGTTCTGATTATTTCTTAACGATCTTGACAGAACTGTCCACAATACAAGATGTCAATTTAGCATTCTTGTTAACAGTAACACTGGTAACACCGGTACTCATAACTAACAGATCACGGAGATATGTGCTGGAAGAAGTATCGATATTTCCTCTGAGTTTTTTGTCATTGATCAACCAAAGTCTTGATACATAATCACAATCTTCAAGATTTATCTTCTTGATATTGTCGCAAAAATCGATTTCAAGATTTGTTGTGTATATACCCGGAGTCAATTCTTCAATACCCTTGACGTTGATCAGGTATAACTTTATGAGATTGAAGTCGCTAAACAGGTCAAGTTTCTTATCATCAAGTACAGTATCGCTGATAACAATTTCCTTTAAGAAAGAAAGATACTTGATTCCCTGAAGGCTCTCAACATTATCTTTGCCATCGATAGCCATATAAAGCGCACCATATACCTCGTTGACACTCAATGTTCCGTTGTGATCCGTGTCGTAATTCTTGGATACATAAGCTCTGAATCCCGGATCCGGGAAATGAGCCGCATCTACCTTAACACTCTTAGGTGCAGCCATAATGCTCGAACCTAGTCCCATGACAATTGTTGCAGTCACTACCAGTGACGTGATCTTTTGTAGTAATTTCATATAATCCTCCAATTCTCGCGCATAGCGCTTTTTTTGCGCAGCAATAACGCTGCCATACTACAAATTTGGAAAACAAAATGAATGGGAGGACAAAATCTTCCTCTCATTTCTCATATCTTCCGCCAATCAATTTATCATACATCGTTGATAGATTCCACATTAATTTGATAAATGGTTGTTTTTCGACAATATAAAACTGCCCTAGTCATTCCTAAAGCAGCCTTGCCATTTATTCAACATCAAGTCTCCACTTGTTGATCTTCGCGATCGGGAAGTACGACTCCTTGGCCTTTCGAAGTCCCGGTATGCCGAGATCTTCCTCTCGGTTAACGTATCTTATATTCGGAAACTCATTTTCCAGGACCAACTTGTTGATCGCGGTATAAAGTCCGTCGTAACTGATGTCAGCCTTCTCAAAGTGAATGAATCCGACTTCTTCTCTTCCGATGCTTCCTATCGAAAACGCGACGATCTTTCCGTCGATCCTTATGGCGCCGCCCCTGGCATCCAGGTCCTTCCAGTTATCGAAGATCCTTTTGATCATGTAGTAATCACTCTCGGAAGAATCCCCGATGTCGATCCCCTTTTCCGAAGCCCAGAGCCTCACTAGTTTCAAACACTCGTCAAAGATCTCAGGCGACAACGACTCGTAGATATAGTCAGGATACAGACGCTGGAACTTGCTCCAGTGATTTCTCTTCTTGGAATACTTTTTCCCGGCAAGCGTTCGAAGCGCCTCCGCATCATAGAAATAGTCCGAAGAGTCCTCATCAAAATCTATCTTCATCGGTATCCCTGTCTTCTCGAAAACACTCTTCTTCTCTTCATCGACCGCTCTTATCTTAAACTTCCATCCCTTTGCATCAAAGATCGGTCTTACCGCATCTATGATCTTTTTCATCTTCTCGGGCGTAAGTTTGCCCAAAGGCATGAGCATAAAAGGAGAAGTATATCCGCCTCCGTCAGATATCTGAACAAGACAGTCTTCCACGATGGCCCATTGGATCTTGAAGACATTATCCCACGCAAACCTGCAGTGAAAAGTAAGGTCCGTCATATTCGTCTCGACCATCGAATAGAATTTTTTATAGATTGCAATATCCTTAGGTCTTAACGGATACCAGGTAAGGTTCATCGGTTTTCTCCTTCCCTGTTTAAAGTGACAATATCATAGTAAAGTGAAGTCTTTATTTCGGAAGGCGTAAGTCTGAAGTTCCTATCATCGTCCTCATTAGTCAGGATCGACAGAAGTCTTGTCACGAGGTTATTGCCTCCGACAGCAGATACATAAATACTTCTCATCGATCTCGGATTTATCTCCAAAAGTTTAAGATCGCCATTCTCATCTTCTTTGAAGCTGATGCACAAGAGATACTCAAGTCCCAAAACTGAAACAATCTTCTCACATGCTTCAAGGACTCTTCTATTATCAGTTGTTTCAGTACATGAAGAAAGACCTCCGAACATATCGAGGTTCTTACGAATGGTAGCGGATATGATCTTACCGTCAAAGACGAGCAGATCAGCATCCCATTCTTGTCCCGGAAGATATGGCATGATGAGCCTCGGCTCACTAAATTCGGATTCGTCGTTATCTTCGAGAAGTGACGGACATATGAGACTTCCTGTCTCACCTTTGAGGAGTGCCTTATTAAATTCATCGTCAGTGACGACCTTCGCGAAACCTTCCTTGTTTTCGCCTATGACAGGCTTAACGACACAAGGTACCTTGATCTTATCTTTGAGTTCGCCAACGGTCTTTGCCACGTCAAAATACGTTATATATCCGGCCGTTGAAGGATCAGCCTTAAGTATCTTAAACAGATCCGATTTGTTATTGGCATTTGATATCGCCTGATATGGAGATGTTACGACTACCGCACCTGTCTTATCTTTGATTTCCTGAGCTTTCGAAGCCATCAGTGACAGGCTCTTGGTAACGACCGGAAAGATGAAGTCGATACGTTCTTTTTCGATGACTTCAAAAAGGAAAGGTATGTATTCCGGTGAATCCCAGGACGGTGCGATGTAGGACTTATCGAGCATGGCCGTGTGCGCTGCATTCTCGCTGAAGCAAAAGCCCACTATCCTTATGTCTGCCCGCTCCCTTAGGGATCTGATCATCCCCGTAAACTCGCCATCAGTCAGTAAAACCGTTATCATTCCATACTCCTTCTATATACCTGCTACAAAAGAAATTTTAACATTAGTGTAGCTCTCCAATCCATCACTAATCGAATAATAATTGTTTATTCGTTTTGTCGGGTACGGCATCATTTCTCGAGAAAGGGAAATAGTGATATAATTACTTCCCGTGTGAGAGCACAGAAACGGAGGTTCAGATGGAAGACAAAAAACAACAGTTGATAAAGATCATCCAGGATTTCACCGCTACTACAGGTATCTATCTCGCAGATGATGTCGAAAAGAGAATCAGAGAACTCGCTGAAGAAGAGACTATCCCTCATGCTAAAACTATGTATGAGTGCATGGTAAAAGACCTGGATCTCGCGAAGGAACTTCACAGACCGATCTGCCAGGATACAGGCGTACTTCAGTACTTTGTTGAAGTAGGTACATCTTTCCCGTATATAAACGAACTTAAGGAGATCCTTACTGAGGGAGCTCGTAAGGCTACTTTGGAGACTCCTTTACGCCCTAATGTCGTTGAACCTCTGGGCGAACACAACACAGGCGATAACGTCGGTTACGGCGCACCTTATATCGAATATGAGATCGTTCCGAACAGTTCAGATCTTCGCGTACGTCTCTACATGGCAGGCGGCGGATGCTCACTTCCGGGCAGAAGCAAAGTACTTATGCCGCTCGAAGGCGTTGCAGGCGTGAAGAAATTCGTATATCAGACGATCCTTGACTGGGGCGTAAATGCATGCCCTCCTCTTTGCATCGGTATCGGACTCGGAACATGTGCTGCTACATCAGCTATGCTTTCCAAGAAAGCTCTTTTGAGACCTATCGGAACTCACTCCGAGTATCCGGAAGTTGCTAAACTCGAAAAAGAGATCCAGGAAGGCCTCGATTCTCTCGGCATCGCTCCTTTGGGCTTTGGAGGTTCGAGAACTGTATTAAACGTAAATATCGAAGCAGCTGCACATCACCCTGCTACACTCGGTGTAGGTATCACAACAGGATGCTGGGCAACAAGAAGAGGAGATATCGTAATTCACGAGGATCTCTCTTATGACTTCGTATCACACAAGAAAGCATTGGAGGGTTAAGATATGAAAAAGATATTAACTACCCCTATTTCATACGATCAGATCAAGGATCTGAAGATCGGAGATACAGTATATCTTACAGGCACTCTCGCTACATGCCGTGACAGCGGACACAAGAGAGTCGTAATCGAGAACAGGATGCCTGACCGTCTCGACCTTAAGGAAGGAGCTATCTTCCACGCAGGTCCTATCGTCGGCAAAGACGAGAACGGCAAGCAATACATGGTATCCATTGGTCCTACAACGAGCAGAAGAATGGAATCAGCTGAAGCTGAGTTCATCGAGAAGACCGGGATCCGTCTTATCGTCGGTAAAGGCGGAATGATGGATAAGACCGCTGAGGCCTGCAAGAAGTTCGGTGCCATCCACTGTGCTTATCCGGGCGGATGTGCCGTTGTTGCAGCTCAGGAAGTCGAAGAGATCACAGATGTTGAATGGATGGACTTCGGAATGCCTGAAGCCTTGTGGGTAATGAAGGTCAAGGAGTTCGGACCGTTGATCGTATCGATCGATACTGAAGGTAATAACCTCTTCGAGAACAATAAGAAGATCTATAAAGAAAGATTCGATAAACTGGTATAATAAATTGAGGTATCCGATCGGATACCTCATTTAATTTGTGATAGTTTTATTTTTCGAAGATTACTTATTAACGTCAGCCTCGAATGTTGTTCCCAAAAATCTCATGTTGGCAAGTCCGATGACGCAGCCGCAGATCATGAGTCCCGGCTCTCTTTTCATGATTCCCAATCCGAACATGAAGCCTCCTGCGATCGATCCGATTACTGATACAACTCTGATTACTACCTTGCTTGTGATTACGTTTTTCATTTTTTATACCCTCGCTTTGTTTTTGTTTGATGGTTACATCTTATCGGGGGTGTTTTAACTTATCGTCAATATATGTATAAGAAAAAGAATAAGAAAGTTAAAGATAGTGTTAAGAAGCGAACGTTTTCGAGAAGAAGGATTCTGATAAAATAAATTCAGAAATATTTTTCTCGATCTACCCAAGAAACCGTATCAGCTATTCGTCTAATAGATAGATGCGGATAAAAAAAGGAGGCAAAAATGAACGACTCTGAACTCGAGAAGATCTACAACGAAGGCTATCGTGCGGTATATTGGACGGCTATGGCGATCCTTAAGAGCGAGCAGGACGCCGAGGATATAGTTCATGATACTTTCGTAACATTGATCAAGTCCTATGATTCCATCAAGGATAAGAGCAAGGTGTTGTCGTGGCTTAAGAAGACTGCAGCCAACAAGTGTCTGGATAAGATCAAGCTTACCAGGACCGACAATGTAGACGACGAGTTCTTTGACCAGGTCGAGGCAGTGTCCGAGGATTTTCTTCCGGATTCGATCATCGAATCGGAAGCGATGCGCAAGGTCGTCATGGACATCATCGAAAACTCACTGTCAGAAGAAGTAAGAAGGACTCTTATACTCTTCTACTTTGACGAGATGAGCACCAAGGAGATCGCTGAAGCACTGAGCATTCCTCAGGGAACTGTTTCATGGCGTATCAGTTTTGCCAAGAAAACAATCAAGAAGGAGGTCGAGAAGTATGAAGAAAAGAATGATACGAAACTGTTTGCAATGGCAATTCCATTCTTAACCAAACTGTTTATGAAAGAAGCCGAGCAGGTGCCGTTCAGGCCGATGCCCGCTTCACTTACAACCTTGTCCGCATCAGCTAAGGCTTCCGCTGCGAAAGCCGGAACAAAGGTTGCCTCAACGGCGATCAAGAAAGGGACTGGTTTTATGTTTAAAAAATGGATACTTATGATCATTGCCGCTATTACACTTACAACCGTGGCAACGACCGGAATAGTCATCTATAAAATGCAAACGTCAGGCAAGAATACGGAAAGCAAGAAACACAGCTCGGAGATCTCTGAAGACAAGGAAGAAAAATCCAAGTCAGCGGAATCCGAAGATACAGAGGTCAAAGAAAGCGATAACAGTGCATCTTCTGAGGAACCGGGCATAGAAGAATTAAACGCTCTGCTCGATCCGGGAGCTACAGTCATTACTCAGCTGCCTGTCATAAACGGACACGAGATAAAACTTCCGTGCACCATAGGTGACATTAAGAACATGGGATTTACGATAGATGAAGATACGATCTTTGACGGAAACGTATCAGCTGTCTATGACGAAGGACTGTCGTACTACGCGTTCTTCTGTTATCTGGATGTTCCTGCATCAAGAGAAGGAACAAGTGTCAACGATGACGATACGGTAATCGCTATCGAAGTATTTATGGAAGGAACCGACATGGATTTCTACGGTGTTCAGATCGGAATGCATGAAGAAGATTTCTTACCTCTCATCGGAACACCTTCCTACATTACGGGATTGGCACTGGACTACGGACAATACTATTACTACATGGGCGAAGACGGCACTATGTATGAGTTATACTTCATGAATTTCAGCAATCCGGGAGAAGACGAGAGTCTCTCATCCGTTGTATTCGGAACACAGGAATTCATGATCGAGAATCGAAGGATCGGAGAAGATCTGTAAAGGAGAAAAATCAATGAAAAATGTATATAAAATATTCGCACTTATTATCTGTTCAGCAATGGTTTTTTCTTTGATCGGTTGTTCAAGTGATAAGGCAAACAATGACGACGAAACGAATGATACAAAAAAAGAAGAAGTTCAGAACGATTCAACATCCGAAGATAAAGACAAGGAAGACTCTTCAGATCCTTCTGAGGAGACATCTGCAAACATGTTTGAAATGAACAAGATGATACACTTTGGCAAGTGGAAGATCTATTACCCGGAAACTGCTGTCAACGTAAATAATCAGTCTCAGGGTTACGCTTATATTGAGGATGATGTAGCACTATTCTATTTTTACACCTATAGAGTAATGAATACTGAAGGAGTTGATCTCCCATCTCTTACAATAGACGAATTAATGTCCATGTGTGAGGAAGACCTGTTGCACGAATTAAGACATTACTTCTATTCAGCATTCGACTATCTTGACTTGAAGAATGTTACTGTAGAGCCTGCAGGAATCGAAGGTATAGATGCGTATTTTGTACGTGGCCAGATCGGCGACGGCAATAAGATGGATGACTCTGATTTCGTTGCTCTTTACGTTCTTGATGATGAGATCCCATATGTTCTCTGGTGTTCCTATTTCTACCACAGCCTGGAAGAGGATCATGATACATGGGTCGTTCAGGAAAAAGCTCCGTCAATCGATGTATTGGAAGAGTTTGTAATAGAACTTCAGAATACATTTGAAGTCGATGAAGAGTGGCTGGGTTGATCAATAATCGAAGGACTGATCATTACGAGATCAGTCCTTTATATCTAGAATTCATCAGTTGTGTGACAGTCTGTTTCACCCGGATAAGTAAATATCCTACACGAGTGCTCACTAACCAGTTTCTTCAATTCCTCTTTGTTCTCCGCCAGTCCGAATCCTGTTATGATCTTGTCAGAAGCAGCCGGATTTATATCTCCAAATGAGCTGATGACCAACCACTTGTATCTGCCATCCTCGAGTTCGTATACGAAGATATTATCCTGACCTCCGTCATCATAGAAAACAGCGGTATAATCATCACTTATTTCTTCATCTCTCATATAGACATATATACGATCAAGGATTTCGTTATCAGTCGTCATGACTATAACGTCATCAGGAAACTTATCTATTTCAACTGAGGTACATGGCCAACTTCCCTTTTCGAAAACAGAATCCAACTCTTTTTCTTCAACTGTGATCTTCAATATGAAACCGTCAAATTTCACATCAGTTACATCAAAATCATATCCATTCTCACTGCCGTCATCTGATGAAATGATAACCACATATCTGAGATCACTATCAGGCATATTGAAAACATAATAACCTCTGTCAGATGATTCACCTTCTGACCTTGACTTAGTGATTCGATACGCGATATCTTCTGTGTTTTCTATTTCGGCAACAGGTTTCGCAGTTATCTCTACGGCAGTTTCGGAAGTTTCAAGTTCAGTCGTCACCTCAGTTTCAATCTCAGCAGATCTTTCCGTTGTCATAACTACAATCTCCGACGATTCAGGAGCAGTCTCCATATCCCGACTACACGCAGTAACAGTTATAGCAGCGATCACAAATAGTGCAACAATACGCAATAGGTTTCTTTTCTTCATTTATCTCTGTCCTTTCTCATCTATACCCATATAGACAGAACAAGGACCATAATGTTTCATCTCTTGATATAATTAAGATATCAATCGACGAGGAAAAGTATCATGACCAAGTGTAATGTTTGCTTCAGACATTGTGATATCAAAGAAGGCGGTCTAGGATTTTGCAAAGTCAGAGTCCTCAGAGATAATGTTGTCGTTCCAGAGAACTATGGCCGTATAACTTCTATCGCACTTGATCCGATCGAGAAGAAACCTCTGCACAGATTCCACCCGGGAACACGTATCCTGTCAGTGGGAAGTTACGGTTGTAACTTAAGATGTCCGTTCTGTCAGAACAGTGATATCTCATGGTCTGATTATGCTATAAAATCAGGTCCGTCATCTGAAGTTTTTACTCCTCAGGAGATCGCTGACCTTGCTCTAAAATATAAGTCACGCGGAAATATCGGTGTCGCCTTCACCTACAACGAACCTCTGATCGCATATGAATTCGTACGCGATACTGCTAAGCTCGTTCACGAACAAGGCATGGTAAATGTCCTGGTCACCAACGGAACTGCTGAAGTCTCTGTCCTAGAAGAACTAGCTCCGTATATCAATGCGATGAACATCGACTTAAAAGGTTTCAGCGACAGCTACTATTCTGATGTTCTCGGCGGCAGTCTTCCTATGGTCAAAGCATTCATCTCCCGCGCCGTTCAACTATGTCATGTGGAACTTACTACCCTTATCGTACCGGGGTACAATGACACTGAAGAAGAGATGCGTGAGATCACAGGTTTCATCTCTTCATTAACTGATGCTTCAGGCAATAAGATCGGCCACAAAATACCTCTTCACATCTCGCGATTTTTCCCGCGTTTTAATCTGACTGATCGCGATGCGACACCTGTCAAAGACATAATGAATCTGTGTGATATCGCACGCGAATCACTGGACTACGTTTACGAAGGAAACTGCTGATCTTATAACAATGAAGCTGCGCATGCCGGAAGCTCTGTAATGCTATTAATATCCTCATCAGCAGCCTTCGCTTCACCGGATCCGTTCTTTGCCCAGATAAACGGAATACCCGCAAACCTTGCTGCATTTTCATTGCCTGTCGTATCGCCGATATATACAACTAAAGTTCCGTCCAGATCAAATATTAAAGCCTTTTTTCTTAGTATCTCTTAAAACTTTTCCCAGTGTAGTAATTCGTCGATATTGATATCGATCTGCTTTGTCTTGACCGCGTCTTCTGTTGCTTTTCCGACACCGATAAAACACGGGATCATATAGTTTTCGGGAAACCCCAAAACTTTTCTAGCGATAGATTCCTCATCACCCAACGGGATCCTTAGATTGCAGGCATATCCTTCTGCAACTGCCGCGAGCCAAAGGTTTTCGATACTGCACCAAACGGATGCATAGCAGTTAAGATCAGAAAGGCTTGAAGGATGAAGGATATCACACTTTTTCTTCATCAACGGAATGATGATCGCAGCCGCATCGATAAGCATTCTGTACTGCATCGGAACAGCGATCTGATATGCTCTTTTCTGCTCGGGATCAGATATGAATGTCATGTTAT
Source organism: Clostridia bacterium (assembly GCA_024699245.1). Classification (GTDB taxonomy): domain Bacteria; phylum Bacillota; class Clostridia; order Saccharofermentanales; family Saccharofermentanaceae; genus Saccharofermentans. The sequence goes on along the minus strand of JAILPW010000036.1, from coordinate 61,084 downwards.
CAACATCTTTCTCAGTCAGGTTCTTCGGAACACCGTCGATAACTTCCCTCATCTTGTCCTTATCGGTAATGACTATATAATGCCAATCTCTGAAGTGATCGTTGGCTGGTGCTTTGTATGCCGCTTCAACGATCCTTTTAATAGTTTCTTCAGGGATCTTTTCATCTGTAAAATTTCGAATGCTTCTTCTGTTGTTTACTGCCTCGTAAAAATCCATAAGCATATCCTCTTTTCACTAAGATGTTTTAATTATATCTGAGAACTAACATACAAAATATCGGAATCATGCTACAATTTATAACAATATCGTAAAATTACACAAAAAGAAGAGCACAATCATGAAAAATGACAGTTATCTAGCAAAACGCGAACAATGGCGCGCCATGATTAGACAAAGGGATGACAGATCCGAGATCGTCAACTACGACGACCCGTCCTTCCCTTCGTATTCTTTTGAAGGACATATGGATGGTTCTTCTCCGTGGCTTCGTAAAGTTCACTGGCACGAAGACGTTGAACTGATGACAGTCTTAACGGGAAAGATGACATATAACATTAACGGATCCCTGGTCGAAGTTTGCGAAGGCGATACGTTATTCATTAATTCCAAACAACTTCATTTCTCAACAGATGTAAATGGCACCTATTGCACATACATCATCACGGTCATCCATCCTAAGCTTCTGATCTCATCTCCTGAGATCGAATCAGAATACATCCTGCCTGTAATTACGGATCCGGATATACCTTATATCCTCTGGCATTCAGATTCACCTGACGCCGCTAATATAGCAACTATCACGAGAGCAATAAACAACTCCCGCGGCAATCAGTTTGAGATTACGAGAAACTTTTTCGATATATGGCATTATGTGCTTCAGTGCGAGAAGATCAATAATGCTGAGTCTTCATTTTCATCATACAGACATATCGAATGTTTGAAGAATATGATCGGTTACATGAAGGATAATTATCTTGAGACTATTCCGCTCGAAGATATTGCAAAAGTCGGTAACGTGAGCAAGTCCACATGCAATAATATCTTCAAGAAATATACCGGTCATACACCGAATGATTATCTCATTCGCTATCGTCTCGAAAAAGCTATGGAACTTTTATCCACTACAGATGAAGCCATAGGAATGATAAGTGGAGAGTGCGGGTTTTCTTCATCCGGATATATGACCGAGCAATTTGTTAAATGCTATAACATTACGCCAAGGGAGTTCCGTAACAGGCAGAAAACTTAACGGGATAAAAATGGTACATCACATAGTTTAAAATCCAATCGAAAAGACTGAGAGGAGTGATGTTCCGTGTTGTTTAAAGATTATCTTAAAGTAATAAATAATACGCCATTTAGCAATGTTGAATACAAGATGAGATACGGGGCAGCAATTCCCCATCGTCTTATCCCTCTATATGTATATAAGATCAATGACACGGATTCGGAAATAATCCGTCTGTCCTCCAAAGTCATGTCTGACGGTTATGAGAAGTCAGTTATCGGTTTTTTTGACGATGTTCTTAAGGGCAACACCAGTATCACGGATCTTATCATTCCTTATCCGATCCGTGAGTTTGCGGAAGGATTATTGGAAGGATGCAGTAATCTTAAAAGGATAACTATCCCCAAGGGTATCCATAAGATCGATCGTAATTTTTTCAAGGGTTGTGATTCACTTGAAGATGTCTACTTCCAGGGCACCAAGGAACAATGGGATAATGTTAAGATCTATTGGGGTGAACGTATCATCGAATTCGGTGATCTTATACCCGGTTCCCCGGTAAGCGAACTTAAGTCTGACAGGTTTGAATACGATAACGGTAACGAGCCGTTATTGAAGGCAACGATTCATTTTAATTGCGAATTCTAATTCTTGCCTTTCATAGCCTGAAACTTCTCATTCATCTTTACTGCCTCTCGTCTGTAGAACAACATGAACGGAATCCAGATAATGAATGCCACGGCTATGTAGCACAAAGATAGAATCAGGAAATGAACGGGAGTCTTGATACTTCCGAACCATCCCACAAGATATGCTACAACGATATACACCAGACACCCGATGCCCATATGAATGATCACCTGAACAGGGCGCGGGATCTGGTCGTGATCGTATACGATCGACGGGATTCCGAAGCCAAGGCCCACCGTGAGACAACCTAATACCATTTTCGTAAATGAGTAGTTTTCAAAGCCGAGTGTTCCGCCGCCTCGTACTTCAAAGAACACGCCCACGGCACAGAATATGATCAGTGCGATGCATAGACTTATCATGACGCTCTTTGCTATTTCTTTTACAGTTCTCATATTACCCTCCTACATCCCCAGATACTTCTTAAAACCCGGAAGGAACCTTCTCGATATGCTCTCGGCAAGGCCGTTTCGCATCTTAATGTTGATGCTGCCTCCAAAGCCCGGTTCGATCCGGTCAAGATAGCCAGGATTTATGATCGTGCCCTTGGAGATCTGAATGAACTTATCTCCGAGGACCTCTTTTAATTCATACAAACGCTTACGTGATATGTATCTTTTATCCCTATCGAAAATGACCGCTTTCTCATTTTCGATCCTTACCATATAGATCTCATTTGCTCTTAATATGACCGTCTTTTCATCCAGCGACGCAGTAAGAAGCCCTGCAGCAGGCTGTCCCAAAAGATCAGCTGCATGCTTTACTTCGTCAGTCATCTTGTCTGAACAGATGATCGCATATGTTTCTGAATGTTCAGGTGAAATATCTATCTTAACTTTCACGGCATCAACTCCCTAAAGTACAATCACTAAAAGTATCATACAACACTTTTTCGACCTTTAGCGAAAATGTATACTTCGATACCCAACATGAACACTGTTGATACCAGAAATCCCACCATGAAGATGTGATGCACTGCCGCGAAGAAAACTATGTATGCGATTATCGCGAGCATGTAAAAGGCGCAGAACAGATGCCACCAGTTGCCGGTAAGAAACTTTTTCATAATAGAAAACCTCCTTTGTTTGATGCCCCGATAGTATCATCACAAAGGAGGTTAAGTCTCAATGTTTTCGGTAAGAGGTAAGATTACGACGGTAAGCGGTAATTTCCCTCCGCCAGATGTTTATCAGAATACGTTCTTCTTCCTGAAGAGAGCATATCCTGCGCCGAAATAAACGGTAGTCCAAACAATTGATTTGATGTTGTACTGAAGCTCGGCAGTCTCGACAGGAACAAAAGCTCCATCGATCTTGTGCAGATCTTTATCCTCAAGGAAAGTCATATCCTGAGTTACAAGAGTTATGAGCGAATTGAACGGGTGTCTTGCGATCTCATCTTTGTAGGAAAGAGAATCAAGAGTCAAGGATAGGACTGCTCCTGTTCCCGGAATGAATTCATTTTGCATGCCTGCGTTAGTTAGTAAGAAAACAGGATGTCCAACATACCAGCCGAAGTTAAAGTACTTTTCCTTATCAACTTCGAATTCATCAGAATCATATCCCATTTTCTCGATCTTCTTCTCACGGACTCTCTCATAATCATCGATCATTCTGTGGTCATAAGCAAATGTTGTCGCTAGAGTTCCCGCAAGGCTGAATGACATGACGAATACAACTGAAAGGATTACCGGTACTGCTCTGTTCTTGATGATCAATGCCAACACAGTAAAAAGAACTGAAGTAGCAACAATCGACAGAATCAACGAAAGCAGACGAAGGATCATCTCACCGTCGTTTAAGTCAACACCAAAAGGAGAGATTGCAGAAGCGATAAGTCCTGCACCGATATATGCAACACAAAGAGCAACTGCATATGCTGCTTTGGAAATGATCGCAGAAGTAAAAATCTGGAATCTCGTGTGTCCGCCTGTAAGTTTGTTACGGATAAATCCGTCTCTATAGTCTCGTCCAACGAAGAGCGGGATGAACAATGCCAATACCATAGGTACCCACTTGTAAAAATACGATACAAATACCCAAGTAAGGAAACGTGATAATTCAGGCTCGATTTTTCCTTCTTCGCCCCTTGTGGCATAGACATATATCAATGTCAATGCGATTACTGCAAGTATCGGAAGAAGAGCCATTACACCTACAAGGATCCAGGACAACTTACTCTTATAAAGTCTGTAGAATTCAAATTTCAATAACTCAATCATGATTCATTCCTCCCACGACATCAACGTAGAATTCCTCAAGATCGGTCTCTACAGTTCTAAGATCAGTGATCTTGATCCCCGCATTCTTGGCGATCATCGCGATATCGATGATATCGGCTTCACCGTGGATCGTAACCTTATCAGGGTTACTTACAAGTTCGCTCTTAAATCCGTTTGCATTAAGAAGAGCGTTATATTCCTGCGGATTGCTGGACTTGATGATCATGAGTTTCTCGCCTGCATGCTCGATATCATAAGCAGTACATTCACGGATCATCTTTCCGTCTTCGATAAATCCGAATCTGGTAGCGAGCTTCGAAAGCTCAGAAAGAATGTGACTTGAAATAATGATGGTGATCCCCTTCTCGCGGTTGAGCTTAAGGAGCAGATCACGGACCTCGATGATACCCTGAGGATCAAGTCCGTTGATAGGCTCGTCGAGAACGAGAACTTCAGGATCGCCGACCATGGCGATAGCGATTCCAAGACGCTGTCTCATACCGAGTGAGAACTTACCTGCTTTCTTGTTTCCCGTATTATCAAGTCCTACAAGTTTGAGGATTTCCTTGATAGAATCATCAAACTTCAAACCGAGATTCAGATACTGGAATTTAATGTTTTCCTCTGCTGATTTGTTTGCGTAGATAGACGGCAATTCTACAAGAGCACCTGTTGAACCCAATCTCTTTCTCTCATAACCGTATTCGATATTTCCTTTGGTCGGAACCTGAAGTCCGGTCATGATACGCATGATAGTTGTCTTACCTGCACCGTTACGTCCTACAAGACCGTAGATATCACCCTTGTTGATCGTGATATTCACGTCTTTGAGAATCGGCTTGGTACCATAATTCTTGCAAAGCCCTGTGGCTTTCAATATCATTTGATCTTCCATGATATTCCCCTTTCCATAAAAGTCTTTTCAATTATACACCAAAAACAAAATTACAAATCTGCCAGTTCCTGCAGCTCGCGGATCTTGTATCCTACATCAGAAGGAGTGTGTGCGTCAGACGAAGTTATTATCGGAACATTATGTTTATGAAGTATCTTGATAAGTTCCTTATCCATTCCGAGATTTGCCGTATCAGGACATCTTCTATTGGCACCGCTATTCTGATCTGCATACATCTTTGAATCAGCAAGAGCAGATGCAAGTTTCTCATAGAATTCAGTAAGCGAGAAAGACGGCTTATGTCCAAAAAGGCCTATGGTATCCGGGTGTCCTATGCCGTCAAAGATCTTACTTTTTGCAAGAAGAACCGAGTCTTCGAAATACCTTTGATATGTCTTATCAACATCGATCCCTTCCCACAGTTCAGCCTTGTGATCAAAGCCGAATCCGTCAACAAAATGCATGCTGCCGAGAAGGAAATCAAAACCCCTCCCTTTGGTAAGATCAACGATCAGATCTTCGTACTCTTTGAAGTAGCAGACTTCAAGCCCGAACTTGATCTTAACCGGGAATTTCTCCTGTCTTACTTTGTCAATAAGGCGAAGGTATTCATCGTAGTTCTTGAAGGCTGCTTTTCTTTTAAACCAATCATTAATAAAGTCACTCTTCTCGCAGTCTTCTTTGTACATCGGCGAAAACTCCGGAAACATGTAGTTATGCTCGAGAAGCCTGATCTCGCTAAGTCCCGCCTCAACTGCCCTGTCGACAAATTGTCTTATCCAGTCGATGGTATAATCACCGCGTTCGATATGTATGTGTCCGTCTATCATTTCTTTAATTCCTTGATGTTTTTCCACTAGATTTTATCACACACAAAAACAGGTCCGCGTGAGACCTGTTTTTATGAAAGAAATCAATCGTATTAACATAGTCCTCAAGGCTCTGTACTTGGAGTAAATCCTTCAGGATATGAAAGGCCGTAACCTCTCTCGAAAACGCACTTGTCCGTCAGGATATCCTGAACTGATCCGTACCATGGTGAAGGAAGTCTTCCCGTAAAGTCAGAGCATCCGCACAAAACATCCGAGATGCCCTTGCCTTCAGAACCCGGCAGATAGCACATTACTACGCTGTCCCAGCTACCATAATCTTCCTGATCGAGGATGACGTTTCTTCCTGCGATTATGCAGGTAACTGTAGGCTTACCGAGAGCTTTTGCTTCGTCGATCGCATCCTGGTTACCCTTAAGTCCGCAGTCTCCGCAAAGCTGCAGGTCTGCAGTATCGCCATAACCTTCTGCGTATGCTTTCTCACCGACGCAGAGAAGAACTACATCTGCTTCGCTGGCTCTCTCAGGATCAGTGATGACTTCGATGCCGTAATCAGCCGCATATGTCTCGAAAGCTTTTTGGATAGTCGTTACACCCTTGATGTCTTTGTTAGGACTTTCGATCCAACCTATCGTCCAACCGCCGCACTGCGCCTGAGCGTGGTCTGCTGCAGGACCAGTGATATAGACTTTGGTTCCGTTCTTAAGAGGCAATGTGTTGTTGTCGTTCTTAACCAATACGAGGCTTTCTTCAACAAGTTTTTCTGCTACTGCCCTGTACTCGGCCGAACCTGTCTCTGTCTGTTTTGTCTGAAGATTCTCGCAGAGAGGATCAGCAAGGATACCTGCATTCTGCTTAACTCTGATGATTCTCGTAACTGCGTCGTTGATCCTGTCTTTGGTGATCTTGCCGTCGTTGACGCCTTTGATGATCGCAGCTTTTGCTTCCTTGTACTTGTAGCTGGTCATGAACATGTCGATGCCGCAGTTAACTGCAGAGATGACCTGATCTTCGTATGTAGCAGGAGATGTATTGTCGATGGCATCGTAATCACTGACGATGAAACCTTCAAATCCCATCTCGTTCTTGAGCTTCCAGATATAGTCGCCCTGCTCGTGCATCTTAAGACCGTTGAGGGATGTGTAACTGACCATGATGGTCTGAACACCGGCATCGATCTGTGCCTGATATACGCTCATGAGTTCGTTGATCTCTGCTTCGCTGAGTTGAGCATCGCCTCTGTCGATAAGACGCGGCATGTCACTGCACTCACCTGTTCCGTATACTGCATTTCCGTCTCCGAAAAAGTGCTTGGCGCATGCAACTATTCCACCGTCTATCAATCCTTTTGTATAAGCCGTACTGAGTTTTTTGATAGTCTCGAGATCTGAGCCGTAGCTTTCGTATGTTCTTCCCCATCTCGGGTCAGTTGACTGAGCAACGCACGGATACATGTTCCAGAGCATGTGACAAAGCTTTGCTTCGTCAGCTGTTATGAGACCTACCTGATAAGCAAGTTCCTCATCATTTGCTGCGCCCTGTCCGATATTCTGAGGGAAATAAACTGCGTTGATGCAGTAGCCTACACCGTGAACATCATCCTGTCCGTAGAGATAAGGGATACCTGCTTCGGATTCGATGGCTGCCTTCTGGTAAGTGTCTACCAGTTCGCGCCAGGCGGATGCTTCAATGCCGCCCATGTCACCGTAGATGCTTCCGTAGCAGACGTCTTTCATCTCTTCTTCGGTGATACCTGCATAGACGACAGGCTGTACCATCTGAGCTGCTTTCTGCTCGAGGGTCATTTTCTTGACGATCTTTTCCGGTGTCATCTCAGAAAGTTCCTTGGAACCGCAGGACACACAAGAAAAAAGCATCATAGTTGCCAACAGTAGCGAAAATACTTTTTTCATAAACTACACCCCATAGTCATAGAATTATAAGACCATCATATTTATACTTCCTGAAATCAACCTGAAATAAATCTGAATCTTAGTTCGTCATTATTAATGATGTCATCAAAAAACTGACCTATATAGATAATACTTATGGTATATACTATGGGCGGGACACATATATAAAGGAGACAAAAATGAAAAACAGAAAATTCATCACTACTGTCGCTGCTTTAGCCATCGCTTCCACAATGATGATCATTGGCGGATGCAGCAAGGAAGAACCTGCACGGTCAGGAGTTGAGGAAACAACGGCAACAACAACTGCCGCTGAAGTTGAAGAAACACAGGCTCCGGATCAGACTGAAGAGGTTTCCGAGAGCGAGACTGAAGCTGTTATTGAGACAGAGTATGAAAGTCCGACAGGAATGAAGGACGGCGACAAGTACGATGTAACCATCATGCTCGAGGGCATGGAAGAGACCGTTTCTTATGAGCACGTCATCAACTCGGGTGTGGGCTTTGAGATGGACTTCGAATGCGAGATCCTCAACCGCGTCAGTGAGGCAGACAAAGAGACATTCATCTCGATGTATGAGGATCAGAGCAATCCGCAGATCTTTTTCGAGGTAGAGTATGAAGGCGACAGCACAGATAATGTTGCTTCATCAATAAGTTCACTTCTCTCGGGAAGCTACGAACTTACTCAGGATACATACAAGCTCGATAATGCAGGCGCATGCACAAGGATCGTTGCTTCAAGCACAACAGGCGACAACACCGTGCAGACGATCTACATCATTCCTGCAGGAAACGGTTCCGTAGTTGCGACTGCACATTATACTCTCGAGAGCACAGAAGGATTCGGAAGCAGATTCAACCAGATGGCAAACACCATCATCATTATCGAAAACAATTCCGCAAACCTGACCGCGATCGGATAATAATTTTTGCATATGATAAAAGCACCGATGAGAAAATTCTCACCGGTGCATTTTTATGTGAAACTTCCTTTTGTTATTCTCTTATGAGTTTGTAAGCGGATATCTTTTTGATCCTGTGAGACAGGAACCAAACGAGAATAAATGTGACGACCGTTCCTGATACGACGGAGGCTAACGGCATCCACGGAAGTTCTTCAAGGGTACTTCTATATATTCCCAAATTCTTCAGTATAAGGCTCAAAAATCTGTTGGCATTCATAAATCCGATGAGCGAACCGATAGCAAGACCGATTACAATGTTCGGCATCAGCGACAGCGTAAGTTCCATCCTGAGCTGGGAACTCGTGAAGCCGAGTGACTTCTTGATACCGATCTCCTTCTGGCTCTTGATGATGATCGTCTTAACGAGCAATACCATCGACAGGAAGATGATAACGATCGAGACTATGATAAAGACAAAGCAGAGAGCCTTTGCAACCATAAGATCCACATCATCACCATTCTTGATATAGTCATAAGCATTGGAATAGTAATAGAGCTTATCACCATAAATCTCCTGGATATTCTCCAGGACGTTCTTGGATGACTCGTAATCTGTCACGGAAAAGGTCATCTCAACCCAGTGAGGTGAGTATTCAATATTGAGAGCTTCAAGACCATCTGCCGTCATCCTTGCGACCACACCAAAATTATATGTAGTCTGGCAAAGACCCGTCACTACATATGTACCCTCATAACCTGAACATGCAACTTCAATCTCATCTCCGACCTTGATATCACAATTGTCCGCGAGCGTATTTCCGATAACGATCTCATTACTTAAGACCGGAACACGTCCTTCGGTCAGGTTCATGTTATTAACATAAGCCCAATCGTCCGAAACAGTGATTTCCGTTAAGGTTCCCTTTATCGTTGCTACGATAGACATCTCTGTCCAGGCTTTATCTACACCCGGAATATCTCTTATATCTTCTGCATCCGTATTCTCCTCGAAAAGGAGACTTGCTTCGCTGCTTGTATCTGAAAGAAGCTTATAAAGATTCATTGTCTTATATGCAATGTTGTACGTGAAAAATATCGATATCGATAAGGTGATTCCGACGACAGCCATGATGAAGATTATAAGAAGATTCTGCTTCTTGTTCCTGAAAGCACTCTTAAGAGAGAGTATCCATACGATCGGACCGGATGTGATCTCGACCGGGAAACTGTTCTTCTTGAATGTGTGACTTTTCAATCCGAATCTTATAGCTGTTACAGGATCTATCGTACTGATCCTCATGGTGGACAAGTATGATACGATCATCGTCGCGCCGACAGTAAAAGCTCCCGTGATAAGAAAAGCCGTCAGATTAAACGGAGGTTTCCAGATCGTTCCCGTCATTCTTCGAAGAAGCCGCTCCTCAAAGATAGGAAGCGAGATATAGAGTAACACCGTACTTACAGCAAATCCGACCGACGATGTTATGGTAAATTCCAGTATCTGCGCAAGTCTAAGCTGACTTCCCGTATATCCCAGAGATTTGAGAGCACCGAGATTAACGATATTCTGTTCAATACTGTTCGATATACGGAAGTAGATAACGGTAACTACAACGAGGGTAATGATGACGGCAAATACACACAAGATTGCAGATACGATATTGATCATATACAAACTGGCCTTTATCGTTTCCGGCAAAGAGTAATAATATGCATCAAGTCCCTTGATATTGAAATCCGCCAGCATCGCCTGAACATATTCTTCGGTATTAACACCATCCTTAAGTTGGATATCGAAAAATCTGTTCATGTTGTCATCGTCCTTGATCTGAATGAAATCGTAGGAAGAAAGATATGCAGGGGAAGCACCGGATAAAGTCTCATACGAACCTGCAAGAGTAAATGAATACTCTTTTCCGTTGATCTTCATCTTTATCTCGTCTCCGATACTATATTTATTCCTGAACCTGCCTTTCAAAGCGCTATAAGGCAAGTAGATCGGATTTGCATATTCTTCATCAGATCTCTCGATAAACATCGGAGCGCCGATCTCTCCATAATCATCAAGTGCTCCGAAACGTATATTGAACGTTTCTTTATCTTCTGAACTTATACTGTCAAAATTATCCTCATTAAAGATGACTTCGCACTCACAGATGGTAAACATCTGCTCCTCGTAAGTTTCAATTGACGGATCGTTTTCAATGTAATTTGCTACATTTTCCTCATTGGAAACATCATCATCATATTGATAGACATAGAGAATAACATCCGCTGAATTCAGTTCCTCTGCCTTCGTATCATAATGATTGTTGTAACCCATAACGATACAAAGTCCGAACTGGAGCATGAAAGATGACAGCACAACGATCAGGACAAAGCTGATCATATGAGAAAGATCATTACGGAAATTGGATTTGATCAGTTTCGTTAGCATAACTTACCATCCCATTTCCGTAAGGAATGCGCGCAGTTTATCATGACGCTCTTTGTCGCCCGTCTTATACGGTCCGAGATCACATTCACCGCATATCGTACCGTCTTTGAAATATATGATCCTGTTTCCTCTTCTGGCCGACTTCATATCGTGTGTGACCATGAGGATAGACTGTCCGTTCTGATTGATCTCGGTAAGGATATTAAGTACCGCATCACTTGATGAACTGTTAAGTGATCCCGTAGGCTCATCCGCAAATACCATATCCGGCGAATTGATAACGGCACGAACGATACCTACACGCTGTGCTTCACCGCCTGATAGCTGGTTAGGAAATTTACGCCAGAGCTCAGGACCGATCCCGACCTTCTTAAAAAGATCCTTAGCCTTTGCAGCAAGCTGCTTTTTGTTTTGTCCCGTGAGAAGGCCTGCGGTAAGGACATTATCCATAACGCTCATAGTCTCCATGAGATATACCTGCTGGAAGACAAAACCGCAGTGCTTGCGTCTGAAGATGGCAAGCTGGTCACTGGTGAAGTTCGTGATATTCCTGTCGCTGAAATATACCTGTCCCATGCTCGCTTTATCCATTCCGGAAAGCGCGTAGAGAAGAGTGGATTTACCTGCACCCGAAGAACCCATGATGACGGTAAAATCGCCCTCATAGATCTCGGTATCCAGATTCTTTATAATGTGTCGCTGAACTCCTCCGGTCGAGAAACTCTTACAAAGCTTCTCGGTCCGTATGATGCTCTTTTTAGGCATATGCTTTTTCCCTCTTCTTACGGATAATAGTTCCAACTACTATTACTAATAATACTACACCGCCTGCGACCCACAATCTGCGATCCATGTAGATCGGTTCCTTCTCGATAACAGGCTCTATGACAGGCTCGACTACCGACAGCGTAACGGATGATTCGTTGCTATATACGTTGCCCTGTGCGTCTTCGTATGTTACCTCTGCCACTATGTCACCTGTGCCGAGAGCTGTAGACAAGACGGAAAGATCCACATCCACACTGTTTTCGATAGGGATGGATCCAATGAAATCATCTGTTGTCTGGATATTGTTGCCCTTTAAGACCACATTAACATTATAAATATCGCTCTTACCCGTATTATTTACGCGAAGCGAGCAGCTCGTCTTACCGTCAATGATGACACTGTCTCTCGTAAGCTTCATTCCGGTAACAGAGAGCTTCGGGATCTGCACGATCGGAACAGTAAGTTCGGCCTCATCTTCGAAAAAGCGCCAGTCATCTTCCTCATACGCATACTTAACATTAACGGAATAAGTGTTAGGAAGAAGATCCGATTTCGTAGTCATCTCAACAGCCACATCAAATTCCGCTTCCTTGTCGACGGAATCCACATAGATGCTGTTTGTTCCTGACTTCGGAACGATATTATTCTCTTCGCTCGAAAGTGTGAGTTTGATATTAGTGAGTTTTTTCTTCGATTCATTCTTCATGTGAATGGTAAGTTCGAAATCATCACCTGCTTTGATCTCATCCTTGTCGATGTCGCTTCCCGTGATGATAAGTCTAGGTACCACGTCAGCCTTAACAGGTACTTTGAAACCGGCCAGAATGCCTGTCATACTTAATCCCATTATTCCTATGGAAAGTATCTTCGCGAAAACATTTTTCATATAGGGTATCTCCATTTCATACTGATTGACAAATAGAGAATATCCCAACAAACATTAAGTGTCTTTGCGTTAACCTTAAGGGAACCTTAAGATTATGCCAGTTTGAAAAATAAAGTCACCCTGAAACCGCCGTCAACATTGCTGCATTCCAAAGATCCGTCCATCTTTTCCATGAGCTCGCTCGCGATCGCGAGGCCTAACCCTGCGCCCTGCTTACCCTTGGCATTGGAGCCTCTTCTGAATCTCTTGGTTATCATCGGAAGATCGTCTTCGCTTACGCCGCCACCATTGTCGGTAAAGCTTATGACAAATAGATCATCTTCTATATGTGATCTTACATTGATCACCGTATCTGCATATTTGTATGAGTTGTTAATGATGTTATTTATGACCTGCGTTGTTCTTACCAGATCGCACTCGATGATGCACGGAGCAAGTTCCGATATGTCAGTATATTCCTTGTGATCCGCATCTTTAATGATGTCCTTAAGCGCGGAGCTGGGCTGTTCGGACAACGATACATCGAGATTATTAAGATCGGTAAGAGTAGTCGCGAAGAGGTCTGATACCAGTACATCGATCTGATCCGCTTTAGAAACTATTGAATGAATCTTGGTCTTCTGATCCTGCTCGGTGCTCTTTGCTTCAAGAAGCTCGCCCATTGCTTTTATGGAAGCGACAGGAGTCTTGATGTCATGGGACAATTGGGCAACAAGTTCCGCTTTGCTTCTTTGCGCTTCATATTCTTTCTGTCTTGCTTCCGCAAGTTCAGTTCGCATGATATCGAAGCTCTCGGTAAATGCACCGAAGATATTTCCCCTGTCCATTGTAAGAGGAGTATCCAGGTCACCTGAGGAAATGTTTGTAGCAAAGCGCTTCATTTTTTCGAAAGGCTCAATGATAAAGAAATATGTCCATGCCAAGAATGCGACAATTATCAGTCCTTCGACAATAACGCATGCAATGATACTGGCGCGGTATTTCTCGTAAGCTTTCTCCCACACTGTCTCATAATCGTTTCTGATAAGAAGATAGCCCATTACCTTGCCATCTTTCTCGAGTGTCCTTATTGTATATCTCTCGGTGGTGGCACGGCCGATATCGTCAGGCAGATCAAGAGTGGATTTGTAAGTTACATGGGCGTTTTCATCCAGGATGACATAGTCGAAATCATACTTTCCTTTGATCTCTTTGCCGGAATCGATCTCGCTTATGAGTTCGTTAATCTTCACGTTGTCCAGAGGAGCGAGCGACCTGGTCATAGGGTCCGACAAAAGAAGGATCGGAACCGCCAGAAGAAGTATCATGAATATAGCGATTACGATAAATCTCTTTTTCATGAATCAGGATCCTTAAACATATATCCCCTGCCCCTTGAAGTCTTTATGTAAGTAGGGTCGTTAGGGTCTTCCTCCAGTTTCTCACGAAGGTGCCTTATATGAACATTAAGAGTGCCGTCACTTACGAAACTGTCATCCCAAACTTTATCGAAGATAACCTGCTTATCGATTACCTTGTTCCTGTTCTCCACAAGGTACGCGAGAAGCTTAAATTCGACTGCGGTAAGATCAACATCCCTGCCGGATCTTTTAACGGTACCGCCCTCAAGATCTATCTCAAGCTCTCCGAAAACAAGAGCCTCACCGGAAGTCTTACTGCTGTTCTCATATCTTTTTAGAACAGCTCTTACCTTTGCATATAAAACATTAAGGGAATACGGCTTGGTGATGTAATCATCGCCTCCGATATTCAATGCGATGACCATATCATCATCACTGGATCTGGCGCTGATGAAAAGGATCGGAATATCGGTCTTCTCACGCAAAGTCTTACAAAGAGCAAAGCCCGACAGATCTTCAAGATTGATATCGAGAAGTATGAGTTCCGTCTCGTTCCCCTTGAAGAACTCCAAAGTCTCTGCAGCCGTATAGACACAACAGGTCTTAAGATCCATCATGTTAAAATATTCAGCCGTGGAATCAGCCAGTTCACGCTCGTCATCTACGATCAGGACTTTGTATTTCATTTCTCGCTTCCTCGAAAAAGATAATTTAATCTTAACAATTATATCATTAGTGACCCGTAACGCGACAACACAAGAAAAAACCACGCCGAAGCGTGGTCTTTCACTGAGTAGGCTATATACTTCAGTTAATAATCTCTCGATTCTGATCAGGCAAGTAATGCCTTCATTTTTTCAATGCCGAACTTGGCAACTTCCAGATCTTCTTCGGACAAAGCACCGCTAAAAGCAAAAGCCAATTTGTATCCGTCATACTCGTCGTAAGCTCCGCCTACAAAACCGCACTCACCAAGGATAGGTTTATGTTTGGGGTCTCCGCTGTCAGCTTCGGTAGCGATCACTTCACCGCACTTCGACCACGCAATAGCTACGAGGTTCCATCCTTCCTTAAGGTTATAAGGAGTTTCTACGACTTTCATCTCACCGATCCAGTCATACTCCTCGCCTTTATTGAGAACGGATGCTACCGCTACGCCCTGTATTCCCATATCAAGAGCCTTGTTCTTCATGTCTTCAAGAACAGAAGCGATGAGGTTTCTTAATTCGTTGTTAGTCATTTATTCCTCCGTTATGGCAGAACATCAGATGCTGGCACGATAGATCGCGAGCATCGCTTCTTCATCAAGGACCTTAGCTGATCCCATCTGTCCGCCTACGCCGACTGCACACTTGTGAGCCATGTCGACCAACTCTTCTTCAGTCGGATTTACTCCGAGTTCACGAAGATTTGTAGGCATCTTGATGCTCCTATAGAAATCTTCCATAGCTTCGATTCCGCGAAGTGCGATCTCTTCATCAGAACCGGTATTTTCAACTTCCATAACGTTAAGAGCGAACTTCTTAAATCTAGGCAGACAGTTCTTATAAACGTATCTTGCCCAGCTGCCCCATACGGCTGCAAGACCTGCACCGTGAGCTACGTCATAAAGACCTCCGAGCTCATGCTCGAGCTTATGAGTCATCCAGTCTCCGCCGTCGTTGCCGCAGCCTGTAAGACCGTTATGAGCAAGGCTTCCTGCCCACATAACTTCCGCACGTGCATCGTAGTTATTCGGATCATCGCGAAGGATGACTGCGTTCTTCTTGACTGTTCTTAAAAGTCCTTCAGCGAGAGCATCAGTGATCTCCATGTTGCCGCCGTTCGTGAAGTATCTTTCCATCGTATGCATCATGATGTCAGTGCAGCCGCATGCGGTCTGATAATCAGGAAGAGTCATCGTAAGTTCCGGGTTAAGGATAGCAAACTTCGGGCGGCTGTAGTCACTGCTGTAGCCACGCTTAACAAGGCCTTCCTCTTTGGTGATAACTGATGAGTCACTCATCTCGCTTCCTGTTGCAGCGATAGTTAGAATAACGCCCAAAGGAAGGCATCCTGTAGCCTTACGCTTGTAGTCATAGAAATCCCAGACTTCGCCTTCGTTTGCTACACCGTATCCGATAGCCTTAGCAGAGTCGATCGCACTTCCGCCTCCGACTGCAAGGAGAAAATCCACGTTTTCTTTCTTACAAAGTTCGATGCCTTCATACACGAGTCCGAGATGAGGATTCGGTACCGCGCCACCTAAGGTCACATACTTGATACCTGCAGTGTCAAGTGTGTCAGTCACGCGCTTAAGAAGGCCGGAACGAACAACGCTTCCTCCTCCGTAATGAATAAGGATCTTTGTTCCGCCAAACTCTTTTATAAGCTCGGCAACTTTCTCTTCTTTATTCTTTCCGAAAACAACCTTTGTGGGAGTAAAATATTGGAAATCAAACATATGCGTTTTCTCCTTTCGCGTTATGTTCTACTTATATCATACTTATAACCTCGTTGCTTCAAGTATTTTAGTGTTTCAAAAATATTCAGACATGATACAGCATTAAAAACAACAGATCTGACATTTCGGGTGTTTTCGAGAATAAAAAAACGAGGCTGTCCTGATGGACAACCCCGTCGATAAATCAATAAATCATCCTCTGTCGATAGCGTAATCTTTACAGATCTGAGTGAACTCCTTGGACTGAACGAAGCTGTCGAATACCTGCTGCTTTGTCATACCCTTGCTCATCTCGCCGAGCCAGTAGTTCATACCGTCTGTGTCAGGTTCACGGCCCATGAATGTCTTATACATTCTCGTAAGAAGTTCTTCGTTACTGTAGTTATGATCGTTGAACTCTTTACTGAAGAAGAACTCGTGAGCTGCCTGTGAACCAGTTAGTTCAAGATTAGTGAGACCTAAGCTCCAGAAGTTGAGACCTTCAGTCTCAGGATCTCTTCCAAGGCACTCAGTATAAAGTCTTGTAGCAAAGTCTTTCGCGTTCTTGGAAGCTATCGTAGCCTTAGCCCTTGTAGCACCTGACTTAACACCGTAGGATGCACAGACGTTACACCACTCCTGGGAATTGATGAAGCAGTCAACTACCTTGGCACGGCCTTCAGTCTTAAGGCTGTTCATCCAGAAGTTGAAGCCATCCTTATCGTCTTCAGCTCTTCTGTTGAAGAATGTACCGTAAAGAACCTTAAGGAAGTTCTCGTCATCCAGGTATCTGCTGTTGAACTCTTCACTTAAGAGGAACTCGTTAGCGCACTCGGCACCTGTGAGGTCACCGTTACCGACGTGTGTGCACCAGAACTCTTTTCCTTCAGGCTCGGAAGCACGTCCGAGAGCAACTACGTAAAGACGCTCTACGAAATCTTCGAATCCGCCACCGCCTGTTGTAGGGGTGAAGTTGATCTGTACAGATGGCTTACTTGAATCTCCGCCATAGGAATAACCGCCGTTATATCCTGTACCTCCGGCAGAACTGTGGTTATATACACCTGAACCGTTTCCGCCGTTACCGTTAACGATAGCTGAATAGGATGCATGACCGTCAAGAGTGAAGATCATATTGGCACCCTTCTTGAGCTCGTCTTTTGTAAGTCTTCCGTGAGGATAGCACTTATTACCTGTAGGCTCTAAGACCTTCCACTGCATAGCCCATGTGAATGGACCCCATGCATAGAACTCGATGCTGTAGAAATCATCGTACCAATCAGTTCTTCCGTAGTCGAACGCTGTACCGAACTTCATGTATGTAGCCATTCTGTGAGCCATGAGAGCGAAGTCCTCTCTGGAGATCAGATCATTTGGCTTAAATGTATTGGAGCAGATGTTAGGAGCACCAAAACAGATGTTGTTCTGCTCACCCCAAAGGATAGCGTTCTTATAAGGAGAACCGGAGATATCCGTAAACCTGGATGTACCGCTTACACCAGGGCTTCCTGCCATCTCGTAAAGAAGTGCGATAGCTTCTCCTCTTGTAGCAAAAGACTCCGAGCTGCTATGACCGTCATTTGTGTCGATCCATGTATCAGCGGTATCCTTTGCGCCCTTTGAATTATATGTTGTGTCGATCTTTACATCGTTATCGACTACGAGCTCATAACGAAGATCATCAAAGTAGTCACCGCTACCACCATAGTTGATCGTGTAGGAATGAACATAGCCGAGCTTTGTCTCGTCCTTGTAGACACCCTCATTATATGTCTTTAAAAGACGTGGGTTGTTACCGATCTTAAGTGTGGAGATCCCGCGAAGACCAAAAGCATAAAGATGATAGATCTTCGGGTTCTGGGAGATATCAAGAGAAGGAAGTCTCCAGTCACACTCAAGGTTCAAAAAGCAAAGCTTAGGGTTCTTAGTAACATTAACGGACTTAAGGTTCTCGTTA
Source organism: Clostridia bacterium (assembly GCA_024699245.1). GTDB lineage: Bacteria > Bacillota > Clostridia > Saccharofermentanales > Saccharofermentanaceae > Saccharofermentans. The sequence continues at coordinate 42,588 of JAILPW010000036.1, read as the reverse complement.
TAGCTTGCAACGAGCATCGTAAGTTCCGGGTTGTTGCTCATGTCGATCTTTGTCGCATTTGTCTTAGCGCAGTTATAGAACTGCAGGCCCTTAAGCATACTGATATCGACATCACCGAGATTCCAGTTATCCCAGATATCAAGTCTTTTAAGCTTAAGGTTATTGGAAAAATTAAGGGATCTGAGATCGTTCTTATAGCAGTCGAGCTCGCACAAAAGCGGGTTAGCGGAAACATCCAAAGACGTAAGTCCGCAGCTGCTGCAGTAGAGGTTCTCGAGCTTAGGGCAGCCCTTAAGGTTAAGTGACTTAAGATTAGGATTGGAATTACACTCTATATATCCGAGCTCAGGACAATCACTTATGTCAAGTTCGGTGAGCTGGCAGTTGTAGCAATATACCCACTCCAGTTCCTTGTTAGCAGTGAAATCCAATTTCGTGAAATCATTATGGGAACACCAGATACCCTTAAGGTGCTTATTCTTTGAAAGATCCCAGCTGGAGATGTTGTTGTTAAGACACCAGAGGCCTTCAAGATCAGTAAAATACTCGATACCCTCAACGGATGTTACGTTACTGTTCTCGCAGTTGATGTTCTTTGTATGCGAGAGCTCGTAATCAGACAGATATCCGTTTCCGTCCTTATCGTACACTGAACTTGCGATGATCTCTCTGAAGTTCGCATCCGGGAAATGTGCTGAATCGATCGGTACACCGCTCGCTGCATTTACACGGATCGCACCAAAACAAGGTACGATCGTAACCGCAGTCAACAGCGCGGCCGCAATACTTCTAAACTGTTTCATCATTCATAACCTTCCTTCGTTACGTAGATCTTTAATTGTTACCAAATTGTAAACACAATTGTGAACTTATTTCACATTCTACCATTCAAGCGACAAAAATCCTATATTAAATTAGTAAGAAATGTTATATATTCTTATCTTCGAAAAAGGCAGCCCAAAGGCTGCCTTGGTTTTCGATCAATATCGTATCAACCTCTGTCGATAGCATAGTCCTTACAGATCTGCGTGAACTCAGCCGAGTTAACGAAGCTGTTGAACACCTGCTCTTTGGTCATACCGCCCTTCATCTCACCGAGCCAGTAATTCATACCGTCAGTGTCAGGATCACGGCCCATGAATGTCTTATACATTCTGGTAAGAAGTTCTTCATTGCTGTAGTTATGATCATTAAACTCCTTAGAGAAGAAGAACTCATGAGCAGCCTTTTTACCTGTAAGCTCGAGGTTCGTGAGACCCAAGCTCCAGAAGTTAAGACCATCAGTCTCAGGATCTCTTCCGAGGCACTCTGTGTAAAGCCTTGTTGCAAATGCTGTTGCGTTCTTGGAAGCGACCGTAGCCTTTGCTCTTGTAGCTCCTGACTTAACGCCGTAGGATGCGCAAACGTTACACCACTCTTCAGAGTTAATGAAGCAATCAACAACTGAGTCTCTACCCTGAGTCTTAAGGCAATCCATCCAGAAGTTGAAACCGTCCTTATCGTCTTCAGCTTTTCTGTTGAAGAATGTTCCGTAAAGAACCTTAAGGAAGTTCTCATCATCAAGATATCTGTTATTGAATTCTTTACTTAAGAGGAACTCGTTAGCGCACTCGGCACCTGTGAGATCTCCGTTACCTACGTGCTCGCACCAGAATGCTTTTCCTTCTGGCTCAGAATCACGTCCGAGAGCAACTACGTAAAGACGCTCTACGAAATCTTCGAATCCGCCGCTTGCCTCAGTAGGTGTATAAGATACCTGAGCAGAAGGCTTACTGGAATCTCCGCCGTAGGAAGATCCGGAGTTACCGGAGCTGCTAGGTTTACTTGAGGAACCGGAGTTACCTGATGTTCCGCTTGAACCCGGCTTACTTGATCCTCCGCTGTATGGTGTGTTAGCAGAGTTTGAAGAAGAACTCGGCTTATATGCAGGAGCAGCAACAGATGAGCCGCCTGTATATCCGGTACCGCCTGCATTCGCAGGATTATAGTATGTAGCGCCGGAATTTCCGTTACCGTCTACGATCGCGGAGTAAGATGCGTGTCCGTCAAGGCTGAAGATCTGGTTAGCGCCTGCCTTAAGTTCATCCTTGGTCATTCTTCCGTGCGGATAGCACATGTTGTTGCCGGACGTTGTTATAACTTCCCACTGGAGTGACCAAGTAAAAGCACCCCATGCATAATATTCGATATCGTAGAAATCATCGAACCAGTCTGATCTTCCGTAGTCAAATGCCGTACCGAAGCCTAAGATCTCAGCATATCTGTGAGCCATAAGAGCGAAGTCTTCTTTACAGATCAGGTCATTTGGCTTAAATGTATTTGAACAGATATTAGGAGAACCGAAGCAGAGATTGTTCTGCTCACCCCACATGATAGCGTTCTTATATGGTGAACCGGAGATATCCGTAAATCTGGATGTGCCGCTTACATAAGGGCTTCCTGCCATCTCATAAAGAAGCTGGATAGCTTCTCCTCTTGTTGCAAAAGACTCTGAATTTGAATGACCGTCATTTGTGTCTACCCATGTATCAGGGGAATCCTTTGCTCCGCCGGAAACAGCTTTTGTGTTGATAGTTACATCATTATCAACTACGAGCTCATGTCTTAAGTCATCAAAGTAGTCACCGCTTCCGCCGTAGTTAAGTGTATAGGAATGAACATAACCGAGATGAGTTTCATCCTTATAGACGCCTTCGTTATATGTCTTTAAAAGACGAGGGTTATTACCGATGTTAAGTGTGGAGATACCGCGAAGACCAAAAGCATAAAGATGATAGAGCTTTGGATTCTGGGAGATATCAAGAGAAGGAAGTCTCCAGTCGCACTCGAGATTAAGATATGCGAGCTTAGGATTGTTCTTGATATTGATGGACTTAAGGTTCTCGTTGTAGCTTGCAACGAGCATCGTAAGTTCAGGGTTATTGCTCATATCGAGCTTAGTTGCATTTGTCTTGGCACAGTTATAGAACTGAAGTCCGTCAAGCATGCTTATGTCGACATCACCAAGTTTCCAGTTATCCCAGATATCAAGTCTTTTGAGCATCTTGTTGTTGGAAAAGTTGATATATTCAAGATCGTTCTTGAAAGCATCCAACTCGCAAAGCTTCGGATTGCCGGAAAGATCCAACGAAGTAAGACCGCAGTCACTGCAGAACAGGTTCTCGAGATTCGGGCAACCCTTCAGATAAAGATCCTTAAGATCAGGATTCGCATTACATTCGATATATCCCAATGCCGGGCAGTCACTGATATCAAGTTCGGTGAGATTGCAGTTATAGCAGTATACCCACTCCAATTCCTTATTGTCTGTGAAATCCAACTTGGTGAAATCATTGTAGGAACACCAAACACCCTTAAGATGCTTATTGCTTGACAGATCCCAGCTGGAGATATTGTTGTTCAGACACCACAGACCCTGAAGTTCAGTAAAGTACTCGATACCTTCAACTGAATATACACTGCTGTTCTCGATGTGGATGTTGTAGACGTGCTCCAGTTCCTGCTGGGAAAAATATCCGTTCATATCCGTATCGTAAGTTGCGGTAGAAAGGATCGCTCTGAAGCTGTCGTCCGGAAAGTTACTCTTGTCGATCTTGATTCCGCTTGGTGCCGCATTAACATTTATAGCACCAAAACACGGAACGATCATCGCTGCAGCCATTACGGCTGCAACGCCGTTCATTAGTTTTCTCATCTCATAACTCCTTTAGTAAATAATAAAACCACTCATAATTTGTTACAAATGTGTGAACACAAATGTGAACTTATTTCACATTCTAGCACCCAAAAGACAAAATTAATATACAAATTTAGCAACTTTTGTTATATTTCTTGTTTTTGCCAAATTATCTTAAGGAGTTTTATGAGAATTGTCTGAAATACTTATTCGGCGATCTTGTAGACCATTCCGTCATAAACGCATACTGCGTAGATATACTCATCCGTACCGTCAATGCTCCAGACGTACATCGGATCACGCTCGTCAGCATCGGCAGGTTTTTTATAGATTACTTTTCCGAGAAGCTTCTTTGTATCAGATGATGAATACGGATTATTATAGTCAACGTCATAGACAGTGCCGTCGATCACGATCCTGTCGAAACCGTAACCTTCAAATGTGCCGATCACCTTGTTTGCAAGGTAGAGCCTTTGTACGCAGACGACGCTGGCAACTATTGATAAGATCAGTCCTACAAGAAGAACTGTCTTCAATCTCTTTTTGATATCTCTATGTCTGAGCAATAAAGAAATGATTGCGACTACAAGCACAATCGATGCGATCAATAATACAATCCTATCCGTAATAACAAACATCGTCCCATCATCCTTTTGCGTTTTTTCCCGTCTCGTCCGGATACTCCCAAAAACCGCCTTTGTGAAAATTCTCATTTCCGAGAGGTCTGGCGGTAAGCTTGAATATCACGCATCCGTCAGGACACACGATAGTCTTGGAATACTTTCCGTCGCCGCCAAGATTAACCAGATCTCCCCCACTCCTAACGGCTTCCATCAACGGATATAGCATCATCATTGTTTTCGAGCAGATCCCGTACCCTTCTTTATTGACAGGGCAACCGTATGTACACGAGTAAATATCCCCAACCTCTTCACCGTTCCTGCAGTAGCGCTCTGTATGATCCCCATGCAGGAAGCCTGTTACTTCCACGGTGAATTCGTATTCCTCGTCATACCACTTTTTCATGTTCTCCCTCTAAACAATTTATAATGATATAAAACCAACTAGAGAAGATTATACACCAAAAGTGTCATAAATCAGACGTTGATTTCAACATTATTATTAAAATATAATCTGAGTATACTTTTAAGGGATTGGGATACATTATGAATAAGGATACGAAACGTTTTCTGACAGCGTTTTTGTCGGTTGTCTGCATAATCTCCGTCTTGACTTCGGCAGGCTGTTTTCGAAAAGACAAAGAAAATTCACCGGAAGGTTCCCTGAAGGAGGTCGCGAAAACACCCGAGGCCGTAAAGTCTACTTTATCGGACGATGCGACGTGGGCTTACTATCCGTCGAATAATATCATGGGGCTTGTAGCGTTGGGCAAAGATCCTGATGAGGCCGATCAGACGTATGTGCTTGTTTTCGATAAGGATGCAATGGATGAAAATACTATGCAGATCCTTAAAGAAGGAGCCGTGTCTTCGATGTGTTATTACGGGGCATTCGATTACAAGGACAAAGAGATCGGCGATCAGGACGGCTTTCTTTACGTGAAGCTTAAGTGCGACAACAGGATCCATGTGGTAGACTTCTGTTTCTCATATTTCGACGAAGACATAAACGAGCGGGAGATAATAACTATCGACAGTTACGCAAATTCCGATGAGGGTGAGAAGATGGAATTGCTGTTCGTGCATTATGATTACGGTAATCCGAAGCAAAGTTCCGATTCTAAAAAGTCTCAGGTCTATGATCTCGACAAGGGAGAATGGGACGAGATAAATGATGAAGAGATCCCGGAGATCGATGACACCGGTATCCAGTATTCCGCTTACTACGAGCTTCAGGTCGATGAGGATTACAGTAGCATAACAGATACCGTATATAATTCGACCGAGGACTTTTATATGGGAGTTTACAGATATGACTATCTTTATGCTTCTTATAACATCTACCAGGAACTTATCTCACCTGAGGAAGTCAGGCTCATGGTAATGATAGGAACGCCTGATAGTTCGCCTCTGGAAGATGTCGTGGATCCGGAAAGTTTCTTTAATGAAAGCGACATCAAGCTCTACATGAAGTCAGGCGATGAGCTTACCGATATCACGCCTGATAACGTATGGTGCGAGTTCGAAAGCGATGTTAAGACCAGGGATGATAACGACGAATTCCAGCTGACGGACTGCACGTATAATGTCCATTTCCAAGGCTTAGGCGAACTTGAAGAAGGCTGCTACAGGCTCGTTATAGGAGATCACTCCTATGACTTTAAGTTAATGGTACAGTACTTCGAAGAATGGTAAAAAATAACGTCTCTCCGGGCATCCGAAGAGACGTTTTGTTTTAGTTATCGCTATAGTGATATTTTCGTAGCCTTACGCCCGTTATAAGGCAAAGAAGCGTTCCCGCTACGCCAAGTATGAACATGACCATCGCGGCGCCAGAGCTCTTACCGACTCCGAAAAGCATCGTAAGAAGCTTTGAGTCAGAATGAAAAGCCATGAACGGTTCGCACACCTGATCCACCAGAAATCCTCCGAGGAAAAGCCCTATAGGGATCGTAAAGAACTGGAACGTATTCCTGCATGCGTATACCCTGCCCTGAAGTTCTACAGGGATCGAGTTACGAAGGATAACTTCCAGGTTCGTACTCATGACCGGAACGAGAACCCAGCCGATGAACTGGCCGATGCACCAGACAACAGGTTCTCTGGAAAAAGCCAGAAGGAAGTTCTCGCTCCCGAGTGAAAAGAGCATCGTCAGGAAGACAACTCTTACTCTGTCCTTAGGTTTCGGAAGGACTGCAACGATCACAGTTCCGACGATCATGGCGATGCCTGCGACAGAAGTTACTATTCCTAAGACATTATCTCCTCCCTTAGGGTTAGGAATAACGTAGCCTTTGAGCGCCGCCTCAAATGCGGACGCAGTTAGATTTACTCCCGCCATGAAGATAAGGATGGTAAATACCATGGGAGTCTTCCTAAGAAACATAAGCCCTTCTTTGGCCAGTTTCAGCGTGCTCTCTTTTGCTTTGTTCGTAACTTCAGGGATCTTCACTGCCAGTGCCAGAGAAGAAAACGCAACAGCAAAGGTAAGAAGGTCGATATAGATAACGAGGTCAAGTCCCGCAAAAGAATAGACCGCAGATGCTATGAGCGGATGTAATACAGAGATGACAGACCTCGACAGCGTCTTCATCGCGCTGATCTTCTGGTATTTGTCTTTGGGAACGATCAAGGTCAGGGCAACTTCAGAAGCCGGCTGCTGAACCGTATTCATAAGTCCCGAGAAAACATTGATGCCGTATAGATGCCAGATCGTAAGTGAATCTGTCTTATAAAGCACGAACACAAAAAGAGTGCTCAGTGCCGCGAGAAAGTCACACAAAAGCATCAGCCTTTTCTTTTTGAAACGGTCGGTAAATGCGCCCGCAAAAATACTCATGACAACGTAAGGCGCATAAGTACAGATGGAAAGAGCAGCCGCGCTCAAAGATGAGCCTGTCTTGTCGTAAAGCCATAGTGTCAGGGCAAATGCCGTGATACTGCTTCCCAGCTGTGATAAGCTTTGTGTGCTCCAAAGGATATAAAAATCCCGTAAACTATTTGGTTTTTTATTCATTTCTTTGCTCCTAAAAATTTTCTCGTCAGAAGCAAAGTTTGAGGATCACGGATCAATCATCCATTCCTCCATACAGTCTCCTCAAACCCTGCATGGAGCTAAGTCTTCGCAACGCTGCATAACTGCATCCTCCCTTTGGTCTTTTTTCTCATTTTAACATATTGGCAGACTTAGGCCGCTGATTATTGTTTTCGAAAACAATATAAGGTGGGAGCATTTACAAAAGTCCTGTCTTTGATACGTAAAACCATAAGGGTATAATGTAAAAAGTTTTTATAAAAGAAATGGGGAAGATCTATGAAAAAGACATCAAAGACTTTGGCTTTGATCATTGCGTGTGCAATGATCTTCGGAATGACAGCCTGCAACAAAGAAGAAAAAGAATCAACAGAAACAACTAAAGAAACGACTACTGAGGCACAAGAGGAGACTTCTGAAGAAGAAACAGAACCTTCTGAAGAATCTGAAACTTCAGAAGAGACGACTGAAGAAACCACCGAGGAGACCTCTAAACCTGAGGCCGGCGACTATCTTAAGGACTTAAGGCTCGCGACCACTTCTAAGCCGGTTGACTGCGAAAACTACAGAGACTACCTTCTCAACCAGAACGCTTCAACCCTCGAGAACGGGGTCCTTATGTATGACGACAGCGAAGAAGCCGGTAAAAAGGCAATGGATTTTTTGTCCGGTCAGAATAAGATCGAAAGCAATTCTGAGCTTTTCAAAATCGACAACTGTATAAGTTCTGCCGTTTACTTCATGATTGCCTTTGAAGATGGTTCAAGCAACAGAACTGCCGAAACTTATGTTGTCATGGAATATTCAAGTAATGAGGATGCAAAGGGAGTTTTCGAGGGTCTCGTAAAGACTTGTACAGACTCGGGACTGGATCTTAGCAAACTGAAGCCTGAAGAATACTCTATCGAGGATAACAAAGGAAACTTTGTCATGATCTTGGATATGGCGAGCGAAGAAAAACTGAACGTAATAAGGGATAAACTCATTGAAAGCGGAATGAGCGAAGACGAAGCAGATGAGATCGTTGCGATCGCCAAGGACTCTGTCGATGATGATTTATCCATAAACCATTTCTACTTTGTCGATAACCTATTGTTCTACTCCGTCTATATGACGAAGGATCAGGACGGATTCAAGACTAATAAGTATTTGGAAGACTTAGGATTCGCAGATCCGTTTACGATCGAGCCGTCGGATGAATGGACATATTATTATATGGACAGATTATACAATAATGAAAACGCCTGAGGCGCATAAGTGATACAATATTGACCGGATAAATACATTTGGGGGTTTGGAATATGATACTGATTATCGAAGATGATCCTACGATCAATTCGTTGTTGTGCGGAATATTAAACAAGAGCGGCTATGAGACCGAGAGTGCCACAGACGGGCTTACGGGTCTTCATAAGGCACTCGACAATGACTACAATCTCATCCTTATGGATCTGATGCTTCCGATGAAAAGCGGCGAAGAGATCTTAAGGGAACTTCGTGAAAAGAAGAAGACTCCCGTTATCGTATTGTCCGCAAAAAGCGACGTACATAACAGGATCGAACTTCTAAGACTCGGCGCAGATGATTATATCTGCAAGCCGTTTGACATCGACGAGGTTACGCTTCGTATAGAAGCTGTGCTCCGCCGCGTGGAAGACAAGAAAGAATCCGATCAGCTTATTTATAAAGATATGAGAATAGACAGAGATTCCAAGCGTGTGTATCTCGGTGATAACGAGCTCGTGTGCACCGCCATGGAATACTCGATCTTAGATCTGATGCTGTCTAATCCTAATAAGATATTCTCGAAAAGGAACCTGTTCGAGAGCGTAACGGGCGAAGACTACATGAGCGAAGAAAACACGATGAACGTTCATATGAGTAATCTTCGTAAGAAGATCGCCAAGCTCACAAACGAACCATATATCGATACCGTATACGGTATGGGCTACAGATTATCGAATTAAGATTTTCTTTAGGATTGATGAATAATTCTCTTAAGGTGCATAGGTAAAGTATTGTCAGAACGAAAGGAGAGCAAAAGAAATGGAAAAGACAATTTTGCAAACTAACGCCCTGACAAAAAAGTATGGAAAACTCAAGGCACTCGATAACGTAAATATCGAACTTAAGGAAAAGCACATCTACGGATTCATCGGCCGTAACGGCGCAGGAAAGAGCACATTCATGAAGATCCTCGCGGGCCTATCATATCAGACATCAGGTGAGTTCGCACTGATGGGAGAAAGTTCCGAGAAGGGACTTAGAGAAGCAAGGAAGTCCGTCGGAGCAATGATCGAACACCCGGCCATCTACCCTTGGTACAGCGTAAGAAGAAACGTCGAACTCAAAAGACAGTTAGTCGGAAATCCTGACCCTAATGCAACAGATGAAGTCCTGGAATTAGTTGACCTTAAAAAGTCAGAGAAAAGAAGAGCCGGAACGCTCTCAATGGGTATGAAGCAGCGCCTGGGAATCGCCATGGCACTAGTAGGAAACCCGAAGCTCCTGGTACTCGACGAGCCTATCAACGGTCTTGATCCTCAGAACATCGTGTCTCTTCGAAAACTTCTAAAAAGGCTCAACGAAGAAAAGGACATCACGATCTTTATCTCAAGCCACATCCTAAACGAACTATATCTCCTGGCAACTGATTACATAATCATCAATAACGGCAGGATAGTTGATACATCTACTCACGAAGAACTGGAAGAGAAATGCAAGAAATACATCTGCGTTAAGACAGACAGTGTCCCTAAGGCAGTAACCGTTCTTGATACGCTCATGGATACCGATTCTTATAAAGTCCTCTCAGACGATACGATCAGGATCTTCAAGAATTCCTCAGAGTCCGAACCTATCGCGAAGGCACTGATGGAAGCAGGCGTAATGGTAAAGGAATTCTCTTTCAAGGAGCAGTCTCTCGAAGACTACTTCATGCATATCACGGGAGGTGAGCAGAAATGATCAATCAGATAAAGGTAGAGACATTTAAATTCGTACGTTCAGTATTCTTCTGGCTGGCAATACTTTTCAATATCGGCGTAGGTATCTATTCCGGAGTAAGACTTAACATCGACAGACACGTAACGGACACGATGTTGCCGTTTAACGAGTATCTTCCTGACCTGTCATTCGTATTCATGTTCGCACTCTTCACATCATGGTTCATCGGATCGGCATTCAGCAACAGGACCATCCAGCACGAGATCTCATCAGGTCATTCCAGATTCTCCATCATCATGTCGAGATTTTTGCCGGTCATCATCTCAGGCGTATTGTTCCAGACAGCATTCGTAGGATCATCCGTTGTCTCACTCGGTATCGGTGTAGGATTTGATTCATTCGCACTTACGGCTGATCACTTCCTCTGGATCGGAACGATCTTACTTCAGCTCATCGCTTTGGAGTGCATGTTCATCTTCATCAGTTTTTTAAGCTGCAACCTCTATGTCGGACTCATCGCATCCACGATCTCCGCATTCTCTCTGATCAACATCTTCAGAAACATCTTCAAGGATGCAAGATGGTATCAGGTATCTTTCCTGCACTTCGCTGAGACAACAAACCACGCCGAGCTCATGAAATGCTCGATCGTTGCCGTTATCAGCATCATCGTATTGACGGCTTTTACATACATCGTCTTCCGCAAAAGGGAGATCTAAGGAGGAAGCATGGAATATTTGATAATAGGTATACTCATAATCATAGTATTGATCCTACTGATCAAATTGATCCTGCTCAAAAAAGAAATGAGAAGCACAACAGCCCAGTTGTCCAAAGACGACAACCGGGCTTTGTCCGTTGATTCTGTCGATCGCGATCTCAACAAGCTGATCGCCGAAGTCAACAATATGTACGAACACACCCTGGAGATCAGAAACGAGTCCGCCAAGGGCGAGAAGGCCCTCAGAAACTCCATCTCAATGATCTCCCATGACATGAAGACTCCCCTCACCTCCATCATCGGTTATCTTCAGCTTGCTCGAAAAAGCGAAGGCGAAGAAGCACAGAAGAACATCGACATCGCACTGGAGCGTGCCAAGTACTTAAATGAACTGGTAAACGACTTTTTCGAGGTATCCCTTATAGATACGGACAGATATGTTCAGGAGCCTGAGACACTTAACGTATGCGAGCTCATCCTGGAAGAAGTTTTCGCGTTGTCCCCTAGCTTCGACAAAAAAGGAATCGTTCCGAAGTTCGATAATTCAGATGACGTCATCAAGATCACCACCGACAGAAAGATGTTTAAAAGGATCATCCAAAACCTCCTTTCCAACTGCATCAAGTATTCCGAGCACAGGGCTGATCTGTCGGTTACCAGCGAAGGCGACAAGGTAAGGATCAAGGTCATCAGTAATTCAAGTAAGCAAATAGATACTGATAAGATGTTCGATAAATTCTACCGCGAAGACGAGTCAAGGACCGGCGAAGGCTCAGGACTTGGAATGTATATCTGCAAAAAGTTCGCCGAGCGTCTTGGCGGTGACATCTATGCCGAGCAGGTCGAAAACGTGCTTACAGTCAATCTGATACTGCCCAACAATTAAGAAACTAGGCTATAATGTGATAAGTATTATTTTTATTCGGGAAGTGTCACATTATGGAATTAACTAAATGCCCAAACTGTTCAGGAAAGTTAGAACTATCAGCAGGCAAAAAGAAGATGGTCTGCAGTTTCTGCGGATCGGAATTCGCTTTGGATAAGAAAACAAAAACCACCATTGAAGAAGGCTACGCCGATAATGACTGGTTCATCTATGAGTGGGACTACAAAAAGATCATGGAAACGCCTAAGCTCAGCGACAGCGTTAAGGCATTCCTTAGAGCATTAAATGAATTCGGTACATCCTCAAAGATAGAAGAATACATAAAGAACTTTCTCATGAAGTATGACGGTGTTTCCGCACCCGGTCTTCACGAAGAAAAGATGGAAGGAATCAAGCCAAGGATCGCTCAGTATCTTAAGCCGGGTGAACGCGTTATCCTCTATGACGATGACGGACTTTTCTCACACGGTAAGACAGGCGTTGTATTAACTGATAAGAGAACTCTCAAGATCGAGAAGAAAAACATCCTGGATATCCCTCACACGAGTATCCCTTATATCCGCTTCGGTTACTCATTCGGAGTACCGGATATTAAGCTCGGCGAAGAGTATTCAAATGATCTCGGAATCTTCAATTCACAATATGAGCTCCTTGGTACTGTAACTGCTTTGATCTGTGCATTCAGTTTTGAAGCAACACCTGACAGACCTAAGATGAGACTCATAATGTAAAGGCAAGTAAGATGAAGAATATATGCTGATGATCGTTTTCGGATCGGATGAATAAAGGAGATAAAGAAATGAACGAACTATGTAAGATAATCAAGGAAACGACCGTACCGAATTTTCTTAATATCAGGACGTCGATCAAATCCTATGACAGGGATGCGATCTGCTACGGTGCGCCATGCTGGAGGTGGGTATATCATGCCCTTCATTCGGCGGACAAATGGTTCATAAATCCGTTCGATTATGAGGAGCCTTCTTTCCATGTCGAAGGATTGGATGATCCTGAGAAACCTTGCTCGGTGGTGCTTACTGACGAGCAGCTTTTGGAGTATCTGGATGCGGTCGAGAAGAAGACTTATGAGTACCTGGATTTGCTGACTGACGAGATGCTCTATGAGAAGCCTGACGGGTGCAGGTATACGAGGATGGAATTGATCCTAAGACAGTTCAGGCATATCTCATTTCATACCGGAGTTTTGAACGGTCAGACGATGCTTAGTACAGGCAAGTTTCCGATGTGGGTTTCCGAGACTTCGAAGTATGTGGATGACGGGGAATTTTTCGGAAGGTACAGGAAAGGAAAAGTTCAGCTGTAAGCATCTTTAGGTTTTCTTTAGGATTCGTGAAGAATTTACTTAAAGCGTTTGTATATTCTTAACTGAAGAAAGGAGAGAATATATGACTGAACAACTTAAGATAGAGGGCTACAAATTCAGGCACTCCATATGTTTTTATGCGATGCTGATCTGCGGTCTTGCGATCACTATCAGCGCCGGATATGGTTACGTGGCAAAGTCTCACGTGACTGATCTGATGTGGGCATTCAACGAGGAAGTGCCGGACGTATCGATCTTTTTCCTCCCAACCTTGTTCACGGCCTGGTACATAGGAACGAACTTCAGTAACAGAACCGTACAGCATGATGTCATCACCGGACATTCCAGATTATCCATAATCATCTCGAGAGCGATTCCCTGCATCTTTGCAGGCATTGTTATCCAGGCTCTGGAAGTTACTTTCATGATCCTGACCATGGGTTCAAAGCTGGGCTTTGACACATTCGATATGTCACTTAGAAATCTCGCGTGGATCGGTACCGTTGTCCTTCAGATCGCTGCACTCGAATGCTTCCTTGTCTTCATAGGATTCCTGTGCTGCAGCCTCCCTGTGGGGATCATCGCGACGTTGATCACGGAATTTGTAATGTGCAACATAATGCGTAACTACGTAACGCAAGCCTGGTACAAGTATTCATTCTTCCACCTGGCAGAATCAACGGAAACTCCCGTGCTCATCAAGAGCGCCGTAGTAGCAGTTATCAGCATCCCCGCACTGATAGCGCTTGCTTACCTCGTCTTCCGTAAAAGAGAGATCTGATTACCCCATACCCAAACCTTCCTAAATACACCTAAGGCTGTCTCTTATATCAGAGGCAGCCTTATATTTTATTTGATCTCGAATTCGAACTTGCCGTTCGATACTTCACCGTCACTCTCGATGATGATATAGGTCTTGCCCTTCTTCAAAGGCTCACTCTTATCATCGACCTTATCGCCTGACTCGATAGAGAAAAGCTCGGTCTTGGTCCCGTCATTATCGTAGTAAACTTTGACCGATCCGTCTTCAAGTTCACCTTTATATCTGATGCATTCATCATCGTCACCCTTAAGGTTGAGCACATAAGTTCCCTTGAACTTGTAGAAGCTCAAAGAGCCCGAATCCGAGAAACCCGTATGGACCATAGCTGTTGCCACATAGTGTGATGAATATTTACTGCAGCCCGGCAGAAGCAGGCAGATTATAAGCATTGGGATTATCAAGAACGATCTGAACTTACGCATGGAATAAAACCCTCCGTTTCCTATTCTCATCCGTATGGTACCTCTCGAAAACATTATCCGACAGTGACCCAGGTCATAACAAAAGTATGACCGTGGTCATGTTTTAGACTTTGCGCACGAGAAGCTCCACGACAAAACCATTGTCGTTATAGTAGTTCATGCCGCCTCCCTGCTTCTCCATATAAAACTTAACGAGGAAGAGACCTAAGCCGTAGCCGCTCTTGTCTTCCGCGTTCTTGCCTCTTGCGAATTTCTCCACGATGATGGGGATATCCTCTTCGCTGACACCGGGGCCGAAGTCCCTTATCTTGACCTTGATAAATCGACTCTTGGAACCGTCGTTGTTCGGCATATCCTCGGTCTCCGAGAAACTGACATTGATGTCTGTTCCCGCGTACTTATTGGAGTTACTTATAATGTTGTCAATGACCTGCTTCATGCGAAGTTTGTCGATGTTCAGAAGACACGGCTGGATATGATTCTCGAATACGATATTCGCGTAGTCTTTGGAGCTCTCAAAGAACTCTTCAATAACAGAAGACTCCACTTCCTTCGGATTAACCTTGATCTCATCAAGTTCATCTTCGGAAGCCTTGAAAACATTATCCACTAACTCATTGATAACGTCTGATTTGTCCTTGATATAACCTATCTTCTCGATCATGTCTTCTGCATCTTTGACTTCATCGGCAGTACCGTTTTTAAGTTTCATCCTGTATTTCATATCGAGGACTTCGCAGGTGGCACCAATGGTCGCGACAGGAGTCTTAAGGTCGTGGCTAAGTTCGGCAACCATGTCGCGTTTGGCTTTCTGTGCTTCCATCTCGCTGTCTTTGGAACGTTTGAGTTCCTCGCGCATCATGTCGAAACTCTCGGTGAAATTGCCGAAGAGATTGTTTTTTCGAATAGGAAGAGAGATATCAAGGTTGCCCTTGGCGATCTCGGAAGCATACTGTTCCATTTCCTGAACAGGCTTTACCTGGAAATGCCAGATAAGCCATATGAGGACGTAGCCAGAAAGGAGGATGATGCCCCAGAAGACAAGGACAGCGATAAATAGCTGTGTCCTTCCCTGATCGAAACTGTTCTTAACGACGTCTATGATCTTCTTATAATATTCGAGTTCCTGATCTGTGTAGGAATCGGGATTTACGACGATCAAGGAAGCCCTGGTGTAGATTACCAGGAACACTCCCAGAGCGGCCAGCATAAAGACCGTAAATATGATCGCCGTGTTTCTTATGGTCTTCATAGTTCGAGTATGTAGCCCGTGCCCCAGACGGTCTTGATAAGTTCAGGATCGTTGGGATCTTTCTCGAGTTTCTCGCGAAGTTTTCGAATATGAACATTAAGAGTGCCGTCACCGTAGAAGGAATCACCCCATACTTCTTCGAAGAGCTGCTCCTTGGTAACGATAGTATTCTTATGGTCGTACAGGGTCTTAAGGAGAGCGAACTCCTTGGCCTTGAGAGTTATCCTCTCGCCGTTTCTAATGACGGACATGGTGGAAGGATCGAGCTTAAACGCCTCGTTACTGTCAACGGATTCAACCTTATCAGAAACTGCGTTCTTGAGCTGCTCGGCTCTTTTAAGATTGACCTTGACCTTGGCGAGAAGTACCGAGAGTGAATACGGTTTCTTAACGTAGTCATCGCCTCCGATATTGAGTGCGATAAGAACATCATCGTCGCTTTGTCTGGCACTGATAAATACAATCGGGAGCTTATAGTATTCTCTGATCTTTTTGCAGACATCGAAGCCCGTACCTTTTCCAAGATTGATATCCAGAAGGATAACGTCGGCCGTGTTCTCCTCCAAAAAGGCGTAACAGGACGCAGCACTTGTTACGTACTGCGTCCTGACATCGAACATCTCAAAATATTCGGCCGTCATCTTGGCCAACTCTGTCTCATCATCAACTATAAGACAATCGTAATGCATGTTCTATAAGCCCTCCGTGATGCTTACATCTTAGCACAAAACTTGAAGTTATTCTTCGGTGATCATCTCGATCGGGATGAGCTTTTTAACCTTAAGTCCGGCAAATGCGGATGTAAGGATAGCCACGAGAATAATTCCCAGAGAGGCCAGTATTATATATTTGAAACCGATACTGAACTCCAGTTTCTTTACTCCCGCGAAGGCCGTCATCATTCCTACCAGAGCGCCTCCCGCAAGCCTCGTGAATAAGCCTCCGATGAGGCATCCCATAATGATAGCCGGGATATTGGAAAGAGCGATCTGCGAGATAAGATCTCCTGAAGTCAATCCGAGAGCTTTGCTTATTCCCATGCCCTTCCACTCACGTGTGATCTTTGCTCTAACAACAAGCGATTCGACGAAGATTACTACCAGTACCGTAAGAATGACTATGATAACGCCGACCATCGCGAATGTGCTGTTGATAGTCGCCAAAGTGCCACCCACCAGATCGTTCGGATTGGTGATGGATACCTCGATCCCTTTCTCCTTCGCGAAGTCGTTTACCCTCTCTCTGATATCCTCATAGGTAGTGCCTTCCTTAAGGAGCATCGAATACATGTCAGCGCCCTGCCTTGCTCCGAGCCTGTCAAAACCCGCGAGGGTCACGGTCATGCTCTTACCCATCATCTCTATCTTCTGGTTGATACCTGTCACGATGAAGTCCTCGGCCCTGCTGCCTTTTCTGATCGTAACAACATCGCCTACCTCTGCCTTAAGCTCGCCGGCAACTACCCATGTGAGCATTATCTCATTCTCGCTTTCAGGTGCTCTTCCCTCGATCATTACCATATTGAGTGCCTGCTCACAGTCCTCCATGGCATAGGTGTTGTAAGTATAAGAAGTTCCGTCATGCTCTGCCGTCAGTTGAGTAGTCTGGGATACACAGACCTTCTCTACCCCATCAAGTTTTCGAAAATCATCACCCAAACCTGCTTCAGTGGACACCATGATATCACCGTAATCAAAGCCCATCGATTGAATGAGACCGCCGTCAGACGAGGTCATATTCTCACTTGAAGACATCGCGAAAACTACTGAGAACGTAAGGATAGCCATGATAAGGACCATTGCTATATTCTTCTTTACGCTTCCGAAGGTATCCTTCAATGAAAGGACTAACGGAATAGGAAGTGCGGTCTTCTCGAATGAGAAATGGTTCTTCTTGAAGTTATGTGAACTGATGCCTCCGCGAAGTGCATCAAGCACAGTGATGCCGATAAACTTTCTGCTCATTATACGAACTGCGATATATACAGGAAGAAGAATGATCAGAGCTGTAATAACGGCTATAGCCGGATTAACTGCATTATTCCAGGTAAGACCTGCGATCGATGTGAACGCATCACTCATAAATGAAACAGAAACTGCTCCCAGAATAATACCAGTCAATGTTCCGAGGATCTCTACGGACATGATCTGTACCGTCAAAGCTTTCCTAAGCTCCTTTACCGTATATCCGCATGCTTCCATGATACCGATATTCTTCATATTCCTTTGTATGAAGTTATTCACGCTGAAGGATGTTATAACTAAGGAGATAACAAGCATCAAAATGGCAAAACTGAAGATAACGCTTCCCATGGTGACCGGCACGATCATATCAGCCATCCTAAGAAGCTGCCAGTAAGCACTCAGTACGATCGAATAATCTGTCTCGGGATGCTCTGCCTGATAATCTTCAATAAGTTCACTATAGTCATCCGTTATTTTCTGGAGCAGACTGTTATAGTCTTTGACTTCAAAGTCCACCTTGCTCTTATAGAAACTGAATCTGTTGATCGGCGAAGTCAGATAGTTATTCCCTGCTTCTACGTCCATTTTCTCGTACATGGAAGGAGCAATGTAAACATAGTACAGTGAAGCCGCATTGGTCGTGCAGAACAGCGGGTTTTCAGAATATCCCTTGACCTTAAGATCGAATGTCTTCTCTCCTAACCTGATAACAAGGGTATCGCCCTCGGCGAACATTGCCTTCATTGTGTAAGGGACCATTACCTCATCATCAGCTAACTTTACATCATCAGGAATAACATCCAGGATCTTATTATCATTCGTATATTTCTCGAAAAAGAACTGGAAGTTCGAGAACTCATCTGCATCTTTGTTCTTATAATCACAATTCGCATACAGTACCGAAGTTGCTTCATATGTATCTATCCCGTTTTTCCTTAAAGCCTCATCCGCACATCTTGCTGTTTCTTCATCATCAGCTACGAATAAGAAAAAATCAGGTCCGTTTACTTCATCAAATCTATTATCAAAAATCCTGCTTATCCCCATGAACACGGTAACAGAATTGAAGATAAGAAAAGAAGCAACTATCGTCATGATAAGAAAAGTGATCATGTCACCTTTCTGCTTCTTCATATTATTCTTAACGATCATAAAAATGTTGTTCATCTCAGACTCCCTTACCAACCCTGTTCCTGAAGGAAATTCTTCAGTTTGTTGTGCCTCTCGAGTGCCACAGCCCTGTTCGGATTAGACTCATCCCTGTAGTCTCCCACATACTTTCCGAGATCGATCTCATCAGCGATGACACCGTCCGACAGGTAAATCACTCTGTTGCCTCTCTCTGCAGCCATGACCGTATGTGTAACCATTACGATGCTCTGTCCTCCATTGTTAAGTTCAGAGAGGATATCGAGTACGTTCGTTGTATTCTGTGAATTCAGAGCTCCCGTCGGCTCATCAGCAAAGAGTATCTTAGGATCATTGATGATGCCTCTTATTACTGCAACTCTTTGAAGCTGTCCACCTGATAACTGAGTCGGGAATTTATTATAATCGGCTTCTGTGATCTCGACCTTACCCAGAAGTTTCTTAGTCTTATCAGCCAGTGCCTTTCTGTCCTTGGTCTTAAGAAGTCCGCTGATCATTACGTTATCCATGGCACTCATGGAATCGTTAAGATAATTCTGTTGGAAAACAAATCCCGCATTGTCTCTTCTGAATAATGCCAGTTTGTCATTGGAAAATCCTGAGATCTCGATCTCCTTGTTATCCACATAATAGTTAACTGTTCCGAGTGACGGTCTGTCCATTCCGGAGAGAGCGTAAAGAAGTGTGCTCTTGCCTGATCCCGAGTTACCCATTACAACGGTAAAGTCTCCGTCGTAGATGGAAAGATTAAGATTTTTAAGTACGTGCTGCTGCACGGATTCGTTCGAAAATGTCTTGCAAAGATCCTTTGCTTTGAGGATTGTTGTTTTTGCTGTCATGGTAAAACCTCCGTATCTCACCTTATGACACTACTATAGTCCAAGGGAGACCGGAGGTCTTAACCTGTTTCTTGTGTATTCCTTAACTGTTCCTTAATTCGTCAGAAGATCAGGCAGAAAGCGGACAGGATTTCTTGGGTGGTTGAGAAAAAATTTTTTTGTATTTTAATTCTATCTTCGAAAACACCTGACGTTTTCGAGCAAAAAGGCCGGACTACGGCAGTTATTTCCAACTGATCAATCGTCTTTAAAGATCTCCTCGAAAAGTATCCGCCATTTGTAATCAGGGTCATCTTTGAGCGGGGTTCCGCAGTTCCTGCATCTGCATTTAAAGTGTCTGGTCCTGAAATTGTAGTAGTGACAATACGGGCAATAATCGATCGAAAAAAGAGCAACAGCGCCCAATACCAAGACTAAGGAAACGCCATAACATATGAGCTTGGTCAGGTCTTTCTTGAATATAAAGATCGCCAAAAAGACCAGTACAATACCTAGAATACCAAGGATCGCTCCGACTATATTTTAAAGTTTGGGATGCTTATAAATGTTCATACCATCATTCCCTAATAAGCGGAAGGGGGACGGTCTCTGTATCAAAAACCATCCCCCAATGAATTATGCCGCAAAAGACTTACGCCTTTTGTTTTTTAATTTTCTCGCACTCCGGACAAGAGTTCATCGGCGGTATCGAGAATACTGATTCTCTTTTGTATCCGCACTTGGAACAGATGTACACGTACTTGGTGAGAACTCCACCCTGCGTTGTGCTCACGATCCATGTTCCGTCCGAATCATCATTCGGTGCTCTCTTAACAACTTCCGCAGCCTTAGGGATCTCAGCAGGTTTGACTCCAACTTCTTTCTCCGGAGCCGGTGCCGGTTCAGGAACCTTCTCCTCGACCTCTGCCTTCTCTTCTATCTCAGCGACATCGACCACAGGCTCTCTCACCAGCGGTACAAAAGCATTTGCTACCCTCGGTGCTGCCTTGATCTCAGCCTCTACTTCGTCTAATACTACTTCTTCCTCTTCTTCGTCCTCATCATCTTCGAACAACCATGACTTCGGCATTGGCTCTCCGAAAACGCATCTGTCCATATGAAAAGGACATCTCTGACAATCCCCTCTGAAGTTGGAGCACATCTTATGAATGCCCCACATCATCTGGATCATCTGATTGTATTTGTCTGCCTTCCCCATCAGTTTTCTCCTTCGCCTCAATAGAACACCATTATATCACGCATTTTTAATAGATATATCAAATCTTTGTCATTCGTGAAGAAAATTTCCCAATCTATTTATTTTCTTTCTCGAAAACGCCCTCTTCTCACCAGACAAGCTCTACCCCGACATCATATTCCATCCAGTGATATCCGTTCCGTAAAAGAGTATTTGCAGATACTCATTTTGTTGGATTATGTCCATTCTTTCATAGCCTGTGTGATAGAATGAAAAAGGATCATTTAATGAATAATTAGAACCATGAGGCGAGGATTGTTGTTATGGCTATTGCGCAACCAATAGTAAAGAGAATAGATGATAACATTGAAGCTTTGACTGAGTTCGAAAAGCAGATCAAGCAGAGCGAGACTGAAAACACAAAGAAAGTTATACTAAATTTTCCAACAGTATATGTCCATAATCGCAAAGCAAGCGACGACTATGAAGTATATGTTGGAGAATCAAACAACGTGCTTCAAAG
The DNA here is from genome assembly GCA_024699245.1 of Clostridia bacterium. Classification (GTDB taxonomy): domain Bacteria; phylum Bacillota; class Clostridia; order Saccharofermentanales; family Saccharofermentanaceae; genus Saccharofermentans. Next base: position 21,232 of record JAILPW010000036.1, on the reverse strand, counting down.
AACAAAGCAACATTTTGATGAAATTGCCAACAGCAAATCCTGGCAGAATAAACTCATTAGAGATGACGCTAGTCTCTATATAATTGGACACGAACATTTCAACAAATCCTTAACACTCGACATCGAAAACAGATTGATCAATTATATGATGAGTGTCGAATGCGTTAAGAGAGTATATAACGGAAGAGGCAATCCTCAAAATGAATATTATCCTGTAGATGAATTTGAAACTATATTCAATGAGATTTGGAGAAAGCTTCGTACGTATAACAGAGAACTTTTTCCTACAGTTAGTTCCATTAAAGACTCAGCCATATTCAAAGCTTCTCCTCTTCACAAATTGACAGCTGATCAGGAACAAGCAAAAGCACAGATTATCCAAATGGTTGAAGATGCTTTAAGAAACAATAAGATGAACCAACTTGTCTTTGTTGATGGTGAAGCGGGAACAGGAAAAACAGTCCTAAATAGCAGCACATTTTATGAACTTTATTGTAATGCTGAGGAACGTGAGCAGAACATCAGTTGTTGGCTACTTGTTAATCATGATGAGCAAGTAACTGTTTATCAGCAGATTGCTGATAAATTAGGAATAACAGACAAATATGGTAATGTCGTTTGCAAACCAACTACGTTTATCAATAACCACAATTCTGATAATCCGGTTGATGTTGTTTTTGTAGACGAAGCACATCTTTTATTGACTCAAGGTAAACAATCTTATCAAGGTAATAATCAACTCCAAGACATTGTTGAGCGAGCAAGAGTAACCGTTGTTATGTTTGACGAAAATCAGATACTCAGCACTGAACAGTTTTGGGAATCTCAGATTTTAGATGGTTTTCGAGAGAAATCCAAAAGGTCTAATAGTTACATTACACTTAATGAACAACTTAGAATGCATGTTGATCCATTAACACAAGATTGGATAGATTCATTCACAAAAAGACGCGAAGTGAAGAAAATTCCAAAGGATTCAAAAGGTTATGAGATAAAAGTATTTGATACACCAGAGGAATTAGATTATCAGATTCAACTCAAGGCGAATGATCCAGATACTTCATTATCACGTTTAATAGCGACTTATGATTGGGAATACAGTTCAAATCACAGACCTGAAGAAAGAATGACTCGTTATTGGGAGGTTCTTATAGGAAATTGGAGAAAACCTTGGAATCGTGAATTAGATAAAGAGTTAAACCGAGCGGAAAAGAGACGTAATAAACGTTTAGCATGGGCTGAACAACCTCAGACTATTCACGAAGTCGGATCCACTTTTACCATTCAAGGATTCGATCTTAACTATGCGGGAGTTATTCTTGGACCATCGGTAAAATATGAAGAAGGCAGAATAGTTTTCAAGCCGGAAAACAGTTTTGACGAAAAAGCGGTTAGAAACAGAACATTGTCAGATAACACAAAACAAAAATTTGGTGAAGTATTAATCCAACATGCTGTAAGAGTATTAATGACCAGAGGCGTAAATGGTTTATATATTTATGCATGTGATCCTGAATTAAGGCGTGTCCTAAAAGAAGCTACATTGTAAGAGGATAATAGATATGAATGATCAGACAATTGAACGAATCAGAAAGTTTTCTGCAGATAGAGATTGGGATAAATTCCATTCTCCTGCCAACCTGGCAAAATCCATCTCCATCGAAGCAAACGAGTTGCTCGAATGTTTTCAATGGAGTGATACAGATTACGATATACAGCATGTTAAAGAAGAGTTAGCAGATGTATTAGTATACTGTCGTGATTTGCTTGATAAATTGAATTTAGACGAAGATGAAATAGTAAATATGAAAATGGATCAGAACGAAGCAAAATACCCTGCTGATAAGGCTAAGGGTAAAAGTGATAAGTACGACAAGTTATAAATCCTATATAACGTTCAGAATCAAATCATTACAAAATAGAAACACCTCTTTTCAGAGGTGCTCTTGAAACGATTATTTCGTGATATAACGGGCCAATACAATAGCTCGATGAACGCTATTCCTTATTACCCTTAACAAACTCCGATTGGGAACCATCCCAATAACAGTTTATACATCTGCCATTCTCAAACACATGCTTACAATTGGGATATCCATATAAAATGCTGGCGCATTCCGAACATAAGCTCTTCATCTTCGAAGAGCTTAGATAGTATAAACTCCCACACTCGTCACATCTGTTCTTCTCAAGTTCCATTCGTTGTATTCCAGTTACTTCTGCTTTTCTTATAATATCGTATAGTCCTTCTCATCTCATTTTGTGAGACAAATCTTACTGTCTTTTCGCGCTGCATCAAGGTCCTTGTTGATGGCAAAATAATTAGGTTTCCTGCCGTTGCCACGGTTACCTCTGACAACGAGGTGTTCATCGCCTTTCTGTATGTAGGCCTTATACATGGAGCATCTGACGGAAGGAAGATATACCTGTTGATCAGGGCACCAGACAGCAGCGCGATCATAACGACCGGATGAAGATGCGCTATCACTATCGCTACTCTCGAACCCGTATACCAGGATTCCGTCAGTGACCTCATAAGAAATACTCTTTCGTGCATCTAAAATGGATCTTATAAGACCAATTACCGCCACGATCAAAAAGATCGATAAAAAGGCAGCCGAGATAATATTCAAAAAACCTAATATGTGCAGTAAATATGCGAAAAACATGACCGCTATAATGAAGAAAACACATACAATGATCAAATACTTTCTTTTCTTCTCAGTATTTCGACAGATCTCTTCCTCTTCAAATGTTGCTGTCCTGTATGTAAGATCATCCGGCTTACCCTGATACTGCCTGTATTCTGCACCTACTATTCCTATTCTCATTTCTCTATCACTCCTTTTATCTGTCCCAAGATTTGAGAAGCGTTATTTCTCCCCATCTATTATAGCAAAGATACAATGAATGGTTCTTTTAGGCATCAAGACTTGCAAGGAACTCTGAAATCTTATCTGCGCAGTCCTCCGTCCTGTCGAGGAAGATAACGTGATCTCCCTTCAGATCATACACCTTGGTATTACCGAGCTTCTCGGCGTAAGTCAGCGCGCCTTCATAATCTGAAGCTGCTAAGTATATCTTCGGAATATCGTTTGTTACTATGTGCTCCCATGTCCAGGATATAATTTCACCGGAATTAACATGGATCAGCTCATACTTACATGCATGTGAAGCATACGTTGAGTTAATTAACGTGAAACCATCATTGCGATCATCAGGATCAAGGCAACTCATGACATCCCCATAGGCAGCGTTAATATCAAAGATTCTCGATAATCCGGTATGTGTCAGAAAATACGGAAGACGGGAACCGACCTCAGTGAGGATATTACCCGTGAATGAGCGTTTCTGTATCGTTTCATCAACCTTTTCTGCACTTGAAGGTAAAGTTCCATCCATGAAGATGCAGGCTTCGATCTCATCCGGATATGTGCTTTCCCAATAAGCCGTATACAAGCTGCCCAATGAATGACAAAGAAGAATATAAGGTCCTTCGATACCTGCATTTTTTAAAGCCGTACGATAATCTTCAACGACATAATCAACAGTCATAGGATCACGAACATCATCACTTAATCCGTACCCTGCTCGATCAATGAAGACAAACTCATTATCATCCTCAAACTGAGAGGTCAATGGTCGCCAACCGATATACATCTCACCATCGCTCCAGCCGGAGAGTGTAACTATAGTATGTTTCCCACTCTCATTACCGGTAACATATACATTAAGCGAATGGTCTCCCGTCGATACAGGGTTATAGTATCCCTTATCCTTGATCGCATTGATTTCACCGGTCACCTTAATATGGTTATATATTGATAACCCGGCAACAAATAGCAGCAGACAAACTACAATGCATCCCAACACCTTAAGTATGATTTTTCCAATCTTTTTCATTTTTATTTACTCCTTTTTATTGTTTTTTTGCATACAAAGATCACCTACGGTATTTCCGCAAGTAAGATCGATCTATCAAATTGTTAAGAGATCATTTGTGCTTCTTTAAACGTAAGTAGCCGTTATTTATCATGGTCACATATACGATACTGGATATTCCTGCTGACACCATCAGCAGCATAAGCGTAATAAAGAGAAGTATTAAAACATCTTTCGCATCCAGTACTGCACAGATTATCATGGGAATGAAAGACATAACAATGAATATGATGCCGACAAGGATCCCTGTGAGCCTTGTACGATCAAATTCTTTAATATATTCTTCGGCAACACCTTTAACGCCATAATCTATTTCACGATCAGGCTCCTTAAAATATTTAAATCTTTTCTCTCCCCACACTGCGATTATGATCATTATCACTGCACACAACACGAATATGATCAGTATGATAATGCCAATGCCAACTAATTTTTCATCCTCCGTTAATGACAGGAAATAACTGGATACCGGAGATAAAACAAACAGAAAGATTGTTATAATTACCAATCTGGCTGTCTTTTTGCGGGTTGCAAAGTAATCCTGAGCCTCTTCAAGAGTTATAACCTTACGCGAAGGATCAGGCGAACTGACTTGAATTTTTGGTGTTCCCAAGTCATCCAGGTCCAGGTCATCCTTCAGAAGAAAATCAACGGGAACTTCAAAGAAATCCGCAATAGCCATAACCTTGTTGATATCGGGTACAGACTGAGCCATTTCCCATTTCGACACCGCCTGACGGCTGACACCGATCTTATCCCCAAACTGTTCTTGAGTCAGACCGCTTCTTTTTCGTAGTTCGGTTATCTTTTCAGAAAATATCATATGTACCACCTATTACTCTATTTGTATTTAATTCTAACACTTTGGCTTTCATATCGATATTGTCCTTTCGATTGGTGGCTTCATGATACAAAATATACCGGTGCTACTCTACCATTAACACCTTGCAATCTGTCAACTGACAGTGGAATTGCATAAAAACAGCCGGTTTTGGGGGTTTTTAGTCTCAATCGAGATTACTTATGATTCCTTATTCTCCTCACATTCTTATTCATCAGATGACGTCCAAGATATCTGTACGCAAATCTTTTGGGTGCAGACAGATCCTGATGGTGCTCCTTTAACATATCATCAGGAGAATCATATATGCCAAAATCCTGATTGATGCCCTCACTTTGGATATAAGTATTATTCTTATCGAAATCGATGACCGGGTTCCTGAAATCCTTTACCGCAACACCATAGCCGCAAAATGCTCCGACATAATCGCTTTTGATTTTCTGAAGGTTCTCGATATATGACTTATCAAGAATAAAAGCCTCCAGTTCATACCAGGTGCCATCCAGGTATACCTCAACCCAACTGTGAAAAACGTTATCGGGTGCGTTTCGATAAACAAAACCTGTCATCGCACCTTTTTGAAGTTTCTTATCAATGATAAATCCGTGAACACGACAAGGAATACCGCAAGCCCTGAGCAGTGCCATGAACAACGTACCCTTTGTATTGCACTGACCGTACCCATCCTTTAGCACGCGCGAAGCAGGGATATCGTCATCAACGTTATATCCGAAAAGGATCTCATCTCTTACAAAATTATAGATACTGCGTATCCGCTCGAACTCAGACAAAGATCCCCACCCCCGACGGGCTATCAGTTTTTCTATTGCCGGATCATCATAATCGAGCATAGCGGTCTTTAATAAATATCTGTTGTCCATAATAAAACTCCTCCTATGTCTTTACGTTGATCATATAAGACATAGAAGGATCGTGCTTTCAAAAAACCGCTGCGGGTTCAGCTCACATTAACACTTCCGTTATGGAGATGCCCATCTGTTTCTTACATATATAAGCAAGATGAGCAGGACTTGCAAAGCCGGCCTCCAAAGCTGCATAGGTTTTGCTCTTGCCTTCCATAACAAGTTTATAGGCGTATTTCAATTGAGCGATCGTAAGATATCCCTTGAGTGAGATACCTGCTGTTTCTTTGAAGATATGCGAGAGACGACTCTCAGAAATGTTATATTCAGCTGCAATCTCCTCGATCCTGTTATCAAGATGCTTATACTCTTTGATCTCTTTTATCAATCTCGCTACTCTGTAATCCTCGATATCGTCATCGAAAACTTTAAGAGTACATAATCCATTCTCTCTTAAGCACTCCCTGATCGAACGACTCAGAGAATCCTCTTCTTTTTCGAGTATCAAAGGCGAAGACAGTTTAACCCTTTGTGGGCATGATTCTGTAAGAAAAGTTTCATTAAGATGCTCGGCAAGATCGCTGGTCGGATCGATCATCAGAAAGACTTTGCATTCGTCAAGACTGGGCATCGTGTGCAACATGCCGCTTCCGGTGACAAAGATCTCATCACACTTTGATTCGTCCCCAAGAAAGAATATATGGTAAAAAGAATGCTTGTGCGGCATCACTTCTTTGAATGTCGGTACAACTATCACATATTCATCTTCAAAAACTATTTTGCTCATAACTTTTAATAGTGATTCCTGACGATTATCATGACTAAGCCTAAGAGTCAAAAACAAAATCTTTCCTACTTCACCAGCCACGTTCCAATTCTCTTTGATCCAACCCTTTCCACAACACCTTCATCCGTCATACTAACAGCTGAAGAAGCATACACGCTTCTGCTCAACGCTATGTGACCGCAACATGGCCATCTACTCAAGATACTCGTATTTAAGGAACTCAAAAGCATCTTCTGTGTTAATTGCGATTTCTATAGATACTTCAGATGCACTATTGTCAGATTCATACATGGTCACCTCGATCAGATTCATCTCAGGATCATAGACTTCCTTGAAGGATCCCGGATACCCAAGTTGATCTATCCCAAACTCTTCGCATATATAAGATTCTTTCACAGAACCATACTCAATTATTCCATCAGTATTTCTAAAAATTTTAACTCTCTCTGCTCCATCACCATATTGAGTGTTGCAGATAAGTTCTGAAGTGTCATCTCCATCTATATCCACAAAGAAATATGCAGCCTCCTCATTAGAAATATCTATCCATCTACCGCATTCCGCTACTACATGATTATCAAGATCACATACAAACAGCCATCGTTCCAAACCGAGTCCATCATTAGTAGTTACTTCGATTCTTCCCGGACCCAAACCCAGCAGATCATCGATCGGTGTAGTGGCTTCATTCGGCTGATCGGTTTCTTCTGTAACGACAGTTATATCTTCCAATTCTGTTTGGGCACTTGTTCCTTCTGATTCTTGAGATGCTTCATTTGAAACAGCTGGCTCTTGTTGCAGTTTTGAGTTACAAGAACAAATCCCAAACGCAGTAAGTATTATCAAAAATAATAATAGTACCGTTATTCTTTTGAACATAATCCTATTCCCCTTACTGGAAACTATATTTGAATTTCAAAAATGCTAATACCAGTCATTCCCGCTCATTTATAACTGTTCCTGCCCGGTCGTTCATTATTGTGATGACATCATCCAAACTCTTGTCACCTGCAAAATAGACCTGAATCTCTTCATAAACGATGATATGGATATCGGTATCAGTTATTGTAATATGTTCAACCTCATTAACTATCTCCCTGATCCTGTTTAGGTCTACGGCCTCCAAAGCTTGGAACCCCTTCTCCATCATCTTCTGACGGTTATAGATATCAATGCAGTTTGATCCGACTGTGTCAAATGCTTCTTTATTTACAGGAAATGAATTCTGGTAAGATCCGACTTGCTTGTTAAGGTCAACCTGGATTTCGGGATCAAGAAGCATCTCAATAAATCTCCATGCCCCTTCCGGAACTTGAGAATCTTTGGTTATTGATACGGAACAGACAATCTCAGCAGATGGTCCACGACCATCCCCAGAAGGCAAGCCGACCAGATCAGCATTTTTAATATCGCATGAAGATTCATTAACATTTCCAAACCAACCTAGATAACCTTCTATATGTGTTTCCAGCGATACTATGGGATTTTTAAACCAGGTGTTGTGCCAAATTTCCCAATCAACATCATATACATTATCTGCAGTGAACTCCGCCATTGCTCTGAATTCAGGACAATCAAAATCAATCTTCCCGTCTCGCTCAAAAAGGTCATAGTTGTAATACAGGCATTCGTTAAGAAAATCCGTCTTTTGGTATGATATTACATTTAGACCATTGCAGTAAGTATCAGTAAACTTTCCAAACTGATCGAATGTCATTCCAGAGCCTTCAAATTCGTATCTGGATCTGTCTACTATGATACCTTTAAGATCAAACCTCAGAGGAAAAGCGTAGAGCCCTCCATCTTTCTCACAAGCTCTTATAATGTTATCAAACACTTGCTCTTTCATCTTACTCGACTCATAATACGGCATCAGATCTGCCATACAATTGCCATTATTCAACTGCCCGTATTCCGATGCATAAAAGACCACATCCGGACAATCTCCGGCCATAAGGTCGACCATCATGCGATTTCCGACCTCTCCCTGAATATATAATTCCGGAGTATCGGAAGCATTGACAAAATAATAACTATCTCTGTCACTTTCATATTTGTTCGGAACTATTTTAATGAAATATTCTTCATCCACTCTGTTAAAACGATATACAGCATCATATACCGTATCCATCCAATATCCGTCAGTTGTAATGATAACCTTCCCTGCATTCGGGTTTGACTTCGCTTTTACAGCCTTACAGAACTCAAAACCACACTCACTTTTTCTCGGAAAGACATCGGCAATGACAAAAAACACCTCATCTTCAGATGCACTTAATACATATACATTAATCGGATCCGCTCCGCTCGCAAAGATTGCTCTGTTAATATCCATATTTTCAAGAAGCGCGATATTCTTGAAACAACCATTCTCAAAATCAGGGACTGCAACTGCGTCGTAGGTTATAAAGTACAATGTTCCGTCATCGCCTACATTATGACGAATATCGCCTTCTGAACCTAAATTGAAATATGGTTTAAACCAATCATACTCATTCGTTGCCTCATACAACTCTCCCACAGCGACATCATAGATAAAATAATACATCGTTTGATAATCATAAAATAAGACTTTTGTATCACTAATCGGTACAAGATCGGATACAAACCCTGACAAATTCTGCTTAGTAGCAGGATCAGGAGAAACATAAAAAACTTCTCCTTCTGGTCCGACAGTCAGTATGCAAAACTCCTCATACAAACTAACAAAAATCTCATAATCTCCGCATATATAGTGACCAATTACGTCCCTTTTCCATTCAGACATCAAACCCTGAGGGAAATAATAAGAACCAGATAAAGAAACACTTCCATTTAAGATATCTACATCAAATATCAATATCGTCATATCATCATAATTTGTACAAAGCAACTTAAGTTTGTTGTCCTTGATATATAGATTGTACGGAATATTAATATTATCCAGATCAATATCGTAATCTAACTTTCTTACCGTAGACATAAGATCGATATCTGCGATCTCCTCACCTTTCTCAGAATAAAGATAGAGTTGTACTGACACTGATTCATCGTATGTCTGGATTGCAAAAACATACCCATCTGATGTCATACCTATCGGGAATTGATAGACCTGATAATCAAAGAAAGAATCCTTATCATAATTAATCGCACACTCAGTTATCTGGCATTCATACCACGGAGTATCAGCGGAGACTTTCTCTCCCGCTATCTCTGTTTTCTTAAAAAGAGAACAACCAGAAAAGAACGCAAGAATGAATGAAACAATAAGTAATATGGAGATATTCTTTTTGATAATCCTGAATTTAGGACTTTTCATATTATTCACTACATCTTTACTATATTATCAGTTTAGTCTCCGATTATTCCAGAATCAAAAACTTAAGACTATACCTCTGATGATTTTGAACACTACGTATAAGATTATCAGTATCCCAGCAACCACCATGATTCTCCTGAGTATTTTCCATTTTCTGCCTTCCCGGTCAGCCAGAATACTATTAAATTCTGCAAGCTGTTTAATTATTGCTTCCTCATCCTGTTTATTCTCATCAAACTGCGCTTTTTCTTTGTCATCAGACAATAAATCTTCTTTGGAGATGCCCAATAATAATGATAACTTATCTAACTCTCTGTCTGAAGGAATATTGGTATTCTTTTCCCATCGAACCACTGTCTGCCTCGAAATATCCATAGCATCCGCTAATTGCTGTTGAGACATACCATTAATTCTTCTATACGCGACCAATCTCTCTCCAACCATATGGAATCCTCCGACTAATTCCAGTCTACTTAATCACCAACTCAATATCAAGTAACATTTGATGCTACATAATGTTACATCTTGTAACATCTCATCATGGATTCTAAATTTACCATTAGTTTTCTTTCTCATTAATGAGAACCGGTGTTCCTCATTTGTGTTACATCATATTTAATTATTTCATCCACTACAAAATATCCCCGAAGTTCATATGAACTCCGGGGATATCTCTTAGATGTAAATATCAATTCGCATTTCCCGGAACCGTTAAAGTTCCGGTCGAAGTAACTAATACTAATTACTTCTTCTGCTCAGCGATTGCAGCCTGTGCTGGTGCACCCTTCGGGAGTAGTATTGACCTCCCATGAGACTTCATGGTGCTTTTTATTGCCTTTGATGGTCATTTTCAGGCCGCGTCCCTTATCAAAGTACAGGTGCCATTCGATATACTCTTCATATACTACTATCTTCTCCACGAATGCGTCAATTACTTCCGGCGGGATCCTGGAATAGTCGTAACCTGCATTTCCTTCAAGTCTATCTTTTATCAAACGGACACGTTCCTCGATACCGTCTTCCGCCTCTTCATACTTTGATATTTCTTCGATCTTCGCGTTGCACTGATCAACCAGTTTTTCCAGGTCACCGCGTTTCTTGGCATATTCCTCACGGGTTATCTCATCTGCCAGTCTCAGATCAAGGAGCTTGTCTATGATCTTCTCCGTCTTGTCGATCTCTTGATAGAGTTTTTCCAACTCGGCTTCCTTGCTTTCCTTCTTGCCGATAATGCAACTCTTTGCATCAAACAACTCATTCGCAAACTTTAGTACTGCCTTTTTATCGTTGAAGAACTGATCAAAGATAACCGCTGCCTGAACCTCGAGTTTCCAGTCCTGAACAAACTGGGAAGTACAGATACCATCTATAGGAAGACCTTTTTTCAATCTTGTTCCTATGGATCCAGTCGTTACCTGGCTTCCGCATTGATATGCATATCTCTTTGAGGATCCTCTCGGTGTATGATAAGAAACTCGTCTGAACTTCTTGCCACAGCAACAGATCAGCTTTTTACCCCAGATATCAGCATGATCCCTCAGGCCTGTTTGTTTCTTCGTCATACTGTCAAGTTCCTGAACTCTCTCATCGATCCTTGCCATAACCGCCGCATGTTCTGCTTCCGTTATTATAGTTTCGTGAGTTCCCTTAACTCTTATCCTGTCTACTGCACCGTGATTATTTATCTTTTTCTGTTCAAGATAGTCAGGAACATACTGCTTACGGTATTCCAGGATTCCACAATAGAACGGATTCTTCAAGACACGGGATATATTTGAACAATGCCAGTTTGTTAATCCGCTTGCAGTTTTTCTTCCTGCCTGCTCCAATTTGAACTGAATAGCACGGAGTCCGTCACCTGCAAGATACATATCAAATATCATTCTTACCGTCTCAGCCTGCTCAGGGTTGATAACATATCCGCCGTGATTTGGAAGTTTATCGTATCCGAGAATGTTTCCATTACCATAAGGCACACCATTCTTGAAAGAGATCATCTGCCCGGCCTTAACTCTCATGGATGTTTTCTTGCTCTCATTCTGAGCAAGGGTGGCCATGATGGTGAGCCTCAACTCACCATCACTATCATCCATAGTCCAGATATTATCTTCCGTAAACCATACTTCAACACCCATTGCCTTGAGCTTTCTGGTCTCCTGAAGAGTATCGACTGTATTACGGGCAAATCTTGAAACCTCTCTCGTTATGATCAGATCGAAGCAGCCTCTCTTTGCATCTTCCATCATTCGAAGAAAGCTCGGTCTCTTCTTCACGGAGGTTCCCGTAATGCCTTCATCGATATACCGGTCGTACAATTCGAACTCCGGGTGCTTTGCCAAAAGTTCTGCATAATACTGCACCTGGTTATCCAAAGCCGCTATCTGAGCCTCGTGTTCAGTTGAAACTCTGGCGTATATCGCTACTTTTCTGCTCATCGACACCCTCCTTATAAACTGCACAGTTTGTTACCATACTATCACCGTACAAGAGTTCACGCCAGTGTTTTTCTTCATCTCTGGTTATCTCTCTGTACTCTTCTTCCGTAAGTAATCCCTGATCCCTAAATGATTTGAAGATGGAAATAGCCATAATAATATGTGCTGCTTCAACATACTTTTGAGGGAAATAAACCTTCAGATTGTCCTTGAGCACCACATCGATCGACGGTGTCTCCTCACGTTTTCCCTTCATCATCTCGCAGATCTTATTGGTCAGATAATCAAGATCCTTAGCTTTCTTTGGATCAAAATCCCTTACTATTCCATAATTCTGCGTACTATTTACATCAACAAAGAGATCACTTCCTTTAATTATCCTAATGTTATTCATATTAATACCTCCTGCATTCAGCCCATCCTGATACCGTGGGCTTCGTTCTTTTCCGCCAGTTTCCTGTACTCTTTTCTGTCCATTCCCTGGGGGATTTGTGTTCCGTCATCGCCCGGATCGGGTCTTGTATCGATCACATTTGCCAGATCTGCCACAAGAGAACCAGCCCTGAGAGCAATGTCATAAGTAGGCATGGAGTAATCAAACACCGGTGCATTTTGTCCGAGTGATCCTCCAATTCCTTCTTCAGCTCCAGCTTCGCTTTGGCCAGATCCGAAGCAGATTGCTCGTTCAGCTTCCCAACCTGTGATGATAATTCCGTTGTCATCCTGTTGGATTTCTCTTCCAGATCCTTCTGCATTTGTTCCGATCTCGTCTTCAGTTCCTTCACCCATGACTGTTCGTGATCCAGATGTATGTTCTCGATCTGCGAGATCAGATTCACCATCTGCTCCGACGTCAGGAACTTTCCCTGGATCTCGCGCAGCTTGTTCAGTGCTTCGAGTTCCGATTGCAACGTCTCGATTATCGCTTTCCAGTTCTCTTCCGAGATCATCACACACGGAGTAGGCTTCGATGCTTTGACAAGATCCTGCTGCGCCTGACCTAAGACGTTCAATAATTTGTCGTCTAATGTTGAACTCATATGTCATCATCTCCTTTGAATATTTACTTAGATGTAGTTTGTTATCCCTGACTCTGTTACCGTCAGGAGTGGTATAAGTTATGTACTTTCTGCTATCGGTCCACGTAACTTTGTAGCCGAGATCCTCCATGAAACTGATAAATTCATCCTTCGACTTTGCCTTTTGCATGCCGATATTTATCTGTGCCATGAGGTTTATCTTCCAGCTTTGCTTCTTTTCAGCGGCCCGGTATTCTCTCGTTCCCATCTTCTCAAGACCCTTTTGAGGCTGATCTATGACTGAAAGACCATACTTCCGGCACAATTCATCAGACGCATCACGGAGCCTTTGGATGTTGTTTTTATCCGAGTGATACTTCTTTCCGTTCTCAAAACTTACGCTGTTAACCACAAAATGAGAGTGGATATGGTGGGCATCAACATGGGTTCCGACCAGCACTTCGTACCCTTTGAACTGCTCCCGGGCAAACTCAACAGCGATCTTATGAGCCAGATCAGGAGTGATTTTCTCGTCTGGGGAGAAGGATTGATCGATATGATAGAACATTCTGCCGTCAGTTTTACCGTATCGGTTCTTCGTAGCCATCATGTCGTAATAGGCTGAAGAAGGGATACAATTGATACCTGTGACCAACTGATAACCTTTCCAAATCGTCTTTTCTTCCTTCTTAACATAGCCAAGAACACCACTTAAACCCTTCGCTCCGCCTTTGCCGCCATTGGAAATTACGTTCACGGTTGCCATCAGCGCCACCTCTTTCTTTCCAATAACTCATAGATCGCCCGGCTCTGCTTCTCATATTCCGAGAGGAAAGGACTCAAATCCACGACCCGGATCTGTCCTGCATTCGCCAGATGAGTGAGTTGATTCAGGTTGTTTCCGATAGCTCTGTGCTGTCGGTTCAGCTCATCGATACCTTCTACAACAAAGATCTGTTTACCCAAACAAGACTTCAGGATAAATGCTGAGTTTGTCACTCCCGCCTGCTTTGCCTTACTGGAAATGGTGTCGTATTCTTCCTGTGATAATCTGATCTCCAATCTCTTATCCTTCATACGACCACCCCCTTTTCAGGCATCGCCTGAGACGGTCTGCACCAACTTCAAGTAGAAAAGTGGGTTCGGGCTTCTGCCCGACAAGCAGCGTTCGTGTACGGACGAAGGCGATGCTTGCTTTTCCTTTATTGCAAGTATCTGCGTAGCCACCTCGCATCGTTTTTCCTTTCAGTTTTGATAAGACGGCTTCGCCGTTCTTTAGGACTGAAAAAGGAAAGACTTTGTCTTTCTGCCCCCTGTCACTTGTGACAGGGAAAGGATCATCAAGTGATGAACGTGACGATGTGACGATATTTACCCTACCGATAACATCACCGGTATCACAAGACGAACCCACTACCATATAAGTCGTCACTTCGTCACACATCGTCACTCACCTCTTCCTCATCACCAAAGATCTCGATCGGGAAGTCATCCGCAGTCATACCTTCGGGAATGTCCCAGGGCGAGTCTTCGGTTTTCTTTTCAGCGTTTTCTTCTTTTACTCTGCTGAACCTGAACACCATTCCTTTGTTGGTCTTTGTCTTTTCAAAGATGATCCCCATCTTCTCAAGCTGATACTTCCTGTTGGAAAGTTTTCCGCTTAGAGATTGTGCTTTCTTCCTGGCACCGATCAGATCACAGAAGTCCTGGGCAAGTCCTTCATATTCATCGTGATCTTCCAAGTACTTCATCACACACTTAAGATCATGGTCTGTCTTGAATGCATCTTCTTCAGGAGTCCCAACATCAAGAAGCTTCCACACACAATCCGCATGATCGAACTCGATAGTATAGACTTGCTCTGCCATATCACGGTGTCTGTGATAGAGCTTCACCCCGGAATCTTCTCTCCTCATGACAAAGGCTCCGTCCGAAGCTGCATGAAGTCCGTTACTTCCGGAGATATCTTCAAAAGGATCTGCCGACTGATTCTTCCTTACGTGATGAATAAGCAGAATCGTGATATTATGTTGCTGTGTGAATTCGTGAAGAATTCGTATGATGTGATAATCATCATAGAACATGTTTCCATTGGCAGTGCTCTGTTCGCCGCGGATCGCTGCCAATGAATCTATGATGATCAATCCGATATCAGGATGCTCTTTCATCTGCTCTTCCAGTTGCTTTATCAGATTCGTATCGATCGTCATTGCTTCTGTAGTGAAATAAAAGTTCTGCGGGTATTCTTCCGCAACTCTAAACATCCTGTCTTGAAGCCTTCTTCTTCCGTCCTCAAGACAAAGATACAGAACAGAAGTCTTCTTAACGTCGTAGCCCCAAAACGGTTCTCCTTTACAGACCTTAAGTCCGAGAAGAAGAGCCAACCATGACTTACCGAGTTTGGAACTACCACAGAAGAGGAATGCGCCTATCCCAGGAAGGAATCCGTCAACGACAGGCTTAACATAATCAATATCCTCTTCCGCAAGTTTGTCGAATGTATCGACTACTAATGGTTTGTAGTTGGGATTAGTCATTTAATCACCTTCTTTCTTTTATAGTTTCTGATGCCATCTCAGAGCATCGATGTTGCTGTGATTTATTACCGAGCTTTACTGCTCCCACGACTCTTCCGTTCGTGCGGTCACCTCCTTTCTTCATATTTCTTTTACCTATAACTTCCTTAGTTATTGGAAAGAGAGATTGATCAGCTAATTACAGAACGCTTCGCTACCCGTATTTACCGTCCACTCCCGGGCTTGGGGTCTTCCCTATGGGATTTCCCCGGATCTCCTTCTCCCTGAGCTATAGCTCATCCACTCTTAACACTCATTGCCTGCGACGGCTCACGACTCTCGAATGTCGCTTCAACGCTCGGACTGTGACTATGCGGTGGTGTCCTTGTAAGAGAAGGAACTGCTATTAAGTTGTCAAAGTTCACGGAGGATCGAGATACCCCCCTATATGTATCGGTAAGATAGAGGCTAAAAAGTGTCGCTTCATCTACCAATTGCCGCAAATTGTTTACAATTGAGTTCGACCAAAAGGGAAATAAAAAAGGGCACCAACACCTTGAAACAGCCCTCTGGATAGAGTTTCCCCTTACCCAGCGGTTCCGCTGTCTCAAACTTGTTGATGCCCTTTTGAATGTGCTAGGGTGCCGCATCTCTTATCACTGACGCGTTCGTTACTTCTCCCTGCCTCCAAATGGTCACTACTCGTTTGCCAATTCTAGGTCTTCAAGGTACACACAAACATGAGTTTGTACGTACCATTAAATCACCGTACGGACAAGTTGTCAAGAACTTATGTTTGTTTTACTTATACAAAGTGTCCCATTAAAGTTTGTGCAAAAATCAAGGGCCCAAGGTTATATAGCCTTGAAAGCCCCGATAAAAATAGCTGCGAGCGAAATAGCGCTCTTCATATTTTATGAAATATGTTTTTCAATTACTTTGCCAATTTCATTTTCTAACGAAGCGAGTTGCTTTTGAGTCTTCTCTAATTTCTTCTCAATCTCCTCGATCTTCGCTATAGTTTTATCTTGTTCCTTCCTATCAGGGATAGTAAGTGTTAACCCCTCTATTCTATCCATTGACGCCCTGTAAGATCTAGAGAATCCAGCTTTTTTTCCCTCAATTTCAAGAAGATGAACCAAATACTTAGGATGCACATCATTTGTTTTGCACCTAAGCACACCACAATGATCAGTTGGATAGAACTTAACTTTAGCTGGCATATAACTTGTCATCCAATCTCCATCTATTCCCCATAACACAGATGGCAAAGAAAAATCTTTTATTAACAACTGATCTATATGACCAAAAGGTTCGTTAGTATTTGCACTATATACTGGTATTTCTCCTGTTGGTACCAATTGCTTCTTTACAACACGTTGTCCGATTTGAACTATAAACTTTTCTGCATTAGAAAGACTTATTTTATTCTTTCCGTTTGCCTTACTATCCAAGTTTTCATATAGCTTTCTTATTTCCTCTTTACATTCCTCAATGCTTGATACAGCAACTTTCCTTTCATTATCAATCTTTGAGCAAGCCTTAACTATTTTTTCTTGTATATCATCATCTATTACCGGAATGGGTATTAGTTTCAAATCATCCTTATATACGTGAGGTTGTCCCGAACCCTTTTGTAAAACAAGATAGATCTTGTCTTGCAAATACTTTAGAAAATAATATATCCACTTAGTAGTTGTCGGGTTCGAAGCCTGAATAGTAGTACAATCAGATGCATATATTTTTTCATTCCAATAATTCACATATCCAGCATTAGCTCCGGATGCACTCACAGTAATAATCTCTTCATCTCTGTTAAATTGATTGTGCTTATACGCATAACTTGTACCGCCTGCAACAACTTTATAATCGCCGGGTACGGTCTCTGCTTGTGTTATAGCCGATCCTTTTACAACATCAGCAAGTTGACCAAGGGGCATTTTTTCATACTTAGTCTGATACTTTATTTCAGCATTAACTTTAGGACGAATAGATTTATTAAAACTTGAACGTTTAAAATCTAGAATATCCTTTGTATTTACAATAGCAGCATGTTTCTGCTGCTCTTCTGTCAACGAAGAATAAAGTCCGTCATACGATCTCTTTATAGCATTGGCAAGAGTACCACTTGCGGTTCTATCCGAATCATCATACAATTGTCCGCCAGGAGTTATGATTTGTATACCTTCATTACCTTTTCTGTTTGACCATCCATAGCCAAGGAACAATTTTTGTTCTTCATTTTCAGAAGGAGCATTCACTATAACTGTCGTCTGTTGATATACCAAAGAGAAATAAAACAGTTTTTCTTCCTCTATCGCTCTCGCATAAGTATAAAACAACTCAAGATATAACTTATCTTGTTCTTCAAGACTTAATTTCTTATATCCCTTTTTACGCTTAAGAGTTTTTGCTTCCGTAGAGTCATTAAAGTCAGCAACATACATGTTAAAATATTCAATACCCTTTAAATCCTCAAACGATAGCTCTTTCTTTAAGAAAGAAACGTATTCATCCCTATCAACATCTATGTGTTCAAGGTATTCCTCTAATACTTCTCTGTCTTTCCAATCATCAAGAACTTCATCATTAAACACAGCCTCTACACAATCAGAAGATAGATCCATTCTCTTAGGTGGTTCATTGAATTTTTCCAAGAACATAACGACAGTTGTAGTACCCGTCGCACCAAAAGTCTTACTTCCAAATTCAACTATACCTCTAAGGTAGAATTGTTTAAGAAGTAATTCTCTTGCTCCTATATAACTCGAATTATCATTTGACAGAAGAGAACTAGGCAAAATGACTGCTGCTATTCCTTTTGGTTTGAGCAATTGACCTATTCTTTCAACAAATAATGTTTCTATCTCTCCACCGTTCAAACCTATACGATCCAACAAAGAGAAACTATTATTCTTTAACTGAAGATGTTGCTTAAAATCCTTCACAGAATAAGGTGGATTAGCAACAAGAATATCAAATGATCCACTATCAACACCCTTATCAGGAGCATTCTCAAGTCCATCACCAAAAATGATATTACCTTCACCAGCACCATTCATAAACAATGATATCTTAGCTACGCGGGCCAATCTATAGTCCTTTTCAATCCCATAAATATGATCTCTTACCCAAGCATTATCTCCGTTAGAGGCAACATGAAAATTTATAGTTTCAACAGCTTCAGTCAAAAAATGTCCTGCACCACAAGCGTAGTCAATTACTTTAGGATAAACTGTTCCCCTATCCGACTTGACCATTCTTTCAATAGGCAAACTATCCCATATAAAACGAGTAATTGGCATAGGAGTAAAGAATTGTCCTTCGTTCTGCTTAAATCCTTTATTGAGCAATTGTTCAAACAAATCACCAAGAAATTGATGTTTAGAAGGATATACTATTCTATATTTTTCAAACAATTGAACCATTTCAACCAGGATCTTACCATTTTGATAGAACAACTCCTCATTGTGAACATCTTTAAAAGCAAAATCGTTATTAGAATAAAACTTGAGAATCTTTATAGTTTTCTGCAAATCTTCTATAGCTCTTCTTCTTTTGGAACCTGTGTATGTAGAAAACAGCCATTCTGGATAATCTGAAGAAATATAGTATATCTCTTCCTTCATAAATTTTTCCATTCCATCACGATGCAATCTCTGCAATCTATCTTGAAGAGTCTCGTATGTATCCGTACCCTGCTTATACTGAAATTCAACCTCATCATCCTCACTCTTGGTACTCTCATCAACAAGTTTGCAGATAAACAAAGCTATCAAACGGTTAAAGGCGTTTTCCTTATCACTTACATTATTATGGCGAAGTATTTCTTCAAAACGATTAACTATTTTATCATCAGGAGTAAAATCAACTAAGTCTTTCTTTTGTCTTGGCTTTACGCCAATATTATATGCCTGTGAATCATCTCTAAAGATAACATCTCCACATAATCTTTTTTCATAAGTATCTTTCCAAACAGAATACAATTCCTCAACGGTATGTGCATTCCTATATAAGCGTATAGATTTATCCTTATTTGCTGAAACAAGAATATTAGCGTCATCATTACAATCAACACTTTCAGTTGTATATGTTATCTTCTCTCCATCAAAATTGGACGCATATAGCGCAAGCCATTGACAACCTTTTTCCTGTTGCCAATAAGAAAACAACTGTCCACCATCTGTAAGCGTCTGATTTAATTCCTTTTTATACTCGTTTCCATCAGTTTTACATTCAATAATAAATAGAGTCTTGCCGTCCTCATTTGTAACTAATATATCTGCATATCCACCCTTAACTTCATGACCAAGGGCCCACCTTGGTTCAAGAGCTATATGTTCAGGACGATAACCCTTATCCATTAACCTAGTAACACATTCCAAAACAACAAAATTCTCAGGATCAGAAAAATTACAAGTTGTCTTTCTTGTAATTTTCATTCCCTTCTCTTCAGGATAATTGATTGATCCAGCACCACTGAAATCAACTTGAATCATACAATCAAATGCTTCATAACGTTTTTCATATATTTTTTTCTTAGAATCTTTGATGTAGCCTAAGAAAGAAAGCATTTCTTCAAGATTATCTTTTCGAATCATATAACACGGGCTCCTCGTTGTTCTTTACCGAATGAGAGAATAATAACGAATTCATAACTCAAGTCTATATCATTATACAATACATTTTGAAAGCGTATTGATATTATTCCTTAAAGTGCCTGTGTTTATTAGTTTTCAACCAAAAACACAACAAAAAATATCCCCGGAGCTCATCGAACTACGGGGATATCTCTTAGATGTAAATATCAATTCGCATGTCCTTGAATCCGTTTACCTTTTTGAACTCCGGATTCTTGGCGAAGTATCGTAAGATGTGTTCCTTGGTGACTATTATCGTCATCAGGTAGTAAGTCTTACGGTTCTTCCTTACTTGCTCTTGTTGTTTATAGCAGCCTGTGCAGCAGCAAGTCTTGCGATCGGCACACGGAATGGTGAGCAAGATACATAATCAAGACCAATCTTGTGGCAGAACTCTACAGACGTTGGGTCACCACCATGCTCACCGCAGATACCTACGTGGAGCTTGTTGTTAACCGGCTTACCAAGATCGATAGCCATCTTCATGAGCTTACCAACACCTGTCTGGTCGAGCTTAGCAAATGGATCGTTTTCGAAGATCTTTGCATCGTAGTAAGCACCGAGGAACTTACCTGCATCGTCACGTGAGAAACCGAAGGTCATCTGTGTGAGGTCGTTTGTACCGAAGCAGAAGAAATCAGCTTCTGTAGCGATCTCATCAGCTGTAAGAGCTGCACGGGGGATCTCGATCATTGTACCAACGGTGTACTTAAGGTCAGCCTTAGCTGCTGCGATCTCAGCATCTGCTGTCTCAACAACAACCTTCTTAACGTACTTAAGCTCCTTGATCTCGCAAACGAGAGGGATCATGATCTCAGGCTCAACCTTCCAATCAGGATGCTTCTTCTGAGTGTTGATAGCTGCACGGATAACAGCCTTTGTCTGCATCTT
>JAILPW010000032.1:0-23850 GCA_024699245.1 Clostridia bacterium | reverse complement strand
GGTACAGCTTGCTACGTTAAGGGTTCACAGGCGTTGCTCGATAAGATCGAGGCTAGTCTCGGTATCAAGCAGGGCGACGTTACAGAGGATACAAAATTCTCTATTTCTGCATGCCGTTGTGTAGGTGCATGCGGTCTTGCTCCGGTCGTTCTCGTTAACGACGATGTTTACGGAAGACTTACACCGGATGAAATTCCGGCAATTATCGCAAAGTATAAGGAGGAAGCATAATGGATAATTATCGCGCTCATGTCCTTGTTTGTTGCGGTACAGGTTGTACATCTTCCAGTTCGGCAAAGATCATGGACAAATTGAACGAGCTTGTTAAGGCTAATGGGCTCGAGAATGATTGTAAGATCGTTAAGACAGGTTGCTTCGGTCTTTGTGCTCAGGGTCCTATCGTTGTTGTTAAGATCGGTGACCAAGAGACAATGTATTATCGTGTTACTGTTGATGATGCTGAAGAGATCATCAAGGAGCACGTTGTTAATGGTAATGAAATTGAAAGACTTAAGGAAACACCAAATTCTGATCCTACAGCTTTCTATTCTAAGCAGATGCGTATTGCTTTGAGAAACTGCGGTAAGATCAATCCTGATCATATCGAAGAGTATATCGAGCATGACGGTTATAAGGCATTGGGAACTATCCTTTCTGAGAAGAGAGATCCTGATGCGATCATCCAAGAACTCATTGACTCCGGTCTCCGTGGTCGTGGCGGCGGCGGATTCCCAACTGGTCTTAAGTGGAAGTTTGCTTCCGGTAACAGAGGACAGGGAATCACAAAGTACGTGTGCTGTAACGCCGACGAGGGTGACCCGGGTGCGTTCATGGATCGTTCCATCCTTGAGGGTGACCCACACAGCGTAATCGAGGCTATGGCTATCGCAGGTTACTGTATCGATGCTCATCAGGGTTACGTTTATGTACGTGCTGAGTATCCGATCGCTGTTGAGCGTTTGGGCCACGCTATCGAAGAAGCTCGTGAAAAGGGCTGGCTCGGTAAGAACATCCAGGGTTCAGGTTTTGACTTCGATCTCGACATCCGTCTCGGTGCCGGTGCATTCGTTTGCGGTGAGGAGACAGCTTTGATGAGATCCATCGAAGGTAAGAGAGGTAACCCGACACCACGTCCACCATTCCCGGCTATCAAGGGTCTTTTCGGTAAGCCGACAATCCTCAACAACGTTGAGACATATGCTAACATCCCAATGATCATCAATAAGGGTGCTGCATGGTTTGCTTCCCTCGGTACTGAGAAGTCTAAGGGTACTAAGGTATTCGCTCTCGGTGGTAAGGTTAATAACGTTGGTCTTCTTGAGATCCCTATGGGTACAACAGTTCGTGAGATCGTATTCGATATCGGTGGCGGTATCCCTAACGGTAAGGCATTCAAGGCTGTTCAGACCGGTGGTCCTTCCGGCGGATGTATCCCTGCATCACTTCTTGATACACCTATCGACTATGATAACCTCGTTGCTGTAGGTTCCATGATGGGTTCAGGCGGAATGATCGTAATGGACGAAGACACATGTATGGTCGATATCGCTAAGTTCTTCCTCGAATTTACAGTTGATGAGTCCTGCGGTAAGTGTGCTCCATGTCGTATCGGTACAAAGAGAATGTACGAGATTCTTACAAAGATCACTGACGGTACAGGAACTCTTGAGGACCTCCAGGCTCTCGAAGATGTTGCTGTTGCTCTCAAGAACGGTTCTCTCTGTGCTCTTGGTCAGACAGCTGCTAACCCGATCCTCTCAACACTCAAGCACTTCCGTGAAGAGTATGTTGAGCACGTAGTTGATAAGAAGTGCCGTTGCGGCGTATGTAAGAACCTTCTTACATATACAATTGAGAAGGATAACTGTTTCGGTTGCGGAATGTGTGCTAAGGCTTGTCCTGCAGGCGCAATCTCCAAGACAGATTACACAGCTCCGGGCAAGAAGCTTCCTGCTATGGAGATCGATCCTTCCAAGTGTGTTAAGTGCGGAGCTTGTATGGCAACATGTAAGTTCAAGGCAATCGTTAAGAAGTGATAAGAAAGGAGATTAGAAAAATGGCTGATAATATGGTTAATGTTACCATTGACGGAGTTAAGGTTTCTGTTCCTTCATCTTATACAGTTCTTGAGGCTGCCAGAGCTGCCGGAATCAAGATCCCTACTCTTTGCTTTTTGAAAGATGTAAACCAAATCGGCGCATGCCGTGTTTGCCTCGTTGAAGTCGAGGGCGCTCGTGCTTTGGCTGCAGCTTGTGTAATGCCTGTTAATGAAGGCATGGTTGTACACACAAACTCTGCTAAGGTTCGTCAAACAAGAAAGAATACTCTCGAGATGATCCTTTCCGATCATAACGTTGACTGTCTTTCCTGTATTAGAAACGGTAACTGCGAACTCCAGTCCCTTACAGAGGAGTATGGTATTCGTAAGGTTACATTTAAGGGAATTAAGTCCCAGTCTGTACTTGATGACAAGTCCTTCTCTATCGTTAGAGATGGTTCCAAGTGCGTTAAGTGCGGCCGTTGCGTAGCTGCTTGTAAGAAGCAGAGCATCGGTGTATTGAGCTTCCTCAACAGAGGATTTGAGACATCAGTTGGTCCTGCATACGATATCTCTATGGCAGATGCTCCATGTATCTACTGTGGTCAGTGTATCGTTTCCTGTCCTGTTGGCGCTCTCCATGAGAAAGAAGAGACAGATAAGGTTTGGGACGCTATCAATGATCCTTCCAAGCACGTTGTTATGCAGGTTGCTCCTGCTGTTCGTGCAGGTATCGGTGAGGAGTTTGGTCTTCCTATCGGAACAAGAGCAACAGGCAAGATGTTTGCTGCTATGCACCGTCTCGGTGTTGATAAGGTTTATGACACTAACTTCGGTGCCGACCTTACAATCATGGAGGAGGGTACTGAGCTTCTTGGAAGACTCAAGAACGGCGGTGTTCTCCCTATGATCACATCATGTTCTCCAGGATGGATCCGCTTCTGCGAATTCTATTTCCCAGAGTTCATTCCTAACCTTTCTTCCTGTAAGTCTCCACACGAGATGGAAGGTGCTCTTATTAAGACATACTATGCAGAGAAGAATGGCATCGATCCTAAGGATATCGTAGTTGTTTCCGTAATGCCTTGTACTTCTAAGAAGACAGAGGCTGCTCGTGAACAGCTCGTTAACAAAGATGGTCTCCGTGATGTAGATATCGTTCTTACAACTCGTGAGCTCGCTCGTATGATCAAGCAGGCAGGTCTTAACTTTAACTCACTTCCTGATGAAGGACCTGACACAGATCTTCTCGGTGAGTACACAGGTGCAGGCGTTATCTTCGGTGCTACCGGTGGTGTTATGGAAGCTGCTCTCCGTACAGTTGCTGATATCCTCGAGGAGAAGGATCTTCCTAACTTCGAGTATACACAGGTACGTGGTGTAGAGGCTGACGTTAAGGAAGCTACTCTTACACTCGCAGGTAAAGAGATCAAGGTTGCTGTTGCTCACTCCACAGCTGCTGCTCGTGAGCTCCTTACAAAGATCAAGAACGGTGAAGCTAATGATTATGCATTCATCGAGATCATGGGTTGCTCCGGCGGATGTGTTTGCGGTGGTGGTCAGCCAATCGTTCCTGCACAGGATCTCATGGATATCGATATCCGTGCTGAGCGTGCTAAGGCTCTCTACGAAGAGGATAAGGTAATGCCTGAGCGTAAGTCTCATAAGAACTCTCAGGTCATGCAGCTTTACAAGGATTTCCTTGGCGAGCCTAACGGACACAAGGCTCATGAGCTCCTCCACACAACTTATGCTAAGCGCGAGATCTATCCTGATTCCGTACTTGAGAAATAAGTATTAACAGAAATAATTTCTGAAACTTTCAGAGGCTGGTGTAGCAATACATCAGCCTCTTTTTATTTGTTTTTTGCCTAATAATATCTTAAATTTGACAATGTCTATTTTTAGGGTTGTTTTAATAATGACGTGGTATTAAACTGAAGAAGGGTAATACGAAATTATATCTGGGATTGTGAGAAAGGATTTTATTATCATGAAAAAGAAGATTTTAAGCTTGATTATGGTTCTTTTTGTTGTTGGAGGCGGTTATGAAGTTATTCCTAAGGTTATTAATCCGTTTCAGACAACAGTTTATGCTGCAACTGTAAAAACCGGAGCATATAGAGTAACAGGACCTTTTGTTCTCTATAAATATAAATATAAACATCTGGCAGCTGATTGTTATCCGACCAAAAATGGTCAAAAAGTGGTTTACGATTATCAAAAGATCGGCGGTCCTTATTCTTATAAGATCGGTGATGTTATTACACCGGTATATGATAAGAAATATGGTGGATGGGTTGATTCAAAGAACGGTGCAGATTTGGATTTTGCCCCACAGTGTTATCTTACAAAGATCTATTAATTTCACTAATTAACATCTGATCTCCGTATCAAGTTAGATACGGAGATTATTTTAAATAAGTTTAATGTGGACTTTTTGTAAACAAAAGTTTAATTGATGTTTTTCTTGAAACAATATCCCGAAATTATTCGTTTTCTAGATATGGAATAATTTTGGAGGGATAGAATAATGAAAAAAATCATTACCACTTTAGTGGCAGGTTCAGTCCTGCTCTCATTTGCTGCGTGCAGCACAACACCGGATTCAGGTGAAAATAACAGATCAACCGAAAAAACTGTAGCTACAAGTGTTTTGACAGAGGAAACAACTTTTGAAACGGAAGGATCTGCTGCTTCAGGAATCATAAAATCAAGTAATCCTGTTTCAAATGAATTAAGGTTGTATCCTGTGTATCAATCTGTGAAGCTCCTGACTCCCGGAGCAACCATATACACATTTGATCCTGGCTACTTTGATGATGTCATGTATAAAATGGGACTTGCAGATATAAACGGAAATCTTATCTACAGTGATTTTTCTTATGTGGATTATTATAAAGAAAACAATAGTTATGTTGTTGTAAATCTGGGAGAGTTCGGAATAACTGAATGCGGCCTTGTCTCAGCTGAAGGAACAAAATCTACTTCTATGGATTATAACGGCTATTACATCGATTATGACGGCACTTCTTATCTTACAAAATATGAGAAAGGCACAATGATCATATCTTGTTTCGATAAAGATCTGAATGTTGTTTTCGAGAATAAAGAGATAAAAGTGAATTCCAATGTGGCTTCTGCTATGTACGGTCATAGAGGTATCTGCGTAAGAGGTTCGTTTGAAAATACAACGGTTGTTGGAACTATGGATACAAATCATGATATATATAACTGTCTGATCGATAATGAGACAGGTAAAGTAATTTCTGCTGTAGACAGGGTTTATGGTGACTTGCTCGTTAGTAGTGTTCAAACGGGATTGGAGATCTATGGCCAGGATGGAAGTAAGATAGAAGAGTTTGCAAAATACAAGAGATATGTACTTTTCCCTAAAGAAGGATTGATCCTTTACAATGACTATCAGGCAGTAGCAGTTGATCTTGAGGGCAATATAATTAATTCGATCGATCTTAAGGACGGATATTATATTGATAGTACTGATAATTTTATTGTCATGAACAATGATAATGAAACTAATATCTATGATAAACAGTTGAATTTTGTTATGAAATGTACTGATATAAGGCTCAGAAGCGGTTTGGTCTTTGAACTTGTATCAGGTGATCCGACATCGATCATGCATGCGTCATTTGAAGGCGGATTCTTTGTTAATGTTGTTTCCGGAAATAAGGTTACTGCTGATGTATATGAAAGTGATTTCAGGATCATAGACGAGTTGGGTCTTTTGTACTTACATGGTGACGAAACAATATGCGGATTCTATGATGTGGAAATGAATAAAGTTGATCGTCCGTTTGACTACGGATTTGTAGTAACTGACTCGGTAACCGGAGATGTTTATATTTCAACTTATGATTCTGATAACGATATCTCAACTGTTTATAACGCAACAACAGGTGAGATCTATTGTGAACTTGATGGCTCCTTGAATGATCATTATCAGGTTTATGACGGAGTTCTTAGCGGTATTACCGTAAACAGACCTTATAGTGTGGGATCTTTTAATGAAAAGCACAGCATTCTTGTCGGTAATGACGGTGAGATCATATTCAGTTTCGAAGTTGAAAACGGCTGATATATATAAGCCATAATTATTCTCTCATTTGGTTGCCTCAGATGTATGTTTCACATCCGGGGCAACCTTTTGTTATAATCAGAAAAAACTTGTAAAGAGGTATATATCATGAGAACACCTACTATTGAAACAGAAAGGCTTATCTTAAGACCGCTTACCATCGAAGATGCTCAGAATGCATATGATCGTTGGACAACGGATCCCGAAGTTGCCAAATACATGATGTATAACGCTCATCAAAGCATTGATGAAACCAGGGAATGGCTGTCTACTGTTGATATTGACAGTGATACCGCTTATGACTTTGCAATTTGCGTAAAAGATGAAGATAATTATCTTTGCGGAAGCTGCGGAGTATATTACTGTGAGCAGGATCAGGTCTTTGAAGTCGGATATAACCTTGCTAAGGATCACTGGCGTAAGGGTTATGGTACCGAAGTTATGCGGGCTTTGGTCGATTTTACGGTAGATCAGTTGCATCAGACAGCTATCAGAGGCAGATATGATATTCATAACGAAGTTTCCGGACATGTTATGAAAAAGTGCGGATTCGTATATATCGGTGAAGGTAAGGGCTTTAAGAATGACGGAGTAACACCTCATGATTACTTTATGCTCAGATATAACGTAAAGGGTGAATGTTCTGATTTTATGCTTTATAACGGTATTTCTGTTTCACCGATCGGTTTTGGAACTTATAAAGCGGAGGCCGGTTCCGTATATAAGGCTATCGAGAACGGATACAGGTACTTTGACACTGCATCTTTCTATGATAATGAAGAGATGGTCGGAAAAGAGATCAAGGAATCCGGTATCTCAAGAGAGGAAGTATTCCTGGCAAGCAAGATCTGGCCTACAGAGTTCGGTTATAAGGAGACATATGAGGCTTTTAGTAGATCGATCAATAAGCTTGGAACAGATTATCTCGATCTTTATCTTATTCATTGGCCTAAGCTCTCTAAGAATGATAAACATTGGAAGAGAAGACTCTGTGATACCTGGAAGGCTATGGAAGAACTATACAAGGCAGGTAAGATCAGGGCGATCGGCGTAAGTAACTTCCTGCCGCATCATTTAAGAGTCTTAATGGATAACTTTGAGACTAAGCCAATGGTAAACCAGCTTGAACTTCATATCGGTTATATGCAGCAATACACTGTAGATTTCTGCAAAGCCAACAATATTCATGTTCAGGCCTGGAGCCCTATGGGCAGGGGAAGGCTCAATGAAGATGTATTTATTGATTCTCTTGCTCGAAAATACTTGGTAACACCTCAGAAGTTGATGCTTCGATTCCTTAACCAGAACGGAATATCTGTCATTCCCAAGACGAATGACCCTGTTAAGATGAGTCAAAATCTTGATATTTTCGGATTTACCATTTGCGATGAGGATATGTCTTTACTCATGGCCCTGCCTCAAACAGGCTTTTCAGGGGAGTTTGCGGATTCTGTTGAGTTTGAGGGAAGAGTGTAAAACACACTGATTTTATCTTTTGTTGACACTTTATTATTTTATTTCTATAATTTATTAGACATTTTTTGTCATTTATTAAATTGAACTTTGATAATTAAATATTTGGAGGTGAATACCAAGATGGAGTGGTTATATGCTCTCATCGGTTTAATTCTTGGTATTCTTTTGGGTATTGTATTAACTGTTATTTACTTTAAGCGAGGATTATCTTCGCAGCAGAAACAATTGCAGGATGACATTCAAAAGGCTGAAGCAGAGAATGCTAAGCTGTTGGGTGAAGCTCAGAAGAACGCTGAAAACCGCAAGAGAGATTTACTGTTGCAGGCAAAAGAAGAAATCTCTAAGGCACGTGTCGAATTGGAGCGTGACGTAAGAGAAAGAAAGCAGGAGCTTGCAAAGGAGAGAAACAGGCTTGATCAGAAAGAAGAGACCCTTGATAAGAAGATCAGTAATATCGAGGTAAAAGAATCCGAGATCGAGAATATAAGGAAAGAGATCGCTGTTACTCAGCAGAAGGCCAAAGAGCTCGAAGCTAAGAAGGAAACAGAACTCGAGAAGATATCAGGACTCAGTATTCAGGAAGCAAGATCTCTTGTTTTGGAAGCTGCAGAGCGTGAGTATAGTCATGATATGGCTACGATGCTCAAGCAGATGGAGGAAAAGACCAAGGCCGAAGCAGATAAGGTCGCTAAGGATATAATCGTAAGTTCTATCCAGAGATATGCTTCGGATTATGTTTCAGAAGTAACAGTATCAGTCGTTTCACTGCCTAGCGATGAGATGAAAGGACGTATCATCGGTCGAGAGGGACGTAATATTCGTGCTATCGAGACGATCACAGGTGTCGATCTTATTATCGACGATACACCTGAAGCAGTTATTTTGTCGTCCTTTGATCCGATCAGACGAGAGATCGCAAGACTTACGATCGAGAAGCTCGTTGTCGATGGACGTATCCATCCGGCTAGGATTGAAGAAATGGCTAATAAAGCCAGAAAAGAGGTCAACAACACCATCAAGCAGGAAGGTGAGCGCGCTGCTTATGATACAGGCGTCATGAACCTGCATCCTGAGATCATTAAGTATCTCGGACGTTTGCGTTACCGTACGAGTTTCGGTCAGAATGTATTGCAGCATTCTATCGAGGTTTGTTGGATCGCCGGAATGATGGCATCAGAGTTGGGCCTTGACGTACAGATGGCACGCCGTGCAGGACTTTTGCATGATATTGGTAAGGCAGCTGATTTTGAGCAGGATGGCTCACATATTGAGATCGGTGCCGAGATAGCCAGAAAGTACAAAGAATCACCGGAGATCATTAATGCCATTGAGGCACATCACGGTGATGTTGATCCACAGACTGCTATCGCAGTTTTGGTAGCTGCTGCCGATGCTATTTCAGCAGCAAGACCGGGTGCACGCAGAGAGAATCTTGAGACTTATATCAAGAGGATCCAGAAGCTTGAAGAGATTGCAACATCTTTCGAAGGCGTTGAGAAGAGTTATGCGATCCAAGCCGGACGTGAGATCCGCGTAATCGTTTCCCCTGAGAAGGTAGGAGACGATGATATGATCTTGAAAGCAAGACAGATCTGTAAGAAGATCGAGGATGAGTTGGATTATCCGGGTCAGATCAAGGTTAATATCATTAGGGAGACTAGAGCAACAGATGTTGCAAAGTAATTAAGTGTTATATTATTTTGAATATAGATTGTTGTATGTCACCTCAAAGACCGTCTTTGATCAGGCGGTCTTTTTTTTGCCTTTAATATGATAAAATATCACCATAGAATTGGAGGTTTAAACATTGAAGATCTGTTTTATCGGTGATATTGTTGCTGCACCCGGAAGAAGAGTGTTAAACAGGCAATTGCCGTCGTTTTTAAGAGATAACAATATTGATTTCTGTGTTATAAATGCCGAGAACTCAGTTCATGGTCTTGGTGTTTCTCCGAAAGTATTGGATGAATTGTTCAGATTGGGCGTTGATGCCGTCACTTTGGGCAATCATACGTTTTCCTACAGGGATTTTCTTAGTCAGGCCGGAAAATATAAGAACGTTGTCGTTCCTGCCAATGTTTCAATTAAGTGGCCGGGGTCGAAGTTTTCGATAATAGAAAAGAACGGCTTCAAACTGGCTGTCTTTAATCTCATGGGACAGGTCGATATGGGAATGTATTCTGATTCTCCTTTCGAAAAAGCTAACGAGTTGCTGACTGAGATCAATAAGGAACACCCGAATGCCATATTCCTGGATTTTCATGCTGAGGCTACTTCAGAGAAACAGGCTATGGGATATTTCCTGGATGGCAGAGTATCGATCGTTGCCGGTACTCATACCCATGTTCAGACCGCAGATGACAGGATCCTTCCTCAGGGGACGGGATATATTACTGATGTCGGTATGACGGGATGCCAGGATTCCATTATCGGAATGGACATTGATACGTCTCTTACGAGATTTGTGGAGAAAGTACCTGCAAAATATCTGCCGGCCGAGGGTGAAGCCTCGATGTGTGGTATAATTTGCGAAGTCGATTATAATGGTAATTGTAATTCTATAAGCAGGTTTTGTATTTATGAGTGAATATTTGGTAGATAAAAAAAGCGTAAAGCCTTGGAAATTGGTCCTTTGCTTTGCATCAGCATTGATCTTGATAGGGATAGATCAGTTAACAAAGTATCTGATAGTTAAGAAACTTCCTGAATACGGTCAGCACGTCATCATCAAGGATTTCTTCTCGCTTTATCATGTAAGAAATACGGGAAGTGCATTCAGCATGTTCGCAGACAGATCATGGGGCATATATTTTCTGACTGCTATCTCTCTTTTGATGAGTATCGTTTTGGCTTACGGTATCTATAAGTCCATGCGTCATAAGAGTTTTTTCCTTAAAGCTGCTCTTGTTATGTTTTTTGCAGGTGCATGGGGTAATCTCATTGACAGAATAAGACTTCATTATGTTGTGGATTTCCTTAGATTTGATTTCGGAAGCTATACATATCCGATATTTAACTTTGCAGATATCTGTGCAGTTGGAGCTACGATCCTCATGATAATCCTTGTTATCTTCAGGAATAAGCAGATCGACAGTTATCTGTCTCTTTTCGAGTTAAAGGGTAAGAAAAAGAATGATCAAACAGCTTGAAGTTGAAGTCGGCGGACAGCGTATTGATGCTTATATCGCATCTGAATTACCTGATATATCCAGGTCTTATGTTGCCGTGCTCTTATCTGACGGCAGGATCACCTGTGAAGGCGTAAATAAGCTTAAGGCAAGCTATAAGGTTCAGCCCGGGGATAAGATAACGATAGATATTCCGGCTCCTGTCGAGACTGACACCAAGCCGCAGGATATCCCTCTAGATATAGTTTATGAGGATGATGATCTAATTATCATCAATAAGCCGCAGGGAATGGTAGTTCATCCTGCATGCGGTCATCACGAGGATACTCTGGTTAATGCTCTTTTACATCATTGCAAGGGAAATCTGTCAGATATTAACGGAGTTATCAGACCCGGTATAGTTCACAGGATCGATAAAGATACATCAGGGATCATGATCGCTGTTAAGAATAACGAGACTCATCAGGCTCTGGCTGATATGCTCGCTAAGCATGAGATAGTAAGACAGTACAGATGTATCGTTCACGGAATCGTTTCTCCTGATAAGGGAACTATCGATGCACCTATCGGAAGATCTTCCACTGACAGAAGAAAGATGACAGTAAGGGAAGAGGGTAAAGAATCCGTTACCCACTTTACAGTAGTTCAAAGATACAAAGAAGCTACTGATCTCTCACTTCTTCTCGAGACAGGAAGGACCCATCAGATCAGGGCTCACATGTCATACATTGGACATCCGCCCGTTGGAGATCCGATATATAGCGGCAGAAGACCTGCATACGGTCTTGAAGGACAGGCGCTTCACAGTAAGTCGATATCGTTCATTCATCCGAGGACCGGAGAGAGACTTGAATTTGAAGTTGACCTTCCTGAGTATTACAAAGAAGTTTTGGCCAGACTAACACCTATAGATCCCGGCAAATGAGGTAACAATGATAGAAAGAATCGAAGATTGTCGTTCTGACATAGTAAGTGTAGGAACATTATTTAATAAAGTTAGAAGCGAGTATAACGTCTCCATTGAAGTTGACGGCAATTCAGTCGTCATCAACGGTGACAACAACCTGATGGTCCTTCGTGCTAAGGAAGCTATCTCAGGTCTTCTTGAACTGTCAGACAAGAACGAGATCGATCCTATGCTCGTTGATTATGTTATCTTTCTCGAAAACAGCGGCAAGCTCGAAGAGTTCCTTCAGATGAAGGATGAAGTTTTCTTTACCACATATAGCGGCAGACCTTTGAAAGCTAAGACCTTAGGTCAGAGATTCTATATTGATGCGCTTAAGAGAAGCGAGCTTGTTATCTGCAGCGGTCCTGCCGGATCGGGAAAGACTTTCCTCGGTGTAGCCATGGCCGTTAAGGCTTTTCGAAATAAGGAAGTATCAAGGATCATCTTAACCAGACCTGCAGTTGAAGCAGGTGAGAAGCTTGGATTCCTGCCGGGTGATATTGCTGAAAAGGTTAACCCTTACATGAGACCTATATATGATGCGCTCATTGCTCTTCTTGGTCAGGAAAACTTCGAAAAGTATTATGATAAGGGACTTATCGAGGTTTCTCCTCTTGCATTTATGCGAGGAAGGAACCTGGATGATGCTTATGTTCTTTTGGATGAGGCGCAGAACACCACTGTCGATCAGATGATGATGTTCTTAACAAGAATCGGTATGAACTGCCGTGCATGCGTTTGCGGAGACTTCACTCAGATTGATCTTCCAAGGGGCGTAGTATCAGGCCTTTATGACTCCATGGATGTACTTAAGGGCGTAGATGGTGTATCATTAATTAGTTTAGGAGAGGCAGATATCGTTCGTAATCCGCTTGTTCAGAGGATCGTTCGTGCATATGCCGACAGAGAAAAGAGTAAGACGGAGGATTCTTGATGCACAGAAGGCTTAAGCGAGCTATAGGAATTATCGTAGCTATCGCAGTTCTCGTAACTGTGACGGTTTCTGTGTTTTTCGGATATATACCTGTAAAGTACGACTACACTATAGGATCTGTAGCCACCTCCGATATTTATGCTTCTCGTAATGTCATCGATAATTATCAGACCAAGTACGATGCCGTAATGGCCAAGAATTCCGTTAAGACCATCATGGTAAGGTCGGGATCGGAGTCTTCTGATAATATTGCCAACGTTAAGAGTTTTTTCCAGCTGGTAAGACAGTCCAGAGCAATGACTTTGGATGATTACGGTACGAAGGTATCTGATCTTCAGCCTATAATCGACACTCTTATCGCTAATGTCAGGGATACGATGGATTACAGTATGTCCCAGGAAGATGCCGAGACATATCTTTCCATGTCTTTCAGCGCTTTTAACTATCTTGAAGATAAGGCTAATTCGGTTACTGAGATCCTTATGATGGATATTGCTGACAGTGATAGTCTT
Organism: Clostridia bacterium; assembly: GCA_024699245.1. Lineage (GTDB taxonomy): Bacteria > Bacillota > Clostridia > Saccharofermentanales > Saccharofermentanaceae > Saccharofermentans. The sequence continues at coordinate 10,714 of JAILPW010000032.1, read as the reverse complement.
AATATCCAGCTCAATAATCAGCTTAAATCCATTTTCGAAGAGGATAATACTTTTGATCCATATAGTGATCTTTTGAACAGGACTATGTCCGGTATCCTTCAGCCTAATGCTGTTTTTGATGATGCGGCTACCAATGAGGCTGCACAGAATGCCTATAATGAGGTAATGGATAATCCGGTCGAGATACAGAAGGGAACTAAGATCATATCTGCAGGCGAAGTTATCACTGAGCATAATTATCAGATATTAAGCGATCTGGAGCTTCTTTCCGAGGATTCGTTTGATTATCTTCTCTTATTCAGAGTTATGCTCTATGTGGCGGCAGTTACTGTTATCATGGTCTTCTATCTGAGACTTCGCAAGGATAAGATCAAAGTTGATTTCAGGATCTTTCTGGCACTTTGCATCATCTTTGCCATTCCTGTTGTAGTAGGTCTTTACGCTTCAAGTATTTCTTATCAGCTTGTAGCAATATTGTTCTTTACTACGATATGCTCATCGTTCCTCGGTGTAACTGATTCGATTATCCTTTCGGTATTCATTCTGGTCTATATGTGGCCGATCTATTCATTTGACTCGGAGATGTTCATGTCGTCATTGGCAGGAATCGTCGTATCTGCTTCATTATCCGGAAGGAACAAAGCTAATAACAACTCTGCGGCTCTTATCATTTTCCCGACATTAAGTGTATCTGTTGTTTCTGTTATACTTAACTTCCTTAACGGATCGACCAGAAACGGTTATATTGATTCATTTACGATGTCAGCATTGTCTTCATCTATCTCAATAGTTGCTGCCATTGGTCTTACACCTATCTTTGAACTTATATCGGGAGCGGTTTCTCCTGTTAAGCTCATTAACCTCTCGCAGCCGAGCCAGCCGCTTTTGAAGAGACTTTTTATCGAGGCACCGGGTACTTCCCAACATTCCATGATGGTTGCTAATCTTGCCGATGCTGCAGCTGATGCTATCGGTGCGGACGCGCTCCTTTGCCGTGTCGGTTCATATTTCCACGATATCGGCAAGCTCAATAATCCGGGATATTTTACGGAAAACCAGAAGGATTACAATCCTCATACTGTATTAACTCCTATGGAGAGCTGCGCTATCATTACGGCTCATACCGAAGACGGTGTTAAGATGGCTCAGAAGGATAATCTTCCTAAGGCGCTCATTGATATTATCAATCAGCATCATGGTAATACTTATCCATCATATTTTTATAAAAAGGCGATCGAAGAAGCTAAGCTCAAGGGCCTTCCTGAGCCTAACCCTGATGATTACAGATATAAGGGTGAGGTTCCTAATACCAAGGAAGCGGCTATCATCATGCTCGCTGATACCTGTGAGGCAGCTTTGAAATCTGCTAAGACCACTGATATTGCTCAGTGTGAGAGTATCATCAGAAAACTCATCAAGCATAAGATCGAAGAAGATCAGCTTGTTAAATCCCAATTGTCTTTCGATGATCTTGAGAAGATCATCAAAGCCTTCCTGAATATCTATTCGGGTCAATTCCACGAAAGGATCAAATATCCTGAATGAAAATAATCTTAAGCAATGAACAGCGTAAATATTCTTCTGAGACCATAAACGGTTTTATGCCCCTTTTCGAAAAAGCATGCGAAAAGATCGTCGAAGAAGATATCATGCCTTTTATCCTTACTAAAAATCAGGATAAGATTTACGTTAATCTTACTTTGGTAGGTTCCGAGAAGATACGTAAGATGAATGCGGAATTCAGAAATGTCAATAAGGTCACTGATGTTCTTTCGTTCCCGATGCTCGACATGAGAAACGGCAAACTTAATGGTGAACTGGATCCATCAGATTTTGAGTATGATCAGAACGGTGAACAGGTCATCTGCCTGGGTTCCGTTGTTTTATGTCCGGAGGTCTGCGAAAAGCAGGCACTGGAATACGGACACAGCATCGAGAGGGAAGCAGCATTCCTTTTCGTTCATTCGATGCTCCATCTTTTGGGATTTGATCATATTGAAGCAGAAGACGAATCACAGATGATCTTCTGGCAGAAAAAGCTCATGTTCGATATCGGATTAGCCTTCGAAGATGAGATCGAATTTGTTTCTCATGAAGGCGAGATGAAGAATAAAAATGTCGCTTTTGAGGCAGGTACGCCATGTAAGCATGTTGGATATGTATCGATCCTGGGTCGTCCGAACGTAGGTAAGTCCACATTGCTCAACTATATAACAGGAATGAAGCTTGCCATCGTATCTCACAAGCCTCAGACAACAAGAACAAATATTAGATCTATATATAATGGCAAAGATTCTCAGCTTATCTTCGTTGATACTCCCGGTGTACATAATCCGAAGTCTGAACTTTCCAAGATCATGGTTGAGAATTCATTTAACAGCGCTAAGCATTCTGACATCGTTCTCCTCATGGCGGACGGAAGATTTACTGAGCCTGCAGCTGTTGAGAAGAAGCTTTTGGAACTTTGCAAACAAAATAAGAAGAAGGTTATCCTCGCGATCAACAAGTCCGACGATATATCCAAGGAGTCACTTCTTCCTACTATCAGCAATTATTCTGCACTTTTCGATTTTGATGAAGTTATTCCGATCAGTGCGAGAACAGGTGATAACGTTGATGTTCTCCTTAAAGCTATCGAGGAAAGACTTCCTGAAGGTCCGAGACTTTTTGATTCTGAAGTTATGACTAACCAGACTGAAAGAGAGATCGCTTCCGAACTTATTAGAGAACAGATCCTACATTATACAAATCAGGAGATTCCGCACGGAACTACTGTTGTTGTTGATGAATTCAAGGAGAAGTTCAAGGATAATGCTAAGGACGAATATGACAGGGAAATGGTCGTTATCCACGCATCCATTATTTGTGAGCGTAAGTCCCATAAGGGTATCCTTCTTGGAAAAGATGGTCAGATGATCAAGCGTATCAGCACCAAGGCCAGGATCAATATTGAAAGACTTACGGGATGTAAGGTGTTTCTTGAACTGTTCGTAAAAGTCAGAGAGGATTGGAAGAACGACGATCTGTACCTTAAGCAGTACGGTTATTTTGTCGAGGAGGATGACTGATGGCATCTGAACCGATCTCACTTCGCGGTGTCATTTTAAGATCCGGTGAGTTCAAAGATAAAGACAGGATAATTACGTTCCTCTCGTCTGAGGCGGGCGTTATCAATATCTGTGTCAAAGGATCAGGAAAGCAGGGAAGTAAGCTCCTTTCCGCGACTATTCCGTTCATGGTCTGCGATATCGTTGTTTCGATGACCGGAAACTATTACTATCTTAAGGAATTCTCCATCGTTTATTCCAATTCCGAGATAATGAATTCTTTGGAAGCCATGACCTGCGCGGCTCATATCGGTCAGCTATTGTCTACTTCATATATCGATAATACAAACTCCAAAGTAATGTATGAACTATGCGTATACACATACTTTGCTTTATCGAAAACACCAGAAGATCACCTTTTGATCTTTTCGGCATTTAATTGGAGATTCTTATATCTTCTCGGTTACTGCATTCTATATGAGATCTGCAATACCTGCGACAAAGAGCTCAAAACAGCAGCTTATCTTAGTTATTCGACTGGTGATGCTCACTGCGTGGAATGTTATGGCGAAGGCAGAACTTTTGAGGAAATGATGCTCATGAGTTCTGCGGGTATCAAAGCTTTGAATTATTTCATCCAATCTGATATTAAAAAGCTATTTATGATCAAGGTCGATTATAATACACTGAAAATGCTCTCGCTTTATACTACCAGATGTCTTGATATTCAACTCGAGGGTACATATGACTCTTATCTGGATCTTTTAAGGGATTTGAATCTGTAGAATTACATGTTGTAGCCGGTAAAACTTTTTTGTATCTATTGTTCATATTATGTCACTATATCCACAAATTAATTTGTAAAGTATAATGTATTTTGTTGGAAAATACTAGAACAATACACTGTTTTTAATGTGCTCTTTTTCGGAAATTGGAGGATATTTATGAAAAAGTTCAAATCGTTAGTTTTGTCTTTAGTAACGGTAATTTTATTATCAGTTTTTATTCCGCTTTTTACATCAGGACTTGCCAACAATGTAAATGCAGCAGGAGATGTTATTGAAGTTGGTTCTTATGATTCTTTTGTTACTGCATTGGAAAGTGGTCTTAATGAAGGTAAGACCTTTAAACTTACTTCATCTTTTATAGCGGATGATACTATCAGTGTAAATTTCCCTTGTACATTAGATCTTAATGGTTATTCTCTTGATTTTGCTTATGGAGATTATTTAAAAATTGAACCGGATAATTCAAGTGATATAGTAACTATCACCGGAAACGGATATATTGGTGGTAGTTTCCCAGGCGGTGGAGTAGTTTATCTAGATTGCGGAAAACTGATTATTGAATCCGGTACGATTGAGAATAAGTATGATAGTACTGGTAAGGCAATTAATACGTATTCTAGTATAATAACTATTTATGAAGGTAAATTTATAGGTTTTAATACGGTCTGGATTGACAATGTTGATAAAAATCAATCAAACTACTATACTTGCTATAAAGATGATAAAACAGGTAAAACAACAACTGTATTTAGTCGTCTTAAAGTAGCTGATAACGCAGTTTATCAGGACAACGCAAAGGATATTCTCGGTGACGGAGTTTTTAGTTACGACTATAAAACAAAAACTCTCTCGATTAACGGTGATTGTGATTTTGATCCAAATGAAAAAGTTATTCAAAGCAAGATTCCAGAGTTGATTATCGATGTACAAGGACCTTCATCTATTACAGGAATTTTTGACTTATATTATAGTACGATAATAACAGGAAATAATAAGTTAAAGATTTCATGTGGTTCTTCAGAATTCGGATGTATTGCAGCTGATGATATTCTTATTAAGGATGTTTCAATTGATATAAACTGCACAGACAACGGTATTCAATGCTATGAAGGATCCTTAGCAATTGATAATGCATCTATAACCGTTGATACAAAAAGTGCTGCAATAGTATTCGGAAGTAATACAATCTCATTAAAGGATTGTAAGATCATTGAACCTGAAAATGCAGTTATCGGGTATAATAAAATATTTAAGGAAAACGGAACGGATCCTGCAAATAAGGTCGTTATTCAGCCGAATAATATGTGGAGCGATATCGAATATACGTGGTCCTCTGACTACTCAAAGTGCACAGCCAAACGTGTATGTGTTGTTGATGAAACTGTGGTCGAGACAGAAACAGTTACTACAACTTCGAAAGTAAAGACCCCTGCAACAACTTCTGAAAAGGGAACAACTACTTACACAGCTACTTTCTTAAATAAGAATTTTTCTACCCAGACGAAGGATGTTCAGAACATACCTGTTATTGTTCCGGATCCTGTTTATGATCCGTCGTTTGAAGATTTTGTTGAGCGTCTTTATGTTGTAGCTCTTAACAGACCTTCAGAACCTGAAGGAAAAGCTTTCTGGTGTGAGCATGTTGGTAATGGTGATCTTAATGGTGCTCAGTGTGCCAATGAGTTCCTTTTGAGTAAAGAATTCAATGACAGGAACTTGAGCGATGAGGATTTCTTGAAAGTTCTCTACAAGACTTTCTTTGACAGAGATGCAGAAGCTGATAAGGATGGCTTCAACTTCTGGATGAACAGTTTGAAGACTGAAGGAAGAGACAAAGTTGTTGATGGATTCATCAACTCAACAGAGTGGTGCAACATCTGTGCTACTTACGGAGTTAAGTCCGGAGCAACAAGAGCGAAAGCAACTATTGCTTCGAAGAATGCAATTGCATTTGCGGAGAGGCTTTATACCAAGTGTCTCGGAAGAGATGCTGAGACTGATGGTCTCAACTTCTGGAGTCTTGGTCTTACCAACCTCGAACTTACAGGAGCTCAGGCAGCTCATGAATTCTTCTTCAGTAAAGAGTTTAATGATCATAACTTTGATAATAAGGAACTTCTTACGAGAATGTACAGAACCTTCATGGGTCGTGAACCTGACGAAGACGGAATGAATTTCTGGCTTAATAACATGAAGAACGGAATGACAAAAGAAGATGTATTCAATGAATTCGTTAAATCAGCAGAGTTCACTCAGATCTGTAAGGATTATGCTATAGACAGAGGTTGAGAAAATAATTGATATTATTACGGGAGCCACGATAGTGACTCCCGTATTTATTTGTTTTAGGAAAAGCGGATATCTAGATCTGCCAGTTATCAGGATAAAGGGTAAGATATTCAGGTTTTTCAAGTCGATCATCTATAAGGAGTACGAATCCTTCGTCTTCTTCCGTTCGTATTACTCTTCCTGCAGCCTGAAGGACTTTTTCCCAACCCGGGAATCTATAGGCAAATGCATATCCGTCACCGAACTTCTCAGAGTAGTAATTACATAAGATCTCTCTTTCAGGACTTATCTGAGGAATACCTACTCCAACGATAATAACGCCTTTTAGTCTGTCTCCGACAAGATCGATACCTTCTCCGAAGTGACCACCTAGGACGGCGCCGCCTAGAAGTACGCCTTCGTACGGTTCATCGAACATATGGATGAACTCATCTTTTTCGAGAGAAGACATATTAGGTTTCTGGAGTATCATCTTATATTTCTTCGGACATTTCTCGGATATTATTGTTATCCAAGATTGAATCTGTGTTTATTTCTAAACCGATAATGTTGTAAAATATTAGTGTGTATGCATAATTTGATCGTTTCTATTCGCATTGGTTATTTGTGTGCGGAGGTTTTTATGAAGAAAGTTAGATCCCTCGTTATTGCATTGGCGTCAGCGATATTGATCGCTTTTATGATGACTTCTGTAATTCCGTTGTTTAGTGTTAATGTAAACGCTGATGATGATGTTATTGAAGTATGTACACCCGGAGAGATGATTTCTGCTACAGGAAGTTATGACAACACGGGTAAGACCATCAGATTGACACAAGGACTTGAGAATTGTGACAGCTTAACTATCCACACGTCCATCATTCTTGATCTTAATGGTTATTCAATCAAGTTTAAGGATAATGAGAGGATATATATCGATACAGTAAAAGAGGATGACACTGTAGTTATAAGAGGATGTGATAATGATTATATCTATGGATCAAACAAAGGTTATCTGGTCGAAATGATCAAAGGAAAACTGATATGTGTATCTGTTTTTCTTGATAACGGTTGTAAAACATCAGGCAGTTGTTTTAATTCATCAGGAGATATTTTGCTTTGTTCCGGAATCTATAACAGTTTTTCTGAAATGGGAGAAGATATTCAGATCCCTTTAGCTACTGTAAGCGTAGATGAAGGAACAAACTATTTTCAGTATAATCTGAATTCTTGCGGTCTGAAGATCGATGGTACGGGAGTCACTTATGATAACTGTAATGATATTCTGAACAATGGTGTTTTTAGTTATGATATTTGGACTAAGACCTTATTTATCAAGGATGATTACTCCAGTGATATTCAAAAGTGTTCGTACATGTTTTATATTGATGATGTTACAGTCAATATATCAAATGATGTAGAGATAGACGGATACTTTTATATATCCGGTGATACAACGATAACCGGAAATAACAGATTGACCCTGAATACAGATGAAACATTTATTGCATTCTATTCCGGTGATTTTTCATCATTAACAATAAAGGATGTATCGTTAGTAGTTAATGCAGGAACGTTTATAATGTCAGCTGATGATTTATTGATTGATAATGCCGAGATAATCAGTAATACGAGTAATTTTTTCATTAGCTATTATTCTGATCTTAAATCTCTTGAACTTAAAGACTGCAATATATATGAACCTGAAGGATCATATATAAACGAAAACTATATCTATTATGAAAACGGAGATCCTGCAAGTTATATAAACATAAGACCTGATGACTGTTGGAAAGAAACTGATTACAGTTGGTCGGATGATAATACAAGTTGTACTGCCAAACGCGAATACATCTATGACAGCTCAATCTGTGAAACTGAAACGGTTACATCAGTATCTAAGGTCAAGACACCTGCTACGACATCATCCATGGGCACAACAACATATACAGCTGCTTTTGATAACAAAGCTTTTGAAACTCAGACCAAGGATATACAAGACATTCCGGTTCTTCAAAATGATGACACTTTGGACGAATGGAAAAAGACGGAATACACCTGGTCAGATGATTATTCAAAATGTACGGCAAAACGTGAAAACATTAATGACAGTTCAATTGTCGAAACAGAAACCGTTACTTCTGTTTCAACTGTTAAAATACCGGCAACAACATCATCCAAAGGAACAACCACTTATACTGCAACATTTGTAAATGGGGATTTTGAGACTCAGACTATAGATGTACAGGATATTCCTTTTGTTCAAAACCCTGATCCTATTGTACCTACAACAGATACAAATGATATTCCGTTCTCCGATTTTGTAGAGAGATTGTATGTAGTAGTTCTTGGAAGAGCTTCCGAGCCGGAAGGGAAGGCATTCTGGAGTAAGCATGTAGATAACGGCGATCTTAACGGAGCACAGTGTGCCAAGGAGTTCCTTCTGAGCCAGGAGTTTAAAGACAGAGAATTATCAGACGAACAGTTCCTTGAAGTACTTTACTCTGTATTTTTCGATAGAAAGGCTTCTGAAGATTCCAAGGGATTCGATTTTTGGCTGAACAGCCTTAAGACTGAAGGACGAGATAAAGTGGTAGAAGGTTTTATCAACTCGACTGAATGGTGCAATGTATGTGCTGCTTACGGTGTTAAATCAGGAGCGACAGGCGCCAAAGCCACAATTGCTTCTGAGAAGGCAATAAAATTCGCAACAAGGCTTTATACAGAGTGTCTGGGAAGAGAACCTGATGAAGAAGGACTTAAATTCTGGAGTTTAGGTCTAACTAATCTTGAACTTACCGGTTCTCAAGCAGCGTATGAGTTCTTCTTCAGTAAGGAGTTCAATGACCACAATTATAGTGATAAGGAACTTCTCACTAGAATGTATAGAGCTTTCATGGGACGCGAACCTGATGATGATGGTTTGAATTTCTGGTTTGATTCAATGAAGAAAGGAATGACCAAGGAGCAGGTTTTCAATGAGTTCGTTAAGTCACAGGAGTTTACACAGATATGTATGGATTATGCCATTGAAAGAGATTAAGTCTTCATCATAATATCTTTTAAGGAACCGCTGAATCCTTCAGGTCTTTATTATGTGTTATAGCAGAAGTAATATTTGATTTTTTGAAAACTGTAATGTAAAATCAATAAGCCAATTAAATGCGGATGTGGCGGAATTGGCAGACGCGCTAGCTTCAGGTGCTAGTTTGGGCAACCAAGTGCAGGTTCAAGTCCTGTCATCCGCACCATGATACCTGATAACCTGCTTCATAATGAAGCAGGTTATTTGTTTACATACAAATCTTCATATTATAAAATAAATTTGTAAATAGGGATGTTTGAACGGTTCTTTTCTGTTTAAACGTATCTTTTTTTTTGTGAATTGGAGGTTTTTATGAGAAAGTTGAGATCGATAGCTCTTTCTATGATTACAGTAATCTTATTTGCTGTTTTTGTACCGTTGTTAGCACCGAGTCTGAATAATAAAGTCAATGCAGCAGGTGAAATCGTTGAAGTTGGTTCTTATGATTCGCTTATAAATGCTTTAAATGATAATTCCATCACGAACCCGACAATAAAACTTACTTCTTCAATAAAATCTGAAAAGACTATATATGTTAAACGATCTGTTACTTTGGATCTTGACGGTCATACCCTTGAGTTTGCTGATGGTAAATATTTATATGTTGATAATATAAATTGTTTAACTATAACCGGAAACGGGTATATTATCGGGAATTATTCAACAGTAATTTGGACTTATAGTGATTTGATTATCGACTACTGTACAGTAATCAATAAAAACTTATCGACTGGTCTTGCTATTGATTCACAATATAAAAATATTACCATATACAACGGAACATTTATAAGTAGTGATAACACTTGGACCTATGACCGTGTTAGATATAGTTGTTATAGAAAAACGTCTACTGATCCTTATACCGGATTAATTACTGATGTATTTTGTAATCTTCAAGTTGCCGGAAATATAGTTGATCGTAACAATTGTAACGATATACTGGGTGATGGAGTTTTCTGTTATGATTTTGAAAACAAAACTCTCCATATTAACGGAATCTGTGATTATGATTCAGAGAAAATGGTTATTGGAAGTTTTATTTCTGATTTGATTATCGATATACAAGGTCCTTCATCTTTGACCGGTTTCCTTGAGCTAAATGAAGGTGCAACTATAAAAGGAAATAACAAATTGATAATTTCAAATGATAATCCTGATTATTCGTGTATTCTGGCTAAGTCAATTATGATCAGGGATGTTTACGTCGAATGTCAAGGTAAAAGCGCAGGTATTGTTTCATATGATGGAACGCTGACAATTGAAAATGCTCTTATAAATGATAAATCTGAGAAGGGATCTATTTACTTTGAAAACGGAATATTTAATTTGATAGATTGTAAGATCATTGAACCTGTAAACGCTGTTGTAGGATACGATACCATATGCATGGAAAACGGAACGGATATTGCAACCAAGGTGGTTATTCAACCTGATAACATGTGGGGACCGATCGAATATACCTGGTCTGATGATTATTCTAAGTGTACGGCTAAACATATATGTCTAGTTGATCCGACAATGATCGA
>JAILPW010000043.1:0-22885 GCA_024699245.1 Clostridia bacterium | reverse complement strand
GTAACAGCTGCACCCGTAAGGGAAGAAAGAAGTACTCTACGAAGCGAGTTGCCAAGTGTCGTACCATAGCCACGCTCGAGCGGAGCTACAACATATTTGCCGTAGGAACCATCATTGCTGATTTCAGCACACTCAACTGTTGGTTTTAAGATTTCAATCATTTTTTTCCTCCTATAGGCTTTTCGCTTTAAGCAGTATTCTCAGTAGTAACTTATAGATATTACTTGGAATACAACTCGACAATAGCAACTACGTTTACCGGTACATCGATCTGCTCAGATCTCGGAATAGCTACAACCTTACCGCTGAGCTTATCCTCATCTGCCTCGAGCCACTCAGGAACAACGTGTCCGTGTGTAGCATCGATAATATCTTTGTATCTCTGGGAGGCCTTAGCCTTCTCTCTGATCTCGATAACGTCACCAACGTTAACACGGTAGGAAGGAATGTTTACGCACTTTCCGTTGATCTGAACGTGTCTGTGGCTTACGATCTGCTTAGCTTCAGCTCTTGTACGAGCGAAACCGAGTCTGAAAATAACGTTGTCAAGTCTTGTCTCGAGAAGAATCATAAGGTTTTCACCGGTCGTGCCGTACTTAAGTTTCTTTGCCTTCTCGAAGTAGTTTCTGAAAGGCTTCTCAAGAACGCCGTAAATGAACTTGGCCTTCTGCTTCTCTTTGAGCTGCATGCCATATTCACTCTGCTTCTTAGGTCTTGCTGTCCTATTCTTGTTGGACTTTTTATCTATACCAAGATATGTCGGCTCAATACCAAGAGCTCTACATCTCTTAAGGACAGGTGTCATATCTCTTGCCATCTCTAAATCCTCTTTTCTAACTAATAATAATCGTTATCCGTATTAAAGCTCGGATTATACTCTTCTTCTCTTCGGTGGTCTGCAACCATTGTGTGGAACAGGTGTAACATCTTTGATCATTGTTACTTCAAGTCCGGCTGTTGCAAGAGCACGAACTGCAGACTCACGTCCGGATCCAGGTCCCTTAACGAAAACTTCAACAGTCTTCATACCGTGATCAACAGCCTTCTTGGCAGCTTCCTCAGAAGCCATCTGTGCTGCGAATGGTGTACCCTTACGTGAACCTCTCATGCCCATCTCACCGGCGGAAGCCCAAGAGATAGCATTTCCCTGAGTATCTGTTATTGTAACGATTGTGTTATTGAATGTTGCGTGAATGTGAGCCTGACCTTTGTCAATATTTTTACGCTCACGCTTCTTAGGTCTAACTGCGGCCTTTTTAACTGCCTTTGCCATTACTTGTTACCTCCCTGATTACTTCTTCTTGCCAGCAACAGTACGCTTCGGACCCTTACGAGTACGTGCGTTTGTCTTTGTACGCTGACCTCTTACCGGGAGCTTGTTCCTGTGACGACGGCCACGATAGCATCCGATTTCAGTTAAACGCTTGATATTAAGAGCTACCTCTCTCTTGAGGTCACCCTCTACTGTGTAATTGTTTTCGATCTGATCACGAATCTTAGCGATCTCTTCCTCTGAGAGATCCTTAACTCTTGTGTCAGGATTGATACCAGTATCCTTGATGATACTTGCTGCATTTGTCTTACCAATGCCATAGATATAAGTAAGAGCGATCTCTACTCTCTTGTCATTTGGCAAATCAACACCGGCAATACGAGCCATTTCTGTACCTCCATTTGAACAGTTAAATGTTAATTATTTATATATCGACACGCAGCGTAAGGATCTTTCGGGTTAGGAAAGCAGCCGCCCCTACATGAACGTGTAATATCCTAAATTGTTTTTTAAGTCGTGTCAGGACTTACTTACCAAGACTTGAACAGGGCTAAATCCGTTCTCTTGGCGTCATCCTTAGCCTTGCTTCTGCTTGTGCTTAGGATCGGAGCAAATGATCATGACTTTACCGTTTCGGCGAATAACCTTGCACTTTTCGCACATAGGCTTTACTGATGGTCTAACCTTCATTTTTTACCTCCTGGTTTTTCTCAACGCAAATTTAGCGCCTTTTACGCGCATGCTAATATATTGTAGCAGAAAACTTTATTTTTGCAAGAACTTTTTTTATGGTTCAAAAGAAGCAGTTTCAACGGTCCCGGACCGCTTGCTGCGGATTAGATTTTACGCCGTCTCAGATATTTTTCAAGAGGAAAAAAATGCCTTGCAGCATCCGCAAGGCAATCATTTTTTTAGTTCTTGGCTCTCCATGTGATCCTGCCACGGGAGAGATCGTATGGTGAAAGTTCCATTGTTACCTTATCACCCGGAAGGATCTTGATATAGTTCTGGCGAAGCTTGCCCGAGATATGAGCAAGAACGATGTGTCCGTTATCAAGCTCAACCTTGAACATTGCGTTCGGCAATGCGTCTACTACCTTACCCTCTACTTCGATTACGTCCTCTTTTGACATGTCATTCCTCCTCAAAAGTTGTCATTTCCGGTCCATTTTCCGTTATGATTATCGTGTTCTCATAATGTGCCGACGGCTTTCCGTCTGCGGTTACTATTGTCCATTCATCATCACACAGTAATACTTTCTCAGTACCCATGTTGATCATCGGTTCTACACAGAAGGCCATTCCCTTTACGATCCTTGGTCCTCTTCCCGGCTTACCATAGTTCGGAACATCCGGTTCCATGTGCATCTCTCTTCCGATACCGTGACCTGTCAGTACCCTGACGACTCCGTATCCGAAAGACTCTGCATGTTCCTGGACCGCGTGGCTTACATCGCCTATCCTGTTACCGATCTTAACCTGCTCCAGGCCTTTGAAGAATGCTTCCTTTGTTCTTTGCACGAGAAGCTTTGTCTTCTCGTCAACATCTCCGATGAGGAAAGTCCTTGCTGCGTCTCCGCAGAAACCGTCAAGCTCAGCCACTACATCGCATGTGATGATATCTCCGTCCTTGAGGATTATATCATCTGTCGGGATCCCATGTACGACCTCGTCATTGATCGACGTACAGATCGCTGCCGGGAACGGCGGGTTACCGTAACCTACACACGGAGCAGAACCGCCTGCCTCCTTGATGATCCTTTGAGCGACGTCATCAAGATACTTGGTGGACACGCCGGGCTTTGCTTCCTTCTTAAGCTCCTTCAAGATCTTGGCTACGAGCTTACCCGCAGCTCTCATCTTGTCTAATTCATAATCGGATAAGATCTCAACCATGAAATCACCTCTTTTGAACTCAGATGAGTCCCTTAGCCTTGAGGCCATCCTCGAGCTGCTGTCTACAGATCTCAGGATCTTTATTGTTATCGCCCTCGATGATGATTCCCTTCTTGTCGTAGAAATCGATCAAAGGCTGTGTGTTTGTGTAGTAAGTCTTAAGTCTTGCCTCGACTGTCTCCGGCTTGTCGTCATCTCTTTGAACAACGTTGCCGCCGCAGGAATCGCAGACACCCTCGACCTTAGTAGGTCTGAATGTTACGTTGTAGCTCTCGCCGCACTTCTCGCAGACTCTTCTTCCGGATACGCGGCCCTTTATGGTCTCATCGTCAACAACGATAGACAAGACTGCGTCGATGGACTCGCCCTTTTTCGAGAGGATCTCGTCAAGAGCCTGAGCCTGTGCGATAGTTCTCGGGAATCCGTCAAGAATGAATCCCTTCTTGCAGTCATCTTCGTTAAGTCTGTCCTCGACCATGGAAACAGTTACGCTGTCCGGTACGAGAAGACCCTTGTCGATGTAGCTCTTTGCTTCAACGCCCAAAGGAGTACCACCCTTGATGTTTGCTCTGAAGATATCTCCCGTGGAGATGTGAGCGAGGTTGTACTTCTCTCTTAAATATGTAGCCGAGGTTCCTTTTCCTGAACCCGGTGCACCAAGAATAATAAGCTTCATATAATAAACACTTCCGTTCTGTTAGTTTTCAAACGTTTGTATTATAAACGCATTTTTAAATAATTGCACTCTTTTTCGCTATTTTATGCTTTTTCGAAAACAAAAAAGACCGCCTTCCAAGTGAAAGCGGTCATTTTTTTAATCTTTATGATGATCAATCAAGGAATCCTCTGTAGTTTCTTGTTACAAGCTGGCTCTCGATCTGAACTACGAGATCGTTAGCAACACCTGTAAGGATCAATACGGAAGTTCCTGCGAACCATACCATACCAAGATCGAGCAAGCTCGAGATAAGAGTAGGAACCAAAACGATGAATGCAAGGAACAAAGCGTCCACCCAGTTCAAACGGTTAGCTGTTCCGAGGATGAAATCCTTTGTCGGACGACCAGGTCTGATACCGGGGATAAATCCACCGTTCTTCTGAATGCTGTTCGCAATCTCCAATGGGTTGAACTGGATCAACGAATAGAAGAATGTGAAAAGTATGATACAGAAGAATTCTGCTACGTAGTACCAAGGGCTTGTACCGAAGTCACGGCACCATGTTGCAAATAAGCTATCTGACTTCTGAAGGAACAACGTAAAGATGAAGTTCGGCAAAGAAAGGATAGACATTGCAAAGATAACCGGCATAACGCCTGACTGGTTAACCTTGATCGGGATGTATGAACTCTGTCCTCCGTAGCTCTTACGTCCAATAGTCTTCTTGGAGTACTGAACGTTGATCCTTCTCTCAGCATTCTGAACATAAAGAACGAAAATGATGAGACCTACTGTTACTGCGGAGATCGCCAGGAACGCGAGCACACCGGTGGAAATACCAAGGATGCTGCTATTTGCCTTAGCAGAGATCTTACCGCTCAATCCGGAACAGAACTCATAAGCCTGCTTAACCATCGCCGGAAGTCTGGTTACGATACCTGCGAAGATGATAAGGGAAACACCGTTTCCGATACCGAACTCGTTGATACGCTCACCAAGCCAAACGATGAAACATGTACCGGCCGTGAAAGCAAGCACGATAAGTGCTGCGTTCAATGGCTTTGGAAGTACATTAACCATTGCTGTTCTTGTAGACCACATGATTCCGCAAGACTGCAAGAATGCAAGTCCGATCGCAGAATATCTAGTGATCTTCTGCATCTTCTTCCTGCCTGCTTCACCATCTTTTGAGAGCTGTTCCAACTGAGGGAATACAACTGTCAAAAGCTGAATGATGATGGATGCGTTGATGTATGGAGTAATACCGAGGGCAAAGATTGTTGCCGAGTAGAATCCACCACCGGAGATGATATCCATCAATCCACCGAGCTGACCCCAGTTCTTAACGAGGTTTGTAAATGCAGCTCTGTCAATACCAGGAGCAGGAATAAGACCACCGATCTGATAAAGGCCCAAGATCATGATTGTGAAAAGGATCTTCTTACGAAGTTCCGGCAAACTGAAAGCCTTGATCAAGGAATCAAACATACCTCTCATGATCAAACCTCCTCAGCCGTTCCACCAGCCTTTTCGATCTTCTCTTTAGCAGAAGCTGTAAACTTAACTGCCTTAACAGTCAACTTCTTTGTGAGCTCACCGTTACCGAGAATCTTGATGCCGTCGTTTACCTTAGGAAGAGAGATGATACCTGCATCTGCGAGGATCTCTGCAGAAACCTCAGCACCGTTATCAAACTTCTCAAGATCGCTGACATTAACCTCGATATACTGAGGAGCGAAGCGCTTGTTGTTGAATCCTCTCTTAGGCAAACGTCTGTAAAGAGGCATTTGTCCACCCTCAAAACCCGGGCGAACTCCACCGCCGGAACGAGCTTTCTGTCCCTTGTGTCCGCGTCCTGCTGTCTTTCCGTTACCGGATCCTGCACCGCGGCCCTTGCGGTATGCAGCGGCGTTGCCGCTGGAAGTCATTTCATTGAGCTTCATTTCTATATACCTCCATTAAACTTCTTCACAAGTTACAAGGTGAGCAACTCTGTGAACCATTCCTCTGATAGCGGAATCATCGTTCTTCTCAACAGACTGACCGATCTTCTTGAGACCCAAAGCTGCTACTGTTGCTGCCTGAACTTTTGTGCACTTGTTGGTACTCTTTACCAAAGTAATTTTCAATTTTGCCATGATAAGAGCCCTCCTTAACGAATTTCTTCAATGGACTTACCACGAATACGTGCAACCTTTTCGATTGACTTGAGTCCCTTAAGACCCTCGAGTGTGGCATTAACCATGTTGTTCGGATTGTTTGTACCGAGAGACTTGGTACGGATATCTGTGATACCTGCGAGCTCGCATACTGAACGAACAGGACCACCGGCGATAACACCGGTACCGCCTGCAGCAGGCTTCATGATGATCTTACCAGCGCCATAAAGTCCAACTGTCTCGTGAGGGATCGTGCCGTTTACGACAGGTACCTCGATGATGTTCTTCTTAGCTTCTTCGATTCCCTTGCGGATAGCGTCCGGAACCTCGGCAGCCTTACCGATACCCTTACCAACGTGACCATTACCGTCGCCTACGATAACGAGAGCAGCAAAGCGCATGTTTCTACCACCCTTAACAGTCTTGGAAACACGTCTGATATGGATGACCTTTTCTGTTAATTCCATATTTGTAGAATCAAAACCCATATGTTATTTCCTCCTGATTAGAATGAGAGACCAGCTTCACGAGCTGCCTCAGCCAAAGCTGCTACTCTGCCGTGATATACGTATCCACCACGATCGAAAACAACTTCCTTAATGTCCTTAGCAAGCGCGCGCTCTGCAACAAGCTTACCTACTGCAGCTGCAGCATCCTTGTTACCGCCGTTGCCCTGGATATCCTTATCAAGAGAAGATGCACTTACAAGTGTAGTACCGTTTGTATCATCAATAACCTGAGCGTAGATGTTAGCGTTACTTCTGAATACGCACAAACGTGGGCACTCAGCTGTACCACTGATCTTCTTTCTTACGCGAAGGTGCTTTCTCTTACGAATTTCGTTTTTATCAACTTTACTAATCATTGTTTACACCTCCCGCTTACTTCTTAGCGCCAGTCTTACCTTCCTTGATTCTCAAGTGCTCAGTAGCATATTTGATACCCTTGCCCTTGTATGCATCAGGAAGTCTGAATGAACGAATCTTTGCTGCTGTCTCACCAACAAGCTGCTTATCAGCACCCTTAACAGTGATCTTCTGAGCATCCGGAACCTCGATTGTGATTCCCTCTGGCTCAACCATTTCGATAGGGTGTGAATAACCAAGGTTCAAAACGATCTTGTTACCCTGCTTTGTAGCCTTGTAACCAACACCGTTGATCTCAAGATCCTTGGAAAAACCTTCGGATACACCGATAACCATGTTGTTGATCAAAGAACGTGTAAGTCCGTGAAGAGCCTTCTGCTGCTTCTCGTCGTTCTGTCTTTCAACTGTGATAACGGCGCCGTCGATCTTAACTGTCATATCAGGATGTACATCCATCTCGAGAGTGGACTTTCCGCCCTTAACAGTCAGGTGATTGCCGTCAAGCTTGACCTCGACTCCTGCAGGAATCGCGATCGGCATTCTACCAATTCTTGACATATTTTTTTCCTCCTGCTCTTTAGATTACGCGCGTGGCACATATGTCGTGTGCCCTGCGCTTTTCAGAGTTTTTATAACCTTATTAATGATTACCAAACGTATGCGAGAACTTCGCCGCCTACACCGAGCTTACGAGCTTCTTTGTCTGTCATAACGCCCTTGGATGTAGAAACGATTGCGATTCCGAGACCGCCCAATACCTTAGGGAGGTTCTCCTTGTCAGCATAGATACGAAGACCCGGCTTAGAGATTCTCTTGATACCGGAGATGACAGGCTCACGTCCGTCAACATACTTCAAAGTAATCTTGATCATTCCCTGCTTATTGTCCTCAATGCACTGGAAACCTGCGATGTAACCTTCGTCCAACAAAATCTGTGCGATAGACTTCTTCAAGTTAGAAGAAGGGATCATTACTGTCGGATGGCCTGCTGTTCCGGCATTACGGATTCTTGTAAGCATATCTGCAATTGCATCTGTAATCTGCATATTTTTTCCTCCTATAATGCTACGAAATTACCAGCTTGCCTTCTTAACGCCCGGAATCTCACCCTTGTATGCGAGATCACGGAAGCAAAGACGGCAGATGCCATACTTACGCATGTAAGAATGTGGACGTCCACAAAGCTTACAACGATTGTGCTGCTGTGTAGAATGTTTCGGAGTCTTCTGTGCTTTCAGAATCATTGACTTCTTTGCCATTATTAAATCCTCCTAATCACTTATGGAACGGCATACCGATCAACTTGAGAAGCTCGAAAGCCTCTTCGTCTGTCTTAGCCGTTGTAACGATGATAATGTCCATACCACGGATCTTATCGATCTTATCGTAATCGATTTCAGGGAACATAAGCTGCTCCTTGATACCCATAGCGTAGTTACCGTGTCCATCAAATGAGTTAGGACTGATTCCACGGAAGTCACGTACACGAGGAAGTGAAATGCTGATGAGCTTGTCGAGGAAGTTGTACATGTTCTCACCACGGAGTGTAACCTTACAACCGATCTTCATACCCTCACGAAGCTTAAATGCAGCAACGGACTTACGGGAAACTGTAGAGATTGGCTTCTGTCCTGCAATGATACCCATATCACGCATAGCGTTGTCCAAAGCCTTAGGGTTGTCTTTTACTTCACCAACACCCATGTTAAGAACGATCTTGTCGATCTTAGGGATCTGCATTACGGAAGTATACTTGAAAGTTTCCTTCAATGCCGGTGCAACTTCAGATGTATATTTTTCTTTTAATCTGGACATCTACTTACTCCCCCTTGCTTGCCTTCTTGATAGTATCGATAACAGCACCGCACTTCTTGCAAACACGATCCTTAGAACCGTTCTCGTTTACCTTGTGTGCAACACGTGTAGCTTTACCGCACTTAGGGCAAACAAGCATAACGTTTGATGCATCGATCGAACCTTCGCGGTCGATGATACCGCTAGGTGCGTTCTGTGATCTTGCTTTCTGGTGCTTCTTAACCATGTTAGCACCTTCAACGAAAACACGACCTGTCTTTGGCTCAGTCTTAAGAACCTTACCAACCTTTCCGGAATCCTTACCGGAAATAACGACTACGTTGTCGTCTTTCTTAACATGAATTTTATTAGCCATATTAAGTTACCTCCTTAAAGAACTTCCGGAGCAAGGGACAAGATCTTCATGTAGTCCTTGTCTCTGAGCTCTCTCGCGATAGGTCCAAAGATACGTGTACCGCGAGGGTTCTTGTCTTCCTTAATGATTACTGCAGCGTTCTCATCAAACTTGATGTAGGAACCGTCTGCTCTTCTAACGCCCTTCTTAGTACGTACAACTACTGCACGGACTACGTCGCCCTTCTTAACCATGCCGCCAGGAGCAGCTGTCTTTACGGAGCAAACGATGACGTCACCAATGTTTGCGTATTTACGCCATGAACCACCGAGTACCTTAATGCAGGCAAGCTCTCTAGCACCTGTGTTATCGGCAGCTCTGAGTCTGGATTCAACCTGAATCATTGATTTTTCCTCCTACCTTGCATTACTTAGCCTTTTCGATGATCTCGACCAATCTCCAACGCTTATCTTTGGATGTAGGACGAGTTTCCATTACCATAACCTTGTCGCCTACGCCTGCAACGTTCTCTTCGTCGTGAGCCTTAAGCTTGTAGGTTCTCTTCATGATCTTTCCGTAGAGCGGGTGCTTAACGTGCTCTACGACAGAAACAACGATTGTCTTTTCCATCTTGTCAGATGTTACCAGACCGACTCTGGTCTTTCTGAGATTACGTTCTGCCATTGTTCGTTATCCCCCTTAGTTAGCCTTGAGCTCTTGCTCACGGATTATTGTCTTTACTCTTGCGATATCTCTCTTAACAGAAGCGATCTGCTGAGGATTCTCGAGCTGGTTTGTTGCGTGCTGGAAACGGAGCTTAAAGAGTTCTTCTTTGAGAGCAACCAATTCCTTCTGAAGCTCTTCGCTTGACTTGGAACGAATTTCATTAGCCTTCATTTGAAGTTTCCTCCTTTTCCCTAATTACAAACTTTGTCTTACATGGGAGCTTGTGACCTGCAAGACGCATAGCCTCTCTAGCCTGCTCCTCTGTTACACCTGCGATCTCGAAAAGAACGCGACCCGGCTTAACTACTGCTACCCAAAACTCTGGTGAACCTTTACCGGAACCCATTCGAGCTTCAGCAGGGTGCTTTGTTACCGGCTTATCAGGGAAGATCTTGATCCAGACCTTACCGCCTCTTTTTACATATCTGTTGATTGCGATACGTGCTGCCTCAATCTGATTGGACTTGATCCAGCATGGCTCAGTTGCCATGATACCGTAATCACCGTATGCAACGAAATTACCGCGAGAAGCTTTACCGGTCATACGACCACGGTGCTGCTTTCTGTGCTTAACTCTCTTAGGAAGTAACATCAGTTCTCGCCTCCTTCTTTAGTCTCTGCGTTCTTCTTTGCAGGAAGAATCTCACCCTTGTAGATCCAAACCTTTACACCGATACGACCGTATGTTGTGTTTGCCTCAGCAAAACCATAGTCGATGTCAGCACGGAGAGTCTGGAGAGGGATCGTACCTTCGTGATATGTCTCGGATCTTGCGATCTCGGCACCGCCCAAACGACCGGAGCACATTGTCTTGATACCGAGGATGCCCTGCTTCATTGCTGAAGACATAGCCTTCTTCATAGCACGACGGAAACTTACACGGTTCTCGAGCTGAGCTGCGATGTTCTCTGCTACGAGATTTGCATTGCTATCGATATTCTTAACTTCCTTAACGTCTACGAAGAAATCCTTCTTGAACTTCTTCTTAAGGGAAGCCTTAAGTGCCTCGATTCCGGCACCCTTTGTTCCGATTACAAGACCCGGCTTAGCTACGTTCAAGATAACTGTTGTCTTGTCTGTGCCCTTACGCTCGATCTCGATGGAAGAAACACCTGCGATGTTCTTTCTGCTGTCGTCGAAAGGCTTCTTGGAACCCTTACCTGCGAGCTTGATGATCTTATCAAGTTCTGCTTTTACAAACTCACGGATTTGCTTGTCCTCAACAAGGAAATCGCTGAATGTTTTCTTATCGGCATACCAACGTGTGTCCCATTCTTTGATGACACCTACGCGTAAACCATGGGGATTAACTTTCTGACCCATCTACGAAACCCTCCTTATACTCTTTCCTTGAGAACGATAGTAACGTGACTTGTTCTCTTGTTGATTCTGTTAGCTGAACCTCTTGCTCTAGGCATGAAGCGCTTGATGATCGGACCCGGATTTGCGAAAGCATCTGCAACATAAAGGTCATCACGGTTCAAACCGTTGTTGTTTACTGCATTTGCTTCAGCAGACTTGAGTACCTTTGTAAGGATTGGGGATGCAGCCTTAGGTGTGTACATAAGGATTGCATAAGCCTCGTCAATGGACTTACCCTTGATGAGATCAGCAACGATCTTCATCTTTCTAGGTGTTACACGAATGTACTTAGCTGTTGCCTTGCCCTGATCTTTTCCGATGCCGAGGAGCTTCTTCTGCTTCTTTGTAGGGATCGGAAGTCTAGCAAATTTCTTAGAAGGCTGTGCATAAGCCTTAAGAATTTCATCGCGATTCTTCTCGATGTTTTCTTTTGTCAAAATTATCTTTTCCACAATTTTTCTCCCTTCTACGCTTAGCGGGCGTTAGCAGACTTCTCGCCTGCGTGTCCGCCGAACTTACGTGTAGGTGCGAACTCACCGAGCTTGTGTCCAACCATTTCCTCTGTTACATAAACAGGGATATGCTTGTGTCCGTCATAAACTGCGATCGTATGTCCGACAAAGTCAGGGAAGATCGTGGAAGAACGAGACCAAGTCTTGATAACCTTCTTCTCGTTGGCTTCGTTCATAGCCTTAATTCTCTTCATGAGGGCGTCTTCAACAAAATAGCCCTTCTTAGTAGATCTACTCATTTGTTACGCAACCTCCTTATCACTTTCTGCCCTTAACAATGAACTTGCTGGACTGCTTCTTCTTATTACGTGTCTTCTTACCAAGTGTTGGAACACCCCAAGGTGTAACAGGGCCCGGAAGACCGATAGGTGACTTACCTTCACCACCACCGTGTGGGTGATCGTTAGGGTTCATTACAACGCCTCGAACTGTAGGACGAACACCGAGGTGACGCTTACGTCCGGCCTTACCGATGTTTACGTTCTCGTGCTCTGCGTTACCGATAGTACCGATTGTTGCACGGCACTTAACGGATACCATACGAACCTCACCGGATGGGAGACGGATCTGAGCATAGTCGCCTTCCTTAGCCATGAGCTGTGCGGAAGCACCTGCTGTTCTTACCATCTGAGCACCCTTACCAGGCTTAAGCTCTACGCAGTGGATGATCGTACCAACAGGGATGTTAGCGATAGGAAGTGCATTACCAGGCATGATGTCTGCATCAGGACCGCTTACGATAACGTGACCGATCTTTGTCTCTGCAGGGCAGAGGATGTAAGACTTAACGCCGTCAGCATACTGCAAAAGAGCGATAAATGCTGTACGGTTTGGATCGTACTCAATAGCAACTACCTTTGCAGGGATGTTGTCCTTATTTCTCTTCCAATCGATGATACGGATCTTTCTTCTGTTACCGCCACCGATGTGACGAACAGTGATACGGCCGTATGAGTTACGTCCGCCTGTCTTCTTAGCTGTAGCAAGAAGTGCCTTTTCAGGAGCCTTCTTAGTAAGTACAGAATAATCTGCTACAGTCATCTGACGAACAGCCGGAGAAGTAGGATTAAATGTTTTTACTGCCATTTTTCTTCACTCCTTTTCCTTACTGACCGAAGCCGAACTCTTCGATAGATGTCTTATACTTCTTACCAACCTTAGTTGCCTTGCCGCCCTTGCCGAGGTAAGTGATGTCCTTAGCCTCTGTAGCGATCGTAACAACTGCCTTCTTGTAAGAAGGTGTTCTACCGAGTGCATAACGCTGTCTTCTGAGCTTACCGTCATAGTTTGTAACGTTAACACCGATAACTCTTACGTTGAAAAGCTTCTCAACAGCTTCTTTGATCTGTGTCTTTGTTGCTGTCTTAGCAACCTTGAATGTGTATTTACCCTCTGCAATCTCGGAAGTAGACTTCTCTGTGATTACAGGAGTGAGAATGATGTCCTGAGCTATCATACATATACCTCCTCGATCTTCTCAACAGCAGCCTTGCTTACGAGGAAGCTGTCATACTTAAGAATGTCGAATACGTTGATCGTATTAACGAGAGCTGTCTTAACTGTAGGAATGTTTCTTGCAGAAAGCTCAGCATTTACATTCTTGTCCTCGAAAACGATGAGAGCGTTCTCAACGTTCAATGCCTTGAGGGCCTTTGCCATCTCAGCTGTCTTGATCTCGTTCATGTCGAAAGAATCAACAACAACGATCTTCTTGTCAGCGAGCTTAGAAGAAAGAGCAGACTTAAGAGCCAATCTCTTGATCTTCTTAGGAACTGTGTAGCTGTAATCTCTTGGCTTAGGTCCAAAGATGATTCCGCCGCCTACATACTGAGCAGAACGTGTGGAACCGTGACGTGCACGACCTGTACCCTTCTGACGCCAAGGGCGCTTACCGCCGCCTCTTACTTCGCTTCTTGTCTTAGTGGAATGTGTTCCCTGACGACGATTAGCGAGCTGGTTACGGATTACTGCAGCGATAGCAGCCTTGTTAGGCTCAATACCGAAGATTCCGTCGTTAAGCTCGATCGAACCAGTAACGGCACCGCTAAGATTGTAAATATCTAATTTAGCCATTCTTTTGTCCTCCCGTCGCATTACTTAGCCTTTACGGATGACTTAACTGTTACCAAGCCACCCTTAGGGCCTGGGATAGCTCCTCTAAGAACGAGGATACCCCTCTCGCCGTCAACCATGACGACGCTCAAATTCTGAACTGTGCAATTTACCGCACCCATGTGTCCAGGCATCTTCTTGCCAGGGAGAACACGTGCAGGTGTGGAGTTAGCGCCCATGGAACCAACTCTTCTGTGGTACATGGAACCGTGGCCTGAAGGACCACCCTTCTGTCCGTGACGCTTGATGTTTCCGGCATAACCTTTACCCTTTGAAACACCGCTTACATCAACGTGGTCACCGACACTGAACATATCGGATACCTTGATTTCCTGACCGAGAGAATATTCCTCATCAGCCTCGAACTCACGGATATACTTCTTTACCTCTACGTCAGCCTTTTTGAACTGACCAGCATCAGGCTTGTTAACGAGCTTAGCTCTTGTAGCGCCTGAAGCAACCTTAACGGCATTGTAGCCGTCTGTTTCAACCGTCTTGTTCTGGAGCACGTACATTGGCTCGCATTCGATAACGGTTGCCGGGATAACGTTGCCGTTCTCATCGAACAACTGTGTCATGCCGGACTTCTTGCCAAGAATGAATTTTGTCATCTTTTCTTTCCTCCTATATTGGTTATTGGTTCACATCGCTGTGAACATGACCTCGTACGGGTTTATTGGCATATGCCCGTCCGATTTAAGTCTGCCTGATTTCTAATTAAGCCTTGAGCTCGATAGAAACACCGGCAGGCATGTCAAGCTTCTGAAGTGCTTCAACAGTCTTGGATGTTGGAGCGAATACGTCGATCAAACGCTTATGTGTTCTCTGCTCGAACTGCTCACGGGAATCCTTGTACTTGTGTGGAGAACGAAGGATCGTGATGATCTCTTTCTCTGTCGGAAGCGGGATCGGGCCGGAGTAGCTTGCGCCTGTGCGCTGAACTGCATCGATGATCCTTGCTGCGCTCTGGTCGAGGAGCTCGTGATCATAAGCCTTAATCTTGATTCTCATCTTTTGTGTTGCCATGTTTTTTCCTCCATGTAATGCTGTATTTTATTCTCAACCTTCCCGGGCGTTTCTTTTGGTCCCAATCAAAAACCCAGGCAACCAGTTACTATTCAGATGAACAGCACTTTGGCCCTGGGCATGTGTCTTCCAAAACACACGTGCCGGATCTATTAAGAATCGCCGACCTTGTGGTCGACTCGCTCCGTCGAAGTTACCCGCAGATGATGCGCAGCCCGCATATTGCGGCAATCTCCGATTTCTTAGCTGATGCGCCTAAACGCGCTCGATTAATATATCACGGTTCGGAAGTGAATGCAAGTATATTCGGAAAAATTCTTAAAAATCAGTATTATCAGAGCTTTTGCGCTCTTTTTCGAAAAAGATAAAAGGTATTGTAACACCTTTTGACCCTTATTCCAGTCTTACCTTTTTTTCGATAACATGACTTATCTTGTCGATCAGCTTGTCGAGGCGGACGATCTTGAAAAGCCATGCTCTCAGGAGATCGATGAGAGAGCAGACGATGAAGATAGCCAAAACGATACCGAAGCAGTACGGGATAAATACCGGCGAGTCAACAAACTTGGTGCTGCCGATCTTCTCCCAGATGAAGTCACGGTAGATAAAGAATGTATGGATATAAAATACACCGAAGGTGGTTTTCGCGACTTTGACGATGAATCTTCCGAGCCGGCCGTCCTTGATCTTGACGTTAAGGAAGAATGCGAAGATTCCCACGGATGCCACAGCCACCGGCGAGGAATTATATGTGTAGAAGAATGTTCCCTGGATCTCGTAGTTGCCTGAGATGAGGTGATAAAGATCCATGAAGAACTTGGACATAGGAACGAGGATCAGCATGAGGCACATGATGGTGATGACCGCGCTTCGAAGCTCGACCTTATATTTTCCTATATATGCTGCGATGAGATAGACGTATATGAACCACAAGACGGAATAACCGGCATTTACAAGGAACGGATCCGCGTTGAAAAATACCGACGGCATAACTGAGAACGCCAGAAAAAGGATTCCCAGGATGCTCCTGTGAGTAGTCTGATCGATGTTCCTGATCGCCGCGTTAAGGATAGGAGTCAGGAATATAAGAACGAAGTAGATGGAGATATACCAGTTGTTTCCGCTGAATATCGGAAGGAGCTTCGAGAAAGTGATCGCGTTAAAAAGCGACGGCTTGATGATGAAGGTTATTCCTCCGATGACTATGGTGTAAAAGAGTATCTGCGCATAAAGGGAGACTACCCTCCTCCACTTGAACTTGGTCCTCCACAGGAAATAGCCGGAGATCAGCACGTAGCTGTTTACGGATGTGTAGCATATAGCTTCCATTATCCAGGTGAAGTAATAATTTACTCCTCCGGTCACGCTCAGAAGGACATTGCCCTGTGTAAAGAGATGGAGCATTATGACCATGAGCATGGAGACGATCCTCAAAAGTTCGAGGTTCGGCATTCTGGTCGAATTGGTCTTTTCAAGTGTGCTCATCTTAATCCTTCTCCGCTAAGCGTTCTTATGCTTCTTATTATAATATTAATCCATTAATAATTTCTTCACGTCTTCGCTGGTGAAGTGATACTTCCTGTCGCAGAAGTGACACTCGATGTCTATGCCCTTCGGGTCATTGGCGAGCTCCTCTAGATCGGCGCGGCTCAAAGTCGCCAGTCCCCTGCTCATCTTCTCTTCCGAGCAGTTGCACTTGTAGCTTACTTCCGATCCGCTCAGGAAACACACCTTAGGATCTCCGAGGAACATATCGATTATCTTCTCGGGATTAAAGCCCTCATCCATGAGGAAAGTGATGTCCGGAAAGCCCCCGTTGGCGCGCTTCTCGATATAGTCGATGTCTTCTTCCGTGGCACCCGGCATAAGCTGAACGATAAGTCCGCCCGCATTTCTTACGCCGTTTCCGTCCATCTGGACGCCCAGTGCAACGACCGAAGGTGTCTGCTCGGAACTTGCCAGGTAATAGGTAAAGTCTTCCGCGATCTCGCCCGTCATGAGTTCTACAGAACCTACGTAAGGCTCGCGAAGACCGATGTCCCTTATGACCGTGAGCATACCCTTGCCTACAGCTTCGCCCACATTGAGCTTGCCCGGTTTATGGTAAGTGCTCTCCACGTCAGCCACGATCGGGTATGCTCTCGCGTGACCTTTGGAGTCGCAGACACAGGTCATGCCCTTCATAGGACCGTCGCTCTTTATTATCGTTGTCTGATTATCGTCGTCGCCCTTCATGTTTTCGGCGAGCATCAAAGACCCGGTGATGAACCTTCCGAGAGCCGCAGTCGCCACAGGTGAAGTCTTGTGGATGCGAAGCGCCTCATTAACAGTGTCCGTCGTCCTGATGGCAAAAGCCCTGACGTGCCCGTCAAGAGCGGTCGCCCTTACAAGGTAGTCTCTGTCGCTGTTTACGGGCGCGCCCGGTGCATGGTAAAAACTCTCGTCGATCATTTTGTCTCTTTCCTGAAGACCAAGAATACGCGTTCGCCGTCCTCGACTTTGTCCACTAACTTAAGGCCTTCCTTTTCTCCTGTCTTTATGAAAAAATCCTCGTCATAGTATCGCTCTTCTATGACCCCGTCGTACCTTTCATAGGTCTCATCCTCTGTCTTCTCGAAAAGGGTCAGCTCCGCGAGGTTCATTCCCGTCTCCTCATCAAAACTGTTGTTCCAAAGAAGCGTAAACTCATCATAATCCTCGAAAAAGACCTGGTCTCCCAAAGTCTTGCTGAAGTGCTCATAGGTTCCTATGTCGAAGATGAAAAGCCCGCCCTCATTAAGGAAATTCCTGAACGACCCGAATATCTTTTTTATGCCCTCTTCATCGGTGATGTGATTTACGGTATCAAGAAGACTTATAAAAACATCGCAACTTCCGAAAAGGTCGATGTCAGTTATGTCCTGGCAAAGCCACAAGATCCCTTCACCTATCTCCCTCGCGCTATCGAGCATCTCGACAGATGAATCGATGCCGATGACTTCATATCCCAGATCTTTGAAATTGACGGTGACTCTGCCGTTTCCGCATCCGAGATCGCACAGGATCTTTTTTCCGTCTTCCCCGTCGCCTTTTGCATTACAGTGCTTCTTTATGAGATCGTCGCATGTTTTCGAGAAATGCGAAGGATCAGCATCTTCCTGCAAAACGTCATAGTATGGCGATAGGATGTCATAGAAATTGTCCACGGGACCTCTCCTTTAAGGCAGATAACCGAGCGGATCTACCGCCGTTCCGTATTCTCTTACTTCGAAGTGAAGGTGCGGGCCGCTCGATGTTCCGGTACTTCCGACCTCACCGATGCACTCGCCCTGAGATACATACTGACCGTTACTTACGTATACGTTTCTCATATGTCCGTACAATGTGGAAATGCCGTTGCCGTGGTCGATGATGACGTAGTTGCCGTATCCCGATCCGCCCGTATCCTGACCCGGAACAGGTGTATCGACTACGATTACCGTGCCGCTCTTGGCAGCCATTACGGAATCACCGTACCATGCTCCGATATCGATTCCGGAGTGGAACTTCGTCGTATGATATACAGGGTGCTCTCTGTATCCGTAGTAGGAAGTGATCGTGGTGCACCATGTCGGCCACTGCATTCCGCTGCCGCCGCCACCGCCGTTGTTGGACGATGTCTGTGATGAGCTTCCGCCGCCGTTACCGGAACTTGACTGCTGCTGAGCCTGCTGCTTAGCGAGCTGCTCGGCGTAAAGCTGATTCTGAAGTTCAGCGATCTCGGAATCAAGAGTTGCAGCATAGTTATTAAGTTCGATCTCTTTCTGCTCTGCTTCGGAGATCTTGAAATTTACATCTTCCAGGGCCTCTGTCGTTACGCCGATCCTTGACTCGAGCTCCTCAAGAGCCGCAGCCATCTCATCAGCAGTAGCCTGCATGTCCTCAGCTTCCTGCAAAGCAACATCTGCCTGAAGCTCAGCATCATCCAATGCGATCTGCATCATGTCAACAGCCTGACTGTCAGAATCAGCGATAAGAGAGATAAGTTCCATGTTCGTGAAAAAGCCCGCGATGGAATCGGATTCCAGAAGCACTTCCAAAGTGGATTTGTTCTGGTATTCGAACATTACGGAAACTCTCGTGGAGAAACGGATCCTCGTCTCCTCCAGATTGTTCTGTGATTCAATATATGTATCCAGCGCCTCAGCCTTGGCCGTAAGTGCAGCCGCGAGCTGATGGGAGATCTCCTCGTACTGAGCCTTCTGCTCTTCCGACAGGCCCTCGAGTTCATCGAGCTCTACCTGAAGTTCGCTCTGCTCGCCTCTGAGCTCATTAGCCGTAGCCTCATACTCGGCTGCCGCCGCCTTCGCGTCGTCACGTTCTTTCTTCTTCTGTTCGATGTCCTCATCAGTAACCATCTGATATCTCAGAAGGAAATTGTCTATCTTAGCATCAGCAAAAACCTTATACGGACTCGAAAACAATCCCGCAAGGATAAGTGCCACCGGTAAGATCAAAAGAAGATATTTAGCTTTACTAATGATTATCTTTCCCATAACTTATACCTTTACATACTTTCGAACTGCTATACCGCTGCCCACAGATCCGATGAGGACTCCCATGAGAACGCAAAGGATCAGAACCATCCACATAAGTGACTTATAAGGAAGAAGTGCATAATAAGACGACCAGTCGATACCGACCATCATCTTGATAAACAAAGCTCTGTAACCGGCGATCGAGATGACCCACGCGCATCCTGCGCTTATAAGTCCGACGATGGCACCTTCGATAATGAACGGAACTCTGATATATCCGTTTGTGGCACCGACGAACTTCATGATCTCGATCTCGTACGCTCTGGAATAAACCGAGATCCTTACCATGTTGGAGATGATAAAGAGCGCAACCATGAAAAGTACCAAAAAGCTTGCAACCGTCGCGATATTTACGAAGGAAGTAGCTCTCGACAGAAACGACATAACGTTGCTCTCTTTTGCAACCTTGCTTACGCCCGGCAAAGTCGACAGGTAACTTGCGACCTGATCGGCATTTGCAGGATCATCGATCCTGATATTAAACGTATAAGGAAGGTACATCTCATAATCAAAAGAATCCAGCACAGAAGAACTCGATCCGAGGCTCGTCTTAAAGTACTCGTAGTTCTCCAAAGGATTTCTCTCGATCTGTTCGATGATATGTTCATTCTGAGGAATGAGGCTTCTTGTAGCCGCCAGGTTCTCCTCGGAAACATTAAGCTGCATATATACCTCGATCGGAGGCTGCTGACTGAGCTTTCTCATGATGTTTCTCGCATTAAGCGAGAAGATAAAGAAAGCCGCCATAACAAGAAGCATAAGAAGGATCGTCGTTATCGAAGCGATCGTAACCAGAGGGTGTCTGATGATACCCTTAAAACCCTCTTTAACTGAATTTATAAACGCTCTGAAAGTCATTAATCCTCCTCGGAATCAAGCAGGTCGATATCATCAAAGGATATCTCGGAAGCCCAGTTCTCAAGATCCTTCTCGGCCTTTGCTCTCTTTCCGTCCTTGTCCTCGTTCTTTATCTCGTTAGATGCCGATGACTCGAAAAGAAGTCCGTCCTTCTTCTCCTCATCCGCCTTTTCTTCAGTCTCCGGCTTTACTTCCTCAGCAGACTTTATCAAGGCCTCAAACTCAGCCTCTTCACCGCTGCTTAAGTTAGTATCCGTATCACCGAATGAGAAATTGGCATCCACATTACTGACTTCCATAGCGACAGGCTCTTCAGTGTCCTTCGTTATCTCGGAATCAGTATCCATATAATCTTCGTAATCTTCCTGCCCGTGCTCGAAGCCATAGCCTCCGAACTCCGATGTAAGAGGATTAGCGACATTGCTCTCACCGCTATAATCACCGTACTCGTCATCACGTACGATATAACCCTGCTCGATCTCGATAACACGCTTTTTCATCTTATCAACAAGATTACTGTCATGCGTGCAGACAACAACTGTCGTGCCGCCCTTATTGATCTCGAGCAAAAGCGCCATTATGTTCTCCGATGTCTCCGGGTCAAGGTTACCTGTCGGCTCATCGGCAACGATTATCTTAGGATTGCTGAGCATCGCTCTCGCGATAGCCACTCTTTGCTGCTCACCGCCTGACAGTTCCTCAGGATAGCAGTCGGCTTTGTCCTTGATACCAACGATATTAAGCACGAGGTTAACCGTTGAATCAAGACTCGCCTTTTTGATGCCGATGATCTCGCCTGCAAAGGCTACGTTCTCGGCTACAGTCTTAGTAGGGATCAATCTGAAGTCCTGGAAGACCATGCCCAGCTCTCTTCTGAGGATAGGCACCAGAGCTCGCGACATATTGGATATGTCAAAGTTATCGATAAAGACTCTTCCCTCGGAAGGTCTCTCTTCTCTTGTAATACATTTCATAAGAGTGGATTTACCGGATCCGCTCTTGCCGATAATAAAGACGAACTCGCCGTCTAAGATCTCGAAGCTTATTCCCTTCAGGGCATCAACTCCGGATTTGTACGTCTTTTTGACGCTGTCAAATCGAATCATTCCAAAAAAGTTCCTTAATTTATCTGATCAGATTGTCGTTCTTACCCGACTCTGTGTACTCGAGGTAAGTACGTACCATCGACGCGATCTTGAAAAGAACCGCATCTTCAAAAGACCTGAGGTTCAAACCTGTATTCTTCTGTACCTTGTCCAATCTGTAAACAAGCGTATTTCTATGAACAAAGAGCTCACGGCTCGTCTCACTACCGTTAAGGTTGTTGGCGAAGAAGCTCCAAATAGTCGTCAAAGTATCCTCATCAAGTGTCTCATAAGCACCATTCGGGAATACCTCGTCGATAAACATCTGGCAAAGCGTTGGCGGCAGCTGATAGATGATCCTGCCAAGGCCGAGCTTGTCGTATCTTGTAATGTACTGCTTCTTTTCGAAAACACTTCCGATCTTGAGGGACTGCATAGCATCTCTGTAAGACTTGGAGATGTTCTGGAAAAGAGGTACTACGGAACCGATACCTACATAAGCTGTGATGGACTCGTTATTAAGACAGTCAAGAACCGCACGGCTGGAGTTATCAATGTACTCGTCCTGATTTTCGACATCTGCGTTCATGATGACGATCAATGTCTTCTCGTCCATTGCCATTACATCCGCAACTTCTGAATCAGAATAGAAGTTCTGCAAAGCCTCCAAGGCCTCGTTTCCTTCTTCTCTGGAAGTTCTTACGACCATAACAAAACGCGGAACAGTGTAATCGATCTTAAATCCTCTTGCCTTAAGAGGGATATCGCCAGGAAGCTCGTTTTCGAGAAGAACATTCTTTGTGAAAAGCTCCTTCTCGGCATCCGTGCCTCTTTCCTTGATAGCGGACTTGATCCACTCAGCCAAGAGCTCAAGGTATACTCTTACCTCAGGCTCTACACCGTCGATGTAGATGATGTACTTGGTCTGCTCACCTATGGCGATCTTCATATAAGTTCTTCCTGCTGTGCTGGAGAAAGCATCATCGGACATAAGTACCGCTCTTACAGAGGAATCATTCGTACCTTCCAATTCCGGATCAGTAGAAGCAATGATAAGACCGTTGGTATCCATAACGCCCACATTCTGAGACAAGATGGTCTTTGCCTGGCGCATACACTTTTTGATCTCTTCCATAGGTAAACCACACTTTCCGCATAACGCATATTTTTACATGTTTAATGATATATTTTATTTCCAAATAAATCAAATACGGTAGTGTTTCAGTTTCAATACAAAATAATGCTGTCCCTAGGAGACAACACTATCTTTCAAAGCCTTTCCATGATCAGAGCTTGCGGTCTCATCTGTTCCCTGAACTGCCTCCTCAAATACCTGAAACACATAAATATATCCTTCCTCTCCCGTTCTACTTAGTATCACTGATCTTTAAATCCAACCTTAAGTCACTAAAAGATCTGTCCTGTTTCATTTTTCCAACCCTGGGTTGTAAAAGCAAAAATGGATTTTTAAGGATTCATCCTAAGGTTGGAAAAATTCAAAAGGCCTGAAGTGGTAACGTAAAAGTAGACACCTTAGGGAAAAAAATATACACATCCATCAGTTTCAGTTACATAATTAAATAACAAGTGAACGGAGGTGTAAAAATGTACGGCACGGAAGAAGAAAGAATGGCCATTGGTAAACT
>JAILPW010000057.1:0-93995 GCA_024699245.1 Clostridia bacterium | reverse complement strand
GTACAAAACTCTCAACCATTCCGGTGGTTATTACCTTGAGGTCACACCTGTTCCCATCCCGAACACAGAAGTTAAGCTCAATGGTGCCGAAGATACTTAGCTGGAGACGGCTCGGAAAAATAGGTTGCTGCCGGATTATATATTCCTCTATAGCTCAGTCGGTAGAGCATGCGGCTGTTAACCGCAGGGTCGTAAGTTCGAGTCTTACTGGAGGAGCCAAGAAAGCCAAGCGTTCGCTTGGCTTTTCTTTTTGTCTGAAAATACCTTTAAAGTACTCACTCTACTGTCAGTCGCTTGACTTAGATCATATAATCAACCATACTTTTTTCAGGGAGTCGTGACATTCGCTGTATGGATAAAGAAAAGACGGGACAACTAATTACCGAACTTCGCAAGGAAAAAGGGCTTACTCAAAAGCAACTTGCGGATATTTTGAATGTCACGGATAAAGCCGTATCCAAGTGGGAGAGAGGCTTAAGTTTTCCCGATATCTCAATGCTTGAACCATTATCAGAAGTTCTCGATATCTCCATTATGGAGATCCTGGCAGGAGAAAAGCAGGACGAGAAAGAGACTTTATCTCGCGAAGAAGCTTTAAAGCTTATAAATGATTCAGTCGAATTGAGTGATGAAGAGATCCGACATAAGAAAGAGAGAAGCAGATTTGTCATCATTATCCTGATAGTGATCTCGCTTCTTTTGATATCACTGACATTGAATGTCATAAGTCTAACAAGATAAGGAGTGCTGCAAGTGGAATTTTCGATAGTCTTTTATATCACTTTAGCGATATTGCTGCTGATCCTGCTTGTTAATGCATCTCGCAGGTCTTCGATCGAAGAGCCGTTCTTCGACAGAGTCTTGAGCAAGGAATTCCAGGGTTTCCTCGCTGTGTTTATTATTTTCCATCAGACAGTTGTTACTCTTGATCATTTTGATTACGGAGATACAAGAAATATCATGTATCCGTTCTTTAATTATTTCTATTACGGAATTCTGGCGGTCTGCTTTTTCTTCTTCAGTTCAGGTTTCGGTCTGATGAAGAGATGGCTGACTGATGATAAATATATCAAGGGATTCATGAGAAGAAGGATATTTACGGTACTTGTTCCTTTCTTTATCTGCAACTATATCTATCTTACTGATGCTCTGATAAATAACATCCGGGTAGGTAGTCACTTCCACCCGGGTGAAGTTGTCTGCAGCTTTTTCGGAGTTTTCCTTATTAATAACCAGATGTGGTTTGCAGTTGAGATCATGATCCTTTATCTGTTATTCAGGATCGTATTTGCCAAGCTGAAAAAGCCTGTACTTGGTATTTTCATCATGACTGCCGCTGTTCTTATCATGATCATCATCGGTTTACTTTCCGGTCATTCCAATTCTCCTGTCATGTCCTACTGGTTCAAGGGAGAATGGTGGTATAACACGATACTTATGTTCCCTCTGGGTATGCTTTATGCTTATAAGGAGGAGCGTATGAACAAGATCGTCAGAAAAGCATTTGTATCAATACTTATAGCATCCGGCATCTTGTTGATCATCCTTGATTACGTTCATCGTATCCTTATCGAGAGATCCATATATTACACAGAAACTTTCGATTCGACTCATCCGTTCCTTGATAAAGTTTTCGGATTGGGTGTTGAGACGATATTTGAGAGCGTTTTCCTTATCTTTGTACTGACCATTATGTCACGCTTTAAGTTCGGTAATCCGGTACTTAAGTTTTTGGGAAAGATATCTCTTGAGATGATAATGCTTAATTATCTGTTCTGCTCAAAACTATATTTCCTTTATATTCGATACGGAATATATGTATATCTGGCAGCGGTGATTGCAGGAACGATAATGGGTGCTACGGTCGTATACTTCATCAAGAACATAGTACTCGAGAGAAAGACCAAATTGTTTGACGGCAAGGTAAATTAATAAAAGCAAATAACATAGCCGCGATGATCTTTTGATCTTCACGGCTATGTTTTTACGGGTTTGAAAAAAGTATTACTTAGTCTTAATTACTGCTTCCTTAATGTTTTCGTAAAGCTCGATATAAACGGCTGTTACTACAAAGATCGCTACTGCGCCGTACCTTCCGAAGAAGGAAACGTTACCCGATACAAGGAAGACCATCATCGTAAAGATATGCATGATGTAGATACCAAGAGATGATCTTTTTCCTATCTTTTCAGCATATGTTCCCATTCCGAAATTAGGGAACTTCAGGCAAAGGAGAACGAGGACTATGGTTAAGATCTCGCATCCGATGAAAGGCACGTTGACACCCTGCTTGTAAGTGTTAAGTTCGAATATTGCCGCAACGCTTGCTATGATCGCAAGGATTCCGAGAATAACGGAGATGAACTTGATATTAAGGATATTCTTTTCGAACCTTCTGATGAGCATACCTGTAAGAGGATACGAAAGACCAACTAAGATCGCGTTTCTAAGCTGGTAAGGCTCTCCGATATTTAAGTGTGACAGGATAACATAAGCTGCTATAAGGACCGGACCTGCAAATACTGCATGCTTTAATATCTTGAGCTTATTGAGGATAAGCATGATAACAAGAGCATAAAGAAGCGATCCAAGGAACCACAGATGCTCTGAGAATGGTGAGAAGTTGTAGAGCACGAAGTCCAGTATCTGCTTGGAAGTAAAGTACTGTTTCATGTCGATCCTTCCCATTGATATCTTATCGGCAATTACCGATGCAACTCCGTAGAAGACATTGGCACCGACAAAGAATATGAGCATTCTTATGGTCTGCTTTTTAAGTCGTTTCATCATTTCCTTTGAATCGTCTCTGTAGAGCATGTAACCACATACTACGAGGAAGAAAGGAACAGCCGTCTTACCGAATGTGATAAATACATTTCCTGCTTTTCCGTCAAACGGCCAGTGGATGGTAACGACAAGGAATGCCATGACTATTCTCATAACATCAATGGCGTGATTACGGGATTTGCCGTTATCCTGCTGACCCTTAAGTTTTCCGGTAATAAGAGCAATGATGTACTTATCTACTCCGCTTATTATCGTTGCGGCACCGATAGCCATTACGATAGTAAGGATAATATACATGGACGGGGAAGTTACTCTGAATATCGTGCCGTCCTTAAGTCCCATAAGGAAGAGATTATGTATGAGATAAAGTTCTAGGGAAATGGAGCCCAGGAACTTAAGAACAGGATTTCCGAACTTAACTTTGAGCATGACAAGGAGAACGAAGAAGACGAAGCATATGATGAACGGAAGCTGCACGACAAGGCAGCGAAGTTTATCACCATAAGCAGGATCTATGCCCGGGATCTCGCTCCAGTAGGAATAAGTTTTGAGAGCATGAATGGTTCTCTTGTAGAAGAAAAAGGTGAGTACACCGAAAAGCGGGAGGAGTATGATATAAGCTTTGCGAGCGATCTTTGTAAAGAGCTCGGAATGCTTGGATACGATGATACCTATAACAAACAGGAAGGTTGAGTTGTACCACCATTCGCCCATGAACCAGTAGCTGCATGAGAAATCCTTACCGTGACACAGGTAAAGGCTTCCAGCCATCATTCCGAGAACGAAGATGCTCATGAGGATCGTTGCTACCGTGCGGTTCTTGATGAGTCTGTAGAAGATAAAGAATGCAAGGTACAAGATGGCGATCTCGACGATATACCACATGTGGGAGTTAATAAGAGACCAGCCGCTCAAGATACCCAAAAGTTCCAATGGTTCATACTTAGCTCCGCAGATACATGAAGCTACAGTGAAGACTGCTATACATGAGTAGAAAGGAATA
This sequence comes from Clostridia bacterium, assembly GCA_024699245.1. Lineage (GTDB taxonomy): Bacteria > Bacillota > Clostridia > Saccharofermentanales > Saccharofermentanaceae > Saccharofermentans. The sequence goes on along the minus strand of JAILPW010000057.1, from coordinate 90,205 downwards.
AGTATAGTTACGAAGCGTTTTCTAAGAAATCCCTTGAGGTAATCAGGTTTTGTCTTAAGGCTGGTATAAAGTCCGTAGCCTGAGAAGAAGAAGAATATACCTACAAAGATAACGCCGCATTCTGTCAGGAATTCGAACGGTCCCGATCTTTCTACCAGATCCTGCGACAGATGGTGAAGGATGATAGCGACCGCGGCAAAGCCCTGTATGGCCTTGGATTTATCAAGACCCAGAGGCTGTTCCTGCCATTCGCGCCTTTTCGAGAGTTTGGCACCTGCGACAAGAACTGCTACAAGGATAGCTGCAAATAGCCACAGAGGGAACTGGAATTCGGTAAAGTTCTTGAAGAAATTGGTGCTCTTTTTATCGGGCGTTCCAGAAGATGAAGGAGTCTTTGAGGATCCCTCGGATGAAATGACCGCTTCAGTCTCGGAAAAAGGCTCCGCTTCGATGGGAACAGACTGTCCTTCAAACTTAATGGTTCCTTCTATGAACTCAGCCGTGTAATCAAGAAACTCGACGTCTTCGTCTGAAAACGGTTTTACTTCACCGGAACCCAGTGTGTCATTGATGAGCATTACGAGTATCTGATGCATCCTTCCCGAGTCAGTAATCATTGAATACTGGTAACCAGTGATCTCACTGTTACCTGATAATGAGAAGTGAAGTTTATAAACGGACAGGTCGTCGCAAGCGGCAAGACCATGTCCCGTTATCGAGCATGTGTTAATGTTGTCATCTGGGTCGAACAGGCGCCAAGGGTCTTCGACAAATGAATCCGCTGACGTGTCTGAAGGAGCTGCACCTTCGATCTCCATTATTATGAAGAACTGATACTCCTCCTGGTTAAGGGATTCATGAGGTGCCTGAAATTCAATTCCAAAGTGCTCATACGTATCAGTAATGGCACTGTAGGGCATTTCGTGCTCTGCTAAGATAGGATCGTCCTCACTCATTCCGATCCAAATGGCATTTTCATATTCAGGCGGCAAAGTGAACGTAAATCCGTCGGGCATTGTATAAGTCTGTCCTTCCTCGTCAGCCGATACGGCAAAAGACAATGAAGCGACTATGAGCACAACGGTCAGAAAAGTGCATAAGAACTTTCGAAGTCTCATAAGTTTCCTCCTGGAGTTTTTCTTGATCTTAATCTAACAATATGAATATCGAGTTTCAATCGACCGTTAGTAGAATGCCCTGTTTGCAGGGGTTTGGGTTTTCTTTTGTCTTTTTCGAAAAATAAAAAGGGCCTTTCCGGATTTACCGAAAAAGCCCATGTAAAATACATATTATAAAGATCAATCGTTTATCTCATCAGAGTAGAATTCCCTGATGTCGATGGAATGAGCAGTCTTAAACTCTTCGCCGAGCCAGGTCTTGTGATAGTGCTCACGTCTGTACTCTTCAGGAGTAAGACCGGTCTGCTTCTTGAAGACCTGGATGAAGTGACTTTGTGATGAGAAGCCCAGGTAGTTGGCTATATCGAGAGATGATTCGTTAAGGTAACGGAGCATCTTTGTAGCGATCTTGATCTTCTCGTCTCTGATGTACTGGCTTATAGAGATATTCATCTCCTGCTTGAAGAGCTTGGATAAGTAGCTTGGGTTAAGCTCGAGAGCATCAGCAATGGATTCGATGGACAGATTCTCCTGGATGTGCTCTCTAATGTATTCGATGGAAGCTACGATATGCTTGGAGATACCGATCTTCTGCTTTTCGGACTTCATCTTCTGGCAATAGTATTCGGCGATCTGTCTGTGTAAGGTCACGATCTCTTCTACGGAATTACAACTGTCGATCTTTCTTATAAAGATGTCGCTTATGGTGTAACTTACTGTTACGTCAAGACCTGCCTGGATGCAGAATCTGCTGAGAAGAGCGGTAGTGATGATCGTATGATAACGCTGACTCTGAACAGGATCAGTACTTAAAGGACTACCCTTGAGCTTCAAGGCGGTAGGGTGATTATATAATCTCTCCAGTGCCTTTGTGTCTCCGCTTGAAACGATATCATAGAATATCATCTCACGTCTGAAAGCATCTGATGAACCCCATTCGTCCGGGTTCTCGCGTTCGCGGTTCTGAAGGAGCAAACGTTGTAATTCTTTATCTATATTCATCATAGTCCCACCATTTTGATAATCGAGGATTAGTCGATTATTCTGATCTCTTTGATTACCGGCTGATCTTCTTCTGCTACTGCACCGTTTTCTCCGCTGTTCGGAGTGTTCTCACAGATCTGGTTAACGATATCCATACCGTCAGTTACGTGACCGAATCCTGCGTAGTTACCGTCGAGTGAAGGATAATCCTTGTGAACGATGAAGAACTGGGAAGTAGCACTGTTGGGATCATTTGCTCTTGCCATGGAGATAGTTCCTGCAACGTGCTTGATATCATTTGTGATTCCGTTAGCAGAGAACTCGCCGTATATTGGCTGGAGTTTCTTGGCATCTTCTTCGTTCTTGGCGGCACCGCCCTGCATCATAAATCCGTTGATGATACGATGGAACTTTGTTCCGTTATAAAAGCCTGCCTTAGCAAGTTCTACGAAGTTCGTAACGGAAATAGGAGCTACATCTGCATCGAGCTCAACACTGATCACGCCATAACCCTCGATCTCGATCTCAGCGTGGTGAAGACCTGTAAGCTGTTCTTTGCCTGTGTTGATGTATCTTGTGGACTGGTACTTGCCACAGCCTGAGAAGGCTAAGAACATGCTGATGATCAATAAAAGGGAAGCGAATCTGAAGGTTTTTCTCATAATGTTTTACCTCTGAACTAGAATACCAACATTATAATAAAAATATCTAAAAAAATATATACAATTAGGTCTTATGGCAGTTTTTTTTGTTTTGGTGTAATATTGACCTGTCATTTCAGAGCAGGAGTATTTATGAAAAGTTTTGAAGTCAACAAAGACCAGGCCGGCAAACATGTTGTAAGAGCCGCGATAATGGAATTCCCGATGCTTACGGCGGGTCAGCTTCAGAAAGCCCTGAAGCATAAAGATATCCGCGTGGACGGCAAGAAGGTCTCCTCTGATGTTGAGGTGTCTTTGGGCCAAACGGTGGAAGTGTGGCTTCCGGACAGTGTTTTCGAGAATACGGAAAAGAAGGAAAAGCCTGCTAAAGAAGCGTATAAGGTCGTGGCTGAGACGGATGATCTTCTGATCGTCAACAAGAGCCAGGGCATTCCGGTACACGGCGGCAAGGGCGTCGGTACCGACAATCTCATCGATATCGTTCGAAAAGACACGCATAACCCGAATATGGACCTTTGTCACAGGATAGACATGAACACGGGCGGTCTTATCATGCTCGCGAAAAATAAGGATGCGCTGGAAGATGCGATCGCGCTCTTTAAAGAAGATCTTCTCATTAAAAGATACAGATGTCTCGTGCTGGGCGTGCCGACTGAGGGCGAAAACGTTATCTGCGAGGATGACGCCATCATGAAGGAAGTAAGCGCGTATCTGGAAAAGGCGGGAAACCAGGTCTTTATCCATGACCTCGAACAGAAGGGCGACCTGCCGGTCACTTCAAGATACAGAGTTATAAATGTTTATAAGGACGTGGGACCTGACGGTGCGGATGTTTCCGATATCGAGGTCGAGCTCGTTACGGGAAGGATGCACCAGATAAGGGCGCAGTTCGCTCACATGGGATATCCGATCATAGGTGACGGCAACTACGGAAGAAATAAGATAAATACTTTCTTTAAGTCGCGCGATGGCGGCAAGGTCAAGTATCAGCAGCTCTTTGCTACAACCCTGATACTTCGTAAGATCCCGAAGAGCAACAGACATTTTGCCATGTCCGGCAGAAAGTTCTCGATCGAGCCGAGATATGACGTGAAGATCAGAGGTTAATATGGCGATTTCCGACAAATTAAACGGCAAGAAGATCCTTATCTGGGGCAAGGGCAGAGAAGGCCTTTCCACGGAAAGATTCATAAACCAATTCTGCGAGAACGTTACGTACGAATTCTTTGTGGGAAGCGAAGAAGAGGTCAGGTTCGACGACTATGATCTCGTCATCAAGAGCCCCGGGATCATCACCGAAAATGAGCATTCCAACATGACATCACAGACGAGACTTTTCATGGAGCAGTTCTCGTCTCAAACAATAGGGATTACCGGAACAAAAGGTAAGAGCACGACGTCGTCGCTTCTTTACCGCGTGCTCCGTGATTCTCTCGACAGGGAAGTCGTTCTTGTGGGAAACATCGGTTTTCCGTGCTTCGACTACTATAAGGAAATGACCGAGGGCGCACTCGCAGTATACGAGATGAGCTGCCATCAGCTGTCGGATCTCGAGACATCTCCTCATATCGCCGTTTTCCTGAATCTTTATGAGGATCATCTGGACCGCTATAAGACGATGGACAGATACTATGCTGCCAAGAAGAACATCACGTCGCATCAAAGTTCCGACGACATCCTCTTTATAGGAAACGACGTTCCTGAGACACCGACCAAGGCTAAGAAGATCAACATCAGTTATTCCGATGCCATGGACTTCGATATGAAGCTTCAGGGCGATCATAACAAGTTCAATGCGACCATCGTCTATAAGATCGCTACGGAACTTTTCGGTCTTAAGGACGGGGACGTACGAACATCAATAAGTGAGTTCCAAGGTCTTTCTCATCGTCTCGAAAACATTGGCACCATTAACGGCGTCACATATTATAATGATTCCATATCCACCATCCCTGAAGCAACGATAAGGGCAGTGGAAAGTATCAAGAATACCAAAACGGTCATCGTCGGAGGACTTGACCGTACAATCAATTACGACAAGCTCATCACGTTCATGAAAGAGCGCACGGATCTTTTCTTCATCTGTACATATAAGACAGGTGAGAGGATCTATGAAGAGGTAAAAGATCTTAACCATTGTTCCTACAGGAACGATCTTAAGGAAGCCGTGAAGCTTTCCAAAGAGATCACGCCTTCGGGATCGGCATGTGTCTTCTCGCCTGCTGCGGCATCCTACGGATACTTCAAGAATTTCGAGGAGCGTGGCGACTACTACAGAAGACAGGTGCTTAACGATTCCGATCAGACCTTGGTCTTTACCGGTGATATCGGATTTGACAAATACATGGACGGCAGATGGAAAGATGAAGATCTTCTCTCATCTGACATCAAGGACGTTCTTAAGTCAGCTGATCACGTCATCACGAACGTTGAAGGTCCGATCATGAGATCCGACAAAGAAGAAGTTACTGAAGGCGTTAAGCAGCTTTTGCATTCGATGGATATCGAAGTTGCGGATTTTCTTAAGGACATCGGTTCCGACATCTGGAATATCTGTAATAACCACATAATGGATGAAGGCGAAGCCGGCATCAGAAGTACTCTTAAGGAAGCAAGAGCAAGAGGCGTCAAGACTTTGGGCGCAGGCATCAATATAAACGAAGCCCGTAAGGCAGTCTATATCGATGAAGCGGGCGGCATCGGAATGATCGGCGTAGGCTATCAGCGTGCCTGCAGAAAAGCGGACAAGGATAAGGCGGGATGCTTCAGCTGGAGCGACCTGGATGCCATAAAAGTCGCGATCTCCGAGATAAAAGCAACCTGCAGATGGTGTATCGTCGTAGCTCACGCAGGCGAGGAGTTCACACCGCTCCCATCACCTTATACTCGTGACAGATTCCATCTGTATCTTGAGATGGGTGCTGACATCGTTATCTGTCATCACCCTCATGTTCCTATGAATTATGAGACGGTCGGAGATAAGATAATATTTTATTCGTTGGGAAATTTCATTTTCGATACGGATTATCAAAGATCGCAGTTTAATACCGAGAAGGGTATCATGATCAAGCTTAAGCTTACTAAGGAGAAGTTCGACTTTGAAGCCTATGGCATTGATATCGTAAGAGGCGAGGAGAAGATAAAGATCGGCGATCTTCCGAGGATCTTCCAAGATGTTCCGGAAGAAGAGTACAAGCTGCTTTCGCCGCTGTCGACCAAGATGCATATCGCCGCCACAAGAAGGCAGATGACCTATCTTGACCCGAAGCGTTTTAAGGATGCGACGGAAGAAGAGTGGGCCGAGCACTTCGCAGAGCCTTTGAGGACCGGAAGAGTTCCGGGCGAGACACTGGATTTCCACATCCTCTGTCCTCTGGCCGAGGAAGAGAAGAAGGGCGAGTGGAAGAAAAGCAAGATGAAGGATATCGTTGACTATATCCTGGAACAGATGTGAGGTATTATGACTGAGATCGATCTTCAGATAGAGACTAACGTATATAATGAGCCTTACAGATGCAAGGGCAAAAAGCATACCGACGGAAGCATCGTAACCTACGAGTGGGAAGAGTCCCGTGAGAAAGGTGAGAAGTCTTCCAGGTACAGGCTCACCGTCGACCCTCAGGCAAAGTCCTGCGAGCTCATAAGAGCGGGCGATGTCAAGAGCAAGCTCACTTTTAAGCCCGGCGAGAGGACCCTCGGATCATTCGTTACAGTCTACGGTGAGATGGAGATGCACATCAAGACGATGTACATCAATATGCCCAACATGTTCACCCGAAGCGTCGAGATTTCCTATAGTCTTGACGAGAACAGTGACCTGTCAGTCAACACGTTTGTGCTCAGGGAGATATGATTTTGATTTTGTTGCTCGAAAAAGCAAAAAAGTGCTTGCAAATCAAATCGCTATAGAGTAAAATCTTTAAGCATTATGTGAATAAGCCTTGTAACGCAAGGCGTGAATAATAGTAAATTTCCCACTAAAGCAGAACTTGGTGGCGAAGGTAAGTAAACGGAGGTGGAGACAATATGGCACATCCAAAACGTAAGTGGTCGAAGGCAAGAACTTCCCGTCATAGAAGTGTATGGAAGCTCAGCGTGCCTGGATTCGTAGAGTGCCCACAGTGTCATGCTAAGATGCTTCGTCGTAAGGTTTGCAAGAGCTGCGGATATCTTGACGGTAAGCAGGTAATAGCAATTGGTGAGGAAGCTTAATCCTGGGGATTAACACAAAGCGACTTACAAAGGCAGTGTGATCAAAAAATCATCACTGCTTTTTTTTGTGTAAAACCAGGTAAGCTTTCCCGAAGACCCGGATGATGATCAGGAGGAACTAAAAAGATGAGTAAACCGGTAGTAGCGATAGTAGGAAGACCGAATGTCGGTAAGTCCTCATTATTCAATACTCTTTACGGCGAGAGAATATCTATTGTCCATGACACTCCGGGTGTCACCAGAGACAGGATCTATGCAAACTCAGTATGGCGCGAGCGAGAGTTCGTCATGATCGACACGGGCGGAATCGAGCCTGACAAGGACGATCAGATCCTGAAGGGCATGAGGATCCAGGCTGAGATCGCCATGGAAACGGCTGACGTTATCCTTTTCATGTGTGACATCAAAAGCGGCCTTACAGCTGCAGACGAAGAGATCGCGGTTATGCTCCGTAAGGCGAACCGTCCTGTAGTTATTGCAGTAAACAAATGCGACAAGGTAGGCGAACCGCCTGCCGAGATCTATGAATTCTATAACCTCGGATTAGGCGACGTGATCCCGATATCCGCGTCCCACAGACTCGGAATCGGTGACCTTCTCGACGCCATCTACGAGCACTTCCCGAAGGAAGGCGAGGGCGAAGAGGACAACGAGACCATAAGAGTTGCTCTTATCGGTAAGCCTAATGCAGGTAAATCTTCTCTCACAAACCAGATGACAGGCGAAGACCGCTGTATCGTTTCCGACATTCCGGGAACCACGAGAGATTCCATCGACACGGAAGTTATCAATAAGTACGGCAAGTTCACCATCGTTGACACTGCCGGTATGAGAAAGAAAGGCAAGATCGAAGATGCCATCGAGAAGTACTCCATGGTGCGAGCTCTCGCATCCATCGAGCGTGCTTCCGTATGCGTTATCCTCATCGATGCGACAGTCGGTATCACAGAGCAGGATACGAAGGTTGCAGGTATTGCTCATAACGCGGGTAAAGCGTGCATTTTCGCGATAAATAAATGGGACCTTATCGAGAAAGATACGGGTACCCTTGAAGGAATGACAAGGATCGTAAAGGACCGCTTCTCATTCATGGACTACGCACCTGTCCTTTTTATCTCCGCGAAAACAGGTCAGCGCGTAGATAAGCTCTTCGAGACCATAGTAAAGGTACACGAGCAGGCAGGAAGAAGACTTAAGACAGGTGTCTTTAACGACATGCTCAACGAAGCGATCGCAATGGTACCTACTCCTCAGGATAAGGGTAAGCACTTAAAGATCTACTACGGAACCCAGGTAGCGACCAATCCGCCTACGTTCGCACTGTTCGTAAATGACAAGGAACTTTCACACTTCTCGTATGAGAGATACCTGGAAAATCAGATACGTAAGAACTTCGGATTTGAGGGTACGCCGATAAGGTTTTTCCTGCGTAACAAGAACAAGTCCGACGAAGATTAATTATTTGTGTAATGTGCCTTATAGTACAGTAATTAACGTTATTGCATAATTTTAGACGTGAATAAAAAATGAGGTAATTGTTTATGGCAAAGATTGAAAACATGCGTAACATCGCGATCATCGCGCACGTTGACCACGGTAAGACAACGATCGTCGATTCCATGCTCAAGCAGGCAGGTATCTACCGTGAAAATGAACAGATAGTTGAACAGGTCATGGACAGCAATGACCTGGAACGTGAGCGAGGCATTACGATCCTTGCCAAGAACACCGCTATCTCATATAAGAACTACAGGATCAACGTAGTTGATACTCCCGGCCACGCAGACTTCGGCGGTGAGGTTGAGCGTGTACTTAAGATGGTTGACGCTGTTTTGCTCGTAGTAGATGCATACGACGGACCGATGCCGCAGACAAGATTCGTTCTTCGTAAGGCTCTCGAGATGGGTCTTAAGCCTATCGTTTGTATCAACAAGATCGACCGTCCTGATGCAAGACCTAACGAAGTAGTAGATATGGTATTCGACCTCTTCTGCGAACTCGGTGCAGATGACGATCAGCTCGAATATCCTACGATCTTCTCCTCGGGTAAAGCAGGAATCGCCACAAGAGACCTCAAGGAATATGAAGAAGGAAAAGCACTGGACTTCTGTCCGTTGCTCGACGAGATCATCGAATATGTACCATGTCCTGAAGGCGACGTAGACGCTCCGTTGCAGCTCCTCGTTTCCAACATCGATGCAGATCCTTATATCGGACGTATCGCTGTAGGACGTATCGAGAGAGGTACCATAAAGCAGAACCAGCAGGTTGTTGTCTGCACATACGGTGATGATGCAAAAAGAAACGCCAAGATCGTTAAGCTTTTGAGATTCCAGGGTCTCGGAAAGCAAGAGATCACAGAAGCTTCCGTAGGTGAGATCGTCTGCGTTGCAGGCATCCCTGAGATCAACATCGGCGATTCCATCTGTGATGCTCAGACACCTGAGCCGATCCCGTTCGTAAATATCGACGAGCCTACTATCGCCATGACATTCTCCGTAAACGACAGCCCGTTTGCAGGTCAGGACGGTAAGTTCGTAACATCAAGACATCTCCGCGACCGTCTTTTCAAGGAAGTTGAGACAAACGTTTCAATGCGTGTTGAAGAGACAGACACGACAGAGGCTTTCATCGTTAAGGGCCGTGGTGAGCTTCATATCTCCATCCTTATCGAGACAATGAGACGTGAAGGATATGAGTTCCAGGTATCAAAGCCACAGGTAATCATGAAGGAGATCGACGGCGTTCTTTGTGAGCCTGTCGAGGAGCTCGTTGTAGACGTTCCTGAGGACTTCGTAGGACCTGTTATGGATAAGCTCGGAAGACGTAAGGCAGAGCTTCTGAACATGCTCCCGCCGGAGAAAGGATATACTCGTCTTGAGTTCCGTGTTCCTTCAAGAGGCATCATCGGATACAGGACCGAATTTTTGACCGACACTAAGGGCAATGGTATAATGAACAGCGTTATCAGTGGTTTCGAGCCGTTCGTCGGTGAGATCGAGACTCGTTCTCAGGGCGTACTCGTAGCATTCGAGAGCGGTGATGCCATGACCTATGGACTTTATAATGCACAGGACAGAGGAGCGCTCTTTATCGGTGCAGGTACACCTGTCTATGAAGGTATGATCGTAGGTATCAACCCGAAACCTGAAGATATCAACGTTAACGTATGTAAGAAGAAGCATGTTACGAATATGCGTGCTGCAGGTTCAGATGATGCTATGCGTCTTACACCGCCGCTCAACTATAGTCTGGAGCAGTGCCTCGAGTTTATCGAAGACGATGAGCTTTGCGAGGTTACACCTAAGAATATAAGACTTCGTAAGAGGATCCTTAATTCTGACTTGAGAGCTAAGTCTATTGCAGCGGCAAAGAAAAAGGACTGATATTGACCTAAGATTTGGGAGTGAGCGATGCTTTCTAAGAAGATCAGAATTGCTCTGAGAATATTAGTAGTAATTGTGGTAGTGGTGCTCTGTGCACTGGTAGGTGTTTTCCTCGGCTACAATTACGTCATTGCTCAGGGCTCTAATATCGATAATCTTAAGCAGGCTATTGCCGAGAACAGATTCGAGATCACCGAAGATACGCCGGGCTGTATCCCGATCGTAATAAAGCAGGGTGATTCCACGTCCGATATCGCTGATACTCTTTATGAGAATAAGCTTATCGAAAACAAGATCCTCTTTTCTCTTTTAAGTAAAGTCAACGGATTTGACGGTACCTACATCGCAGGTACCCATTATCTCGTTACGGGGCTTAACTATGACGAGCTCATGTATCTTCTGACACTTGAGCCGGAGAGCGTAACCATCACTTTCCCTGAAGGTCTTACATATACCGAGATCAAGCAGATGCTCCACGATGCGGGTCTTACATTCTCCGATGAAGAATTCGATAAGTGTATGGACAGCCCTAACATGTTCGTCGATTATGAGTTCGTATCCCAGATCAAGTTGTCCGAAGACCGTGATCACGTCCTTTCAGGATATCTGTTCCCGGATACATATGAATTCGATATTAACGCGAGTCCGCAAGCGATCATCAACACATTCCTTCGAAATACCGAAGTCAAGCTCTATGACGAGTACTATGAGCGTGCCGAGAGTATCGGAATGTCCATGGATGAAGTTATGACACTTGCTTCGCTTATACAGATGGAGACCAATAACGGTCTTGATATGATGCTCGTATCCGCGGTTTTCCACAACAGGCTTAATTCTGAGGATACAGATCTTCACTATCTGGGTGCAGATGCTTCCGTTAACTATCTGCGTGAGCTTAACGGTGAGGAGCCTACACTGAACCTTCCGGCATCGGATCTCGCGAACGAGAGCCCTTATAACACGTTCAATCACCCGGGACTTCCTCCGGGACCTATCTGTATGCCGGGTCTTGACGCCATCCAGGCAGCTTTATATCCGGAACCGAACTGTAACTATTACTATTTCTGCGCAACAGGTGACGGCGGAACTGCATATGCCGTAACGTACGAAGATCACCTTGCGAATGTTGAGACGTACAAAGGAAACTGGAACTGATGATAAGAACAGAGATATTAAGTCCTGCGGGAGATCTCGAGAAACTTAAGACAGCCGTCGCGTACGGCGCTGATGCCGTGTATCTTTCCGGAAAGACATTCGGTCTTCGTACCTTCAGCGGTAACTTTACCCATGAAGAGATGATCGAAGGTATCGCTTATGCTCATGAGCATGGCGTAAAGTGCTATGTCACCATGAATATCATGGCTCATGAGACAGATCTTACGATCCTTGATAATGAGATCTTATTTGTCGCCAATGAAGCCAAAGCCGATGCCGTGATCGTATCTGATGCCGGTATCTTCCGTCGTGTTCGAAAACTCGCTCCGGATATGGAGATCCATATCTCAACACAGGCCAGCGTAACAAACAGCGAAGGCTGTATGTTCTGGTATGAGCAGGGAGCAAAAAGAGTGGTCCTCGCAAGAGAACTGTCCCTTGATCAGATCAGAGAGATCAAATCCAAGATCCCTTCAGACATGACGATCGAGTGCTTCGTTCACGGAGCAATGTGCGTTTCTTATTCAGGCAGATGCCTTCTTTCCAATTACTATACGGGAAGAAGTTCAAACCACGGCGCCTGCGCTCAGCCGTGCCGTTGGGGTTATTATGTTGATAAGCAGGAGAATTACCGGACAGACAGCTTCATCGTTGAGGAAAAGCGCCTTGAAGATAAGCTTCCGATCGAAGAAGATTCTCACGGAACATATATCTTTAACAGCAAAGACATTTCGATGATCGATCACGTTCCTGAACTTATAAGGGCGGGAGTCGACAGTTTTAAGCTCGAAGGAAGGATCAAGGGAGCTTTCTATACGGCTGCCGTAACGAAGGCTTATAGGGAAGCACGAGATCTCTTTTTCGAGAAAAAGGATGATTATGTGCCTGACGAGAGATGGCACGAGATCTTGGACAAGATCGTTCACAGGGATTATGCGACGGGATTTTTCTATGATGACCCGGGCAAGAATGCTCAGATCGTTGAGGACAAGTCCTACAACAAGCCTGCTTTCGTTGTAGGCGTGGTCGAGGGATTGGAGAACGGTCTTTATAAGGTTTCCCAGAGGAACAAAGTGTTCAAGGGCGATACCATAAATGCCCTGGTTCCGAAGGGCTATGTGGAGCCGTTTAAGATCGTTGAGCTCTATAACGAGGACATGGAGCCTATTGAGTCTACTCCGCACTCAAAGATGACTTATTACATGAAGATATCCTCTGATGCCAAGCTTCCTGAGATGAGCTTTTTGAGCAGGGACGGTGACAAGGATCAGGGCATCAAGCCTCAGATGTAACTTCATAACAAGGCAGGTGACTTAGCCTTGTAATAATCCGGGAATATAATCCAGATGTGGTATTGTCGATAATTGTGCAGATACGCCTACCTTGTTTTTCACTCAAAATGAGGTCGGAGATGTTGTATAATATATGGACACTTAAGGAAAGGCAGCATTACGAATGGTTTTTAAGAAAAACCCGAGACAACATTTACTTTGCCTATTGATCTGCGTATCGGTTGCAGCTCCTGTTGTCTGCATGCCTTTGGGGCTCGGAACAGGTGTTAACGCCAGGATCGCAGTAAGAAGAGCTTACGCTGCCACGTTCCCTGAAGAAGAACAGTTAGAGGAAGTTCCGGTAGTCCAGGAAGAATTTGAGTTGGACCCTGTACTTGCAGAAGCGCAGCCTCTCGAAGGAAGCGAGATGCAGACAGACGGCATCAAATATACAGAAGACGGTCTTATCGATGTAAGTCAAGGTGGTCTTGCCCAGGCTACGTATATCGAGGGCGCTGCTCCTCAGGCAGTTGAGCCTGTAGTCTCAAGATTCAGTGACGTTCCGACTTTTACGGTCGTTCAGCAGTATGACGAAGCAGATCTTCCTATCGAACTTCTCGATACTTCTGTTTTCGCACCTGACGACAGTCAGTTATATATCGCAGCATACGATTCCATCATCAAGGAATCTCCTGATATGAGTTCTCTTACTCTCGCTACTATCGCTAAGACAACAAGAGTTACGAGGATCGGAATCGGTGACACATGGTCTAAGATCCGTACGGAAGACGGAATTGAAGGATATGTAATTACGAATACACTTTCCGTCGAGCCGGTCCTCGAGGCCATCGACCGTATCGTTTGGGTAGACTGTGACAGTCTCTCACTTCGTGCTGAGCCTGACGCAGGATCTGATTATCTCGGATCACTTTCACGTCATACAAGACTTCACTGTACGGCGATCGTAGATAAGTGGTACCAGGTAGAGACACCTAACGGAAACGTCGGTTTCGTATATATTTCTTATACGACACAGACACCTCCGCCGACACCTACACCTGTTCCTACAAAAAGACCATCCGGAAGCGGATCTTCCGGCGGCGGATCAGGAAAGACAGGTAAGGTCGCATCACTTCCTTCGATCTCAGGCTGTAACGGCCAGAGTATCGTAGATATCTGCGTAGCTATGCTCGGCGTAAGTTACGTCTGGGCAGGTGAGTCTACAAGCGGAGTTGACTGTTCAGGCCTCGTAGTATTTGCCTACAGGCAGGTCGGCGTCTCGGTACCGCACCTTGCTTCATCCATAACGGGCTGCGGGATTAATGTTGCCCGTGAAGATATCGCCATAGGTGACGTAGTCTGCTGGGATACAGGCGGAGGATATTGCGGACACGTAGGAATCTACGTCGGAGGCGGTCAGGTTATCCACGCGTCCAGCTCCAGAGGACAGGTTGTTTACGGAAACCTTGATATGATGCCGATCCTGACGATAAGAAGACTCATCCAGTCGTAAGTTTTAACAAGTTTTTTCGAAAAGAAGGTTGATATGTCAGCCTTCTTTTTTTGCCCTCATGTGCTAAACTCTAATAGTAATAAAAAACGAGGTGTGGCACATGAAAAATAAGACGATCGTTACTTTCACGGACGAACTTTGTTCCAATGCTCCGGTACCGGGCGGCGGAGGCGCGAGCGCTCTCATGGGTGCAGTAAGTGCAGCTCTTTGCTCCATGGTAGGAGAACTTACGACAGGTAAGAAAAAGTACGCTGAATATCAGATAGATATCGACAGGATCTTGGGAGATGCAAAGTATCTTAATAGCGAGATGCTCGATCTCATGCAAAAGGACGCGGATGCATTTGAGCCTTTGGCAAAGGCATACGGTATCCCGAAGGAAGATCCTGAAAGAGACGATATCCTTGAGGCAGCACTCGTAGTTGCCGCACAGGCTCCGTTCGATATCGTAATGAAGTGCAGGGAAGTTGCCGCTTTGGTCGATGAACTCGTAACAAAGGGTTCGCGTCTTGCAATAAGTGACGTCGGTGTAGCTGCTGCCGCTTGCAGAGCTGCTGCAACAGGTGCCGCAATGAACGTTTACATCAACACCAAGCTAATGAAGAACAGAGAATACGCCTCTAAGCTCAACGAAGATACAAACAGAGCAGTAGATGAGATCGTTACGATCTGTGATAACGCCTATAAAGAAGTCTATAAAGGATTGGAAAGCTGATATGAAAGAATTACTGGGTAAACCCGCTGCTGATAAGATCAACGAGGATCTCGCTCCACAGATCGAAGCTCTCAAGCTCGAAGGAGTCGTTCCTACATTGGAAGTTATAAGAGTAGGCGCAAGGGAAGATGACCTCGCTTATGAAAGAGGACTTCTCAAAAAATTCGAGAGCATGAACTGTCAGGTAGTCGTTAAGGAACTTCCTTCAGACTGCACTCAGGAAGATCTCGAAAAAGCAGTAATCGAAGCAAATGAGAACGCTGACATCCACGGAATCCTCATGTTCAGACCTCTTCCGAAAACTTTGTCGGAGGCAAGGATCAAGGAGATCATCAATCCTTTGAAGGACGTTGATTCAATGGGAACAGCAAGCCTTGCAGGCGTTTTCGCTGGTGATAAGAATACATTCCCGCCATGTACTGCTCAGGCAGTTATCGAGATCTTGAAGTTCTACGGTATCGAACTTAAGGGCAAGAAGGTTACAGTCGTAGGACGAAGCCTTGTTATCGGTAAGCCGGTATCAATGCTCCTCATGGGCGAGAATGCTACAGTAACAATCTGCCACACAAAGACAGCTGATCTTAAGGCTGAGTGTAAGGCAGCTGATATCATCGTTGCTTGTGCAGGCGTTGCAAAGATGCTTAACAGCGAATATGTTCGTGAAGGCCAGTATGTAATCGACGTTGGAATGAACGTTGATGAGAATGGTAAGCTCTGCGGAGACGTTGATTTCGCATCAGTTAGCGAGATCGTAGAAGGAATCACACCGGTTCCTCGCGGAGTTGGCTCTGTTACGACATCTGTCCTTCTTAAGCACACAGTAAACGGAGCTCTTAGAGCATGAAAACCTGCGCGTTTGCCAAAAAATGCGGCGGATGCGCATATATAAACAAAGATTACGAGACTTCCTTAACGAGCAAACAAAAGGAAGTCTCTGCTCTATTGGGCGGTTTTTGCAAGGTTGACGAGATCATAGGAGCTGATGAGCCGTATTACTACAGAAATAAAGTCCATGCAGCCTATGAAAAGCAAAATGGAAAGATCGTATACGGTACATATGAAGAGGGAAGCCATAGAATCGTATTCAATGATGACTGCCTGATCGAAAATAAACGGGCTTCTGAGATACTTAAGACCATCTCTAAGCTACTTTATTCGTTCAAGATACGTATCTACGATGAGAAAAAAGGCACGGGATTATATAGACGAACATTAATACGTCTGTCAGAGGAAACAGGTGAAGTAATGGTCGTTATGGTTGTTGCTGATCCGGTGTTTCCAGGCAAAAAAGACTTTGTGAAGGCGCTTTTGAAGAGTCACCCTGAAATTACATCGATAATTATCAATATAAATAATCGACGTGATTCTATGATCCTTGGACCTAAATCCATGACGGTTTTCGGCAAGGGTTTTATAAGAGATAAATTACTCGGAAACACGTTTAAGATCTCTCCGACTGCATTTTTCCAGATAAATCATGAGCAGACTGAGAAATTATACTCAAAAGCCATCGAATTTTGTGACTTCAAAGGCACCGAAAAAGTGCTCGATGCATACTGCGGAACGGGAAGTATCGGAATATGTCTTGCTTCGAAGGTAAAATCCGTTACCGGAGTCGAGTTAAACCGTGAATCCATAGCCTGTGCGAAGGAAAATGCCAAGTGTAACAATGTTACAAACATTGATTTTGTAGGGGCGGACTGCACTTTGTACATGGAAAGAAACAAAGGCAAGATTTCCTTTGATGTTATCGTTTTAGACCCGCCTAGATCAGGAACAACTCCTGAATTTATCAAGGCATGCGGCTCATTAAAGCCTTCAAAGATCTGTTATGTGTCATGTAATCCGGTGACTTTAAAACGAGATCTGAGTCTTTTCGAGAAAGAAGGATATAAAGCTAATAGAATCGTTCCTGTTGATCTTTTTCCTTGGACAGAACATTGTGAGGTCGTGGTCTCAATGTCCCGAGAGTGTTAAGAAGAATTAAACAGAACTTTAGGAGAATCCTGATATGATAACCAAAAACAGGCAGTCAGACAGCACCTTAAATGAAATGATAAGCAAGGCATTTCCGGGAAAGACTGCTATGGATATTCAGGAACTGACAGAGGGAATGTGTAATGTTACGTACGATATCACATTCAGCGACGGTGATGAATGCATCCTGAAGATCGCCGCAAAAGATACTACGGGCAATACCTCGAACGAGATTCATTTAATGGAAGCGGAAGTTACGGCAATGCAGCTGGTACGAGAGCATTGCTCTTTTAAGGTTGCGGATGTTTTAGCATATGATAATTCCAAAACCATATGTGACGGCGATTACTTTTTTATGGAGAAACTTCCTGGGGTAAATTACAGTTTCATAAAAGATAAACTTCCGGAGGAAATAAACCGCGGAGTCGCGAGACAGATAGGTGAGATATCCAAGCAATTGTGTGTGATCACGAACACTCAATTTGGTTTTCTCGGAGATACGAAAAGATACGATAGATTATCTGACTTTGTATATACGATGCTTCTAAATCTGATATCAGATGGTCAAAAGAAAAACGTGAATCTTGGCTATGACGTAAAACAATTGTTGGATGAATTTGAAGAAGAAAAACACATATTTGATGAAGTTTCTTCTGCCACTTTGGTACATTGGGATATGTGGGAAGGAAATGTGTTTGTAGTAGAAGATCGTGTATCAGGTATCATCGATTGGGAAAGAGCAATGTGGGGCGAAGCCTTAATGGATGATCGCTTCAGAAGGCATAACAGAAATAAGGATTTCCTGGATGGTTTTGGAAAACAGGATTTTACTGAATCTGAATTAAGAAGGCTCCGCTGGTACGATATAATCTTATATCTGACGATGATGATAGAGGTATTTTACAGAGAGTTTGAAGATAAGGGACAGTACTATTGGGCGAAAGAACAGTTTCTTAGATCAGTGAATAATAGTGAGGAAAATATATGACAGATTTTACAAAGATTACAGCATGCGGAGAGTGCTGCGTAGGTTGTTCTAAGAAATTAGCAGGTTCGTGTCCCGGGTGTATTGAGGCGGACGGATATGTTCCGGAATGGGCTGAATCAGGCAGGTGCAAAGTGCATGCATGCACAAGGGAACACGGCGTGCAGTTTTGCGGATTGTGTAAGGAATTCCCTTGTAAGAAGTTATCTGAGATGATGCCATGGAAGATAAACATCGTTGAGCATATGACAGCGTTAAGAGAAGAATATATACATGGTCACTGAATAATTTGAGGAAGAACTGAGATGTGACGGGTATACTCAGATGCACTGCATTCCAGGTAAGAAGGTTATGTGTAAAAAACGTCCAGAGAGCCGATGATCTCATTTGATGATTAAGAAAAAGATCATGATTCTGCGATGATACAATTCGTATCAGTGATGTGACGAAGAGATTCTTTCATACTTTATAACCATCCAATAAGTTTTATATGACCAGTAAGTCAACGAAAGGATGGATCTAAGATGAAAGATCATAAAAAGAGAGATTTGTTGTCCGGCATCATTCTGCTGACAACCTTTGTTATATGGACTATACTGATTCAGTATATTGATGTGCAGAAAGCAGGTCCGAACGAAACTGAGGTTGGTTTTGCAACGTTCAATGTATGGTTCCACAAATTGACCGGTGAACACATGTTGATCTATACGATCACTGACTGGCTGGGACTGGTTCCGATCGTCATATGTATGTGCTTTGGTGTATTGGGGTTAGTTCAACTGATAAAACGCAGAAGTCTGTTTAAGGTTGATTCAGATATTATTCTTTTGGGAGTCTATTATGTGATGGTTATCATGGGCTATCTGTTGTTCGAGATGATACCGATCAACTACAGGCCAGTACTGATAGAAGGATACCTGGAAGCATCCTACCCATCCTCAACAACACTTCTGGTTTTAAGCGTGATGCCGACATTGAAGTTTCAGATCGATCGAAGAATTAAAAATCCGTTGTTCAAAGATGTGATAACTATTTTTGTCGTTGGGTTTTCAGCATTTATGGTTATCGGCAGATTGGTTTCAGGAGTGCATTGGGCTACGGATATTTTGGGTTCCATTTTCCTTAGTTCGGGTCTGTTCTTGATCTATAAGTTTGTGGCAAAATACTTCAGTTCAAAGAAACCGAATCGTAAAGTGGAGGTATCAGATGGAGTTCAATGAGAAGTTACAGGAATTGCGTAAAAACAAGGGGATGACACAAGAAGAATTGGCTGAGGAATTGTATGTCTCAAGAACAGCAATCTCAAAATGGGAATCAGGCAGAGGTTATCCGAACATTGATTCTTTGAAAGAGATTTCTCGTTATTTTTCCATAACGATCGATGAACTTATCTGTTCCGATGAGATGATCACGGTGGCAGAAAATGAGAAGAAAGAACTTATCAGCAAATACATCTCGCTCATATGTAATGCTCTGGATATCCTGACAGCGATATTGTTATTTATCCCTGCATTTGGAAACGGAACTGATACACCTGATACGGTATCTCTTTTTGCTCTTAACGAAATTAATCCGTGGGTGAAGGTTGTGTTTGTAGTGATCATAGGAGCTATGATATTAAACGGAATCTGCGGGGTTATCATCGCAAATTTCAATAAGCCGAAATGGAATAATCATAGGCTTATTACAGGAATCGTTCTGTCGATTCTTTCAGTTACTATATTCATTGTAACGAGACAACCTTATGCAGGCATTTTCTGCTTTGCATTTCTGGTTATAAAAGGTTTTCTTCTAATTAAAATGAGACAGTTATAAAAATGTTTTCTTGATGTCTTTCGTAACTGTTGAGATAATATAGTAGATATCAGATATATGGGAGGAAGCATATGAATAAGGAATGGTCTGAAAAGAATAAAAAGATGCAGTCTCTTATTGGAAAAGAGACTAGTTTCAAAGAAGGAATAGAAGTCCTTATTGATCTTAGAGAAGATCTTTTCTCGCAGGTAACAGCCATAGTGAATACATTTCCTGAGAAAGCTTTCTCTGAGATGCCTTTTGCTAATGCAGAAGGATATCACAGCAAGACGTTGGTCTATTCCATATGGCATATTTTCCGTATTGAAGATATAGTTGCTCATACGATCATAAGAAGTGACAGCCAGGTTCTTTTCAATGATGATCATCTTAAGAAAACCGGAAGTCCGATCATCACCACAGGTAACGAACTTAAAGGCGAGAAGATCGCAGATTTTTCCAAGAAACTGAATGTAAAAGCAGTATATGAATACTGCATGGCTGTAAAGGATTCTTCCAATGAGATACTTAGAGATCTTGAGTATAAAGATCTCAAGCGAAAGTTTACGGACGATGATAAAAAACGCGTAGTTGACAGTAAATCCGTAAGTCCTGATGAGGAAGCAGTATGGCTTATTGATTACTGGTGTGATAAGGATTTGGGCGGACTTATCAAGATGCCGTTTTCGAGACACTGGATCATGCATATCGAAGCGATGTGCAGGATCAAGAATAAGTTGTGTCTTAAGGCCAGAAAAGGTGTGGATCCTATTGCTTTTTGCGGATTGTCATGTACCCATTGTGCATACTCGGAATGGTGCGGTTCATGCAGGACTGATTATAATACATGTTCCTTCGCAAAATACAGTCCTGACGGTCTTTGTCCGAATGTCGTATGTTGTGAAGAAAAGGGAATCGACGGATGTTATGAATGTTCAGATATCAAGGATTGTAAGAAGGGTTTCTATTCAATGGATGATTCTGCAAATGCGGTCAAGGCCACGGCAATCTTCATTAACAGATATGGTAAGAAAGAATTGTTATCGGTATTGGATATTCTTCGTAAAAGATACGATTTCGAATGGATCCCTGAAGTTCTCGGAAATGATATCGAAGAAGGTTTGAAGATCCTTGAGGAAAACAGGAAATAAGGATCGCAACTTAAAGTTGCGCAACCATGTTAAAACGCACTTGTTGGTTGGTGGAGGAACTTTACTATTCCTGTTAATCTGATAATGCAACGCGGAGCAAATATTTATCTAAAGGAGAAACTTTTATGAGTTTTGGAAAGAACCTTCAATATTTACGCCAACTAAGCAAAAACATGACACAGGAAGCATTGGCGGATAAGCTTAACGTAAGCCGTCAGACGATCTCAAAATGGGAGATGGACACAGCCAATCCTGAGATGGATAAAGCCCTCGAGATATGTAAGATATTTAACTGCTCTTTGGATAATCTTTTCAGAGAAGAAATGGATAAGAGAAGTGATGCATATTCTGATCTTCGTTTTGAAGATGTCGAGGGATTCTGTTATGTAGAATATACGGTTATAAGCAATAATCCTGAAGCAGATGCGATCGACAGAATGCAAAAATGCGCCAAGGAGAACGGAATTGAAGATCCAAGAGTTATCGGATGGGACTTTCCGAATCTTTCGCCGGAGCAGATCAACGTTTATAACATGCACGGATATACGGCTGCACTGATATTACCGGATGGTGTTACGCCGAAAGGTTATGAGATCAAAAAACAGGAGACACATAAATACGCAGTCATACATATCGATAAGCCTTTTGAAAATCCGTTTGTTACTATCCCGGGAGCTTATCACACACTGAATGATTATATGCAGACTAACGGGTATTCGCATATTGATAATAATGATGTAATCCCGTGTTTTGAAACAGACGGTGAAGGAATGGACGTTTATATAGCATGTAAGTAAAATATCTCTTGACCTGGTCTTTACGGCCAGGTTTATTATTTGTCCGAAAACAAGATTGGAGGATAAATAATGAAAGATCTGAGTCTTTTAACATGGAAAGAAATTAAGGCGATCGACAAGGAAAAGAGTATCATGTTTTTGGTGATGGCTCCGATAGAAGAACACGGGTGGTGTCTTCCTATTGCGACTGACATTTTGGAAGGTGAATATTGGAGCAAAGGAGCGATGAAAAAACTTGAAGAAAAGCTGGAAGTGGAATGCTATTATCTTCCTTCGTTTCCTATTGCGTCTGCGTCGGTAAATGAATTTTACGGATCGATACATTTCTCGATGAAAGATACATATAGAATTGCTTATGGGATAATAGAAAGTATACAATATATGGGCTTTAAACATATTGTTGTCATCGCTTCTCATGCTGATCCCCAGCATCAGATTGCTGTCGAAAAAGCGGTTCGAAAAGCAAATGCGAAAAATGGGTTGAGTGTCTTGTCTCCGATGGGACAGATCTTTATGGGAGAAGGAACGAAGATGCCGGAAGAACTGGATGTTTTCGAGAAGGAAAATGCTGATGATTATCATGCGGGTTGGATTGAGACTTCAAGTCTCATGGATATGGATGAAGGATATGTCAGAGAAGGATATAAGGAACTGCCTGCATCCGATGTCACGGATAAAGATATGATATTCAGAAAGAAGCAGCTAAATGCGATGGGTGAATACGGCCATATCGGATCCCCTCATCTGGCATCGAAAAAGTTGGGAAAGATGTTGAATGATAACTGCATCAATTCGATATGTGATGCGGTCGAAAAATTTTATAGAAGAAGCGGATATGAAAAATACGCGGAGTATTCTTTGTATAAGATATTACCGCTTCATATCGGATTTGTGTTTGGAAAAGTGAGACGAAAGAAGGTGGCATTATGATGTATACGAGAGGACAGTTTGCCGTTATGGGTAATGTTGGAAGAAAGGCTCTTCGCCTGTATCACGAAGAGGGACTTCTGGTGCCTGTATGTATTAATGAAGAGAACGGATATCACTATTATGACGATACGCAACTTGTTGCACTTAATAGGATCAAAAGGCTCAGGAAACTGGGTTTGTCACTGTTCGAGATAAAGCAGATCCTGGACGGAAATGCAGATGAGAATGAAGTTGTCGAAAGTAAGCTGAGAGAGGCTGATGAGAAACTTAAGGAGATGAAAAAACTCGCAACTGAAGGTGAAGAAAAAGAGGAAAATGAAAGTGAACCTGATATAGGAAATTTTGAGAGAAAAGGTTGCATCTTCATTGAAGAAAATGTTGAGTTGGAAGATCTTGGAATGTCCGTTGGAAAATTGTACGAGAGAGCAGCAAGAAACAACATGGATGTGAATGGCTCTCACTTCGTAAGATATGAAGGATTACTACATGATGAAAACTTCAGGATGGTAACCTGTCTTCCTGTTTTGAATCCTTCCGAAGAAGAGACAATAGATATTCGTGAACTTTCTTGTCTGCATCTGAAATTTACGGGCGGTTTTTCAAAGATATCGTTGGCACACAAATTGATCCGCGAATATGCGGAGAAATATGAGATAGTTCTCACCGACAGGGCGTACGAAGTTTACAACAATGATATGTCGGTAGATGTCTACTACACGACGAAATAGAAAGAGACGGTCAAACCGTCTCTTTGTTTATAATCGATCTGCCTATCTATTATTGACCTAATTTGATAATGCTTTTATAGTGTTTATTGTCCGTGGAAAATTTGGAGGGAAAAATGAATAAATCTATTGAGATCAATTACAGAGATAACGATGCTTTGAGAGCATCATTTAACGAGCTGGCAGGAAAAGTCTTCGGCTTAAGCTTTGAGAACTGGTATCAGAACGGATTTTGGAAGGATAACTATATTCCGTATTCTGTCGTGATCGACGGTAAGGTTGTAGCTAACGTTTCCGTTAACAGATGCGACGTAAATTATAACGGTGAGACCAAAAGTCTCATTCAGCTTGGAACCGTTATGACTGACCCTGATCACAGAGGAAAAGGATATGCCAGACAGCTCATGGAAAAGATCATATCCGACTATGAAGGAAAGGTCGACGGAATGTATCTTTTTGCCAATGATTCGGTAACTTCTTTTTATCCGCTTTTCGGCTTTAAGGAAGATAAAGAGTATCAGTTCAGTAAGGAAGTCCAGATCGATAATGAAAGGCTCGTATCACCTGTTCCGATGAACTGCAAAGAGGACTTTGATAAGATAGCTGATATCATCAATAAGAGATCTCAGAATGCCAAGATGTACATGGTTAATAATTCCGGATTATACATGTTCTATCTTTCTCAGTTCATGACGGAAAGTGTTTACTACCTGGCTTCTAAAGACACTTATCTGATCGCAGATATTGAAGGTGATACTTTGATACTTCATGCGATTATCGGCGACTGTGATCTTGAGACAGCAATCTCAGCTTTCGGAAAAGAGATCAGAAATGTTGTCCTTTGCTTTACACCGAATGATCCGATTGGCTACACCAAACAGGAGCTTAAAGAAGAGGACACCACACTATTTGTCAGAGGAGATTTCTTTGAAAGATCTTGGGGCGATGATGTAATGTTCCAGTCGATCACACACGCATGATGAAAAGAATAATAACGATCGTTCTTATTGCTGCAATCTTACTATGCGCATGCGGAACTAATAAGGAGAATCAAAACATGAATAATGAAGACAAGAGCATGTTTGCGACTGGTCTTGATAGCAGTATAAATACAGGCGATGGAGCTTCGGTAGGAGAGATAGAAATATTCTGTCCTGAATCCATATGCACAACCCGTGAAGATGTCGATTATGGTGAATTTACTCATGGCACGTATTTCTCGAAAACCTGCGGAATGGAAAGAGGTTACAGCATCCTTCTTCCTTCTGATTACAGCACTGACAAGAAGTATCCGGTTCTCTATCTTCTGCACGGTATATTCGGAGATGAGTATTCTTTCTCCGGTGATGACAGCAACAAGATAAAAGAGATCGTGGGAAACATGGCTGCAGATAATCTTATCGAAGAGACTATTGTTGTCTGTCCGAATATGTTCGCGGCAACTGATCCTGACCAAAAGCCTGGTTTTGATGCGCAGGCTTGTATTCCGTACGACAACTTCATAAACGATCTTGTTAATGATCTCATGCCTTATATCGAGAGCAGTTATTCTGTTCTTAAGGGAAGAGAAAACACCTATCTTGCAGGGTTTTCGATGGGAGGAAGAGAGACGATCTATATCACTCTTCAAAGGCCGGAACTTTTCGGATATGTATGTGCTATATCATCGGCTCCGGGAGTCGTGCCGACTACGGATAAGTTCATGACTCATCCGGGTCAGCTTCAGGAGAGCGAGATGAAGTTCAAGGACGGCGCGATCGAACCTGATGTGTTCATCCTTTGCTGCAGGACCAAGGATTCCGTTGTCGGAACTTATCCAAAGTCATATCACGAGCTGTTTGAGACTAACGGTGTCACTCATATATGGTATGAGATAACGGATGCGGATCACGATAACAACGCGATACGAAGCGGAATCTATAATCTGTTTAAGCAGATAGGACTTCATAAGAACGCCTAAACGTTTGCGGTATCAATGTCCTAGTGGTACATTGTTAGAAAAAAGAGGTTAGTGCATCATGTTTGATCCGAAGACGAATAAGTTCCCATATCCGATCGATACGAATAAGCACTACCTTGAAGTTAAGAAGAACCGCGGTATTGTTTTCGATACGGAATATCCTTATATCGACCGCTCGACCTGGTTCAGATTCAAGCAGAATATGGTTCGTATATTTGAGTATGTTCTGGTGTTCTTCGTGTGCACTGTCCGTCTGGGTCTTAAGATAGAAGGAAGAGAGAATCTCAAAAAACATCGTGACGTACTTAAAAACGGAGTCATATCCGTTGCTAATCACGTGCATATGTGGGACTACATCGCTGTCATGAAAGCGATACGACCATACCGTTCCAATCTTCTTGTTTGGGCGCCTAATGTTAACGGCGAGAACGGAACACTTATCCGTATGGTCGGAGGCATTCCGATCCCTGAAGGAAGCGTCTCAGCGACTAAGACGTATCTTAAGGCGGTATCGGGACTTCTTAAGGATGATCACGGCTGGCTTCATATCTACGCAGAAGGAAGTATGTGGGAATATTACGCACCGATCCGTCCTTTCAAAAAGGGACCTGCGAGGATCGCCTGCAGTAATGATAAGCCGATCATTCCGCTCGGGTTCTCGTACCGCGAACCGGGTTGGATCAGAAAGAACATCTTCCATCAGGCTGCTAAGTTTACTTTGCATGTCGGTGAGCCGCTGTTCCCGAACAAGGAGCTCGGACCAAAAGAGCGCGAGACGGACCTTACGATACGTTGTCATGACGCGGTTTGTACTTTGGTAGGAATCGATCCTAAAGACAGCATCTACCCGCCTGTTTTCGATAACTCGAAAAGGGTGGACTATTACACGGACACTTACGGTGTTGGCTATAAAGGATCATATTGATGAGGATCAGTAAATGATAAGACTTGAAAAGATAAATGCTGAAAATGTATGGGAGATATTGGAACTAAGTGTAGAGGACGATCAGAAAAGATTTGTGTCCAATAACACCAGGAGCATCATCGAAGCGTATACTTCCATAACGGCGAACGGACACGCTTTCCCGTTCGGTATTTATGACGATGATAAGCCTGTGGGATTTCTGATGATCGGTTATGGCGTGGATGATTACTGGACCAATGCGCCTAAGATCGCGAAGGATAACTACAATATCTGGAGACTCATGATAGATAAGTCTTGTCAGGGAAAAGGCTATGGCCGCGAGGCTATTAAATTGGCGCTGGAATTTGTTAAGACATTTCCGTGCGGATCTGCGCAGTATTTCTGGACATCGTATGTACCGGGTAATGATGTAGCGAAGAAACTATATGCTTCGTTCGGCTTTGAGGAGACCGGAGATATGGACTGCGATGAGATCATTACCGCGCTGAAACTTTAAAAAGAATTAGGAATAAAAAATGAATAAGATTTTGGAAACTGAAAGATTAATACTCCGTGAGATGAGCATGGATGATCTTGAAGCTCTCTATAAGGTCCTGGGTGATCCTGATATCATGCAGCACTATCCGTACAGCTTTGATAAGGCAAGAGTCGGAGAGTGGATCGAGCGTAATATGAACCGTTATAGAAATGACGGATTCGGCCTTTGGGCTGTGTGTCTGAAGGAAACGGGGGAGATGATCGGCGACTGCGGATTGACCCTGCAAAATATCGAAGGCGAGATGCTTCCCGAGATCGGATATCACATCAGAAAGGATCAGCAGCATAAGGGTTACGCGAAGGAAGCAGCAGCAGCCGTTCGTGACTGGGCGTTTCAGAATACCGATTATCCGGCGCTTTATTCGTACTGCAAATATACCAACGAAGGATCGATCAAAACGGCCGAATCTATAGGTATGTATTTTGAGAAAGAATATCCTGATGAGGCGAATAAGATCACTCATGTATCAGTGCTTCATCGTGATGATCCGTATGAGATTCTTACCGCTGTTCCTGAGAGCATCAGAAAGCACATAAGCGGTAAGAGATACACGGTTGACGGCTTCGGAAAGTCGGGTTCTTCCATCTTTATCTTTGATACGATGGTCCTTAAGGTAATGGACTCCCATAAATATGATGAAGAGTCCTCTGTTCAGATCATGCGCTGGCTCGAAGGTAAAGTGCCTGCTCCGAGAGTGATCGTTTTCGAGAAGGATGAGGATCATCAGTATCTTCTTATGAGCAGGGTTCAGGGAAAGATGACCTGCGATGAGTATTTCATGGAGCATCCGGATGAGCTTTATAAGCTGCTGGCTGATGCCCTGAAGATGCTCTGGAGCGTGGAAATCACGGACTGCCCGAAGACCAGGGACATCGATGCCCAGCTTAAGGAGGGAAGATACCGCGTTGAGCACGACATGGTGGATGTTGATGATGCCGAGCCGACGACCTTCTGCGAAGGCGGTTTCAAGGATCCTGAGGAGCTTTTGAAGTGGCTCGAGGATAATAAGCCGGAATATGAGCCGGTGTTGTCACACGGTGATTTCTGCCTGCCGAACATCCTTGTAGAGGACGGAAAGATAAGTGGGTTCATCGATATGGGCAGAACTGCCGTCGGTGATAAGTGGCAGGATGTCGCACTTTGCTATCGAAGCCTGAAGCATAATGCTGACGGTACTTTCGGAGGCAAGGTCTACCCGGACATCGATCCTGATAAGATCTTTGATGCCCTCGGCATAGAGCCGAATTGGGAAAAGATCAACTACTTCATACTGCTGGATGAATTATTTTAAAGACGATAGAAAAGACCTTGCACTAAGCAAGGTCAAATGGGATGTCTCAAAAGTGATTAAACTCACTTGGGGCATCCCAATTTTTCTCTTCTTTTGAATTCCCGTTACTTGTACAGTCCTATAACGGTACAGACGACTGTAATTTATGGTTTAATGCCTTGGAAATCCAGTAATCTCTCCCTATTCACAGAGACTGAATACCGGATTATCTTGTAAAATACAGTAAAAGGCACCCTGATTATAGGGATTACTTAATGGATTCCAGCCTAAACTCCAGTAATATGTCCCTATTGATAGGGATTCTCTAAGGGATTCCAGTTTAAAATCCAGTATTTGCTCCCTGTCAGTAGGGAGAATAAACTGGTGTTTCATGACTGATTACTCCAATACACAAAAAAGCAGATCTCTCGTGAGATCTGCTTAGAGTTATCAAGGATATGTTTTGAGACATCCTCTTGTTATCAGCTTAATACCGGAAGGATATTCTTCTCGATGAATTCCACTCTGTCATAGATCCTCGGCTTAAATGTGCCTGTCATACCCACAGATACGTTCTGTTCCTTGTTGACGTAGATGATGTTGCCGCTGTCTCCGATCGCTGCGTAGACTTCTCTATTGTCATACGGCTTATACCACAGATATCCGTAGTTCATATTACCGAACATCTTTCCGAGCTTAAGATGGGGCGTTGTCATGTCCTTAAGGTACTTCCCGGATATGATCCTTTTTCCGTTATACATTCCGTCGTTTAGCACTAGTTCCCCGAGCTTCGCGAGATCACGGGCAGAGGAGCATAGTCCCCAGCCTGCGGTAACGCTGTCTTGGGGGTCTGAGTACCATTCGTTCTTTCTCGGGTTCTTGTTCATGAAGAAATCGAACTGATCTTCCTTGGAACTATCGCCATGAATGTAATGCTCCGGGATCCCGAGCGGCAGGAACAGATTCTTGTTGGCAAAATCGATACATTTCTCGCCCGTGGCATTCTCGATGATGCCCGTTAGGATCTGTATTCCGAGGGTAGCGTACTTAAACTCTCCGGTTATTCCTTTTCTGCCGCCCAGAAAGTCCAGCACGGCCAAAGTCCAGTCACCGGATGTGCAGACTTTGGTCCAGGGCTCGGAGCGGTATTTGTACGGTGCCGTCATCGTGAGAAGATGCCTGATCGTTACATCATATATCGTCTTTTCTCCGCGTTTGACCTGATAGTCAGGGAAGAAGTCCATTACTTTCTGATCGACGTCCCTGATGAAGCCCTTATCTATGGCGATCCCCGCCAAGAGCGACATTACGCCCTTGGTCACGGAGTTTACGTTCACGGCATCATCTGTCTTGTATCCTCTCCAGCAGTCATCGAAAACGGCCGTCCCGTCCTTGATGGCGTAGATCTGGCAGATGTTGCTCTCGTTTCCGGTGCTTTCGCTGATAAAACGGTGAAGTTGTTCTTTATTCACTTAGTTGCCTCCTGATGAGTTTTATCGGACGTCCTAATAGGAGGCTAATATGATTAAAAATTCTTTTCAAGCATTTTTTTCTCGAATAAAAAACTGTCTCAAAAAACTTTTGAGACAGTTAAGTTATCAAATCTAATACTCTTAAGATCAGCTGTTAGGGAACTGAAGCTTCTCGTTATCCTTAGCAAGCTGCTCAGCTTTTCTGGCTTCCTCAGCTGCTGCTTCTGCTGCTGCCTTAGCTTCTTCTTCGAGCTTACGAGCTGCTTCGATAGCTTCCTGAGCTCTCTTAGCTGCTGCTTCAGCTTTTTCCTTAGCCTTGTCAGCTGCTGCCTTGGCTGCTTCCTGAGCTTTCTCGGAAGCGATCCTGTTGTCTTCTTCGATCTTCTTCTTGTTAGCGATCTCGAATTCTTCTTCAGCCTTCTTTGTGTTTTCCTTAGCTTCCTCGAGCTTAGCGTTAGAACTCTTAACGAGCTCCTCAGCATGCTCACAAGAATTCTTAGCCTCTAACTCGAATTCCTCTGCAGCCTTTCTTGCCTTTTCTTCAGCTCTCTTAGCTGCGAGCTTTGTATCCTGTGCGGACTTCTTCTGTGTAGCGAGCTTCAAAGCTTCCTGAGCCTTCTCTGCTGCTTCTCTTGCGATAAGATCAGCCTTCTTAGCTTCTGCCTGAGCATTTTCTGCTGCCTCGAGAGCATCGTTGTACTCCTTCTCAGCGAGCTCAGCTGCTTCAGCTGCTTCCTTTTCGGATTTGATAGCTGCTTCAAGAACCTCAGTGGACTTTGTAACTGCCTGTCTTGCTTCTTCAGCCTTGGAAGCTGCGATCTCAGCATCTCTTGTCAAGCGAGCTTCGCGGCTCTTAGCCTGATCCAATTCGAACTTAGCCTTCTCAGCTGCGATAGTAGCAGGTGACTTAGTCTTACCGTAAGACTTGCCTACATACTCTGAATCGTCTGAGAGCGAAGCCTGAGCACGATTAATAGAAAGCTCCGGCGGACGCTTGATAGGTGTATGTTGATTTGAAGAATGGATCTTATCAGAATCTCTGTTAGACTTGTCGATCGGCTTAAATGCACTGTTTGGTGTATTTGAAGACGATGAAGAGGACTTTCTGGTCTCCTCCCAAGCCTTACGAGCCTCTACCTGAGCTCTTGCTGCTGCTGCACGTTCACGAGCTGCCTCCATAGCCGCCTGATTGCGGTCTGTTGAAGCTGTTGAGCTCGATCCGTTACCGTATCCGGCACCGGAAGAACCGTACTTTGCACTCTTATTTCCTTTAAAAGCATCTAAAATTCCAGCCATAACGCACCCCTGCTAAAATTTCAAAGTAAAATAACACTTATGCACAAATTATACATTGTGTTACAAACTGATTTCAAGTCTATTGCACAAAGTAAGTCAATATTATTCGAAAAAAACTGATAATTTTATACAAAATTATACTCTTAAATACTAGTAAACAAGATTTAGCGCATTAAAACCCTTCATAAATAATTATGTTATAATCCTTTTGATCGGAAACCCGATCCATAAGACAGAAAGAGAACGCTTGGCGCCTGTGATGGACCCGGCATCGATCATTTAACCGCTTCGCAGGCAGCAGATCGGTGTACGGCCCGGTAGATGACTCACGATGAGTCATTTAAATCCTTCTCTTTCTGTTTTTTTGAGGGAGGAGATACATGCTCGAGCAGCTCGCAGATTCCAAAACCTGGAATAGATTTTTGTCGTACAAAACATCTGTCGCGATGTCTGATAAGGAGGAAAAGCTGTTGCGTCAGTACATTGACGAGAAGGCGTATTCTCCGATAGTTAACAACATCCTCTCCGGCGGTGATTTTCCGCTCCCGCGTAAGGCCATAATCAGCAAGGCCAGTACCCGGAAAAAACGTACTTTGTACATATATCCTAAGGCTGAAAGTACCGTCCTTAAGCTTCTGACCTATCTTCTTCTTCGAAAATACGATCATATCTTCAGTCCGGGACTTTATTCATTCCGCCCCGGCAGGAACGCGAAAACCGCTTTTGTCGGCCTTTCTTCGAGAAGGAACATCGGTAAGATGTACTCCTATAAAGTAGATGTAAGTAATTACTTTAACTCGATTAACGTTGACGGGATGAAGAAAATGCTTGAAGAGACCATAGAAGATCCTCAGCTTTTGGAGTTTTTGCTGAGGCTTCTTTTGAATCCGAATGTTGTTTTCGAGAAAAAGATAATTCAGGAAGATAAGGGGATAATGGCGGGGACGCCGCTCGCATCGTTTTATGCGAACCTGTACCTGAAGGACCTGGACTTCCTTTTTACCGGCAGGGGGATACCTTACGCGAGGTATTCCGACGATATCATCGTTTTCGCGGAGACTGAAGAAAAGATAAGGGAATACGCCGATGAGATCAAAGGATTTCTTAAGTCTAAGAACCTGAACGTCAACCCGTCGAAGGAAGAATTTACCGCGCCAGGGCAACGGTGGGTGTTCCTGGGGTACTCGTATCAGGACGGAAAGATCGATATCTCGCCCGTGTCCCTTAAGAAACTGAAGGCGAAGATGAGGCGTAAATCAAGAGCGCTCGTCAGGTGGAGCAACCGTAAGGGAATCGACAGAACGCAGGCGGCGAAGGCGTTTATAAAGATATTCAACAGCAAGCTTTTTGAGTTTTCGGAGGATAACGAACTATCGTGGTGTCACTGGTTCTTTCCTGTGATAAACACGGACGAGAGCCTTCATGAACTCGACAGGTATGCCCAGGACTGCATAAGGTATATCGCGACCGGTACGAGGAAAAAGTCGAGATACGATTTTAAGTATGAAGATATGAAAAAAATAGGATACAGGAGCACGGTGAACTACTATTACGGTTTTAAAGATAAGTAAGATATTATCGTATTTCAGAAGTCTTGATCGAGGACAGTCCCGAGTGGCTGTCCTTTTTATGTTTTGTGATAAAATGCAAGGTGTCTATAAATTAGGGAGCACGGGCAAATGAAATATGATTGTTTGATAATAGATGACGAGAAAGTTCTCGCTGACAATACCTGTGAGTATTTTAATATGTTCGATGTCAAGACCAAGGCGCTTTACAGCATGGTCGAAGCATTGGAATTTTTTAAGGAAAACGAAGTGTCGCTCATCCTTTTGGACATCAACTTGGGTGACGGAAGCGGCTTTGAACTTTGTAAGCACATAAGGACTACGATGAACGTTCCGATCCTTTTCGTATCCGCGAGAAACACCGACGACGACAAGATAATCGCGCTCAACATCGGAGGCGATGATTATATCGAGAAACCGTATTCACTTGGCGTCATCCTTGCCAAGGTCAAGGTCGTTCTTAAAAGATTCGGAACAACCGTCGAGACCGTAAAGCCTGATGTTTTCGAGGATGGAAAGCTTAAGGTCGATCTCAAGAACAGGACCGTTCATGTTGACGGAGAAGAGAAGAAACTCACGAGCATGGAGTTTTCTCTTCTTGCTTATCTTATCGAAAACAATAACCGACTCATCACGAAGTCGGAATTATTCGACAACGTGTGGAAGGACAAGTTTACGTCTGACGGAACATTGAACGTACACATAAGAAAGCTCCGCGAAGCTATCGAGGACGATCCCAAAAATCCGAAGCGAATCCAGACTGTCTGGAAAGAAGGATACAAGTACATAAAAGGTGACGCATAATGAAAAGCAAGACTTTCGTTATAGCTATCTTAATCGTTTTCGTGATCGAAGCATCGCTTACCGCTTTGTTCCTTCGTAAAGCACAGAATGTCGAGCAGGACAACGTCCTTGTCAATCACTGTCTTAAGACTGTTGAGGAAAACTACGGCGACGAATCATCATATCCGGATGACCTGTCGTACAGCATCATCGATAATGACGGCAACGTTATCTTCGCAAACGGCAAAGATGTTTCTCTTACAATGAGCGATGCCATCAAGAGAAATGATACGATCCTTGATGTGATGCCTGATGGCGAACTCATGGGTCACATGATATTCCGTAACACCATCGCTGACCGCATCAACGCCTGGAGAATAAGGATCGCAATAACCGTTTTTGTAAGTTCTGTTTTGCAGGCGATCTTAGTTCTTTCCTATTATTTCTATCTTCGAAAAACAATTACGGAGCCGTTCGGAAAACTCTCCTCATTTGCGACCAGAGTTGCAGGAGGCGATCTTGATGTGCCTCTCGATCTTGATAAGAAGCACGTATTCGGAAGCTTTACGGAAGCGTTCGATCTTATGAGGACCGAACTTAAGAAATCACGCGCTTCGGAAAAAGCAGCCAACGATGCGAAAAAGGAAATGGTCGCTAAGCTTTCGCACGACATCAAGACACCTGTAGCTTCGATTAAATCCGCTTCGGAATTCGGCTACGAGCTTTCCAAAGACGAGAGGATAAAAGAGAGATTTAATTCCATCAATATCAAAGCTGATGAACTTACGGTCCTCGTTGATAACCTCTTCAGTTCCAGTGTAAGCGACGCAACCGAGATCCAAGTCAATCCTCGGGAGAACAGTTCAAAGACTATCTATGATGCAATACGTAATGCTGATTATCTTCAAAGAGTCAAGGAGATCAAGATCCCTGAGTGTAAAGTATTCACTGATAACTTAAGGATCCAGCAGGCGTTTGATAATGTTTTCATTAACTCATATAAATATGCTGATACGGACATAACCGTTGATTCAGTACTCGAAGACGGATATCTTAAGGTTTCCGTCCGTGACTTCGGCCCGGGCGTTACCGATGAGGAAGTTTCCGTACTTAAAGAGAAATATAAAAGGGGTCAGAACAGTGAAGGAAAAGAAGGCGCGGGCTTAGGACTTTATCTTACTTCTTATTTCCTTAAGAGTATGGACGGCGATATCTTCGTTACCAACGAAGACCCGGGATTAAAAGTTCTTTTCCTGATCCGGACGATTTAAGAAATATTTAAGAGTTCCTTAAAGGCACTTAAGGGTTGAATCGATACTATAGTGCCATAAGGAGGCGAAAAGCTATGAACGAAATAATCAAAACCAACAAACTTTGCAAAACATTTTCAAACGGTGGAGTACAGCAGCACGTACTCAGGAACATAGACTTAAGTATCTACGAAGGCGATTTCACAGTCATCATGGGTGCGAGCGGAGCAGGTAAGTCCACACTTCTTTATGCACTCTCGGGAATGGATAAGCCGACACTCGGTGATGTTGTATTTGCAGGCGAGACGATCACAAACAAAACTCCTGATGAACTCGCGGTATTCAGAAGAAAGAATTGCGGATTCGTATTCCAGCAGACATACCTCGTAGATTCGATGAGCGTTCTTGATAATGTCCTTGCAGCAGGACTTCTTACGGAAAAGAACAAGAAGGTCGCAGCAGCCAAGGCAAAAGAGATCCTCAAGTCAGTAGACATCGAAGAAGGTCTTTGGGAGAAGTTCCCGACACAGCTTTCCGGCGGTGAGGCACAAAGAGTAGGTATCGCGAGGGCACTTGTTAATAAGCCGAGACTCGTTTTCGCAGATGAGCCTACCGGAGCTCTTAACTCCAAGACTGGTAAAGATGTTTTGGACGCACTTACAAAGGCGAACAATGAAGGTCAGTCCATCGTAATGGTTACTCATGACATCACGAGTGCCAGAAGAGGCAACAGGATCTTATACGTAAAAGACGGTGAGATCGCAGGTAAGCTCGACCTCGGCAAGTATGTATCAGGAGACAAGGAACGTCACCTTAAGCTTCGTGATTTCTTAGGCGGAATGGGGTGGTAACGATGACAAAAGAATTGTTGCTCGCTAAATCTCATTTTCGAAAAAACAAGGGAACGACAGTCGGAATATTTCTTTTAATGCTCATTGCAGCATCCCTTTTAAGCATATCCATGATCCTTTTTACTGATGTATATCCGACAGCACAGACATCAGCAAAGAAACTCGATTCCGGCGACGGTGTCATCAAGATCTACAACATCGGTGAAAAGAACGAAGAGTTTATAAAAGACCTGATGGGCGATGACGTCGTAAGATACAGCACCAGCTACTGTCTGAATTACGATTCGGAAAGTGTCTTGAGCAATACCAACGGAGCAGAGGTACTTATTAACGTTCTTATCGAGAACACTGACGAGGCTTTTAACAAGGATATTGCAAGAACTGAGGTAGTTTCCGAAGATCCTTCCATAACAGACAACTATATCTATCTTCCGTATCAGTTCCATTCCAGCGGTAAATTTGAGATCGGAGATACATATGAACTCAGATTAACAGTCAAGAAATACGACCTTAAGATAAAGGGATTTCTTGAGAATACATACTATGGCTGCAACAACTCCGGTTGTTATGAGATGATCGTTTCAGATAACATCTATGATGAACTCATGGAACTTTCCGGTGATACGAATTACTGCGCAGCTATTCCTTATGAACTTAAGGACGGAGTTAAGCAGAGCCGCTTTGCCACGAGAGTCAGCAATGACGTTATCGCGCATGATTACAGTATGACAGCTGAAAACGTAGCTTTGAACGATGTTATCATGTCAAGAACATTCATGTCCCTCATTATTGCGGTATCTTTCCTTACGGTCAATATCATCGTTATGGCAGTTATCACCATGATGATCGCCAACAGCATCTCGAACTATGTTAAGGAAAACATGAAGACGATCGGCGCTCTTAAGGCTATCGGTTATACCGGTAAAAATATCAAGGCATCACTTCTTTTGATGTTCCTTGAGATCGCAGTTATCGCTTCTCTTATCGGAGTAGCACTCTCATACGCTGCACTTCCGATCGTAGCAAATGTAGTAGTTGCTCAGATGGGACTTCCTTTCACTGCTTCATTCAGCTTGATCTCTTCTATTGCGGCATTCGCACTGGTAATAGTCCTGACTTTGATCGCTACACTGATCTCCGTTCGTAAGATCAATAAGATCGTTCCTATCGTTGCACTTCGCGAAGGTGTCGAGAGTCATAACTTCAAGAGAAATCCGATAAAGCTCGAGAGGTCAGTTCTGGGACTTGATATGAGCCTTGCAATGAAGACTTTGTTCTCGAACTTAAGACAGAATGTGATCACATTTGTAGTTACGGCATTCCTGATCTTTCTTTGTGTCATCGCTCTTCTGATGTTCGAGAACTTCAATCGTAATCCGAACCTCAAACTTATGGCTTTGGAGATCTGTTCCGGTACCATTGGTGTTAGTGATGAGAATACAGACGAAGCATATGAGTTTCTCTCTTCCAGATCAGAGGTAAAGAACATCAGAAAGTCATACATATTCCGTGCTTCCACAAATGAAGAGGATATTTTCCTCATTAACGCTTTTGAGGACCCGACGAAAATGGATAATACGGATGTCTGCTACAAAGGTCGTCTCCCGTCTCACGACAACGAACTTTGCATAAGCGGAAAGTATGCCAAGAATAACGATCTGGATATCGGTGATGAGATCGAGTTCGAACTTGCTGACAAGACATATACATATATCATCACAGGCTTGATCCAGACCACGAATAACGGCGGAAGAGAAGCTATCATGAACGAAGCCGCTGCAAGAAATCTTGCTGAACTGGATAATTACGTAGCGCTCTATTACTTTGATACTGACACTGAAGAACAGACAGTCAAACTTCTCGAAGATGCCGAGGTTAAGCTTGGAGATCATCTCGTAAACAGCAACAACTTTTACCATAATGTCGAAGGTTCTCTTTCAACATTCAAAGGCATTGCAACCTTGATGCTCGTTGTGGTATGCACCATCTCCGGAGCCGTTATCCTTCTTGTACTATACCTTCTCATCAGGTCCCTTATCTTCTCGAAAAGAAGAGACTACGGTATCTACAAGGCTATCGGTTACACTTCAGGAAGTCTCGTATTCCAGACTGCCGCAAGCTTCATGCCTTCGATCATCGTATCAACAATACTCGGATCTGTTGCATCTTATTTCCTCGCAAATCCGTACATGCAGATGATCATGATCAACTTCGGTCTCATGAAGTGCACATTCACTATCCCGATCCCGGGAGTCATCATCATTGCCGCTTCGATGATCGTAGTATCATTCCTCTTCGCGGTATTCGAATCCAGAAGAGTTAAGAAGATCGAAGCCTATAACATGCTCGTGGCAGAATAAGGGAGACATCTGTTTTTCGAAACGGACCCGCAAAATCGGATGGATCAAAACAAATATAAGGACTGATTTCTTGCTTGGCAAGGAGTCAGTCCTTTTGATCTTTAATTATTTTTCTTCCGTGCTTAGAGAAGTGTTCATGAAGACAGCAGTTTTGGTACAATAAAACTGTCAGTTAATGATATATCTTTCATAACGGAGTCTTTAGTTAATGGATACGACTTTAAATGCACATATTCTCGGACTGTTCAGTGGCTTTCCGGAGCATCATTTTTCCGATGAAATCACGATGGTTCTCAGGGATAATCTTTCGAAGCGTGACAGCATTGTATTTATCAGCGCTGACCCGGAGAACTATTCTCAAAATGATGATGACCGAGACGGTATGCATGAGATGTTCGCTGAACGAGGATTGGCTTTTGCCCGAAAGTATGTTATCGATCGGCGAACCGATGAAGAAGAGGCGATCCGACTTGTTCGAGAAGCGGACTGTATATGGCTCATGGGTGGAGAATCAAAGCTGCAGATAAAGCTGATCCGCGATCTGGATCTAGTTTCAGAACTTCGTGAAAGCCGTGCGGTGATCCTTGGTGTGAGCGCAGGTTCAATGAACCTGGGACGTTCTGTTGCTTATGTTTGGGATAAACCGGAATTTTATGAGGCGATCGGACTTACGGATATCACGATCAAATCGCACTTCGAAATGGGAGAATGGTTCATTCCCGCATTGCTTGAAATGTCAATGATCCATCCGATCGTCGGTATGGAAGATATGAGCGCTATCTTTGTGAAGGGCGATGATATATGGAAGAGCGGCAACATCTGCCTGATAGACAAAGGTGAGATCAAACCTCTTTCCGACAAAGAGACCTTACACGTACTTTGCTTCGGCAGATGAGCAGACAGGTAAGCGTATGAGTGACAGAAAGGACATCGGAGCGGTGGAAAGTACAAGAAAGGGCGGTCTTTGGACCTTAAGATATACACTCATAAACTCGACGTATTTCATTGCGTTTTGTACCATCCATGCCTGTGCAGCCGTATATCTTCTGGCTAACGGTTTTTCCAACACCGAAGTCGGAGTCCTTCTGGCTATAGCAAATATCGTATCAGCGGTATTTCAACCTTTCATCGCAGGTGTTATCGATAAGAAAGGTGCTCTTACAAACAGACGTTTTATTCTCATATCTGTCACGATAATCCTTTTGGGGTCTGTTGTTCTTTTGTTTGTTAAAAACATCAAGGCAGTGATCTTTTTTGTTTTTGCTTTGATCTACATGATCCAGTTTGCATATCAGCCTGTCATGACGGCTCTTTGTTTCGAATATCAGAAAGCCGGGAGCAAGATCAACTACGGAGTTGCAAGAGGCCTAGGGTCAGCAAGTTTTGCTGTTACGGCCGCTTTTATCGGAAGGATCATCGAGAAGAGGGGAGTAGATATCCTTCTTTTTGTTAATATCGCCGTAATGGCAATATCTTTCATCGTTGTCTTTACTTTCATCAAACCTAAGACAGCAGAGAATAATGAAAACGAATCCAAAAAAGAAGTAGCTCACAATAATCTTATCGATTTTGCAAAGACATATCCTGCGTTTGCACTCTTTTTAGTTGGAACGATATGTTTTTACTTTGCTCATAACATGATCAACGATTTCATGATCCAGATCATAAGACATCTCGGAGGAGGAGAGACGGAACTCGGTTATTCAAACTTCCTTCAGGCTATCCTTGAACTTCCTGTAATGGCTCTTATCGGCTTTATCCTTAAGAAGATCTCATCGAAGAATCTTCTTATCATGTCCGGATTTGCTTTCTTTGTTAAGATCGCGATACTCATATTTGCGACCAACATGGCGATGATGTATTTAAGCCAGTCTTTCCAGCTGTTCGCATACGCGGTATTCATTCCGGCTGCGGCTTACTATGTAAGTACGACGATGGAGGAAGCTGATCAGGTCAAAGGACAGGCTTATGTCACAAGTGCGATAACCGTCGGCGGAGTTTTCTCGAACCTTATAAGCGGTGTCATCCTTGATCATTTCGGGATTAAAGTAATGCTGATAATCGGAACTGTTGTGTGTGCTGTAGGCGCCGTCACTGCTCTTATTGCTATGACTAGACTTAAGCATCATAATGTTTTGAAGGAGGAATAACCCATGGCTGATAAAAAGGATATCTCGAAAAACATCAAAAGGATAACCGAGATGGAAGAAAAACTGGATAGGGCCCAAAGTGTTCTTGAAAAGTTAAGTGAAGCTCTGGAAGAATACCAATCCGTCTCAAAAGACATAAAAGATCTCGAAAAGTATTACACAGGTAAGAACTGGAAGGAAGATCTGAAACTGGATGAAGAAGGAAAACTTCCAAAAGACCTTAAAAGAGGTGTTTTATCAGAAGATGCGATCTATGATCTTT
The DNA here is from genome assembly GCA_024699245.1 of Clostridia bacterium. Lineage (GTDB taxonomy): Bacteria > Bacillota > Clostridia > Saccharofermentanales > Saccharofermentanaceae > Saccharofermentans. The sequence continues at coordinate 50,145 of JAILPW010000057.1, read as the reverse complement.
TGGATCTGAACAAAGATATCTCTTCAAAACTTAAATAAGTACCGTACGATACGCCTGAAAGATTTATTGATGGCATAATTATCCACAGAACGGAGAATTAAGATGAATCAGTATGTTGCCATAGGTTTGATAATACCTTTCTTAGGAACGGTTTTGGGATCAGCCTGTGTATTCCTTATGAAAAAGGAACTCGGAAGATCTGTCCAAAGGGCACTTACCGGTTTCGCGGCGGGCGTCATGGTCGCAGCATCCATATGGAGTTTGATAATCCCGGCAATGGAACAGTCGGAATCCATGGGGAAACTTTCATTTTTGCCGGCATTCGTAGGATTTTGGTTAGGAATCCTATTCCTTTTACTTCTGGATCACGTTATTCCTCACCTTCATCTTCACGTAGACAAAGCCGAGGGTCCGAAGAGTAAATTTCAAAAACTAACGATGATGGTCCTGGCGGTAACGCTTCACAATATCCCTGAAGGAATGGCAGTTGGTGTCGTGCTCGCGGGATTTATGGCAGGGTCCTCAAATATAACCATGGGAGCAGCTCTTGCTCTGGCAGTCGGTATTGCCATCCAGAATTTCCCTGAAGGAGCGATCATCTCCATGCCTCTTCGTGCGGAGGGGAAAAGTAAGGGGAAAGCTTTTGCTCTCGGAGTGGTGTCGGGAGCCGTAGAACCTGTCGGAGGAATTATAACGATCCTTGCGGCTAGTCTGATAATTCCGTTTATGCCATACCTTTTAAGTTTTGCGGCAGGTGCGATGATATATGTCGTAGTTGAAGAACTTATTCCTGAGATGTCAGAGGGCGAACATTCCGATATCGGAGTCGTTTCTTTTGCCGTAGGATTTACTCTGATGATGGTAATGGATGTTGCTTTAGGTTAAAATATTCCATAGACAAATGATGTCCAAAGCGCTGATACACGGCGATTCTCGTTTTGTGTCGTGTTCCTTTTCGCTTAAAGTTGCTAGAGTTCTTGTGAAAGGAGGTCAATATGGATCAGAAAAAGATCGGAAGTTTTCTAAAAGAACTTAGAAAAGAAAAAGGCCTTACACAAGAGCAGGTAGCAAACACATTCAACGTTACAAACAGAACAGTATCAAGATGGGAGACCGGAAGTAATATGCCGGACATCTCATTGTTGGTCGCTATCGCTGAATTCTATGACGTTGATGTGCGCGAGATAATCGACGGCGAAAGGAAGAGCGATAATATGGACAAGGAAGTTAAAGAAGTAGCTGAGAAGATGGCGGACTATGCAGGCCAGGAAAAAAGAGGGCCGCTTAAATTCATCAGAGGGATAAGTATTGCGTGCGTTGCTCTGTCAGGATTGTTACTGGCGGGCCGGGTATTGGATCTGATCTCGGATGTTGCTTCCGGCATGGGAACCGGAAACCTTTTCGGAGTTATCCTGCTTGTGGTCTTATTTGTCTTTTCAGCGATAATCGCATTTTATACAAATGGAAAACTCAAGGCAAACACAAAAAAAGACGTGGCTTTTACGGCAATAAAGATATTGGTGATATTCGCGATCTGTATTCATACGCTTTTGTTGATAGCAGGATTCTTTGTGATCGGTATAGTAATGATATTTGAGATGAATCCATTCAATAACTCGATCAAGAGAGGCATAAAAAACTATGACAAAGCGCAGATCCTGGAAAAATACGGCGGTGACATGAATTCGCAACTGTATGTTTTCCCGGATGGTACAAGCAAGATGATCGATCCGGAGTATAAAGCATATTTTCATTATGGTCTTCTGGATACGGATGCTTACATAATCTTAAGTGCCAAATACTCGGAAGATGACTTTAGATCAGAAGTAGAAAGGCTCTCTTCAATAGAGTACACCACTGAATACAAAGGTGAGGAATATACGACAAGCATAAAGCTGGATAAGGAAAACTATTATCATCCTGCATATGTTGCTGTTGACGGAATGAGCAGTGTGTACGAATACGCACTTGTCGATGAAAACAGTTATGAGATAACGTACATGTACTTAAGCTATCCGAAATCTTTCCTGAAAGCGATCGATGATGATTACCTTAAAAAGGATCAGAAGGCGTATAAGAACGAAGAAGGCTCTCTCGGGGAATTCAGTATCTACTATTATTATGACAGTGAGGAAGGACTAGCCGTCATGGGTGATGACAAACCAAAGGATCAGTGACATAATGTTAGCATATGCTAACACAAGGAGAAAAATCAAGATGCTGCTTGTTACAATGAAGATCGACGGAATGGCCTGCACAATGTGTGAGTCGCACATAAAGGATAAGATAAGAAATTCCTATCCTGAAGCAAAAAAGATAAAGGCTTCATACAAAAGCGGAGAAGTGAGCTTTGTTATCGACGGAAACGTCGATGAGAAGAACATTAAAGCGAAGATTGAGGAAACCGGATATAAGGTCATAAATTACAATGAAGAACCCTATGAGAAGAAACTTTTTTGGAAAAGGTAAGACCCTCAGGGGTCTTCTTTTTTGTCCGGATCAGCATACTTGACGAACCGGTATTATTTTGGTATAAACTTCATTGGTTAGCGTATGCTAACTAGAAAACAACAGGGAGGAAGTATGTCTGCCGAACAGCTGGTCAAGAATTGTGCACCTACGCTTGCAGGGATCAAGACGGGAAGTCTGTACAATCTCGGAAGTGATACATGGCAGGATGCTTATCCTGATATCAGGAATTTGAATCGTTTGTTATCACGTAAGGGTCTTCGTATTATTCCGGTTAAAACGATGAGAGGAAATATCCTGATATATGTTTTCAGACCTCAGGATCTGAAGAAAGATCTGAACTGTCCGATTGCAAAAGAAATGCTGAATGAAAGAGGATATGATACGTCCAATGCGGATTGCTGCGTTGCAAGACTTGCGGACAGACTTCGTAAGGGAGAATCATTCCCGCATGAAATAGGTTTCTTTCTGGGATATCCCGCAAAAGATGTCAGATGTTTTATTGAAGATCCGAACAGAAATCTGAAGTGCGTCGGTTGCTGGAAAGTTTATTCCAACGAAAAACGTGCTAAAAGGCTTTTCGAGAAGTACAGGCTTTGTACAAGGGAATTCGAGAAGAGATACAAAAACGGCAGTTCTTTGGAACAATTGGTAGTTTCAAACTGTAAATAATAAAAGAAAGGTTATTTGAACATATGAGTAAAGTAGCAATTGTATATTGGAGCGGAACAGGAAACACAGAGACAATGGCAAATGCCGTTGAAGAGGGCGTAAAGGGAGCAGGTTCCGAAGCAACAAAGCTGGCTGCTTCTGAATTTGATTCTTCCAAGATGGCAGAGTTTGATGCTGTTGCTTTCGGCTGTCCTGCTATGGGTGCAGAGGTTCTTGAAGAATCTGAATTTGATCCTATGTTTACGGCTCTTGAGAGTGCGCTTACAGGTAAAAAGATCGCTTTGTTCGGTTCATACGGATGGGGTGACGGACAGTGGATGCGCGACTGGGAAGACAGATGCAGAACTGCAGGTGCCCTCCTGGCCTATGAAAGTGTAATGTGCAATGATGCTCCTGATGATGAAGGAATCGAAAACTGCAAAAAGCTTGGTGCAGCTTTGGCATAAGATCTATCCAATTTAGCAGAAACTGCCTTGCAGATGCAGGGCAGTTTTCTATTGCTCGGTTTTTTGCCATACAACTTTTATGAAGTTAGCTATGGCTAACAAATTATTAAGTATGAGACGAAAATGTAGCATGCGATACGCTTTTGAACGTGAAGTTAGAGTATATTCATATCGGTTAGCAAATGCTAACTTGTGTTTTGATCAACTTAATTCCCTTCAAAGGAACGCGTTGAGTGATTTCTTTGAAGGGTTTTATCTTGTTCGGAAAGGAATGGTTTATATCTATGAAAATGACAATTGAAAAAGTAATCGGAAGAGAGATCCTGGATTCCAGAGGAAATCCGACAGTTGAGGCAGAGGTTTATCTTAGTGACGGAACAGTCGCTTCAGGAACAGCACCTAGCGGAGCATCAACAGGTGAATTTGAAGCATTGGAACTTCGCGACGGTGATAAGAGCCGTTATCTCGGAAAAGGTGTGACCAAAGCAGTCGAGAATATCAATACTACTATCAACGAAGCTATAAAAGGTCTTGATGCATCTGATACATATGCAGTTGATAATGCAATGATCAAAGCTGATGGAACAAAGGATAAGTCTAATCTCGGTGCAAACGCTATCCTTGCTGTATCTATCGCTGCAGCGCGTGCTGCTTCTAAGTCTCTCGGGATCCCGCTCTATCGTTTCCTGGGCGGAGTATCAGGCAACAGATTACCTGTTCCGATGATGAACATACTTAACGGCGGTGCTCATGCAACAAATACAGTAGATGTACAGGAGTTCATGATCATGCCTGTCGGTGCTCCGTCATTTAAGGAAGCTCTCAGATGGTGTGCTGAAGTGTTCCATGCACTTGCTAAGATATTGAAGGAGAAGGGACTTGCTACATCAGTCGGCGACGAAGGCGGCTTTGCTCCGAATCTCTCATCTGATGAAGAGACCATCGAGACTATCCTCGAGGCTGTTAGAAAAGCAGGATATGAACCCGGCAAAGATTTCATGATCGCAATGGATGCAGCTTCATCAGAATGGAAGAGCGAGAAGGGTAAAGGCTTTTACAAGCAGCCTAAGTCAGGCAAGGAATATACATCTGATGAACTTATAGCTCATTGGGAAAGCCTCATCGATAAGTATCCTATCATCTCGATCGAGGACGGTCTTGATGAAGAGGACTGGGAAGGCTGGCAGAGGATGACCTCTAAGATCGGAAACAAGGTTCAACTTGTCGGAGATGACCTTTTCGTAACAAATACAGAGAGACTTTCGAAGGGTATCGGTATCGGTGCAGGCAACTCGATCCTTATCAAACTCAATCAGATCGGATCGGTATCAGAGACTTTGGAAGCTATTAAGATGGCGCATAAGGCAGGCTATACAGCGATTTCCTCGCATCGTTCAGGAGAGACGGCAGATACTACTATCGCAGATCTGGCCGTAGCTTTGAACACATGTCAGATCAAGACCGGTGCTCCAAGCAGAAGTGAGAGAGTCGCTAAATATAATCAGTTATTAAGGATTGAAGAAATGCTCGGTGATTCAGCTGTTTACCCGGGTATGGATGCATTCCGTGTAAAAAAGTAAATACCCGTAGATATAACGTCCACATCTCTAAAAGACAGAGGGAGAGATCCCTCTGTTTTTTTCTGTGATATAATACCGCATGCATAAAAGGAAGGGAAAGAAATGGGCGAGAATAGGATAAAGAAGGATCTACTTATAATAGCGACTGCGATCTACATTATCGTATCATCGATCGCTATCTTTTCGGCTTGGATCAGGGGGCTTGCTTCTCCGTTTTACATGGGTTATACGGTTTCCGTTTATGTCGGCCTTCAGAAGTGGACGGCAGCCGTTTATTTTGTCGGTATCGTGATCGATGCAGTTATTCTGGGGATCATTTTAACTAAGACAAAACTCAACATCTTAACGAAGATCGCTTATTACATTACTATTGTTTTCTTAGTTGGTCTTGCGTGGTTTCCGGTACAGCTCGGAAGACCTGAATCGCTTGCGTCGCGAGGCCATAATTTCTTTTCCTACGCATTTTTTACCGGTGTTATCGTAACACTTGGCCTTATGCTGTTGTTTTCGAGAAAGACCATTCAAAGGATCTATGCCGTATGCGGCGTTTTGTTTGGGACGTATTATATTCTCGGATACATTTTTAAGCCTGCGTTCTTTTCACCGCTGGTGCTCGTATGGGAAACCATGCTCATATATTTCTATATCGGCGAATACATGTTAATGCTTCGGGAATAACGTTCTGACCTTGAGATATTGCCGTTTAAGGCGTAAAATTGTATTGACATATTACGGACTTGGTCCTTTTCGAGAGGGAAAATTATTATGGTATATCCGGTTGAGATTGCAGGTCTTAAGAGAGACTTGCCGCTTTGTAAGGTAACAGACGATCTTTATATTGCAGCTTTTATCTGCTTTGGCGATGCGGAGATAACGGTTGCTTGCGCCAGAGAACTTCTTAAGCTTGTTCCGGAGGACAGTTACGATTATATGTTTACGGCTGAGGCGAAGGGAATCCCGCTCATTCATGAGATGGCCCGTCAGTCAGGCGCTGAGAAGTATTTTGTAGCACGTAAAGGCCATAAGAATTATATGCCTAACCCGATCCATGTTGAGGATCAGTCCATCACTACCAAAGGTGTACAGAAACTCTATCTGGGTGAAGATGATGCCGAACTTATTAAGGGCAAGAGGATCCTTCTTATCGATGATGTTATCTCCACGGGAGGTTCTCTGAAAGCTATGGAAGAACTGGTTAATCTTGCAGGAGGCACCGTTACCGGTAAGGTCACGGTATTTGCAGAAGGTGATGCAGCCTTGAGAGATGACATCAAGTTCCTTTCTCAGCTTCCATTGTTTAACAGTGACGGTACGCCCAAGTCATAAGGGGGGATTCTTATGCCGATACTAGGAGCTTATATTGTTCCTCATCCGCCGATGGCTATTACCGAGATCGGAGGCGGAAGCGAGATACAGATCATCAATACTGTTGTCGGATGTACTCGCGTAGCTAAGGAAATATCTGAGATCGCGCCTGACACGATCATCTTTATAAGCCCTCATTCTCCTATGTATCAAGACCGCTTCTACGTAGCAACGGGAGATTCCGCCAGGGGATCGTTTGCCCGTTTTAACGCTCCGCAGGTAAGGTTCAACGAGAAGATGGATTCCGAATTGGCCGGTAGGATCGTTGAAGAAGCGAGAGCTCTTAATATCCCGACAGATCCAGATGGTGTCAACAATGATCTTGATCACGGGGTCATGGTCCCTCTCAGATTTATCAAGTTTCATTATCAAGAGGCTAAGATAGTCAGGATCGGTATCTCGGGGCTTTCTTTCGAAGATCACTTTAAGTTCGGACAGGCTATCAGAAAAGCGATCGATGCTCTTGACCGCCGCGTAGTCGTCATTGCCAGCGGCGACCTTTCTCACAAACTTCAGGAATACGGTCCGTACGGATTTGCCGAGGAGGGCGTTGAGTACGATAAGAGGATCATCGATGTGATCTCAAATAACGAACTTTCCAAGCTCATGGAGTTTGACTCTGATTTCCTCGACAAAGCTGCTATATGTGGTCACAACGGCTTTGTCATGCTGTCGGGGATCATCGACGGTCTGGGCTTTGAACCTGTTTTTGTTTCTCACGAAGACATAACCGGTGTGGGCTACGGAGTATTCTTATTCCATTGCTCCCCGCAATCCTAAAGATATGACTAACGATCCTTATGTTGCTCTTGCTCGAAAATCATTGGAGACGTACATCACCACCCGTAAGGTGATCGATGTCCCTGATGACATATGCTCGGAAATGATCGAGAAGCAGGCGGGAGCATTTGTTTCTCTTCATAAAAAAGACGACCTTCGAGGCTGTATCGGTACCATCGCTCCGACTACGGGTTCCGTAGCTGAGGAGATCATAAGAAACGCCATTAGAGCTGCAATAGCTGATCCGAGATTTCCTGAGGTTACTCCTGACGAACTTCCTGACCTTACGATCAACGTTGATGTATTAGGTGAGATCGAAGATATCTCATCACCTTCTGAACTGGACATCAAAAGATACGGAGTCATCGTCAGAAAAGACCACAGGATGGGTCTTTTGCTCCCTGATCTTGACGGTATCACGAGTGTATCTCAGCAGATTCAGATAGCTAAGCTCAAGGCGGGCATAGCTCCTTCTGAAGACGTTGAACTGCAAAGATTTGAAGTCGTACGACACTCATGAGTCCTTCTTGGACTTCTTCTTTCCGATCATGAAATGCTTGGCAACATTAGCCATTACTTTGTAGTGGACAGGTCTTAAAGCCTTATCTGCTTCAACGAGTTTTTCTCTTATCGGTATATTCTGAGGACAGTGCTGCTCGCATTTTCCGCACTTAACGCATAGCGATGCTTCGGCAGGTTCGAGCCTTAATGCCATCGCCTGGAAGTATTCTTTTCTTCCTGAGGATTTGCTCTCGGAATACATATGGTTGTAGCACGAGAAGATAGTCGGTATCTCGACTCCCTTAGGACAAGGCATACAGTATCTGCAGCCTGTGCAGTTGACCTTCGTGTTCTCGTTTATGTAGGCCTTGATCTTGCTGATCATCGCTTTTTCTTCATCTCCAAAGGAATGCGCCTCGGCCTGGGAAGCTACGCGGCAGTTTTCTTCGACCATCTCGATGGAGTTCATTCCCGATAATACGCAGGTGATCTCTTCCTGATCCCAGAGCCATCTGAAAGCCCATTCGGCTGCTGACCATTTGTGAGGGTCATCCGCGATGAGTTTTTTCGCCTTTTCAGGAAGAAGGTCGACAAGCTTTCCGCCTCGAAGAGGCTCCATGATGAATACCGGAATGCCCTTTTTGTGGGCTTCCTGAATGCCCAGCCTTCCTGCCTGGGAGACCTCGTCCATGTAATTGTACTGAACAAGGCAAAGATCCCAGTCGTAAGCATTGAGGATCTTAAGGAACATTTCCGTGCTGCCGTGGAATGAGAATCCGATGTGCCTTATGACTCCGGCTTCCTTCTTTTCTTTTATCCACTCCTTGATGCCCAATGCTTCGAGTTTTTCCCACTGCGCATAGTCTGTCATGTGGTGGAGAAGATAATTATCCAGATAATCAGTGCGCAGCCTTTGAAGCTCCTCGTTGAGGTACTTGTCGAGACCGGCTCTGTTTTTTACAAAGTACTGAGGGAGCTTCGTTGTAAGTATGATCTTGTCGCGGATGTTGTTTTTCTCGATGATCTTTCCCAGTGTCTCTTCGCTTCCCGGATAGATATATGCGGTGTCAAAGTAGTTGACTCCGAGTTCATAAGCACGCATGAATTCCGACTCTGCTTTATCAAAGTCGATCTTATTGTTCTTGCTCGTAAAGCGCATGCATCCGTATCCCAGGATTGAAAAACCATTTCTGTACTGCATTTTGTCCCCTCCCTTTTATTCATTATATGTTGTTGATTTTTGAAAAGTATACGAAAAGTTGGTGAATAATCACTGATTCTTTTGTGTTTTCAAAGACAAAAGGTTGATTGTATAATACTGTTGATATTTTATTTTTTCGTAGGAGGGAAAAATGAAAAGGATTAAATTTTGGACAGCTCTTATTCTTGTAACTGCTATCTTGTTCTCGGCTGTCGGCTGTTCTGCTTTCGGATCGAAGAGCAAGAGCAAGGGTAAGGATAAAGATGATGACGGAGACTTCAAGGAGAAGGATGTTATCGCTCTCGCCGAAGATTTCGGTGAAGCTCTCGTAAATGGAGACTATGAGGCATTGTGCGATATTTCTGATGCGGATGATCCGAGCGATCTCCAAATCGATATCGAATATACTGAAGATACATGGAATGTCGTTAGGGCATGGCATGATACTTTCACCTATGAGGTTGATGAGGACTCAGTTGAGATCGATGATGATGAAGCTACGGTATCTCTTGATATCATCTATGCAGATGTAGATTCTCTTGATGTATCGGATAAGAGCGTTGACGGTTGGAAAGAAGCTCTGGAGGACGCTGAGGAAACTGATTCGAAGACTTTGGAACTCAGCATGAAATACGATGATGACGATGAGAAGTTGATAGTTGAAGATGCGATCGATGTGGTATCGGATTATTACAGCATCTCGGCTTCTTTTGATATTGAGAGTATAGATTATTCTTTGGCTCTCGATGTTAATATCGATGCTTACTATACCAACGAGGATATTGTGATCACGGTAACATGTGATGAAATTTCAGCTGCTAACGGCAAAGAGGTCAATGTATCCGTAAACGATCCTGCTGGTAATGAGCTTCTTAACGAGACTTTTGAATTTTCCGAGGGAGCAGAGGAAACATATACCATCGAGATTCCGAGCAGTGGTGCATTCGAAGAAGGTTTTTACAATGTAACCACCCTTATCGGAGGCAGTATGTCTTACTACTCCTTCATGCTCGTAGCTCCTGAAGCCGAGCCTACACCGACCAATGACGGCGGCGATGATGAGATAATCTCCGGACTGGATTCAACATTCACGGCACCACCGGATGAAGCACGCGGAGTCTATGATGTAAGCGCTGACACTTATACTAATGAATACTTCGGATTCGTTATCAATCTCAATCAGAATTTCATGAGCTTTGAAGGCGATACATTCAGCGATGCTTCAGATGAGGCTGCTCAAGGAATAGATCTTGTTTCCATGTACATGGGAAGCACGACAAATACCAACGGAGACCTTAACATGGCGATCATCATGATACTTCAGGCTGAATCGGATACGACTCAGGTATTCCAGATGCTGTCAGTAACAGGTGATGCCGAGAATGTCGATATCAACGGTGTTTCCATGTTGTGTGCAGATAATAAAGGCGTTCCGATCTATGTCATGACCAAGGATGACTGTGTATTGTTCATCACATTCTCATCTGATGATACAGACATGATCGATACATTCCTTGACGGAGTGGAACCGGTATAAATATCCCGAGTCATATCAAGGCTGCTTCACTTATGTGGAGCAGTCTTTTTTATTTCGAAAACTTTTGGGGTATAATAAATTTGAAGTGTTCTAATAGGAGTGAGAAAATGAAAAAGAGAAAATTGATTATTTCGGTATTGTTGTCAGTTGTTATTGCCGTTACGACAGTGGGTTGTTCCTTTAATAAAAAGGATCTGGAAGAAGACAAGGTTGTAATAACGGAATCAGATGTAATCGAACTTGTCGAGAAGGTCGGAACCGGCCTTTTAAGAAGAGATCTTTCAGGTTTTGAAGATATATCCGTCAATTTTGATCCTGACAGTGTAGATATGGAAGAATCTGAAGGATCAGACGATTATACATATGTCCGTTCTGCTTGGTACGACACATTTTCGTATGAGATTAACTCCGTATATGTCGGTGATGGTTATGCTACAGCTGATTTAGTATTCAGTTTTATGGACACACGAATCGGCGGATCCAAAGGTCTGCTCAAAGATGAATGGATCGAAGCTATACAGAATTCAGATGAAATTGCAACAACGACTCTCATGATCGAGATGGAATATGATGACGGATTATTAGTCAGTAACATGGAGGAAGTCGTTGACGATTATTTGAATATTAAAGATGATATCACGATAAGGACGATCAATTATGAGGATATCATCTCCTTTGATATCACAGACAGACCTGCCAATAAGGATGCGGTTATCACTTTATCGTTCGGAGACGAAGCTTCTATAGAAGGAGATGAGATTGCCATTGAAGTCGTAGCTCCTTCCGGAAACGCAATCTACGATTCTACGGTCTACTTCACATCAAACGGACAGGAAACGCTGACTTTGTCTCCGAAATCCTACGGAAACGCCGATGGTATGTTTGAAGAGGATGTCTATACTGTAAATGCCGAGATAAACGGAGCAACTGTCTCGGGTTCATTTACACCTACAACTCCTAAACCGGATCCTGTGATGTCTGATGATGGCACTTTCTTGGCATTTGCCTCAGAGGAAGGATTTAAGACTTGCTCCGAAGAGGTCTACGGAATAAATCAGTACGGAGTATATAGAAGTGAATACTTTGGTTTTGAGATTACCTATCCGGAAAGTTATGTTGCTATGACTGAGCAAAAACTAAATAACAATTTTGGCCTGGAATTGGTTCTTTATAAAAACGATTATAATATGGCGTTAATGCTTATTATAAATTTGGAAGATGCCGAAACTAAGGCTGCAAACTACTATGGCGACTCTAAGGTTGAAGTGAATGGTGTTACAATGTATACGGAAATATATGTTTCTGATACGGGTAGCACGACGATATATGTCATTGTTAAGGAAAACAATGTTTTCTTCCTAAGCACGTTTACCGGATCAGAAGCTCAAGAAGAAATACTGGCCGGAATCAAAGCCATCCAGGAAAGCGATTCATAATGATACAGGATATATATCCGTCTAAGATAGACATCAGTTATAAGAATAAGCTCCCTGCGGGAACTGACAGAGTGCTGTTTTTCAAAGACAACACATTACTTATAAGATACGAAGACGAGAAGATACTCTTCCCGGAAGCAGGCGAATTTCCTGAAGGAACCGAGTTTCAGTACTTGTTCCTGGTCGATGACATAAGCTTTTTTATCTGCTTCGAATCGAAAACTGTCCCGCAAGACTATGAGTTCAAACCTATGAGTGAGATCAGAAGGCTTAAATTGTCTTCTAATAAGCGCCTGTTTGAAACCTTTACGGGTTTTCATCTCTATCAGTGGTACAGATCAAGCAGATTCTGCGGATGCTGCGGTAAGCCTACTGAATTCGATACGGTTGAACGCGCCATGGTCTGCCCGTCATGTAAGAACAAGATCTATCCGAGGATCAATCCTGCGGTCATTATCGGTGTCATTAATAACGATAAGATCCTCCTTACAAAATACAAGACAGGCTTTGCTCATAATGCCCTAGTAGCAGGTTTTGTCGAGATCGGTGAATCTCTTGAGGATACGGTCAGAAGAGAAGTAATGGAAGAAGTCGGTCTTAATGTAAGGAACATCAGATATTACAAATCTCAGCCGTGGGGCGTTGTCTCTGACCTTCTGGCGGGATTTTTCTGCTATGTTGACGGTGATGACAAGATCAAGATGGACGAGAATGAGCTTAAATACGCGGAGTGGGTAAAAAGGGAAGACATCGAGCTTCAGCCTTATGATATAAGCCTTACCAATGAGATGATGAAGATATTTAAGAATCAAAGTCTTAATCTGTAATTTTTCTCGGAATTCTGTTTTGCGTACCGGAATAAAAAGTTTATAATCTAGACATCATTTATTTGGGGGCAAATTATGAAAACTTGGAACGGTTACCAGAAAGGCATCAATCTCGGAGGCTGGTTATCCCAGTGCGATCACACAAAGGAAAGATATGATACCTTCATCACAAAGAAGGATTTCGAGACGATCAAGAGTTGGGGCGCAGATCATATCCGCCTTCCTATCGACTACGAGCTGATCGAGACTGACGACGGAACCCCGATTGAAGAGGGCTATGACAGGATCAGGTTTGTGCTTGACTGCTGCAAGGAACAGGGACTTAACATGATCCTCGATCTTCATAAGACATGCGGTTATTCCTTTTATGACGGATTTGGTGAAAATGGCTTTTTTGCCGATGAGGCTCTTCAGGAAAGATTCTATGTGCTTTGGGAAAGGCTTGCCCAAAAGTTTGGCAACATCGGAGACAGCCTTGCTTTTGAACTTCTTAACGAAGTAACGGATAAGGCATTCTGCGACGGATGGAATCGCATTTCAACTGAATGTATCAGAAGGATCCGTAAGATAGCACCGACTATTAAGATCCTTGTTGGCGGATACTATAACAACAGCGTTGAAGCTGTTAAGGATCTGGCTATGCCATACGATGAGAACATCATCTATAATTTCCACTGTTACGAGCCGTTGATCTTTACTCATCAGGCTGCTTCCTGGATCCCTACGATGGACCAAAACTTAAGGATATCCATCGATGCTTCCTACGAAGAGATGGATAAAGCCGGAAGGGATAATCTCGAGCAGGTTACAACAGGCTTTGCGGGATTCTCGCCTGATGACAAGTTGAGCGAAGCATACTTTGAAAAGATCTTTGCAGAAGCTATAAAAGTTGCCGAAGAGCGTAATGTCGCTTTGTATTGCGGTGAGTATGGAGTAATCGATTTTGTTGATCCTGAAGACATCGTAAAGTGGTATAAGATCATCAATACCGTTTTCAGAAAATACGGGATCGGAAGAGCTGCCTGGAGTTACAAGAGCATGAACTTCGGTATCTCGGATGCGAGAATGGACGGCGTAAGAAGCGAATTAGTTAAATACATTTAAACGATAATCAGGAGATATATCATGACTAAACCGATACCTGCAAGAGAAGATCTGCGCTTTGAATCTTTTTCGAATAATAAAGTCTTGTCCTGTAAGAAGAACGGAAAGCTTCCTGTTATGGGATGGAACAGCTGGAATGCATTCGGAAGCGGTAATACCGAAGGACTTACAAAGCAGATGGCAGAAAAGCTTGTAGAGTTGGGTCTTGATAAACTCGGATATAAATATGTTGTTTTGGATGACGGCTGTTATTTGCCGCATCGTGTTGACGGAAAACTTTCAAATGAGCCTGAAAAGTTCCCGGACGGATTTAAGGCGTTAGCTGATTTCCTTCATTCCAAGGGACTTAAGTTCGGAATGTATAATGACATCGGAGAAAAGCTCTGTGCCGGTTCTGAAGTCGGAACTTACGGATATGAGAAGGTCTATGCCAAGCAATACCTTGATTGGGAAATCGACTTCATAAAGATTGATAACTGCTATAACATTTTCGATAATGCTACTTTTGCTGATCCTGAGAATGCCAGATTTACATTTGGGCCGAACATCAAGTCAGTATTTATCGGTGACGATAGATTAAGTGCAGAGGAGCTTACCATAACAGGCGAGTGTGCTAAGGTTAATGATTCCTGTGTGACATTCCTCGGAACACTTGACGGAACAGGCCCTGACTATAGTCCTGTCGGTATGAAGAGCAGTGAGATCGTTATAGAGATCGAATCCGGTGAAGATAAGACGGTCGATCTTAAGATCGATTACGCTACAGGAAAAGAAGAAGGTGTCGGAGCATGGCTTCAGATAGACGTTAACGGTCAAAGGATCTTTGACGATCTTCTTCCTGAGACAGCTTCGACTACTGATTTTACTGTATCTTCTCCTTTTGCTGTACAGCTTAAGACAGGAAAGAATACCATTAAACTCATGAATCACAGACGTCAGGAAAACACCTTGAGCTCATATGCTGCCATGATGGAAGCATTCGAAGAGATCGACAAGGATAATGATGTTATCCTCTCAGTATGCGAGTGGGGTAAGACAAATCCCCAGAACTGGGCATATAAAGTAGGTAATTCATGGAGAATACTTAACGATATAACCTTCGCTGTTGGCTCTGCCGAGGGAGATTATGGCACATGCGCTTGGGAAGGCGACTACACGACAAATATCACGACGCAGTATAACAAAGCAGTTATCATGGATGAGTTCGCAGGTCTTGATAAAGGCTGGAACGATCCTGATATGATGGTTATCGGAATGAACGGCTTGGATCAGACGATGAATGAATCTCACATGGCTATGTGGTGTATGCTCAATTCGCCTCTGATGCTCGGTCTGGATCTGAGACGCATAACCAAGGGTGACGAGATATATAACATAATCGCCAACGAAGATTATATTGCGCTTAACCAGGATGCACTGGGCGTTCAGGCAAAGAGAATATTCACCACCATCAATACGTCGGATCCTTCCAAGGATTATATAAGAGACAATAAGAGAATAGATGTGCTTGTTAAGCCGCTTAGTGACGGTTCTATCGCGGTCGGATTCTTTAACCTTGATACGGAAGATCGAAGTGATGATATCTGCATCACTTTTGATGAGATCGCCGGCAAGATGAATATTCCTTCGGAACTTCTCGGTTCTGATGAATATCAGATCAAGGATCTCAAGACTAAAGAAACGTGGAACACATGTGAGAAGAGGATCAGAATTTCTTCCATAAAAGGATGCGCAAGTTACCTCGTTAAGATCACACCTGTATGACCAAAGTAATCGATCTTTTAAACCTTCTGGGAATAGACAAAAACGATGAGGAAAAAGATTCTGTCTTAACGCGCAAATCGTGCGCGAAGATAATACACGAATATCTTCAAAAATATATGCATGAACCGGATGAGATCGGTATCGAGAAAGCATACTTCATAAGGGATCTTTTCGACTGCAGAACATGCGCAAATCACATAGCTCAAGTCTATCTTAAGGGAATAATGGATGTCTTTGTCATTGATAAAGACCTCATATTATTTATGCCCGAAAAAGAAGTCGACGAGAAAAAGCTTAGTGAATACATAAAAAGAGCAAAAGATCCCCAAACCCGAGAAAACGCTGATATATAAGTGTTGTAATTATGCAATAATATGCATATAATTGAAAAGAGCAATCTATTGCGTATTTTGCAAAGGAGGGACTTATGGGTAGGATTGAAAAGGAAGAATACATTATTGGATCTATTTCGCTTCTGTCCAATAAATTCTCACAGTTTGGTGATTCGATCCACGATGATATTACTTATAAGCAATGGTTTTTGTTGTTGATGATCTCCAAGATGGATGACGGTGAAAAGAATCTTAATTCCATCGCCGAGTTTGTCGGAACAACAAGACAGAATGTTAAGAAGATAGTATCTCAATTGGAGGATAAGAAATATCTCAAAGTAAGACAATCAAGAACAGACGGCAGAGCTCTTGAAGTTGAACTTGCTCCTAAAGCAAAGAAATACTTTGAGAATAATTATGAAATGACTTCAAAGAAGACAGATGAACTGTTTTCAAAGATAGATGACAGCAAACTTGATGATCTTGTGGTTGATCTTACAAGATTGATGGAATGCTTTGAAGACTGATAATCGGGGGTTTTTATGTTTTGGTTCTTTTTGGCCGGAAAAAAGAAAGCCGGTCTTTTATATGGTGCTATAGTAATGCTTATCTGTGCGGTGTTACTTTTGGGAGTTGGAATATCGTATCTGAAAGGTGATGCCAATACCATAGATATCAACGATCCTGATTGTGATTTTACAGATATTGGAAATCACACTCATGTTGTAGGGGACATAGACAGAAGCTGGGGTGTCTGCGTTGTAGAAACATCGGACAACGGTAAAGTTAATTACTATGCTGTTCCTCAATTTGACAGTAATAAGCATCCGAGTGAGTTTGTAAATGTCGTTGTGTTCAGAGCTAAGAAAAATGATGAGGTTACTCTTGATTCGATCACGGATGATACGATCGACTGGTTCAGTAACCGTTCCAAGGCTCCGACAGAGAAGGTTCATATTGACGGCTATGCTCAGAAGATGAGTGACGATATGTATGAAGCAGCAGTTAAGTATCTCGTAAGTTGTGACTTCACGAGAGAAGAAAGCGAAGAAATGCTCGTGCCTTACTATCTTGTTAATAATGCTAGTGCCAAGCCGTTCCTTCTTATCTTCGGTGGCGTATTGGCAGTTGGCGGAACGGTCCTTTTGATCGTCTGGATCAAGAAGAGAAAGGATATAGTTGACGATGACAGGCCGAAAGTATGGAATACTATCGAGTAACCTTTTTAAATTATGATTCGGTTCGTACAATAAGAGTCTAAAAGGATAATCAAGGAGTAAGAATGTTAGATAAGGTAAGATCCGTAACCGGTAACATCAAATGCGGATGGTTTTCAATTGTGATAACCGTGATCTTCGCATCTTTGTATATAAATATTTCCTCTTTTACGATACTCGGATTATTGGGTTTTATAGCTCTTAATCTTCTTTTCTTCATCCAGATCGAGAGCATTATTTCCAAGGACTACAAGATCGTCTTAAAAAGGAAATATACTGTCGTTTTAGCATGTGTTGGAATAGTCTATCTTGTATTATCGATAATCAGTGAGAAGTTAGCTGATAATGTTATTACTCTTTCGATATTGGCTATAGCTGTTGTGGTCATAACCGGACTTGCATTTGCAGACGGATTGAAAAGTAAGAATTCCAAGTTGTTTGTTGCGCTTGCATCCTTTGGCCTTTTATTCTTTTCGATATATCTGATCTTTACTGCCGGTGTATTCTCTCCGGATTCTGCCATGTATTACGATATCTCGAAAACGACATTCAGAGATTACGGCAATACTGGGATTATCAGGCAATATGTAGTGGATTCAATATACAACTGCTCTTTCCCGTATTTTTACCCTTTGTGTATCTTTGTAGTTGATAAGCTTACCGGTTTAGGACGTTATTCGGGCGTGTTTATAGATATATACGCTATGATCTTCACAATGTTTCTTACTATGAGACTCAGTAAGAGGATTACCGGAAATACTTATAGCGGAATAATTGCTTTTGTTGTAATGGCTACTTCTCCGTTTTATCTTGACGAAGTGTGCGGCGGAAGAACGATACCTGTTTCGTTGTTGTTTATAGTTATCATATTGAGCTACTTCTATACGTTATTTACTAGTGAAGAAGATAAAGCTATAAGAGCTCCGGTTCTTGGTCTTGTAATAGGTCTTGCGGTTGTCACGAGATTTGATAATCTGCCGCTTACAGCTTATTGCTTACTGGTCCTTCTTTTTATCAGCCGAAAAAAGATAAGAGATGTTATCCTTTACTGCGCAGGAATACTTGTATCTGTTTCTCCGTGGGTAATCTACTCGTTGGTGAGATTTCATAAGATATGGATCACTGATAACTCCGGAACGCTTTTCCTTGTGAAGTATGCACTGCCGACCAGAGTCGATCTTCCGGGTGAAGAGGCTCAGACATTGTTCTCTGACCCGGGCTTATGGTTTACATCGCTTTTTACTACTAAGACTCTCATTATCTTCGGTCTTATCATCTGTTCGATAGCAGGATTCATTTGCTTCCTGTTCTGCTGTTTCTGGTTATTTAAATCCATTAAGGAAAAGACGGCAACATTTAAAAATTCACGCATGATGCTGATCGTGCTACTCTTTTATTTCCTTAAGTCCTGTATGTACGTTGTCGTAGGATATCCTGAGGAGAGATATCACCTTGAGACGATATTCGTTATGACATTTGTATTGCTGGCATTCTGTGTTAACAGAAGAAAGAAGATCAACTTAACTCCTGTATCGATATCAGTTGTTCCGGCTACGATACTGACACTTGTAGTATACATTGCATTTTACGGTTCCTTGGGATTTCCGGACAGAACAGTTGATATGGTTTCATCGATCAAGAACGGTGATCTTGGCTGTATTATGTCCAACTCTGTGTTAAGCAGGGTTGATGAACCTGAAGAAGAGATTGACGAGCTTAATATGGCACTTAAAGATCTTCTGAAAGATGATGAAGCGGTTCTTGTAGTTGAAAGTTATTTTGATCTTGAAGTATGGGCAGATTATAAGGTCTATGCACATCCGTATCCGAATAATTCCGATACCATTGAATACGTTGTTTCGACTCATGATGATATCAGCTATGTTGTTGCAAAAGATGAAGATGCTGATATTGAGTTCTTTGCTTCGAAATATCCATGCAGGCCTGTTGGTGAGTATTATATCTTTGCTGTAAGAGTATCAAAGTGACATGAAGATATTAATCTTGCAATAGGTGCTATAATATAGCTTGGATTGGGGGAAAACACTATGGATTCGAATAAAAAAGTTAAGGCATCGATAGGTCCGAGACTGCGTACTTTGGGAACGGGATGCACTTTGCTGATAATCTTTTTGATCACGACCGTGATCTGTGCGGGAATCTTCCTTGGAATGCTCATCGTTAACGGTATTGAAGAAACTCTCGTAGACTATTGGGCATATCCGGTAGCGGTAATCGTAGTTGAGAACATAATATTCTGGACCGGAATCATAATGGTCTATCTGTCATCGAGGCAGCTTGGTGCCAAGGTAAGGATCGTGGGTGTCCTTGTTGGTATGATACCTGTTTTGCATTTGATCGCTCTGGGCATCATCCTTTATATCTGCTTGAACGAATACTTTTTCGAGACGAAAAAGATCAAGCTTGATGCTCAGCGTCATGATGAGCAGATATGCAAGACCAAGTATCCGCTTTTCATGATACACGGTATCTTCTTCAGAGATTTCAAGCGATTCAATTATTGGGGAAGAGTTCCTGCAGAGCTTAAAAAGAACGGAGCAACGATATATTACGGTAATCACGAGTCGGCAGAGACTGTAGCTAAAAGTGCAGAAAAACTTGCTGAAAGACTCAGGGAAGTCATCAAGGAAAGCGGTGCTGAGAAAGTAAACATCATCGCGCACTCCAAGGGCGGACTAGATATGAAGTATGCCATCGCTCATACGGATATTGCAAAATACGTAGCTTCGTTCACTACTATCAATACTCCTCACAGAGGATGTGAATTCGCTGAATATATCCTTAACAAAGCTCCTGAGAAAAGCAAGAATGCTGTAGCAGCGGCTTACAATGCAACGCTTAGAAGTCTCGGAGATAAGTCTCCTGACTTTTTGGAGGCGGTCGGAGATCTCACGGCTTCAAGATGTAAGGAGATATCCGAGGATGCTGATCAGTTCGATTACAAGGCTCACGGCATCTATACTCAGAGCGTCGGTTCCGGAATGCGTCATGCCATAAGCGGAGCTTTTCCTCTTAACATGAGCTTCCACCTTGTTAAGTACTTTGACGGTCCTAACGACGGACTTGTAGGCGAGCCTTCGTTCAGATGGGGTGAGAACTATCAGTTCCTTACCTGCCGCGGACGAAGGGGAATATCTCACGGAGACATGATCGACCTTAACCGTGAGAATCTCTCGGGTTTCGATGTCAGAGAATTCTATGTCCAACTCGTAAGTGATCTGAAGAATCGCGGATTATAAAATATTTGCGCATTTTATGGAAATTCCCTTAGGTGTATAATCTAAAGCCTGGGGGAATTATTTATGTGGTATGAATCATCTGTTTTTTATCAGATCTATCCGCTTGGCTTTTGCGGAGCTCCGTTCGAAAATGACGGAATACTGAAATCCAGGATCCTTAAGGTAATCGACTGGATCCCGCATCTTAAAAAACTCGGTATTAACGCGATATACTTTTCACCTGTATTTGAATCTGATACTCACGGTTATAATACGAGAGATTATGGCCTTATAGATAAACGTCTTGGAACAAACGAAGACTTTAGAAAAGTTGTCGATGAACTTCATAAAAACGGCATCAAAGTTGTTTTGGACGGCGTTTTCAATCATGTAGGTCGTGGTTTCTGGGCTTTTAAAGATGTGCAGGAGAAGAAGTGGGATTCACCATACAAAGATTGGTTTTACTTATCCTTCGATGGTAATTCGAACTATAACGACGGTTTCTGGTACGAAGGCTGGGAAGGTAACTTCGATCTAGTTAAGTTGAATCTTAGAAACGAAGAAGTTATTGGTCATATCCTGGACAAGGTTAAATATTGGGCAGACTATTTTGATATCGACGGATTGAGACTTGATGTCGCATACTGCCTCGACAGGGATTTTCTGAAAAGACTTAGAAGATTCACGAATGAACTTAAGCCGGAGTTCCTTCTGCTCGGCGAACTTTTGCACGGTGATTATAAACAGTGGGTCAATGGCGAGATGCTTCATTCATGTACGAACTATGCCTGCTACAAAGGTCTTTTCAGTTCGTTCAACTGCATGAATATGTTCGAGATCATAAACACTTTGATCCAGCAGTTCGGACCTGAGAACTGGAGCTGGTTTAAGGGTCTTCACCTGATGAGTTTTGTTGATAATCATGACGTAACAAGGATCGCTTCTAATCTTAACGATCAGAACCATCTGCCTTTGATCTATACGCTTTCTTTCACGATGCCGGGATTTCCTTGTGTTTATTACGGTTCTGAGTGGGGCGCCACGGGAAGAAAAGAAGAGGGAGATCCTTCGTTGCGCTTAAGTTATGATAAGCCTTTGTGGAATGATCTTACGACTCATATCTCTAAGCTTTCGGAGATCAAAAAGGAGCATAGCGCCCTGAATTACGGTTCTTTCAGATCCGTTGTCCTTACAAATCATCAGTGCATTTTCGAGAGAAATGACGGCAATGAGAGGATACTTGTCGCGATCAATGCAGGTAACTACGAATATACCGCTCACTTTGACGCCGGCTGCGGTCAGGCTCAGGAACTTCTTACGGATACTATCCATGATTTCGGAGGCGGTTCTGTCCTGAAGCCTTATTCATGCGAGATCTGGAAAATGGAACATTAAGATGAAGTACGAACTTGTAATCTTTGACCTGGACGGCACGATACTTGATACACTCGGCGAGCTTACGATCGCGTTTAATCATGCGCTCTCGAAGTCCGGCATTAGTCCTGTCACAAGGGAGATCATGAGATCTCGCGTCGGAAACGGTGCCGGAAATCTCGTTAAGAAAAGCATCATAGATCATCCTGAGGCCGACGAGGAAAAGATCCTTTCTGATTACAGGGAATACTATAATATGCACTGCACCGAGAACACCGATCCTTACCCTGGGATCCCTGAACTTTTTGCCGCCCTGAAGGCGCATGGTATCAAGATCGCTGTTGCAACAAACAAGTCTGATGCTGCTGCTCGAAAACTCTGTGATCACTGTTTTCCGGATACAATCGATATGGTTCAGGGACATGTGGAACGACTTCCTCATAAACCGGATCCTACGATCATCAATAACATGCTTAAAACTTTTGGTATAAGCAAAGAAAAAACATTGATAGTCGGTGATTCGGATGTTGATATCTTAACAGCAGATAATGCAAAAACAGATCATATTAGTGTAGGATGGGGATATAAGGACAAAGAAGTTCTTGTAAACAGCGGAGCAGACAGAATCGTATCATCTGCGGATGAACTTAAAACAATAATCTTAGGTGACTGATATGAAACAGAAGATAAGGATCGTAATAAATATCATTTTGGCAGTATCAGTATTATTGGTATGGGGATACATGTTTCTCGGTTCGGAAAGCTTCCTTTCTTCGCCGGGGCTTACCAGTCTTAAGTATTTCACCGTGCTTTCCAATATCTTTGCAGGCGTAACTTCCGCATTGTGGGTTATAGCAGCGATAAAAGGCAAGGATACTAAAGTTGCGGATATTCTTAAGTTTGTTTCTACAGTTGCCGTGATGGTAACTTTTTCAGTGGTCTTGTTTTTCCTGAGACCCGTATATAAGGATGTTCCGATGTATAGCGGAGCGAACCTCGGATTTCATCTTCTTATACCGCTTGCGGAACTAATAGAATTCGTTATCTTCAACAAGACCCGGATCGGCATCAAAGAACGCCTTTTTGCGGGCATTCCTGCATTTTTGTACGGAACGGTATATCTTTTGAATATCGGCATTAACGGTAAAGGTGAGTGGCCTGATACCAATGACTGGTACGGCTTTCTTAATTGGGGACTTCCGATCGGAATGGCTATCTTTTTGGGCATAGTTCTCGTATCGATCCTTTTGGGTCTTCTTATAATCGGAATGCTTAAGATCAGAGATAAGATAATGAGGACCTGACTCGTTGTTTTTTATATATTATTATTGTAAAATGATTCCGATGCTGGAATCATGAGATCCCATATACAGAACTGGAGTTCTTTATAATTTTGTATCATTAAGTGTGCTATGGAGGCATGCATTCTTTCTTGTAGGAAAGATTGCGTGTTTTTTTATTTGAAAAAACAGAGGGTGAGAAGATGAACAGTGATATCAGAAAGATCTTAGAGGATGTAAAGGACGGCAACGTCAGTGTCGACGATGCTCTTCTTGCTATCAAAAAGCAGCCGTTTGAAGATATCGGATTTGCCAAGGTAGATCTTCATAGGGCTATAAGACAGGGAGCTCCTGAAGTTGTCTACGGAGCAGGAAAGACCGCTTCTCAGATAAAAGGTATTCTCGACACGATGATAAGTAATGATATCAAGACGATACTTATCACCCGGCTTGATAAAGAAAAATATGAAGAAATATCGACGAGTATCGATATAGACTATTATGAAGATGCACGTATCGGCATAGTAGGCAAAATGCCTGAAGCAGACGGCATTGGTAAGATCGTAGTGGCGACGGGAGGTACATCCGACATTCCTGTGGCAGAGGAAGCTGCATTGACGGCAGAAACTCACGGAAATATAGTTGTTCGTCTATATGATGTGGGAGTAGCAGGACTACACAGACTTCTTTCGAATATGGATTCCATAATGGGTGCTTCGGTTATAATTGCAGTTGCCGGAATGGAAGGAGCATTGGCAAGTGTAGTAGGAGGTCTTTCAGACTGTCCTGTTATCGCTGTTCCGACAAGTGTCGGTTACGGAGCATCGTTTGGCGGTATCTCAGCACTTCTTTCAATGCTGAACTCATGTGCCAGCGGTGTATCTGTCGTAAATATAGACAACGGATTCGGTGCGGGATATCTCGCCAGCATGATAAATCATATGGAGGTTAAGAAATGAGGACACTTTATTTTGATTGTTCCATGGGTGCAGCGGGGGATATGCTCTCAGCTTCTCTTATAGATCTTTTTGATGATAAGGAAAAGATCGTTGAAGAACTCAATTCTCTCGGGATCACTCATGTAAAATATGAGATATTTCCTGATACCAAATGCGGAATAGTCGGAACTCATATGAAAGTTACCGTTGATGGCGTTGAAGAAAGTGAAGAAATGCACGATCATCACCACGAACACCATCATGAACATGAACATGAGCACCATCATCATGATCATGAAGGACATCATCACCATCATACGACTCTTCATGACATTGAGCATATCGTGTGCGATCATATGAAGGTTTGTAACAATGTTACACAGAATATCATGGGTATCTATAAACTCATCGCTGAGGCTGAAAGTGCTGCTCACGGTAAACCCGTTGAGGAGATCCACTTCCATGAGGTCGGAACTATGGATGCTGTGGCGGATATTACGGCTTTCTGTTACCTTCTTGATAAACTTCAGGTAAAAAACGTTATATCTTCACCTGTTTGTGTCGGCAGCGGAACAGTTAAGTGTGCACACGGAATCTTACCGGTTCCTGCTCCTGCGACTGCTTTTATCCTTAAAGGCGTTCCTACATATGCAGGTGAGATCAAGTCAGAGATGTGTACTCCGACCGGAGCTGCCATCCTTAAGTATTTTTCGAGCAAGTTTGATGTTCAGCCGATGATGATCGTTGATAGAATCGGCTACGGAACAGGAAAAAAGGATTTTGAAAGTGCCAATGTGGTACGTGCGATGCTCGGTGAAACGAATTCTCGGGAATCTTCCATAGTTGAGCTTAACGCCAATGTTGATGATATGACGGGTGAAGAGATCGGATTTGCGATGGAAAGACTCTTTGATGCAGGCGCCAGAGAAGTTTTCACGGTCCCGGTAAATATGAAGAAATCCCGTCCGGGAACACTTTTAAGTGTTATCTGTGACAAAGAAAAAGAAGAGGAGATCGTTCGTGCGATCTTTAAATACACATCCACTATCGGTGTAAGAGAAAAGCCGGTTAACAGGTTTACCCTGGACAGAAGAACCGAGACTTTGAACACTCCGTACGGTGATGTCAGGGTCAAGATCTCGGAAGGCTACGGAGTCGCTCGTGAGAAGATCGAATATGATGATTTATCGAAGATTGCCATGACAGAGGGTGTTTCGATCAGTGATATAAAAAAGGAAATCAGGAGGTAACGCA
The DNA here is from genome assembly GCA_024699245.1 of Clostridia bacterium. Taxonomy (GTDB): domain Bacteria; phylum Bacillota; class Clostridia; order Saccharofermentanales; family Saccharofermentanaceae; genus Saccharofermentans. The sequence continues at coordinate 24,829 of JAILPW010000057.1, read as the reverse complement.
TTATGCATATGGCTGATGCTTTGTTGTCACCTGCAGTAGCAGGAACAATGTATGTCGCTTCCGCTGCGGTTACGGGATTATCGGTCTACAAATTGAAGAAAGAGGAGAAACTTACCAGTGAACCGACGTTCAAGAGACTGCCTACTATGGCTGTTATGTCGGCTCTCGTATTTGCGGGACAGATGATCAACTACACTATCCCGGGAACAGGTTCATCCGGACATATCTGCGGTGGCATGCTCCTTACAGCGCTTTTGGGACCTTATGCAGGCTTCCTTTCAATGATCACGGTACTTCTTATCCAATGTCTGTTCTTCGCGGACGGCGGATTGATGGCCCTGGGTTCGAATATATGGAACATGGCATTTTACGGGTGCTTCGTGGGATACTTCCTTATCTATAGACCTATCATGAAGACCAAGATGAATACAAAGATCAAGCTCATCCTGGCGTCGGTATTAGGCTGTATTATCACATTACAGATGGGCGCATTCTCGGTTGTCTTTGAGACATCTTTATCAGGTATCACGGAACTTCCTTTTAAGTCGTTCGTCATTCTTATGCAGCCTATCCATCTTGCAATAGGTCTTGTTGAAGGTCTTGCAACTTCTGCAGTTCTCGTATTTGTTCACTCCACTTCTCCTGACCTTATCAAGGATGTCGAGAAAGAAGAGAACAAGAAGAGTTCACTTAAAGTCACTATCGCAGTCCTTCTTGCTTGCGTCGTTGTTATCGGCGGTGGTTTCTCGCTTCTTGCAAGCGGCAATCCTGACGGACTCGAGTGGGCTTTGTTCGGTAATACCGAATACAGTGAGAATAGAACAAACATGGGACTTGATGAAGAAGATTACGGAACATCAAGTAAATTAGCCGATACTGCAGGATCCATACAGGAGAAGACATCGTTCCTTCCGGATTATGCTTTCTCTTCAGACAGCGAGAATCCACTCGGAACAACAGTTTCAGGTGTTGTGGGTTCCGCGATCGTAGCTGTTATAGCTATCGGCATCTGTTTTGCAGGCGGTTTCTTCCGCAAGAAGAATAAGAAGACGACCTGATAGAGTTGGAAATGAACAGAGCAAGAGAGACATCTTCCGAGATACGTTCTGTCGAGGACTTAAGTAAGCTTGAATCTCCGGTCCATGGCCTGAGCCCGCTATCCAAGCTTCTTTTGACCATCGTCTATATCGCGACGGTAGCATCGTTTAATAAGTACGACATCGTCGGCTTGTTCGCGATGGTACTGGTGCCTCTTTTGGGTTATATGTTAAGCGGGATTTCCGTAAGTACTTGTTTTCGAAAACTAAAGGTAGTGCTTCCGATCGTACTTTTGGTAGGCATAGTAAATCCTTTTTTGGATCGAGAGGTCATGTTTTCGATAGGAAGTTTTAAGGTAAGCTACGGCATCGTGTCCATGGTGACGCTGATGCTCAAAGGTGTATTTAGTTTGATGGCGTCGTTCCTTCTTGTGGCGACGACGCCTATAGACGACCTTTGTAAGAGCCTTCGTAAGATCCATATGCCTAAGATCATTGTGTCGTTACTTCTGTTGACATATAGATATGTTTCTATGTTTTTGGATGAGGTCGCGACCATGACGGAGAGTTATTCTTTGAGGGCTCCGGGGCAAAACGGTATAGCGTTTAAGTCCTGGGGATCTTTTCTGGGGCAGCTCATCATAAGGAGCATGAATAAAGCGGACCGCAATTACGGAAGCATGATACTGCGCGGGTTTAACGGCGAGTTTTATTACTGTGACAGAGTCTTTTCGAAGTTATCGTGGCTTTGGATCCCGATACTTATCGCGGCTTGTGTTCTTATGAGATTATTTAACGTTCCGGCTTTGGTCGGTTCATTGTTCGTGAGGTAAAGATGATAGACATCAAAGGTCTGACAGTTGAATATGAAGGCGGGATCAAGGCACTCGACGGTGTCGATCTTGTTATCTCCGAAGGAGATTCGCTAGGCCTTATCGGAGCGAACGGAGCAGGTAAGAGCAGCCTTTTCAGATCGCTTACCGGACTTACGGCTTTTGAAGGTTCGGTAATGTTTAACGGACTTGAAGTTATTAAGAAGAATATGCCTGAGATACGTAAGGATATCGGCTACGTTATCCAGGAATCCGATGACCAGATGTTTATGCCTAAGGTTATAGAGGATATGATCTTTGGACCTGTAAACTATGGAATGTCCAAAGACGACGCCGTCAAAAAGGCTGAAGAGATATTGGAACAATTGGAGATAAGTCATCTTAAGGATCGATATAACCACAAGATATCAGGCGGTGAGAAGAAGATGGCGGCAATAGCTACCATCCTCATGATGAAACCGAAGGTGATCCTTTTCGATGAGCCTACATCATCACTTGATCCTCATAACAGACGTATAGTCTTAAATGCGATAAAGGGAATAGATGCTACGAAGATTATTGCTTCACACGACCTGGATCTCATATACGATACCTGCGAAAAAGTGGTTTTGCTGAACCATGGTCGTATCGTTAAAGTGGGAAGCAGGGATGATATCTTAAGGGATGCAGACCTTCTGGAGAAAAACGGTCTGGAATTACCATTATCGATCAGCGGCAGATAATAAAATAATCTTTATCTGTGTTATAATACTATGTGCTTTTTGCATGTATTATTTTTGGACGGAGATATGGGTTTTGAGCAGCGATATGGCAGGTGAGGGTAAGCTTCAGAGCAACAAGGGATTTATTAGGTTCTGCAAGTTCTTTTGCAACAGACCTTTTCTGTCTGCATTTTTGTTTAACCTTTGTGTTTTGCTTGTTAAGATCTTGACATTGGATATCAAGTACGAAGTATCTGATGATCATATACAGGATGCCCTTTTATCCGGAGCATTTGGACAGGGTAATACTCCGTATATGTTTTTCTCAAATCCGTTTCTCGGATTTATCCTGAAAACACTTGATGATCTGATTCCCAAAGTCAGTTTTTATTTCCTGTTTATGGAGGCTTTGGGTTTTATTTCGATGACCATTGTCTTTTATCTGCTGTTCAAAAAGGTAAAAGGTCCTCTTTCTGTCATGCTGAGTCTTATATTTGCGGCTTCTGCAGCGAATGATCTTTATATCCTTCTTCAGTTTACCAGAGTAGCTACAGTCGCAGGATTTGCGGGCGGTCTTCTGGTCTTATACGGATATTTCGATGCTAAGAAAGGCAAGATCGCTCTCATTTTGGGTGGAACTGTTTTGACGGTGTTTTCCTCATTTTTGAGGATCGATTCCATCTATGTTTCGTTGATCTTTCTGTTCCTGGTATTTCTTTATAAGTCTTTTGATCTGTTCAGAAATCCAAATAATAAAGCAAAAGATTCGATCAAAAAGATCGGAATATGTTTTGCTCTTTGTGGTGTTTTAGTCGGGGTGTTGTATGGCCTGACCTATCTTGGAAATGCCATCAAGTTCAGGAATCACGAGTATAGGGATTTCGAAGATTTTCAGATATACAGATACAGGATAACTGATACATGGGTTCCTGTATATGAAGATGTCAAGGATGATTACGATGCTCTTGGCTATGATCTTACAGATTATACGATCCTCAATACCTGGGGATTTGGCGATGCTTCTATATACTCCAGGGAAAAACTGGAGAAAGTCGGAGATATTAATGCAGCATATTCCGACAGTATTACTGAGTCACCGGTCTTCGTTTTCGGAGATATTATTTCCAGAGGCGTAATGGTCTACTGGTGCACTATCTGTCTTTATGCGGTTATCCTCATTACGGCACTATGCGGAAAAAGACTTCTTTGGCCTTTCGTGCTGCTGCTTTCGACATTCATTCTTCTTTTGGGCTTTACATACGCAGGAAGAACGGTATATCGAGTTGAGAGCGGTATTATCCTTTGTTCTATCATGACTTTGCTCTATACATTTGAGCCTGATCCCGAAAACAGTCTTTACGGGAAGACTACTGTTCTCTTCAGTAAAAAGATGAGGACGATGGACATTTTTTCTTTGATCGCTACATTGCTTATTTTGGGATTTCATATTCCGATGTGTATTCCTGATAACAGTCTCATGGATCTGTCTGATGAAGAATACAGGGAAAGATTTGAAGATGTCCTTCTTGATTCAGCTCATTTCGTAAAAGAGAAGTACGGCTTTAAGATCGCTGACAGAAAACCTCATTCGGATCTGATCGAACTCATGAGAAATGATGACGAGCATTACTATTATGTTGATCTGTATACAGGAATGCAGCAGTTATATTTTGATTATGATCCTTGGCTTAGACCCGAAAAGGATATGTACAAAGATCAGTATTTCTACTTCGGAAGTGTTGCCATGCGTGGTCCTGATGAGAAGTACATCCTGGAACAGAACGGCATAGACCCGGATAATCCGTATTCAGGACTTATCCATGAGAACGTATACATCGTCAATAACTATTTCATTGATGAAGTTTTCGAATATGTGAAGAAGTATTATGCTCCGGATGCCGAGATCGAGTTGGTTGATGAAGTGGACGGATTTAAGATATGGAATATTTATGTTCCGGATGGTTCTGAAACGTAAGTTATATTGTTCTGTAGTATAATGTAAAAAGACGATCAGGAGGACGAAAATGAAGGGAATAATCTTGGCGGGAGGATCGGGTACTCGCTTATACCCGTTAACAAGGGTTACCAGTAAACAACTTTTGCCTGTCTATGACAAGCCGATGATCTATTATCCGCTTTCGACACTGATGTTAGCGGGGATCAAGGATATTATGATCATCAGTACCCCGCAGGACGTTGAGAGATTTAAGGAACTCCTGGAAGACGGTTCCCGTTTTGGAATATCCCTTACATATGAAGTTCAGGAAAAGCCGAATGGTTTGGCAGAAGCGTTTATCATCGGAGAGAAATTCATAGGTGATGATCCGTGTGCCATGGTCCTGGGTGATAATATTTTCTATGGCGGCGGATTCCGTTCTATCTTGAGAGGAGCTACAAAGACTGCCGAAGAAGAAAAATGCGCGACCGTTTTCGGATATTATGTGCCTGATCCTGAAAGATACGGAGTTGTTACTTTAGATGAAACAGGTAAGGCGTTGAAGATCGTGGAAAAGCCAAAGGAACCTGAGAGCAATTACGCTCTTACGGGACTTTATTTCTATCCGTCCGGAGTTGCTTCAAAAGCGAAAAAGGTTGAATATTCCGACAGAGGAGAATTGGAGATAACAACACTTAATCAGATGTATCTTGATGAACAGAAACTTAACGTAAGAATCTTCGGAAGAGGATTCGCGTGGATCGATGCCGGAACTATTGATAGCCTAATAGAAGCATCCAGTTTTGTCAGTATCGTTGAGAAAAGACAGGGAATAATGATCGCTGCTCTTGAGGAGATCGCTTATGTTAACGGTTGGATAGATAAGGAAAGACTTCTTAAAGCCGCAGAATGTTACGGTAACAGTCTTTATGGCGATCATCTCAGGATCGTTGCTCAAGGCAAGATCAGATATGAGGGGTCTATGTCATGAAGATGATGGTTACCGGAGGCGCCGGTTTTATCGGTGCCAATTTTATTTTCTATATCCTTAAGAATCATCCTGACTACTCTATAGTCTGCGTCGATAAGCTTACATATGCCGGTAATCTTTCCAGTCTCGAAAACGTGATGAACGACAGCAGATTTAAGTTCGTAAGACTTGATATCTGTGACAGGGAAAAGATCTATTCTTTGTTTGAGGAAGAAAATCCGGACATAGTCGTAAACTTTGCAGCGGAAACTCACGTTGACCGTTCGATAGTAGATCCGGGTATATTCCTTCAGACAAATATCCTCGGTACCTGTGTTCTTATGGATGCCTGCCGAAAATACGGAAACATAAGATATCATCAGATAAGTACTGATGAGGTTTACGGAGACCTTCCGATAGACAGGCCTGATCTTCTTTTCACGGAGGATACTCCTATCCATACCTCATCTCCGTATAGCAGTAGCAAAGCATCTGCAGATCTTCTCGTTCTTGCTTATCACAGGACATACGGACTTCCTGTTACTATCTCCAGATGCTCCAATAACTACGGACCATATCAGTTCCCTGAAAAGCTGATCCCTCTGATGATCCTTAACGCATTGGAGAATAAGCCCCTGCCTGTTTACGGCAAGGGTATCAACGTAAGAGATTGGCTCTATGTAGAAGATCATTGTTCGGCAGTAGATCTTATCCTATCCAAAGGGAAGATCGGTGAAGTTTATAACATCGGCGGTAATAACGAGATGAGAAATATCGATATCGTTAAGCTTATCGTAAAGGCTCTCGGTAAGAGCGAAGATCTCATTACCTTTGTTACTGATCGAAAAGGACATGACTTAAGATACGCGATAGATTCTTCAAAGCTGAAAAGAGAACTCGGTTGGGAACCTTCTACCGCATTTGAGAACGGCATAGATTCGACTATTCAGTGGTATCTTCAGAACCGTGAATGGTGGAGTAAGATAATCGACGGAGAATACAAAGATTACTATGAAAAAATGTATTCCGACCGTGAGAATTTAGGAACATTAAAGTGAGTGAGGTTAGCTAATGAAGATATCTGTTGTTTCACCTGTATATGGCTGTCGTGCAGCACTTCGTGAATTGCATCGAAGAGTAACAGAATCGGTCAGGACTATAACTGATGATTATGAGATCATCTTTGTTAATGACAGCTGCCCTCAGAATTCATGGGAAGAGATAGAAGCGATCTGCAGTGAAGATAAGTTCGTCAAAGGCATAGAGCTGTCGAGAAACTTCGGACAGATGAAGGCTATCCTTGCGGGGATCGATTATTCCACGGGAGACTGGGTGATCGTTATGGACTGTGACCTTCAGGACCGTCCGGAAGAGATCCTGAAGTTATATAATAAAGCCCAAGAGGGGTATGACATAGTATTTGCCAGAAGAACGGTCAGAAAAGAAAACCCGATAAAAGTCTTCCTGGCGGAGATGTTCTATAGCGTATACAGATACGCTACGGATACTACTTATGACGGAAAGGTGAGTAATTTCAGCATCATAAGCCGTAAAGTTGCAGATAATTATTGCAGGATGCGTGAACAGCACAGGGGATACGTTGAGTATCTTAGCTGGCTCGGTTTCAGGCAGACGACCGTAGATGTTGACTGCGATGAGCGATTCGAAGGCAAATCATCATATTCGATCAGAAAAAAGATCAACCTTGCAATTGAGCTTTTGACTTCCCAGTCAGATAAGATCCTGAAACTGTTTGTCGCACTCGGATTTATCATGGCGATCGTTTCTTTCTTCGTGCTTATCGGTTTGGTCATCTATAAACTGGTAGTCGCAGATGTTACTATCGGTTGGACGAGTACGGTTGCTACGATAATCCTTGTCGGAGGAATCATAATATCGGTCATAGGTATCGTCGGAGTATATGTCGGTAATATCTTCATGCAGACCAAGGACAGACCTATTTACGTAGTCAGGCAGATCCTTAACGAGGATAAGAAAGACAAATGAGAAGACTAGCGATCATAGGTGCATCTTATCTTCAGGAACCGCTCATAAGAAAAGCGAAGGAAATGGGTTACGAGACCCATGTTTTCGCGTGGAAGGCAAATGATGTAGGTGAACTGATCGCCGATCATTTTTATCCTATAAGCATCATCGAAAAAGATGAGATCCTTGAAGTATGCAGATCACTTGATCTCTCGGGAATCTGTACGATAGCATCTGATCTTGCCGTCATAACGGTAAATTATGTAGCTTCAAAACTGGGACTGCCTTGTAACTCCATGGAGACTACTTTAAGGTCGACAAATAAACATCTGATGAGAGATGCTTTTGCTAGAAACGGTGACCCTTCGCCAAAGAGCATTTTGGTAAACTCCGTTAATGATCTGGATAATGTTGAGTTATCATTCCCGGTTATCGTAAAACCTTTGGACAGATCGGGAAGCAGGGGAATAACCAAAGTCTATAAAAAAGATCAGCTCCCGGAGGCGATCGGATCAGCTATGGAGCAGGGCTTTGAAAAGAGCGCTCTTGTTGAGGAATTTGCCGAAGGCGATGAGTACAGTGTTGAATATATATCGTTCAAGGGCAAGCATCATTTTCTTGCAATGACAAAAAAATACACCACAGGCGATCCTCATTTTATCGAGACGGGACACCTGGAACCGGCACCTGTTAACGCCGAGACCCTTACAAAGGTCAAGGCAGTGGTCGACCATGCACTTAATACGCTGGGGATCACTAACGGAGCTTCTCACTCGGAAATAAAGATAGATGATGATGGATGTATTAAGATCATCGAGATAGGCGGAAGGATGGGCGGAGATTTTATCGGAAGCGATCTGGTGAGGATCTCGACAGGTATCGATTTTGTCCGTGCTGTCATACAGGTCGCAATAGGTCAGGAACCTGATCTTTCCCGGGTCTGTAAGCCGATGATCGCAGGAGTAAGGTTTGTTTTCGATGAGGAAGATATCCTTGTTTACAAGAAAATAACTGAAACTGATCCGTCTCTTCTGGTATCTTCGGAGATAAGGGAAATAGATGGTGAAGTCAGCGACAGTTCCACAAGGTTCGGTTATTATCTCATGGCATCTGATGATATGGATACGATGAAGCGGTATATGCCGCGTGAACTATAAGGAGATCATTGTTGTGGAAAAGAGTGGTAAGAAGAATTATTTAGTAATAGTCGGATTACACATCCTGATGATGGTCTATTCTCTGAGCAGCGTTTTGAGTAAGAAAGCTTCCGGGGAGAAATTCCTGAGCCTCAGGTTTTGTCTGTTTTATGGCGGAGTCTTATTTCTTTTGGCTCTTTATGCGCTCTTCTGGCAGCAGATCATAAAAAGACTTCCGCTGTCATTTGCCTTTGCTAACAAAGCGGTAACGGTCATCTGGGGAATGGTATGGGGCATCCTGATCTTTGGCGAGTCCATATCAGTTCAGAGGATAATCGGAGCGGTCATCGTTATCATCGGTATCGTTCTGTTCTCGATGGAGGACCATAAACATGAATAGTATTATGTATGCTTCCATCCTGATATTCGGAGTCTTCATAAGTTCCATCTCTCAGATCATCCTTAAGAAATCTGCTGACAAAAAACGCGATTCCATAATCAAGGAATACCTGAATCCGTACGTGATCGGTGCTTATACGATCTTTATAGCCGCGACTTTGCTTTCCATCCTCGCATACAGGGGAATACCGCTTTCCTTAGGTCCGATCCTTGAAGCGTCAGGCTACCTGTTCGTTACCTTGTGGGGACTTGTATTTTTCGGCGAGAAATTGAGCTTCAAGAAGGTAATAGCTCTGGTACTGATAGTATCGGGAATAGTTGTTTATTCATTTGGATAAGAATAGAATTTAAATAGTCTTTTACAAGAGGAGAATCATATGTCTGTTGATATTAATAAACCGATAAGCATACTTTATCCGAGGCAGGAAGAGGTAACCTACAGGCAGTTATCCGGTCTGTCGTGCCATGATCTGGCACTGGATGTTTTGTGTCAGAAACTTGCAGGTGCTCCGAAGGAAGAAGCTCTTATCATGAGCATCCTTTCAAGGCTTACTACTGACCCTGAGGTCTCAAAATACCGACAGAAAGTCTTTGTCGATATCCTTAATCTTCCTGATCTTCGAAAAAAGATGATGGAGCTTCTCGACAAGATCCAGTACATCAAGGACTTTAAGACAATGAAAAGAGGTTCCACCGAGCGCATGGGACTTTGGGATCTCCTTCATAAAATGGATGAGATCAACGATTATATCGAATGCGTCGAAGCCATGCAGGAATGCCTTAAGAATGCCCCTATCAAGTCACAGGGACTTATAGACCTGCGTGAATATGTTAATGCCATCTATACTGAATCTTTCTTCTCTGAGATGAAGAATGACATAAAAAAGATCAAGGCTGAGGCATCCAGCGTCAAGAGCGTAACAGTCGGCATCAACGTAAACGAGCGATTTGAAGCCAGCAGTTTGGGCCTGATCTCCATCAATAACGAGCCGTTTAAAAAGTCGAATATCGTAAGTAATTTCGCTGATGCTCTTAAGTCAAAAAACAAGCTTCATGAAGGAACCGAATGGGACGGCGATATGCATTATCATCCGGTCAATGAGGAAGGAACCAGCATTAATGATATAGCTAATCATCTATATGATGTCTATACCAAATCATCCGTTCAGGGCGTAATAATGAGAAATGCATCCACAACCGCTGCAGTACCTGAAGGTGACGGAGTCGAGAGTACCACGTTCTATCTTGATAAGCTCGTTAATAAGATGCTCGATACACTTGTTAAAAAGCTCAGAGATACGCTTTCAAAGTACATCAATGTAGCTGTCGTCAATATCTCGAAGCTTATCCCGGAGTTTGTTTACTATATAAGATTCGCGGAATTCATCGAAGAGAACCTCAAAAAGAATATGCCTTTCTGTGAACCGCAGATAATCTCTTCCGAGGACCTTGAGAAGGGAATTACCATGAAGGCCAGAGGTCTTTATAATCTTAAGCTCGCGATCTCTTCAAATCACAGCGAAGAGATAGTTTATAACGATCTCGATTTTGATACTGATCACACAGTCTATATCCTTACGGGTGCCAACCGAGGCGGTAAGACTACGATCACTCAGGCAGTTGGACTTTTATTCGTCCTTGCTCAGGGAGGCATCTATGTTCCTGCAACGAGCTTTGAGTATAAGCCTGTTGATTCGATATTCACTCACTTTCCGGCTGATGAGGATAAGACCATGGACCTCGGAAGACTTGGTGAAGAGTGCGTAAGATTTAAAGAGCTTTATACTGAAGCTACATCGGAAAGCCTGATGCTCCTTAACGAGACTTTCTCAACGACTTCCTTTGAAGAGGGTTACTACATTGCCTGCGATTCAGTCAAGGCGATCTTAAATAAGGGCATAAGGACGATCTACAATACTCATATGCATAAACTGGCATATGATGCCGACAAGTTAAGCAGTGAAGGTGATTATAAGGTCAAGGCTGCTTCGCTCATAGTTAAGAATGAAGGTGCCAACAGATCGTTCAAGGTCGAGGTTGCTCCTCCTGAAGGAATGAGCTTTGCGAAGGATATCGCGGAGAAGTACGGTGTAACCTACGATATGCTCGTAAATTGATTTTATTATATAATTATTCTATACTTAGCCACGTATAGCTAGCGGATGGAGGAATACCGATTAGATGAAGTTGATAATCCAGATACCTTGTCTTAACGAGGAACAGACCCTTAAGGAAACTTGGGATGACCTTCCTAGACATATTGACGGTATCGATGAAATCGAATATCTGATCATTAACGACGGAAGTACTGACAATACGGTACAGAAAGCCAAGGAATTGGGGTTTAATTACGTCGTTAACTTTAAGCACAACAAAGGTCTTGCCAAAGGTTTCATGGCAGGTCTTGATGCTTGTCTTCATCTGGGCGCTGATATCATTGTAAATACGGATGCAGATAACCAGTACTGCGGTGCTGATATCGAGACTATCGTCCGTCCTATCATCGATGGTAAGGCAGATATCGTAATAGGTGAGCGTCCTATCGATAAGACAGCGCATTTTTCCTGGACAAAGAAGAAGTTCCAGCATCTCGGAAGCTGGGTCGTAAGGGTAGCTAGTAATACTAAGATCCCTGATGCTCCGTCAGGATTCAGAGCTTATTCCAGAGAAGCAGCTTTAAGACTCAATGTAGTTAACGACTATACATATACTCTCGAGACAATAATTCAGGCCGGAAGAGAAAAGATGACAATGACATCCGTTCCTATAAGAACGAATAAGGAGACAAGACCTTCAAGACTTTTCACCAGTATGTGGAAATATATGAAGAGATCAGCTTCCGTTATATCGAGATCTTTTATCATGTATAAGCCGATGAAGTTCTTCTCGACAGTCGGTATCTTAAGCAGTCTCATAGGTTTCGGAATAGGTGTCTATTACCTCGTTATCTCGGGATTCGGAAGACACGGCGGTCATGTCCAGATGTTGATCCTTGTCGCTATCTTGATCCTTATGGGTGTCATAAGTTTTCTTATCGGACTTTTGGGTGATGCAATAGCTGCAAACAGGAAGCTTTTGGAGGATATCCAGTACAGGGTAAGGATCCTTGAGGCTAAGGAAAACCAAGAGAAGAATGAGGAGTTTAAGCTCTGAGACTTGATTCTTTTTCGAGAAGGAACATAATGGAGATATAGGAAAAATAGGAGGAAGCATAGATGATCATTAATTTTGATGAAATGCCTGAGATGGCGAACAAAGAGTTCAAAGGCGGAAAACTGACTTTTTACAACAAGGTCGAGTACGACGGAGTAAACAAGATCATGATGGGAAGGCTCGAGCCGGGTGCGTCCATCGGTCTTCATACTCACTACTCTGAAAGTGAAGTTATCTACATTCTTGAAGGAGAGGGAACGATCCTTTTTGATGATGAGAGTTATCCGCTTCGACCGGGACTTGTTCACTATTGTCCGAAGGGTCATGACCATAGTCTTATTAACACCGGAGAAGAGATGCTGCGATTCTTCAGCGTTATCGCAACCCAATAAATAGTTATTTTATATATTAAATGACATATCGAGTCCGAAATTATTGTGAAATATATTTCGGACTCTTTTGTTGCGTTGTTTTTTCGATAATGTATAATTTACACAATTTAACGTATGTTTATGCAAAAGCATGAATATCAGGAGGTTCACGTATGGGCAAGGACAGCAAGAAGGTTAAACCTTCTGACCGCAAGGATACAAGCTTTGGCGGTCGTGTTAAGGCAATCCTTAACAAGATTTTTATTGACGGACTTTCCGGTATGGCTACAGGTCTTTTCTGTACACTTATTATCGGAACGATAATCGTACAGATCGGTTCGTATATCCACAATGATCTCGGAACTTATATCACTTTGATCGGTAAGATGGCACAGGCTTTGATGGGTGCAGGAATCGGTATCGGAGTAGCTGTGAAATTCGGTGAGAAACCACTGGTTGTCTTATCATCTGCCGTATGCGGTATGATCGGCGCGAATGCTAAGCTCTTTGATGCAGCTGCTTCTCTTCTTTTGGAAGGTAAAGCAGGTCTTTCTATCCCGGGTGAGCCTTTGGGTGCATTTATAGCAGCTATCATCGGAATCGCGATCGGACATCTCGTTTGCGGAAGAACAAAGGTAGATATCATCGTTACACCGTTTTGCACGATCATCCCGGGTGCTGCCGTAGGTATCTTTGTAGGTCCTTATGTATCAACCTTCATGGGCTGGCTCGGATCTCTCGTAAATGCAGGTACTGAGCAGGCACCTCTTCTCATGGGCATCATCGTAAGTGTTCTCATGGGAATATTCCTTACACTCCCGATCTCTTCTGCGGCTATCGGTGTTGTTTTGCAACTCGGCGGAATCGCAGCAGGTGCAGCTACAGTCGGTTGCTGCTGCCAGATGATCGGCTTCGCAGTAATCTCCTATCGTGAGAATAAGGTCAACGGACTTCTTGCGCAGGGTCTCGGAACTTCAATGCTCCAGATGCCTAACATCATAAGAAACCCTAGAGTATGGATCCCGTCCATCGTAGCTTCTGCTATCCTCGGACCTGTTTCCACAATGCTCCTTAAGATGGAGAGCACACCTGTTGGTTCAGGTATGGGTACATCCGGTCTCGTTGGTCCTCTTCAGACATTCGCAACAATGAATGCTGATCATGCTGCATGGATCGTTTTGGTTGAGATCATCGTTATGTATTTCATCCTTCCGGCAGCTATCTGTCTCGGTCTTTCCGAATTGATGAGAAAGCTCGGATGGATCAAACAGGGCGATCTTAAGCTTGATGTCTGATACAGATTGAAAGATAATGATAAACCCCGTCGCACGTAAGTGAGGCGGGGTTTTTCGTATATGAGTGTTATAGGGGTTATGTTGCCTTTGCGAAAAGAAGTGATGCGTTATGCCCGCCGAATCCCAGTGAGTTACTGAGTGCGTAATTAACGACTCTCTTTCTTCCTTTTCCGATGGTGTAATCAAGATCGAGTTCTTCTTCTGTGCACTCTGTATTACGCGTAACGTGAACATAATCGTCCAATACTGACTTAACACAGACAATAGCTTCGATAGCTCCTGCACCGCCAAGAAGGTGACCGGTCATTGATTTTGTGGAGTTGATGGATACGGCGGAAGCGGCGGAACCGAGGGCGTATTTGATCGCACGGGTTTCGTACAGATCGTTAAGATGAGTTGAAGTTCCATGAGCGTTTATATAACTGATATCTGAAGGAAGAATACCCGCTTGATTAATAGCGATCTTCATAGCAGTTCCGGCTCCGCTTCCGTCCGGTGAGGGTGACGTAATGTGGTAGGCATCATTAGTGACGCCGTAGCCGACGAGCTCGGCCAGGATATTGGCGCCGCGATTTACTGCGTGTTCGTAGTTTTCGAGGATAAGGACACCTGCTCCTTCACCCATTACGAATCCGTCACGATCCTTGTCGAACGGACGCGATGCCTTCTGAGGATCGCTGTTAGGCGAGAGGGCGGTGAGGGCAGCAAAGCCTGAGATACCTGTGGCGGTAATTGCAGCTTCAGTTCCTCCTGCTACGATTACATCTGCTTCATTTAATCTTATTGAGTTATATGCTTCACCTATGCAGTGTGTTCCCGTTGCACAAGCTGTGCTTATATCCATGTTTTTTCCTTTGAGACCGAACTGGATCGAGATATTTGCTGAAGCCATATTTGGTATACCGAGAGGGATGTAAAGAGGATCTATCTTCTGTCCTTGAAGATATTTCTTTATCTCCTTCTCATGTTCCTGCATCGAGCCAATGCCGCAGCCGACTATTACGCCGATACGATAAGGATCTTCTTTTTCCATATCGATACCTGCGTGATTAAGCGCCTCTCTTGTTGCGGCTACGGCATACTGGGAGAATAATCCCATTCTCTTGGAGGATTTAAAATCCATATAATCGCGCGGATCGAAGCCTTTGACTTCGCCTGCAAGTTTTATCTTTGATTCTGACACATCGATTTTGGTGATGGGACCAATTCCATTTTCTCCGTTTTTCAGTGCGTTCCAAAATGAATCAACGTTGTTTCCGAGAGGAGTTACAGCTCCCATTCCGGTAATAACCACTCTTCTGGTTTCCATATTGATCCTCCGATCATGAGATTTATTCTTCAATTAGAAAGTGTAAGTTTATTTATCAGAGGCTTGAACGGTCAAATATCGATCTTTGTTTGAATTTGATGGGATTCGGATATTTGTGCAAATTAGGATAAAAACTAAAAAATGCGCAAATTTGAGCAGAAAAAATGTGTTATTATACTTGCTAGTGAAAACACGGAGGAAGATTTATGGCTTTGCTTACCAAGGGCGCGATAATGACTGCTTTTGAAGAGATGTTAACGGAGATGCCTTTCGACAAGATAACGGTATCTTCACTTGTAAAGCGAAGCGGTATCAGTCCTAATACTTTCTATTATCATTATCAGGATAAGTACTCACTTTTAAATGAATGGTTCGGAATGAGACTTCGAATGATCAGAAGTGACGTTGATGAATATACCGATTGGCAGAACAAAGTCAGAGTCTTCTTTTATATGTGCCGTGATAACCCGAAGATCATCCACCACATAATTGATTCGCTTTCACGTGAGCAGCTGGAACACTATATTTTCGGTATAACGGATGTGGTCTTCTTAAGTTACGTAAAAAGCAAGACGACCGGTAAGAAGATCACCGACAAGAAGAAAAAGGAGATCGCCAGATTCTTCTCTTATGCTTTCATAGGTTTCTTCCTTGAGTTCATGTGGAATGACATGAAAGATGACATTGAAGAAAGAGTTGACAGCTTGAGCATGATCTACGATGGTGTTATCGAAGTCGCTACAAGATAATACTAGGCTACGGATGGCTGCTTTCTTACGTTGTGGATATACGAATAAACTGAAGCGCCGATGATGATAAGATATCCGATGAAACTAAAGATATCAGGTTTCTGGCCGAGGAAGATAAATCCCAGGATCGCAGCAAATATAACTGATGAATAATCGTAGATAGATATCTCTTTGGCAGGACATCTGGCATATGCTGATGTGATGAAGATCTGTCCGGAGCATGCGCAGGTACCTGCAAGAAGAAGGCATAAAAGCTGTTTAAGAGTAATAGGTTCGTAAGTAAAGATAACGAACGGGATCAGAACGATACAACTGAATATCGAGAAGAATGCAACGATGACTTCACTTCTTTCACCGTGAAGGCTCAGTTTTCGCATAAAGGTATAAGCGATACCCGCAACAAGACCTCCTGCAAGGCCGATAAGTGCAGGGAACAGGTGATCAGGGTTACTTAAGCCTGTCGGCTTAACAACAAAAAGCGCACCGATAAAAGCTACGATGATGCAGATCCACTGACGGCGGTTAGCAACTTCCTTGAGGATAAAGATCGACGCGAGGATCGCAAAAAACGGTGACAGCTTATTTAAGATCTGGGCATCGGCCAGATTGATGTGGCTTATTGCATAGAAGTTAAAAAGGATACCGAGAGTTCCGAATGAAGCGCGGAGCAAAAGATACTTAAGACTTCCTTTTTTTACTTTGAACTTATCCTTGGATCTTATGAGAAGACCAAGCGACAAGATGATCGCCACGCAGTTTCTGAAAAAAGCTTTCTGGAAAACGGGCATCTCTCCTGACATATTTACGAACAGAGCCATACATGCAAAAGAGAAGGCTGAGATGATAATGAATATGATTCCCATTGTTTTGGGATTGATCTTCTTTTTTTCTGACATACACCGTACCCGTTATGTTTGTTACGATTAAAATATATTATCTATTGATATAATGCGCAATTGCATAACAAATGGTTATTTTGACGAAAAGCAACTTTTTCGAGATGTGCTAGAATAGTGACTAGAACTGAAAAGAGGAAGTTTTATGGGTTTTTATTATGACAGTGATCCTACGACCGAGTCGAACAGAAGGATCATCACATACAGACAATACGGGATCAATTTTGAATTCGTAACGGACACTGACGTATTCAGCAAAAGTCAGGTGGATTTCGGAACGGATCTTATGATCTCGTCTGCGATAAGAGATCTGAAGGAAAGAGACGCGAAGGTCTGGTCGATCCTTGATCTGGGCTGCGGTTACGGCGTTGTCGGGATCGTTATGAAGAAAGTCTTCAAGGGCGCGGAAGTTACCTGCGTTGACAAGAATAAAAGAGCGGTGGGTCTTGCCAAGGAAAACGGCAAGAACAACGGCGTTCCTCTTAAGGCATGTCTTGAAAGTGACTGCTTAAGTGCGATCGGCGATGACGAGAAGTTCGATCTCATCCTTACGAATCCTCCGGTAAGAGCAGGTAAGGATACGGTTTTTTCTTTTTACGAGCAGTCCTATGAGCATCTTAACGAGGGCGGTTCCATCTATGTGGTCCTTCAGCGTAAGCAGGGCGCTCCTTCTACCGAGAAAAAACTTACTGAATTATTCGGAAACTGTGAGACTTGCGATATCAAGGCAGGCTACAGAGTTATGAGGTCGATCAAATGACATTACCGTATTCTTTTCTTGATTCACTTGCAATGTTCTTCATCTATGCCTTCATAGGATGGGTGATCGAAGTCATCTACTACGGTCTTACGGAAGGCAAATTCATAAACAGAGGATTTTTGAACGGACCTTTGTGTCCTGTCTATGGTGTCGGATTTTACTTCGTAATCCTCGCGCTCATGCCTCTTCAGGATAATTTCCCGCTTCTGTTCTTCGGCTCCATGGCCATAACGACAGTCGTTGAATTTATCGCAGGTTTTATCCTTTACAAGATATTCAAACTCAGATGGTGGGACTACTCTAATTACAAGTTCAACATCATGGGCTTCATCTGCGTACAGTTCTCCATTTACTGGGGTGTTGCATGTACACTCGGAATGAAGGTCCTTCATCCTGCGGTCCTTTTCATTCTCGAAAAAACTCCGTTCGTCCTCAAGGTCATTATCGTCAGTGCTTTCGCAGCGCTTCTTATAGCTGATCTCATTACGACGGTAATTACGATCATCGGCTTCAAGAAAAAACTTCTCTTGCTCTCCGATGTTTCAAAAGAGATCAGAAATGTTTCCGATAAGATCGGAGGCCACATCTATGACGGCGTTGAGACTGTCGTAACAAAAACGGCTCCTGCTGTTGAAGGTTATAACACCTACAAGGAATTGTATGCTGCTAACAGAAAAGAAGAAAAAGCTCTTATCATGAAGCACAGACAGGAAGAAAAAGCTCTCATCGAGAGTCTCTTCAAACTGGAGAAGCCTGATATCAAGATATCCAGAAAGGAGATCAATGAGAGATTTAAGCAGATGTCTCATGGTCTCAAGAAAACAGAGAGAAGACTTGTTGCAAGACTTGCAGCAGGTAAGAACGATGCCTACAGGATGGTCATCAGTGTTTTGAAGAAAGATGAGGAAGACGAGTTATGAAGATATTTGTAGCATCAGATATCCACGGTGACATCAAAAAGTGTGAAGATGTAATAGCCAAGTTTTATGAAGAAAAGGCAGATAAGCTCTTATTACTAGGGGATATCCTTTATCACGGTCCGAGAAATGACCTTCCTTCTGATTACGAGCCGAAGAAGGTAATTGCAGCTCTTAACCAGATCAAGGAAAAGATCCTGGCTGTTCGCGGAAATTGTGATACCGAAGTTGACCAGATGGTCCTCGAGTTTCCGATAATGGCCGAATACATGTATATCGTATCAGGTGATACGCCGATCTTTGTTACCCACGGACATCACCATTCATTTGATAATCTTCCGTATCTTGCGCCAGGCAGCGTATTCATCTGCGGTCACACACACGTGGCACAGGATACTGTCATCGACGGGATCCGCTGCATGAATCCGGGTTCTCCGTCAATCCCTAAAGGCGGAACCGACCCTTCATACATTATTATCGAAGATGGTTTACTTACATTAAAAAAATTATATAATTAATGAAAAAACGGAGACCTGAGATGCTCGGCAGAGAAATGAAATCCAACAGCCTTATCTCAAAGATAATGTTCATCATCTTTGTTGAACTTTATTCTCTCTTGGCTTCTTTTATAGGTATCCCGCTTCTTTCTTCGCACGTAGCTTCCTGGATCTGGATATCTCTTCTGTCGATCTATCTCATCGGAGGACAGTTCCTTGCATGCTATGTTCTCAGAAGAGAGAGCCCGTTTTTGTGGCTTTATGGCATCCCGATAAACATAGTGTTTATCTGCATGCTTTCCAATATCGACGATCCGTTCTTTGTCAGATCCCTGGCTCTTTACGGAATCGTATCAAAGTTTAATGTCGATCAGGACAAACTCATTACATTTATCCCTTATTATCTGGATGCTCTTATCTATGCTGTCCTTATTGCAGCAGGCAGGATCATGTTTGCTACGCCGACTTATTACATCGCCAAGAGCAACAGACTAAGCTACGAAGAGACCTGATTTGAAAAATAAAATAATCGATGTATAATCTATCAGAGTAAATTTCGGAGGAATCAATATGTCAGCTTGTGATTCATGCCCATCAAAGGCATCATGCACTTCCCAGAGCTCATGCCCTTCAGCTAACGGCGACAGCCAGAGCCAGGCACCACAGAGCCTGTTGGAAGAGATCAATAAGTTTTCTTCAGTTAAGAAAGTGATCGGCGTTTGCAGTGGTAAAGGCGGCGTCGGAAAATCATTAGTAACATCTATCCTTGCATCAAGACTTGCAAGAGACGGCTATAACGTAGGTATCCTCGATGCGGATATCACAGGACCTTCCATCCCTAAGGCATTCGGCCTCAAGGGTTCATTGAAGGGCGACGAGAACAAGAACATCATTCCTGCTGTAACACATTCCGGCATCAAGGCAGTAAGTGTCAATCTTCTTCTCGAAAACGATGACGCACCGGTACTTTGGAGAGGTCCTGTAATCGCAGGTCTCGTAAAGCAGTTCTGGACAGACGTAAACTGGGGAACACTCGATGTTCTTCTTATCGATATGCCTCCGGGCACAGGTGACGTTCCGCTCACGGTATTCCAGTCTATCCCTGTTGACGGAATCGTTCTCGTATCCACACCACAAGATCTCGTATCCATGATCGTTAACAAGGCCAGAAACATGGCATTGATGATGCAGGTGAAAGTCCTTGGTTTTGTCGAAAACATGAGCTACGTTAAGTGCGGCAAGTGCGGTGAAGAGATCAAACTCTTCGGTGACAACGAAAACGTTAAGAAGGCTGCAGAAGAGATGGGTGTTTCGCTCCTTGATAAGCTTCCTTTGGATCCGGACATCACAAAGCTCGTTGACGCAGGCGAGATCGAGAAGATCCCACAGGGCAACCTCGACGGAACTGTTAAGCTTGTTGAGAGCATGCTTGAAGGCTGATGAGTTCAATCAAATACAGAGTAAAAACGATAACTGCCGTTATTTTCGCTATCCTTTTGGTAGCGATGACGGCAGTTTCTTGTAAGAAGGATTCTGACGCCTCTTACAAAAAATATATAGGGGAGATATCTTATGATGCTTCGATCTATGCCATGAGCATGGAAAAGATCGAAGACGAGGAGGAACCGGGCATCGTTTACCGTGAGGTAAATGATTTTAACAATGTTATAAATACCGCGGATAAGCCCATTCTGCTGTATTTTTACTCTTCTAACTCCATCGACTCCGCAGGTGTCACGGCAGGTGTCGAAGATATCGCCCAAAAACTTGACGGCAAGCTTTTGGTCATCGGAATAGACATCATGCAGCATCGAGATATCGTAACACGCTATAACATAATGGCTGTTCCTGATTTTGCCATCGTGGATCATGCCGCATTAAAATCCGGCTTTAATTCCATAAACTATGATTACTGGACTACCACTGATGTGTATAATTGGATTATCGAACAAGGAATAAGCTAAGGAGATAACTTATGGAATACGCATACATCACTACGATCGGACAGGACAGTCATGCATTTGATCTTAATGCAAAATGCGAGGATATCATGCTTGCGGGAGTAAAGATCCCGCATGATCATCCGTATCTGGCTAACAGCGACGGTGATGTAGTTCTTCATGCGATCACAAATGCGATCTCCGGATTTACATGCATCAACATACTTGGCGGTATTGCAGATAAGATGTGCCTTGAGGACGGCATTAAGGACAGCCGTGAATATCTTAAGGTAGCGTTAGACGATCTTAAGAAGATCGAAGGAACATCCATCGTTCATGTATCACTTACCATAGAATGTAAAAGACCCAAGCTGATGCCTCATATGGAGGCTATGCGCTTGAGTCTTAGTACTCTTTTAAATATTCCGGCTTCACATATCGGTATTACTGCCACTACAGGTGAAGGCCTTACCTCATTCGGAAGAGGAGAGGGAATGCAGGTCTTTGCACTCCTTACGTTGCGCTCTCCGCTGCTTGACGCTTGAGGAGCATCTCAGCATAATCAATATCTTCCTTAGTGGTGATCTTGATATTAGCATAAGATCCTTCTACCAAATGAACCTTAAGATGAATTGCTTCAGCAAGTGATGTATCGTCAGTTGCTTCGATGTTGTGCTTGATTCCGTTTACATATGACTGAATAAGCTTATCGAATCTGAACACCTGTGGTGTCTGAACTTCCATGAGTTCGTCTCTGTCCGGAGTAGCAACAACTTCAGGAGAAACATTGCTCTTGAAAGGACTCTTAGCTGATGCTGAACCAGGTCTTCCGACAGCAGCAGGTCTTCCTGCAGGGTTAGCTCTTTCAGCTGTACCGGGTCTTGCAGCAGGTCTTCCTGCCGGTACCGGTCTTTCATTATTTCTGCCCTGTCTTTCAGCAGCAGTAGCTGGTCTTGCAGGTCTAGCAGCAGGTCTTACTGCGTCTGCCGGTCTTGTTACCGGAGGTCTTGCAGCTGGCCTTACAGCTGAAGCCGGTCTTGTAACCGGAGGCCTTGGTGCAGGCCGTGTTGACGGACGATCGTCATCAACAGTGATCTTGCTTGTGTCGATCCTCTTGAATGGGGAATGTGGAACTTCCTCCTCAACAACAGGTTCTTCCTCGATTACCTCTGGCTCATCATCATCAACTGTGATCTCGTTGATATCGATCCTCTTAAACGGAGAATCCGGTCTTACATAAGGAGTATTCTTTTTCTTTACCTTAGGAGCCTCTGCCTTTTTTTTCTTAGCAGCTGCTTCTGCAGCGGCATTTCTTTTCTGCTCTTCCTTAGCGATCTTACCCATAACGGCTCCGCCAAGTCTGTCAGCGAGGGAAGGAAGCTTGGAGATATAATCCATTCCGAGGCCGAGAACAGGATTCTGTTTTGAAGAACTGTCTGTCGGATTGTCGGAGATGAATACCTTATCCATTCTGTAACCGTCTTCATCAACCTCTTGTCTGGGTGCTTCAAACGGAGATGGTGCTTTTTCTTCTTCTTTTGCAGCAAAGATCTTGCTCTGCTCGGAAGCCTTCTTGCTTTCCATGAGGGAAGTAAGAGAAGTGAATGTCGGAGTGCTTGGTGCAGCCGGCTCTCTGTCTTCGAATGCGGCACGAAGATAATTAGCAGGTTCCTCAGGTTCAGAAGGTGTTTCAGGAACAACTTCAGGCCTTGCTGCCGCAGGTCTTCTGCCCGGCTTCTTAGGAGCTTCCTCGTTTACTGAAGGAATCTCATCAAGGATATCCATCTTTGTTTGCTTGATAGTACTCTTAACAGGAACTGCAGCAGCACAGATATCGTACTTCATCGCTCCTTCGAGACATCTTTCCAAAGTAGGCTGATCTATGAGGCATCTTGCACCGTCGTGGATGAATACGATGTCATTGTCTCCCGGAGGGAAAGGAAGGTCAGCCAAAGCCTCGATACCTCTCCATACGGATTCCATTCTTGTCTTTCCGCCTGTTACAACCTGAGAAACGAATTCAAACTTGTTGTAACGGCACAAACCGTTGATTCTATATACCAGTTCTTCACTTGTAACAACAACTGCACGAAGTGATACGCCTGAAGAAGCAAGGGTGTCTGAAAATTTCTGAAAAGCACCAAGCGTTCTCTCGATGACGGATACACCGTCGATCTCCATGATCTGCTTGTTTACGTCTGATTCCATTCTGGTACTCAAGCCAGCTGCCGGAATGATGACAAAGATTCTGTTAACGTTTATTTTTGGCCTTTTTGTAACTGCTGCCGGACTCATAAACATATTACCTTTCTTTACTTTCACGAGAACAATACATCGATTGCCTCTGATAGGTTGTCTGCATATATGCAATCCACCGAAACGATTTTATCACAAACGGAGGAGGTTTTGTTAATATTTTTTAATACAAAGTTTTCTTTTTTTGACATGTGGTATTTTTCTACCGCATTTTTGCACGATGAAGGTAAGATTACAGTACTGATTCCCGACTTTGATGCACAGGCCAATCTCTGCGGAAGCATGGAGATAGATCTGAGTTCTCCGGTTAGTCCGACCTCGCCGAATACCATCGTGTTTTTTCGAATAGGAGTATTCCTGACGGAAGAAACTATGGCGGCAAGTATTGCAAGATCCAAAGCCGGATCTGAAACTTTGAGGCCTCCTACGACATTGATGAAAGCATCAAACGAGGGTGTGTTGAGCTTAAGAAATTTATCCGCAACGGCAAGGAGCATGTTTGTCCTGTTCTTCTCGATGCCGGTACACATTCTCTGAGCATTGGTATAACCGCTCGGAGTCATGAGTGCCTGGATCTCGATCGCTATAGCCTTGGTTCCTTCGATCGCAGCGGAGATAGAAGACCCAGGAACATCCATCGGGTGTCCTGAGATCAGCACGGACTGAAGATCATCCACAGGAAGAAGTCCCTTTCCGGTCATCTCGAAAAAGGCCAATTCTCCGCTCTTTCCAAAACGGTTCTTTATGGATCTTAAGATCCTGTAAGCGCCAAGATCTTCTCCTTCGAAATAAAGAACTGTATCGACCATGTGCTCAAGTGTTTTAGGTCCTGCGATGGTTCCGTCTTTTGTGATGTGACCTACAAGGAAGATCGGAATATTGTTTGTCTTGGCAATACGGACAAGACCTGCGGTAACTTCTCTTGCCTGTGAGACACTTCCCGGTGTACCCGTGATATTCTCGGAATAAAGTGTCTGGACTGAATCAATGATACATAGTGAAGGACGTATCTTTTCAAGTTCTTCTGCTATGCGCTCGAAACAGGTAAGAGAACAGACCGTGATGCCTTCTTTTTCTATGTCGAGTCTTTCTGCACGAAGAGCGATCTGATCAGCAGATTCTTCGCCGGAAATATAGAAAACCTCTCCTTTGTCTTTTGGAAAATGTCCGGCGATCTGAAGGAGCAGAGTAGACTTACCGATGCCCGGTTCTCCGCCTATGAGAGTTACGCCTCCGAGGGTGATTCCTCCTCCGAGGATATTATCTATCGAGGAGATCCCTGAAGAACTTCTGACATGAGTTTCCTTTTCAGCTTCAGATAACTTGACCGTCGTTGAAGTATTGGTCCATGAAAACTGGTTAGCCGAATGCACAGGAATAGCCTTGTTTGTTGTTTTTCCGGAGCCGGTGACCTTGGTTGATTCGGTCATGGTGTTCCAAGCGCCGCAGGACGGACATTTTCCTGACCAGCCTGTAGTCTCGAATCCGCAGTCACTGCAAAAGAACGATATGTTTTTCTTAGCCATAGATATTGCCTTTTTTTTGAACGTTGAGTGAAAAACTAAGATTGGACTAATAACTCACAGAATAGCACCAAATCGATTAAGAGGCATTTCTGAGACTAATTTCGAGTCGTTTTTCCGCCTAAACATGCTATAATTCAATCAGTTCTGTTGACATATGTGGTT
>JAILPW010000056.1:0-56274 GCA_024699245.1 Clostridia bacterium | reverse complement strand
GTACAAAACTCTCAACCATTCCGGTGGTTATTACCTTGAGGTCACACCTGTTCCCATCCCGAACACAGAAGTTAAGCTCAATGGTGCCGAAGATACTTAGCTGGAGACGGCTCGGAAAAATAGGTTGCTGCCGGATTATATGGACCGACTTGCGAATAAACGCAGGTTGGTCCTTTTTTTATGCTCGATGATTGTTATTGCTTTTTTTTGTAATATTAGTGTTATACTTATTAATATGTAATAAAAGATCAGGAGGTTCCCATGGCCAAGATACTTATAGTCGACGACGAACAGGCAATTGTTGATTCTATTGTAGACGTTCTTAACACTTTTGGCTTTGAGACAATTTCATCAACAGACGGAAGAGAAGGATTCAAGATGGCAACAGAGCTCGATCCTGATCTTATCGTTCTTGACTGGATGATGAAGGATTATAACGGACTTCAGTTTACTGAAGATTTCAGAAACGCTAACTATAACACTCCTATTATCTTCCTCACTGCAAGAGGAAATGCTACAGACTATCAGGTCGAGGCACTGAGGATCGGTGCTGATGACTATCTTGCCAAGCCTTTTGAGCCCGGCGTTTTGGTTGCACGTATCAAGGCTGCTTTGAGAAGAGCATCTTATCCTTCTAAGGGTGATGCTTCCAAGAATCAGGGCGATGAGAACCGTCACGTTTATTGCGGCGGTGAGCTCATTATCGATTTCGATGCAATGCAGGCATACCGTTTTGATGAATCATGCGATCTTACTAACCGCGAGTTCCAGCTTCTCAAGTATCTTGAGAGCAACGCAGGCCGCGTATGTAAGAGAAGCGAGCTTTTGAACAAGGTCTGGGAGTACGATTATCTCGGTGATGAGCGCACTGTTGACGTTACAGTCAGAAGAACACGTGAGAAGATCGAACCGGATCAGTCCAAGTTTAAGTACATCCTTACAAGAAGAGGATCAGGTTATTCATTCCCTAAGGATCTTGAATAAATAATGTATTTTCTTATCATTAATCTGTCTCAATATATACCGGAGGCTCTTAAACAGAACCTCTGGCTTATTTTGCTGATCTGCTGTCTTTCACTCGCAGTAGGTATAATGGTCGGTTATCTTCTCGGAAACAGATCCTTAAAGAAAGACTATGAGGAAGCTTTTGAGTCCGAAAGGCACATGGGTACGATCCAGAAGTCCATCGCCGAGAATGTCGGGCTGGGCATCATCGTATACGGCAAGGACGGAGTCTTATACAGCAACAACACCATAACGGAGTTCGCGGGATTTATCGATAACGGCAAGATCCCGGGCGACCTTAATATATTCCTGGATAAATACGACAACAAAGATAATCACCTTAAGTCCGATTATCTTGTATCTATCGAAAACGGTGCGGATCTCGTAAGATCCAACTACATGGTCAATAATAAGATCTATGAGATCAAGATCTTGAAAAGGACCGTCGATTATGAGGTAGAGGATGACAAAGCGGAGGCTCCGGAGAGTGAAGTCTTTGATATCGTTATCGTAGAAGACATCACACAGATCAAGGATGACGAGAGAAGACAAAAAGACCTTGCCGCAAACGTATCTCATGAGCTCAAGACACCTCTTACGGTCATCAGGGCTTCAGAGATCTTTGTACAGAAGTTAAGATCACCGCAAAAACCTACTTATGATGAGATCGAGAAGTGGGGAAACAGGATCCTTGCTAACGCCATAAGGATGCAGGACATCGTCGAGGACTTCCTAGTGCTTTCCATGAGTACACAGACAAAGCAGATGAGGATATTCGAAGTCTTTCCTATGGTCGAAAAGGCTATCTCCAACTTGAATGATTACCCGAATGCAGACAAGGTAAGGATCGTTTCTCCGAAAAATGCGGCTTATCCTCTGGGATTCGGCAACAGCAGACTCATCATGAGAGTCGTTACGAATCTTTTGACCAATGCGGTCAAATATATCGACTATGACGGCAAGGATAAACCTAACGAAATAGTGATTAACATTGTTACAACTGCCGATAAGATAGGCATTCAGGTGGATGACAACGGTCGAGGCATTCCTGAAAAAGACATCGATCATCTGTTTGAAAGATTCTACCGAGTTGACAATTCAGGCTCACGAGATGTGGGCGGATCCGGCTTAGGATTGGCGATCGCAAGAGAGATCGCGGAAAATCACGACGGAAATATAAGCATCGTTTCAAAGCTTAATTCCGGTTCTTCTTTCACGCTCTTTTTGCCGACTGCAAAAAGCTGCTTTGAGAGGATCTATGAAGATGCAAAAGACGGAGTCATATCCGAGATCCCGTATTATAAAGCCGTAACTGATTTCTTCTTCAGGGAAGAGATCGAGGCTGCAAGATCCAAGGGCTATAACGACATCGTTAAGACAGCTGAAGAGATGAGGATCGACGAGACTGGCGAGAAGTTCAATGAATCTGACGAGATCAAGTTAATCTCGTTGCTCGGTGACGGCAGATTTAAGGATCTGTGCGAAGAACTTACGTATGTGGATGTTTTCGATGATGAGGATGAAGAGGATTATGACGACGAGGAAGAAGAGATAGAGGAAGACGAGGTCATCGAGCCTGAGGTTCAGGAAGAAAACGAGATGACCGAGGCTGAGGAAGCGGCGGCTGAGGCCTATGCGACGGAGGTTTTGGAGGCGTACGAGAAGAGTATGCTGGAGCTCCGGATCGAGGAGCAGAACGAGCGGATCGCGAGGGAGCAAGAGGAATTCGAGCGCCAGAAGAAGAAGGAAGTTCAGGAATTTCTTATGCAGCCTGTGGTCCAGCAGAGCATGAAACAGACAAAAATAATTGAGAACGTCACGAAAAAAGACGAACAAAATGTAAACAATGGCGATTTTGTGCGTCTGGAGGACAAAGACAAGACAGTTATTCACCCAAATTCCGAGAAAAAACTGTATAATGGTACAAGCGGAAGATTGTTTGAAGGGAAGAAAAAATCTTCGACTAAGAAGATTAAGGGCAATGAGGAAACTGAGCCTATAAGATCTGCGGTGAAGCAGGTCCTGGATGAGGCCAGCGCGATCGAGGATAAGATCGCTAAGAACAACGACGAAGGAAACAGATAAAAGTGTATTCATATAGAATAAATGGTGGTAAACCGCTTCGCGGTGATATTACTATCAGCGGCAGCAAGAACGCCGTATTGGGCGTATTGGCAGCATCCATGATGCTGGACGGTCCGTGTATTTTGGAAAATGTGCCGGATATTTCCGACGTTAAGGTAATGGTGGAACTTTGCAGGACCATCGGTGCCACTATTGAAGAGATCGACAGGTATACCTTGAGGATCGATCCTACGACTATCAACACATATACGGCAACGGGACCTGAAGTATCGAAGATCAGAGCTTCATACTATCTTCTCGGCGCGCTTCTTGCACGCTGCGGCAAGGCATATCTTCGAATGCCGGGCGGCTGCAACTTCGGACAAAGACCGATCGACTACCATCTTAAGGCATTTAAGGCGATGGGCGCCAAGGGTACTAATGCCCGTGATATCGAGAACGGTATCATCAAGCTCGAAGCTAATCCTTTGCACGGTGCGAGAGTATTCTTTGATATCGCGAGCGTAGGAGCTACCATTAACGTCATGCTCGCAGCTACAAAGGCACAGGGCGTTACGATGATCATCAATGCAGCCAAAGAGCCGCACATCGTTGACGTAGCGAACTTCCTTAACTCCATGGGTGCGAAGATCAAGGGTGCAGGTACTGACACCATAAGGATCACAGGCGTTCCGACGCTCCCGGGAAACTTTTCTTATTCGATAATCCCTGACCAGATCGAGGCGGGAACATATATGATCGCCGCAGCAGTAACAGGCGGTGACGTTACCATTCATAATCTCATCCCTACACATATGGAGCCATTGTCCGCTAAAATGCGTGAAATGGGCTACACCGTTGAAGAGGATGATGAATCCATCAGAGTTTATAAAGAACCGGATGCAGAGATCGAAGGAACGAACTTTAAGACAGCTCCTTATCCGGGATTTCCTACAGATCTTCAGCCGCAGGCAGTTGTTCTCTTGTGCCTTGCCGGCGGCATGAGCAAGATGCATGAGAATGTATGGGAGACTCGTTTCCAGTATGTCGCTGAGCTCCAGAAGATGGGCGCTAATATCAACTGTATCGAGAGAGTCGCTCTCGTAAGCGGAGTTGATTCCTTTAAGCCTGCATGCGTAACAGCTACAGACCTTCGTGCGGGAGCTGCACTTGTGTGCGCTGCACTTGAGGCACCGGGCGTAAGCTACATCGGATACGCGAGCAGGATCGACAGAGGATACGAGAATATCATTGAGAAATTGACGTCACTCGGTGCGGATATCGAGAGAGTGGAAAAACCTGTTTTCGATAACGACGGAGAGGCATGATCATATGACATCACGATTTGAGATGATCCCTCTTTGCAGCGGCAGCAGCGGCAATTCGATACTGGTAAGAGTCGAGGGGCTGCAGCTCCTTTTTGACTGCGGTATCTCATGTAAAAGGATCGTTGAGGCTCTCGAGAAGGTGGGCACGGATCCTAACGACATCAATGCGGTATTCCTGTCACACGCTCATTCCGACCACATCGCGGGGGCGGATGTTTTCATGAGAAAATACAACAAAGATATATATGCCACGGATGATACCATGCGCGGTTTTCTTTATACATGCAAGAAAGAGCATGATCCGTCATTAGAGCACGTTATCGAAGACGAAGTCACGTTCGGAAATGTCACCGTTAAAGCCTGCAGGACTCCACACGATACCGCGGGCTCCGTATGCTTCAAGGTCTGCTGCGAGGACAAGGCCGTGATGATCATGACTGACTTAGGTCACGTGACCGACGAGATCCGCGATATGGCACTCGGCGTCGACGGCATTTTGATAGAGTCCAACTATGACCTCGAGATGCTTCTGACGGGACCTTATGACTACGTTCTTAAAAGGCGCGTGGAAGGGCCTTACGGGCACTTAAGCAACGTCGACTGCGCGAAGATGATAAAGGACCTGATCGACAGCGGGACCAAAAATTTCATGCTCGGTCACTTAAGCGAAAACAATAATGTTCCCGAGGTCGCGCTCGGCACGGTAGTTGATTATCTCATGGGCTTTGGTCTCATGCTCGAAAAAGATTATCACCTGTCCGTCGCAAAGCGATATGAACCTTCAAGTCCGATGGTGGTATTTCAATGAAGATAAGGATCGTCTGTGCGGGTAAGATAAAAGAGAAATGGCTCAATGACGGCATCGCTGAGTATGTGAAGCGTTTGTCTAAGTATGCCAAGGTCGAATTTGTCGAAGTACCCGACAGTCCCGATTCACTTCCTGTAGCAAAAGCACTCGAGCAGGAGGGCAAGCTGATGCTCTCCAAGATCTCGGATCCGGATCATGTATGGGTCCTCGACCTTCACGGTAAACTCATAACTTCCGAAGAACTTTCCGATAAACTCATGACGGGCCTTGAAAAAGGCGGATCAACACTTACGGTGGTGATCGGCGGCAGCAACGGACTTTTCGAGGAATTGACAAAAAGGGCGAACGAGAGGATCTGCCTGGGTAAGATAACCCTCACACATCAGATGACGAGACTCGTTATCCTGGAGCAGCTTTACAGAGGCTTCAAGATCGCGGGCAATGAAAGATATCATAAATGAAGGAGGAGTCAGGTAAGGTGAGTAACATAACGAATAGAACGATCCTTAAACTTCTGAGCCTGGTGCTCGTTTTGAGCATGGCTCTGTCGGTCTTAGCCGCATGTAACAAGAATGATGACGGCGTACAGATCGACGAAAACGGCGTCCCTTACATCGACATCAGCTTCGAAAAAGGAAAAGGTCCTGCCATCGCGCGAGGCGATTCCACAAAACTCGAAGTCAAAGATGGGGAGCTCAAGATCACTAACAGAACCGATGCTTGGAACGGCGTCAATTTCAAGGGTGACAAGTTCATAGGTAACAAGGTCCAGGTAAAGGCGAGCGTAAAGAGCGCCAACCCGACATGCAGCCTGTCACTTCAGTATGACCTCGCAGGCACGACTGCCTACACCACCATCGGAACCGGCAACACATCATCAGGTTACTACTCTCAGATCCAGGGGGAGATCGAGATCTCAGAGCAGGCCGAGAACGTGTTCTTCTATATTGAAGCAAGCGGTGTAGAGGACATCTGTGTTAAGGAATTCGAAGTACACGTTGTAGGTGATTACGTTGATCCTTCAACTCTCGCTAAGCTCGAGTATGCGAACATCGCTGATTACCCTGAGCTTAAGACTTTGTACGCTGACTACTTCAAGTTCGGATGCGCCATCCCTACGACATTTGTCAGCAACAAGAATCAGAACTACATCGAGCTCGTAACAAAAGAGTTCAATGCTATCACTTTCGAGAACGAACTTAAGCCTGACAGCATCCTCGATTATGAGACATCCGTCAGTGATCTTTCGAAGTATAACGAGAGCCCTGCGGTTAAGTTCGATCACTTAAAGGAAACTCTCGATTATTGTAAGGAGCACGGCATCGTTGTCCGCGGCCATACACTCGTATGGTATTCACAGACACCTGCATGGCTTTATCATGTGGACTACGACATCAACAAGGATTTCGTAGACCGTGACCTTATGCTCAAGCGTATGGAGAACTACATTAAGAGTGTTTTCGAGTGGGCTCAGACAAATTATCCGGGCGTCTTCTACGCTTGGGATGTAGTAAATGAGGCAGTAGCAGACGGCGGCAGCATCCTCCGTGACTGCGAGTGGAAGCAGATCATCGGTGACGATTATATCGAGAAGGCTTTTGAGTATGCACGTAAGTATGCTCCGGACGGAGTCAAGCTCTTTTATAACGATTACAACAGCTACCAGAACGGCAAGCGCGACACCATCATCGAATACCTTAAGCCGATCGCGGCTGCAGGCAATATCGACGGTGTCGGAATGCAGGGTCACATCTCAACTGCAACCGGCGTTGATTACTTCATCGAAGCCATGAAGATGTACGCTGACTTAGGTCTCGTCGTTAACGTAACTGAGCTCGATATCTCCATGCCGAACAACAATAACGGCGAGTACGATCAGGGCGTATATTTCAACAAGCTCTTCAAGGCATTTATCGATGCGAAGAACTCAGGTGTGCCGCTCGAGTGCGTAACAGTATGGGGTATCTGCGATAACCTCTCATGGAAGTCAGCTGATAAGCCTTTGCTCTTCGCTGACGACCTTTCACAGAAGACTGCATTTAAGGGTGTCGTCGCAGCGGTTACAGGCGAAGAACTTCAAAAGCCTGCTGACTACGTCGAGATCGTAAGAGACACATCAACGATCTACGAAGATTACGAAGACGGCAAGTTTGTCGGAGGCCCTCGTTTCTCCGCTACGGTAGGCGTAGGTGACTCCGATCCGTTTGACGGATCCAAGAGCCTTTTCTGCACAGGCGGCGTTGATACATACGACGGTTACTCCGTTGATATCTCCGGCTTCGTCGGCAAGAAGATCCACTACTCATTCGCAGTAAGATCCGTAGCTCCGCAGACCAAGATGACTCTCGATATCGACGGCGAGTGGCCGAACATCGAGACCATCACGACAGGTTCTGACGAGTGGATCGAAGTTGACGGTTACTGTGATGTTCCTGGCGGATACGACACACTGACTCTCTACTTTGAGACGACCACAACAGATTCATTCAACCTCGATAATCTCCTTATAGAACTTGCTGAATAATAGAATCTCAAAAACATCAGAAGATCCTCTGAGGATTTCCCTCAGGGGATCTTTTTTGTTGCCTTCTTTTCTTCTCGAAAAACAGCGCATAATCCCATTATTTTATTCAACTTAAAAAGGGATTTGCTCATATACCGAATTCACAAATGTTAGTGTCTACAATTAGACAATACAACGAAAAGATAATCTTTCTCAAAAATACATGAGTAAAGAAGTCGTAAACCTCGATTAACCAGATATCAGAGCTGAATCAGTTGAATTGATACAATGTCCGCAATATGACAATAAAGATTAGAGGGATTATTAAGCGCACAAAACCGGTTTTAAATGCATTAATGCTGCGCTTGAAGTGTTAAAAAGAAATGAAAGGGGGACCGTAATCTTGTAGCGACGGGGGTACGCTACGCAAACCAGGGGGAAAACTCAATTTGAACCCGCTTTTTAAGCCTCTCAAAAAGAGGGCTGAATTGATCAAAAAAGGAAAAGGAGAAATAAAAATATGATCATTACAGTAACAAGTTATAAAGGAACATATGAGATCGAGGCACAGGGAGCAAGTAATGCAATGGCATACATGGGCGGTGTAGCCTGGAAGCTCACGGGACCTGTTAAGGTCAACGGCAAGGAGATCCCGATGGGAACGATCACTTTCCCTGGCATCTCTATCATCGATATCGACGGAACGACTGACAGCGGTCTTGTTAAGTTGGATGTAAATGAATTCGGTATCCTCATCTGGGTCAATAAGAGAGTTACTGCACCTCTTATGAATATCAATGAATCTGACGTAATGGCTTCAAACGATGCCCTGAGTGCTATCCACGGAAGCTTCGGTCCATTCGATTACAGCATCGATGTTCATATCGATACAAGTGATGTTTCAAAGTCTTACTTCTATGTAGATCTCTCCGTATGGGGAATCCATCTCATAAGTGCTCATCTTGATGCAGACAATCCTAAGGTATCTATCGATGCCAGTATCCTGGGTGTCGGTGTTGAGGGTACGCTCGGTGTTGACTTCAACCAGTGCCGCGTTTATGTTGAGATCATTCTCAAGTATCTGTTCGGTTCCAAGAAGTATACATTCGATATCTACAACTGGAGCAACTGCAGCATGGATTATGTACCTGCACCAACAAACGACAGTGTTTCCTGTGCACTCACAGCTACAAACTCCGGATATATCTCCGTAAGGAATACAGGCGGATATGTTGCTGAGTTCTATCTCGATTACACGGTAAACGGCGTAAGGATCTCCAAGGAATCCGGCGAGTTTACAGCAGGTGTAACAAAGACCATCGATATTCCTTCCGATGCAACAGATATCACACTCCATGTTAAGGAAGCTTATTTCATCCATTCGTGGACAACGATCTTCTCGGAGCATTTCGACGAGCCGGTTTGCAAGAAGTATCACATCTGGGGTACGACCTTGAACCCTAAGTGGGAAGAAGAGTAATAATGACCGGAACGACCCCTGGTCTTCACTTCATAACGGGGGGATGTCTCAAAAGTGATTTAACTCACTTGGGGCATCCCCCCATTTTTTCACTTCTTTTGAATTCCCGTTATTTGTACAGTCCTATAGCGGTACCAATGACTGTAATTCTGCCATTTTTCCCGTGATAAATACAGTTTCTTAGAACTGTACTGATGACTGTATTTTAAGAAGAATTCCCGTTATTTGTACAGTTCTATAACGGTACATATGACGGTATTTATTTGAAGACAATTATAGTGCCTTTGAAATCCAGTAATCTATCCCTATTCACAGAGACCGAATACCGGATTATCTTGCTAAATCCAGTAAAAAGCACCCTGGTCATAGGGATTACTTACTGGATTCCAGCCTAAAATCCAGTATTTGCTCCCTATCAGCAGGGAGTATCAACTGGTGTTTCAGGGAAGGGTCTAGAAGTATAAAAAGCAGATCACCTTCAGTGTGAACCTGCCTTTTATGATCCAAATTATGATTTGGAATCCGATTCTTTTTCGAGAAGAAATGACATTTGTCATGTCAAAGTAGTTATTCAAAGCACTACAGGAATAAGGGCTTTTGTCGGAAAATGAGACCATAAGAAATCAAGGAGGCACGGAAATGGAAGTCATCAAGGTTAGAAGCTTAGTAAAAAAGTATAAGGAACTGGTCGCTCTCGAGCACTTGGATCTCACAGTAAACGAAGGAGAGATCTTCGGACTTTTGGGACCTAACGGATCAGGTAAGTCAACAGCGATCAACTGCATCCTCTCACTTCTGTCATACGACAAGGGCGAGATCGAAGTATTCGGCAAGAAGATGAGCCCGAAGGCATACGATCTTAAGAAGATGATCGGAGTGGTCCCTCAGGAAGTTGCAATTTATGAGGAGCTGACGGTTCAGGAAAATATCGACTTCTTCTGCGGCCTTTATATCAAGGATAAGGAAACGAGAAAAAAATATGTAGAGGATGCGATCGAGTTCACGGGACTTAACGATTTCAGAAAGTTCAGACCAAAGAAACTTTCCGGCGGTCTTAAAAGAAGATTGAACATCGCATGCGGCATCGCACATAAGCCGAAGCTGATCTTCTTCGATGAGCCGACGGTAGCTGTAGATCCTCAGAGCAGAAACAAGATCTTAGACGGTATCGAGGAATTAAGAGACCAGGGTGCGACGATCGTTTATACCACTCACTACATCGAAGAAGTCGATAGGCTCGCTACAAGACTTGCGATA
This sequence comes from Clostridia bacterium, assembly GCA_024699245.1. GTDB lineage: Bacteria > Bacillota > Clostridia > Saccharofermentanales > Saccharofermentanaceae > Saccharofermentans. The sequence goes on along the minus strand of JAILPW010000056.1, from coordinate 45,829 downwards.
CTTGATAAGGGTCAGGTAATAGCAACGGGAACTCCGGATGAACTTAAGAGAATGATCAAGAAAAACGAGTCCATCACGATCGAAGTTTCAGGTCTTACGGAAAAGAATATCGCAGACATCGAGGCGATGGGAAGCGTTTATTCGGTAAGTTATGAAAACGGCATTTTGAAGGCCGAGTCAGGTGAAGGAAAACATGTAGTAACTGATCTCATCACTTTCCTTCAGAAGGAAGAACTCAACATCGGAAATATCTATTCGGAGCAGCCGACTTTGAATGACGTTTTCCTTGAGATCACAGGTAAAGAATTAAGAGACGAGTAAGAGGAAAAGACAATGCTGAAATATTTTTTGAAAATGGTATTGCGCAACAAGACGACCCTTCTGTGGGGACTCATTTTTCCTATTGCGCTCATGGGTCTTTACAAGCTCACATTCGGCAATATCGTATCGACCGAGAACACACTCGATCCGAGAAAAGTCGATGTAGTCCTGGACGGTGAAGGTCTTTATCAGGAAAACTTCAAAGCAATGATGGATGAGCTCGCCAAGATCGATTCCGAAGAAGGATTGAAACTTGAAGTCTCATACACGGATGAGAAGACTGCATCAGAGAAACTCGACAACAAAGACATCGATTTTTATTACTACGTAAATGATGACGAAGTCGTCGTTCATCTTCAGGGGAAATACGGTGTAGCGACCGGCATGATCGCCAGGGAGATCGCTGACACATATAAGTTCAATATGGACATCATAACCGAGTGTCTGGAGAAAGATCCGAGCAAGCTTACCGAGATCACCGGAAGCTTAAGCGACAGGCTCTCCTACATCTCCATCGAGAACGATGAAGGAACCAACATGTACATGTGGTATTACATCTCCACACTCGTCATGGGAATACTTTTTGACTACGCTTTGGGTATCAGGGTTCTTTCTACTATCCGCGCTGATGTTGCAGGATCAGCCATGAGAGTTTCTCTCTCATCATCATCGAAAACAAAGATGGTACTTTACTGCCTTATCGCACAGGTCTTATCATCCCTCGCGAAAACAACCATCCACGTTTTATTCATGCACTTTGTAGTAGGTATCGACGTCCTTTCAAAGATTGGAATAATCGCAGTAGCGATCATCGCGACAACAGTGTTTTCGATATGCTTCGGAATACTTCTGGGAATGTTCTTCAAAGGCGATGTACAGACCAGAGAAAACAAGACCCTCGGTATCGTAATGCTCTTAGTATTTATGTCAGGTGAAATGATCGTAACTTTGCCTGGTTACATCGAGCGTTATGCACCTATAATCAACAGGATCAATCCGGCAACGATCTTCAACAAGATCTTTTACAGGATCGTCCTTTGCGAAAACCCAGGAGACTTGGCAACAAATCTTTTGATACTCGCAGTCGCATCAGTAGTAATGCTTGCAGCTTCAATAATCATCTTAAGGAGGGAGACATATGCATCTTTATAAGAATTTCTTCAAGCTCTTAGTAAAGTACAAAGTGGTCATCTTGTCATACCTCATCATCTTCGGTTGTCTCATGACAATGATCGGACTTTTCAACTCAGATCAGGGATCCGGAATATTCCAGGAAGCATCATTCACTATCTGCTATGTGGATGAAGATGATTCGGCACTAAGCCGCGGACTGATAGATTATCTCAAGCACAGCAACTCGGTAACTGATGTAAAGGACAAGACACAAACTCAGGTCGAAGACATGATGTTCTTCAGAGTTTACATGCATGAGTTCAAGTTCGAGAAAGGTTTTGAGGACAAAGTCATAAACGGAAACGCTGACGGAATAGAATACATCTCAGATCTTCCTTCAGGAGCACAGGCATACGTTCTTTCTAACCAGATCAACAACTACATCAACACATACAGAACTTATCTCAAGATGGGTCTTGATAATGAAACGGCAGCATCGAAAACAAAGGATTCTTTGACATCGCATGCGGAAGTTATCGTCAACACAAAAGAAGCAGAAAAGCAGGGTGAGTCCAGCTTCATCTACAACTTCAACCAGAACATCTGGTACATCATGTTCACCGTAATGAGTATGTCAGCGGGTGTTGTCATCATCAATGCGATGGAGGAAAAGTTGTCACAGCGTATTGAGGCAGGACCGGTATCAAGAAGGAAGAGAGCATTCATCAACATGGCAGGACTTGTTTCCTTCGGACTTATACTTTACGTCATCGTCCTGATCGTAAATGTGCTCGCAGGAAGAGGAAGCTCAACATTCAGAGATTACTTCTGGATCATCGCCATAAATGATCTTCTTGCTACACTTTCCTCATGTGCACTGGTTGCTTTTATCACATCGTTCCCGATCTCAAATAAGAGCATTAACATGATAGCCATCATTTTAGGTCTCGGATTCAGTTTCATCTCAGGTGCATTCGTTCCGCAGTTCCTCTTAGGTGACAAGCTTTTAGCAGTTGCAAAGTTTATTCCTACATACTGGTTCGTAGTAGTAAACAACATGACACACTCACAGGGATATGCGACATTCAGTCAGAGCAAAGTATTCCAGAGCTTCGGTATACAGATACTGTTCATTGTGGTCTTCTGTCTCGGAACCGCAGTAGTGTCAAAAGCAAGAACAGAACTTAAAAAATAATATAGATTCGGGATGCTCCGTATGGGGCATCTCGTTTTTGTGCTAACATATAAGAATGACGGGCAGAATAATAGACAAATCGATAATCTTTTTGGTGTTGATCGCGCTTCTTATCACGAGTGATATTTCCGTGACGATGATGGTCATCGCAGTACTTCTGATACTGTTCACGGGATTCATTACGGAGCTTTACAGGAAGAACGAGTTTTTTGTTATTTTCGGTGCTTTGGCATTGGTATCGTTATACGTTTTGAAGCAGCCCGTTAGCCTTTTTACTTTCCCGATGATCACGTATGCGTTCGCGTCCTTCAAGGAACATATTTTTCGAGAAGAAAAAAGAGAGACAAAAGATGTTGTTTTCTCTGTTGTCGAAGGCATGATGACAATAGGATTTTGCCTGGCGGCGATGACGAAGATACCGATTGCTCTGGTGATAATCGCGGCTGTTCCGATGGGACTTAGAAGTTCGTATCTTTTGCAGAAACAAAAAAAGCTCGTGAACACTCTGGATGACGTGAGATTTAGTGCTTTCGATGCGGCGAAAAAAAGAAGGGAAGAGCGCGAGCAGGAAGATGAAAAGATCTACCTCGCGACACTCGAGGAACGTAACAGGATCGCCCGTGAGATACACGACAATATCGGTCATATGCTGACGAGATCTCTCGTGCAGATGGAGGCGATAAAAGTCATCAATCAGGATGAGAATCTGGCGCCGATGCTGGACTCGGTGGGAGACACAATGAACGAGGCGATGACGGCGGTAAGAAAGAGCGTGCATGAGCTTCATAATGAATCCATCGATATCTCCATCGGAATAAATGACATCGTGAAGACTTTGCCTGACAGATTTAACTGCAAGGTCAACACAATGATCGAATCGTCGGTACCGAATGAGACGAAGAATGCGGTTCTCGCGATCCTTAAGGAAGCGGTCACGAATATCGTCAAATATTCGAAGGGCGACAAGGTCAAAGTTGAGTTCATCGAGAACAAGACTTTCTGGAGACTGCTGGTGGAAGATAACGGCAAGAACAAGGAATTTACGTATGATCCGTACTCGGATAGCGAGGGCATCGGATTATCGAATATAGTATCGAGATGCGAGTCGCTCGGAGGCAGGGCAAATATCTCGGCAGACAGCACGGGATTTCGTGTAAGAGTAACTTTCCCGAAGAAAGGTCAGGAATAAAAGATGAGAGTAATAATCGTAGATGATGATCCGTTGGTATCAATGTCACTTAAGATAATCCTTGAAACTGACAAGGTCGGTGATCCGATAACGGTCGAAGCAACCGGCACGTCCGGAAGGGAAGCCGTTAAGCTGTATAACGAGCATAAACCTGACGTCCTTCTCATGGATATCAGGATGGAAGACATGAACGGACTTGATGCGGGTGAAGAGATCATCAAGGCTGATCCTGATGCTAAGATACTTCTTCTTACCACATTCCTGGATGACGAATACATAAATAAAGCTCTGAAACTGGGCGTAAAAGGATACGTTCTGAAGCAGGACTGTAAGGGACTTCCTGCGACTGTCCGCGCGATATACGAGGGACAGACCGTGTTCGGAGGCAAGGTAGTCGAGAAGCTTCCTGATATCATGAACCGCAAAGAGCAGTTCGATTATGAGGCTCACGGGATCTCGGAAAAGGAGAAGCAGATGATCGAACTCGTGGCAGACGGACTGTCCAATAAGGAGATCGCGGAGAAGATGTTCCTCAGTGAAGGTACCGTCAGGAATATGATGAGCACGGTCCTTGATAAGCTGGACTTAAGGGACAGGACGCAGCTCGCGTGCTTCTATTACCAGGAGATCAGACCTTAAAAGCGCTTAAACATGGAAAAAGCACGCCTCTTATATTATAATATTTGAGTTAAAAATTTTTTGAGTGCGTGTTTGCGTAGGTCTGGAGGAACAGATGAAAGAAGTAGCGAGTCTTAAAGTAAAGGATAAACCTCGCCGACAGAAAAGGAATTCCATAGGTAAAAAGCAATTGGAGATGACGACCGCTCTACCGGTCTTTACTTTTTTTGCAACGTTATTTTTGCTTTTATTTGCATTTGCATTCAATACGATCGCTCCGCTCGGAACCGATTCAATATTGATAAGCGATCTTCGTGCGCAGTATGCACCGAATCTCATCAGATATAAACAGCATCTCCGCGAGTTGGATTTCAACAATATCCTTTCGTCTTTCTCATATGACGCTGCTCTCGGATGCGGCAAGAACTTCATGTCGACATTCGGCTACTATATGTCGAGTCCGCTCAATCTCATAACTTTGTTCTTCCCTGATCGCATGATCAACACGGCAGTTGTTGTACTAACGCTCCTCAGACTTTCATTCGGATCTGCGTTCATGTGCATATTCATCCAGAAGAGAGCAACAAAGAAGGACAGCTACTGGCCGATGCTCTTCGCGATCATGTACGCGTTTACTTCATTTGCCGTTATCTTCATGTTCAACATCCTGTGGTTTGACGGCTATATGCTCCTTCCGCTTCTTTTGTACTTCATCGAGTGCTATATCGAGAAGAACAAGAAACTCGGGATCGCGATAACGCTCATCTTCCTTTTCGTATCGAATTTCTATGCTTCCTACATGGTCGGAGTGTTCAGCTTCTTCTACCTTTTGGGAAGACTCATCTATATGGGTGCAGTCGAGAATAAGATCAAGGCAAAAGAGGTCATCGTCAAGACCTTGAAGTTTGTTCTTCTCGCAGTTCTCTGCATCCTCACTATCGCAGCATTTATACTTCCTGTAGGACTTGATGTTCTGGGTAACAGAGATGTACTCGAATCTTCAAACAAGCCGGATCTCATCCAGTTCAAGGGAATCGAGATCCTTGACCAGATCTTCTTCGGTAACGTCGGAGACTTCATGTCTTTGGCAGGAAACCTCCCGTACATCTTCATAAGTCTTACGGTAACTATCCTTTGCACATTGTTCTTCTTCTCTAAGCTTTTCTCGAAAAAGGATAAGATCTTTTACGGAACGATCTTGGTATTGATGTACGTATCATTTAATGTTACTTATATCGACCTTATGTGGCAGGCTTTCGACACACCGAACTGGTTCTGTCACAGATATTCATTCGTATTCATCCCTGTGCTCATGGCTCTGGCTTATCGTGTTTTCGAGAAGATCAAGGAGATCGAGAATAAGCACATCAATTACACATACCTTTTCCTTTTGTTCCTGCTCCTTGTTACACAGAGCTTCGGAAACCTTGCCGAGAACGGCTGGTTCTTCATCCTGAATGTTGGCCTTCTTACAGGTTATGCTCTGGTATTCAGAGCCCTTAAGAGAACGAAGTGGCCTGAGCAGCTCAAGGATATGCAAAAGATATGCGCATTCTTCCTCGTGCTGTTCGTACTTTTCGAGACGGCCGGAATGGCACCGAGAACTGCTGAAGGATTGACTCCTTACACGAACGCACTTCCTGATGCGGATTACCAGAAAGAAGTGATCCAGCTCAACGAGATGGGCGAGGCAGCACAGGCAAACAACTGCGGATACAGAATAGCAGCAGAAGAGAATGCTCAGCAGTCCGAAGATCTCTGGATCGAATACGGCTACGAGATGGAAGCTTTCACGGGTCAAAGATCCGTAGGATTATTCGACTCGAGCTGTAACAGAAGATATGCGAGATTCGTTAAGCAGCTCGGATTCATGGTCAACTTCAACTATGCTTACTACACATATTCAAGTGCTTCAAAGCCTGTAGACGCATTCTTCTCGGTAGGAAATGTCGTAACGACAACAGACTATGCGAACGGACAGCTGGTATCTTCCGATGATAAGGATAAGCTGTTCAGAAGCTATGCCAACAGCAAAGCACTTCCTGTCGGATTTGCAGTTGATAAGGGAGCCATGAACTTCCAGTTCTATATGCTCGAGAGACTTAAGGGAGCCAAGGATTATTTTACATTCCAGAACAACTGGTATAAGTCCATGTTCCCGAACAATTTCACGGATAATATCTATCAGGGCATCTATCATGTTAACGAAGAAGACATGACTATCTATAACGGAACAAAGATGCCGGTCGATAAGACGGATATCACGATCGAAGGAGTTTTCGCGAATGATGATCCTCTTGGTGAAGAAGATCTCCAGAGATCACTCGAGGACAAGAATACGATCTACAGATTAAGTCCTAATGCTCCTATCGCCGTTACGATCAAGCATACGGCCGAGTATTCGGGTGAACAGTATTTCTGCCTCGCATCTGCAGTCCTTCAGAGTGAGAACACATCATTCATCGACGGCAAGAAGGTCGCTTATGTTTATCCGCTTTCTTACTTCACATCGATATTAAGACTCGGATACTATGAAGCAGGTGAGGAGATCGAACTTACTCTCACATCTTCATACGAAGCATTCAGCTATCTTGATATGTATTTCGCAACAGTTAATGCCGAGCACTTTGACAATCAGTTTGATACATTGGATCTGAGCGGAGTAACTGTTGATAAGTACGATAACGGTATCGCTTCATTCACGACAAATCTCGGCGAGAATGAACTCCTTCTTACGACTATTCCGTACGAGAAGGGTTGGACTTGTTACGTAGACGGAAAAGAGACTGAGATAACACCATATCAGGATGCTCTTATCGCAGTTGATCCGGGTACGGGAACACACAAAGTCGAGTTTAAGTTCGTAGCTCCGGGACTTAAGATCGGACTTATTGGAAGTGCCGTCGGAATCGTCCTTTTGGCAGCTTATATCATTATCGACAGAAATAAGAAAACGGCAGTAAAAGTATCGGAAGAAACGGAAGAGAAAACTGAAGAAAAGGCAGCTGCGGTTGCTGAAGAAAAAGCTTAAAAAAGAGATTTGAATATAGTTAACGAAGGAGGTAATTTTTTATGAATTATCGCGAACTTTATGATCTTTGGAGCACAGATACTTTCTTCAATGAGAGTACAAGAAACGAACTCCTTGGCATCAAGGATGATGAGAAGGAGATCGAGGAGAGATTCTACAGAGATCTCGAGTTTGGTACAGGCGGCCTGAGAGGCGTACTCGGCGCAGGTACAAACAGAATGAATATCTACACGGTAGCAAAGGCTTCCGCCGGTCTTGCAAAGTACATCGTTGCTAACGGCGAAGAGGCTATGAAGAAGGGTGTCGCTGTATCATTTGACTCCAGACATTTCTCACCGGAATTTGCTAAGGTAACTGCATCTGTTCTCGCAGCATACGGCGTAAAAGTATATCTTTCCGATGAGCTTCGTCCGGTTCCAATGCTGTCATATTCCGTAAGATACTTTAAGGCTTTCGCAGGCGTAATGGTAACAGCTTCCCACAACCCTCCGAAGTATAACGGATACAAGGTTTACGGTGAGGACGGCGGACAGGTACCGCCTGAGGCAGCTTCTGAGATATTGAAGAATATCGAGAGTTTCTCCGACATTAGGACCATCAAGATGATCCCTTATGAGGAAGCTATGAAGACAGGTCTTATCGAGATCTTCGGTGAGCAGGTCGATATCGATTACACAAAGATGCTCACAGAGCTCGTTATCGATAAGGATGCCATCGCACGCCAGGCTGATATGAACATCGTTTATACTCCACTCCACGGATCAGGTAATAAGCCTGTAAGACGTATCCTTAAGGAGATCGGATTTAAGAATATCCACATCGTTGAAGAGCAGGAAAAACCTGACGGTGCTTTCCCGACAGTTAAGACACCAAACCCTGAAGATCCTAACGCTCTTGCTATGGGTATTGAACTCGCAAAGAAGACAGATTCTTCCATCGTTATCGGAACGGATCCTGACTCTGACCGTGTAGGTATCGCATGTAAGATCGTAGAGAACGGCGAAGTAAAATATAAGCCGTTTACAGGTAACCAGGTCGGCATCATGCTCCTCGACTATATCCTCAATTCCAAGAAGGAAGCAGGAACACTTCCTGAGAATTCATTCGCAGTAACGACTATCGTTTCCACAAAGCTTGCAGGTCCTATCTGTAAGTACTATGGTGTTGAGCTTCAGGAAGTCCTCACAGGATTCAAGTTCATCGGTGAGAGGATCAAGATCGACGACGAGTTCGGCGACAAGCACTTCCAGTTCGGATTCGAGGAGAGCTACGGATATCTTTCGGGTCTTAACGTAAGAGATAAGGATGCTGTTGTTGCAGCAATGCTCATCTGCGGAATGGCTGCACAGTCCTTAGACAGAGGCGAGACACTCTTCGACAGGATCAACCGTATCTACGACAAGTTCGGATTCGGTTTTGAGGAAGCAGTCAGCTTCACACTCGAAGGCAAGGAAGGTTCCGAGAAGATCTCCGGAGCTATGGCTTCAATGAGAGCTGAACTCGAGGCTTGCAAGAACCTCGAAGATGCAAAGAAACTCGCAGGCGGTCCTGATGTTCTCGCAGTCCGCGATTACTCCAAGTCCGTTCGTTATATCTTCTCTGAAGACGGCGTAAAGACAGAGCCTATCGATCTTGTTAAGTCCAACGTTCTTCTTTATGAGCTCGGTGGCGACAAGGGTCTTGACTGGGCATGCGCGCGCCCTTCCGGAACAGAGCCGAAGCTCAAGATCTACTTCGGTGTTTACCACTCCGACAAAGACGCTGCTCTCGATCGTTTGGCAACAGTTAAGAAGGAAATGTCTGACTTCGTTCAGTCCAAACTCTGATGTATAAAGCAGTCTTCAACGACAAAGAAATCACGGTAGAAACCAAAGTCTCCCTGTTCTCTCCAAACGAGGCGGACAGGGGGACGCTTTCTATGTTAAGGCACGTGGAATTTACGCCTGACATGAAGGTCCTGGACCTCGGCTGCGGCGCTGGCATCGTATCTCTCGCTGCATGCTGCTTCGGTGTTGATCCACATAATATCGTGATGACAGATATAGATCCTGTTGCTTCTTCCGTATCGCTCGAAAACATGAAGCGCAACGGATTTGACGGCGCTGTCGTCGTTACAGGTGACGGCCTTACAAACGTACCGGGATCGGGCTTCGACCTTATACTTTCAAATCCGCCTTACCACACGGATTTTAAGGTGGCAAAGACCTTTATCGAAAAAGGTTTTAACCGGCTTAAGATCGGCGGAAAGATGTACATGGTCACGAAGAGAAAGGACTGGTACAAAAACAAGCTCATCGCTATCTTCGGAGGAGTGAAGATCTTCGAGGATGACGGGTATTTTGTTTTCGAGGCGCAGAAAAGAAATGAGAACTATGCCCCGAAAAAACGCCGGAAGGTTTGAATTAAGCCCTTTCTGGTGTATAATCAAGCAATCTTAACAATTGGAGATAATAATGAAAGTACTCTTACTAAATGCAGGTTACGCTACAAGACTTTATCCTTTGACGGAGAACATGCCGAAGTCGCTTTTGCCTCTCGGGAAAAAACTGATCATCGACTATATTCTCGATGCTATTGATTCAATGAAGGATGTAAGCGAGATAATCCTCATCAGTAATTCCAAATTCGCTTCACAGTTCCAGGCTTGGGCTGATTCTCTCGATAGAGAAGGCAAGGCTCCGATCTCTGTTCTTGACGACGGAACGGATTCGCCTGACAACATGCGCGGCGCCATCGGCGACATCAAGTTCGCCATCGGTGAGAAGAACATCGACGAGGATGTCTGCATCATGGCAGGAGACAACATCTTTACATATGACGTAAACGACATGTACGATTTCTTCCGCTCGAAAAATGCCGACACACTGGTAGCTATCCATGTTCCTGAAAAGCATCAGCTCCAGAAGCTCGCAGTAGCTATCCTTGATGATGACGGCAAGATCCTCGACATGAGCGAGAAGCCGAAGGAACCTAAGAGCAATTGGGGAATCTACGCTACGTATTTTTACAAGAGAGAGACCATCAAGCTGATAGACGAATATCTTGCTGAAGGCAACTCTCCTGACGCACCGGGCAACTTCCCGTCATGGCTTTACAAGAGACTTCCTGTATACGCATATAGAGCCCAGGGTGATTGCATCGATATCGGAACACTCGAGAACTACGAGAAGACGAAGAAAGAATACGAGAATAAATGAGACGCAAAGCATTCATTCTGCTTTTGATAATGACATTCACATCGCTTGCAGGCTGCGGTTCAAATGAGCCGACGGCAAGCGATGTTTCTTTGAGTGAAACGACAGTTGTAACTTCAGAGACAACGACCATTGAGACAACGGAAACCATCCCTACTCCGACGCCGTATCCTACTCCTGTTCCTACTCCGGAACCGGAATATATCGAGCCGGAATTCGAGGAGACATGGTACAGCGGATTTGTCGATGCGAGATCGATAAGAGCTCAGATAATCGATAATCCGGATGACATCCTGGCGCTGGTCAATAAGTATTATGCGATCCCTGAAGATTACGTTCCTTCGGATCTGGTTGATGCGCCGCATTCATTTAATCAGCAGCTTCGAAAAGAAGTAAACGACGCGTGGATAAAGATGTACGATGATTGTCTCGCGGAGACGGGCAAAGGTCTTCAGCTGGTATCCGGGTGGCGTGACAACTGGACGCAGCAGTACCTTTTCGACAGGTCAAAGAACAAGAACGGAATCGCCTTTGCGGTGAAGAAAAATGCCATCCCGGGAAGGTCCGAACATCAGCTGGGTCTCGCCATCGATCTTACGACGGATTACTGGGATAACATCAAGGATGACTTCGACAAGACCGACGTGGGTATCTGGGTAAACGAGCACTGTTACGAGTACGGATTCGTTATCCGTTACAAGGAGGAATATTCCGCGGAGACAGGCTACGGCAAAGAGACCTGGCATTACAGATATGTTGGCGTGGAGGTAGCGACATACCTTTACGAGAACGACATGTCTCTCGAGGCATATCTCGGCAAAGTGCAGGTTCTTCCTGATGATGAATAAACTGTTGCATTTCGAAAAAGACAGCGTATAATAACAAGCGGTATTGATCCAAGGCGGGGTGTGATTCCCCGACCGGCGGTAATAGCCCGCAACTCATGTCAAAGACATGACTGATCAGGTGAAACTCCTGGGCCGACGGTATAGTCCGGATGAAAGGAGTTGTTTTTATTATGTCAGTTGATGCCACATCCATTAAAAGTGAAAGAGAAATAAGAAGTGCCAGAACAAGGCGTATAGCTGTTTGTGCTATCTTGACCGCGCTCGCTTCGATCCTTATGTTCCTCGAATTCCCGCTCACATTCTTTGGAATCCCTGGCCTTGCGAAGTATGACTTTTCCGAGATCCCGGTTCTCGTAGGTGCATTCGCACTCGGTCCGATCTACGGAGTCATCATCGAACTTCTGAAGAACCTCATCCACCTTCCTGCAACAGGAACATCAGGTGTAGGTGAACTTTCCAACTTCCTCGTAGGAAGTATCTTCAGTTTCACGGCAGGCGCTATCTATAACAAGTTCAAGACACGTAAGGGTGCGCTCGCTTCCATGCTGATCGCTACAGTAGTATTTACTGCTTTGGCAATCCCGCTTAACTGGTTCGTCAACATTCCGTTCTACGTTAAGGTAATGAACTATCCTATGGATAAGATCGTAGGCATGTGTGCCCCGGTGAACCCGCTTATCAAGGACAAGATGACAGTCATTCTTTATACCTTTGTACCTCTTAATCTCATCAAGGGTATAGTTGCAAGTTTTGTAACGTTCTGGATCTATAAGCCGATCTCGAATCTCATTCACAAGACTCGCGAGAAGACACAGGTTGATTGATGATCTGTTCACTCAAATTTTCACAGGATTAGTGATACTAATAATCCCGTGAGATGATATAATTGAATATGTAGAAAACTTAAGAGGTGGGTATTTGAAATATTCGCCTCTTTAGTTGCGTAAAAGAAGATACTCGGGGGAGAGTTTTGTCATGGAAGTTTGTGCAGTAGTTATGGCAGCCGGAGAAGGTAAGAGAATGCATTCGAAGCATTCCAAAGTAGTTCACCAGGTAGCAGGCAAGCCGATCGTACAATGGGTAGCAGATGCGCTTTGCGAAGCGGGATGCACCGAACAGGTATATATCGTAGGAGAGAAGCAGGAAGAAGTAAGAAATGTCTTGGGTGAGACAGTTGCTTATGTTTTCCAGGAGCAGAGATTAGGTACCGGACATGCCGTTATGCAGGCTACTCCGTTCCTTGAAGGAAGAAGCGGATATACCATCGTGCTTCCGGGTGATTCTCCGATGGTAAGTGCAAAGACTATCAACGAAGCTTTGAAGATCGCTGAAGAAGACGAAGAATATGCAGCAGTTCTCATTACTGCTGAGGCAACCGATCCGACAGGATACGGAAGGATCATAAGAAATGCAGACGGCGATGTTGCAAAGATCGTCGAGCACAAGGATGCAACGGAAGAAGAGCGTAAGGTAAAGGAGATCAACTCTTCAATGTATGTCTTTAAGACGACACTCCTTCTGTCTGCACTCGGAAGACTCAGCGCCCAGAATGCACAGCACGAATATTATCTCACTGATACCATCGAGATCTTGATCGGTGACGGCTATAAAGTAGGTGCTTATGTATGCGACTTTGACGATACACGCGGAATCAACAACCGCGAGCAGCTCATGGAAGCAAATAAGATAATGAACAGAAGGATCCTCAACAGACTCATGGACAGCGGCGTTCAGATCGTTGACGTTGATTCCACATGGATCCACTCGGGAGTAGAGATCGGAATGGATACAGTTATCCTTCCGGGTTGTACTCTCCTCGGAAATACATCCATCGGTGAAGACTGTATCATCGGTGAGAACACGAGACTTGACTGCGTTCAGGTCGGCGACGGAACTGTTATCGATTCATCCATCGCTACACAGTGCATCATCGGTAAGGATTGCCGAATCGGACCTTTCTCACACATAAGACCTGATTCGGAACTTAAGGATCATGTTACCATCGGTGCATACGTTGAGGTCAAGAACTCGACCATCGACGATTATACGAGAGCACGTCACCTTACATATATCGGTGACTCCCAGGTAGGTAAGAACGTTAACTTCGGTTGCGGAACAGTAACCTGTAACTACGACGGTCAGGATAAGGCCGGATGCGTCATCGAGGATAACGTATTTATCGGCGGTAACTCCAACATCGTATCCACTGTCGTTCTCGGTAAGGACAGTTACGTTGCAGCAGGTTCCACGATAACAGAGGACGTACCTCCGCTCGGACTTGCGATCGGAAGATCCAAGCAGGTCATCAAAGAAGAGTGGGTAGCAAGGAAGAACCGCCTGAGAGGTGCGAACTTCATCCAGCTTGACCGCAAGCGTTCAGAGGTGTGACCTTGTTTTTTCGAAAAAAAGAATCATTTGACGGTAAGAACATCTGGCTCGTAGTGGGACTCGGAAACCCGGGAGCCAAGTACACATACACATGGCACAACTGCGGATTTTTGTGCACGTCGATATTGGCCGAGAGGAACAACATCAGCGTCACGAAGGTCAAGTTCAAGGGCTACTACGGCAAGGGCAAGATCGCGGGCGAAGATGCGATCATCTTAAGGCCGACAACGTTCATGAATAATTCCGGCGAATCGGTCATCGAGGCGATGAAGTTCTTTAAGGTCGATCCGTCGCACCTGATCATCGTGTATGACGACATCGATATCCCGGTGGGCAAGATCCGCGTGAGACCTTCGGGCAGCGCCGGAACGCATAACGGAATGAAGTCCGTTATCTACCACACGGGTACGCAGGATTTCCCGAGAGTCAGGATCGGCTGCGGTCCTGTTCCGGAGAAATGGAATCTGGTGGATTTCGTTCTGTCGGAAATTTTCGAGGACAAGAAAGAGATAATGTTCGACTCCTTCACGGAAGGCGCGAAGGCGGTCGAGAAGTATATAGAAGAACATAAACAGTAAGAAGGTTTTATGGACGATCGAATATTGAGCCTTTTTAATCTTATCCCGAAGGATAAGGAGCTCTTCGACGCGATAGACGAAGCTCAAAGGCTTGATAAACATCTGAATATTACGGGACTTTGCGAGCAGCAGAAGGGTTTCATGATCGCTTCGCTCGCGGATCTCAAAGCTAAGAAGCCGGTGGTTATCGTCTCCGACGTCGCTCGAGCACGCCTTCTTGCAGGTTTTCTGAAGCCTTTTGTGAAGGGCGAGGTCATCACCGTCGTGCCCCGCGAGATGAGCCTTGTAAGTGCCATCGCGAGCTCCAAAGATCCCGAGATCGAGAGGCTCGGCGCTATCTCGAGACTCCTCAATAACGACTTCGGCGCGGCCCTGATCTGCTCCGGCAGCCTTCTTAACAAGATGCCCCGAAAGCGCGATATCAAGGACCTTTGTAACACTGTTAAAGTGGGAGATTCCCTTGATCCTTCCGAATTCTCGAAAACACTTATAGCCTGCGGCTACGAACGAGTAGGTCTCGTCGAAGCTCCGGGTGAATTCTCATGGCGAGGTGACGTCATCGACATCTGTTCGCCTGATAAACCGAACCCGATCCGTATCGGTTTCTTCGATGACGAAGTCGACCAGATCAAATATTTCGATCTCGACAGCCAGCGCTCTACCGAGCAGCTCAAAAAAGTTACCATCATGCCTGCCCGCGAGATCATCATCACCGATGAGCGAAGGGTAGCAGTCATAAAAGCGATCAACGGTTCCGCCAGCGAAGACGTCAAGAAGATGAAGGGCGAGGCAAAGAACGTCGCGTCCACGAACCTTTTGCGTCTTGCCGAGAGCGACACTGAGGTGATCCGCGAAGGCCGCCGTCTGGCCGGCATCGAGAAGTGGATCAGCGCTGTCCTTCCTGAATACGACAACATCCTGGATTACGTTGATCTTAAGCGCTGCACATTATTTGTCGACGAACTTTTTGAGATCAGATCCAGAGCCGATTCATACATGGCTGAATATATGTCACGCTGCAAGGCGGCCTTCGAGACCGGTACCTGCGGCAGGATGGCATTTGATTCCGCCATCCCGATCCCTGAGATGATGAAGGCGATCGACAGTCACGGCGGACTTTATTCATTGTCCTGCTTAAACTCATCAGGAAACGGCCTTCCGGGCGGAAGAACGATAGTCTGCCATGGTATGGCAGGCGACTCCTATAGAGGCAGCGAATCACATCTTGCAGAGATCTTGAAATCCAACAGCAAAGCCAAGGAACGCAGCGAAGATCATAAGACCATAATCCTTATGGTAACGGGTAAACAGAGGACCCAGAATCTCGTAACTGCTTTGGCAGGAGACGGTGCGTCCATCGATGTTATCGAGGAAGATCTTCCGTCAGGTTTTGTGTACCCGAAGATAGGTTTGATGCTCATCGGTGAGCAGGATGTTTTCGGTGCGGAAAAGACGATAAAAAAGAAGAAAAAGGGAACTGCCATCAACCTTTTCAGCGACCTCGTTCCTGGCGACTACGTTGTTCACGATGCTCATGGTATAGGCCGCTACGAGGGCCTTGTAAACATGAAGGTGGGCGATTCCGTTCAGGATTATCTGAAGATAACTTACGCCAAGGGCGAGACGCTTTATATCACCGTCGATAACCTCGATGCTATCCAGAAATATATCGGACCTAACGGCAGCAATCCGAAGCTGTCGAGCCTTCATACCGCAGAGTGGACCAAGTCAGTCGAGCGCGCGAAAAATTCCATCAAGCGCGTTGCGTTTGACCTGGTAAAACTTTACGCGATCCGCCGTGCGAACAAGGGATTTGCATGCGGACCTGATGACGTATGGCAGACAGAATTCGAAGAGAATTTCCCGTATGTTGAGACTGACGATCAGCTCGCTGCGATCAAGGATATCAAGCGCGATATGGAAAGCGAGATCCCGATGGACCGACTCCTTTGCGGCGACGTAGGATTCGGAAAGACGGAAGTTGCTTTTCGAGCAATATACAAATGCGTACAAAACGGAAGACAGGCATTCATGCTGTCGCCTACGACACTTCTTGCACAGCAGCACTATGACAACTTCAAACAGCGTATCGGCGACTCACCGTTGAAGGTCGTGCTTCTTTCCAGATACGTGCCTGCACCTGTCATGAAGCAGGCGTTGAAGGACATAAAAGACGGCGTTGCAGATGTAGTTATCGGAACCCACAGGATACTCTCCGATGACGTTAAACCGTGTAAGCTCGGACTTCTCGTTGTCGACGAGGAGCAGCGCTTCGGCGTTAACCACAAAGAGAAGATCAAGGCCATGCGTAATAACGTGGATGTGCTGACTTTGTCCGCGACACCTATCCCGCGTACACTTCACATGTCCATGGCAGGCATCCGCGACATCTCCGTTCTTGACGATGCACCGATGAACCGCCGACCTGTTCAGACCTATGTTATGAGCTATGACAAGGAAGTTATAGTTCAGGCCTGCATGCGTGAGATCGCGCGTCACGGTCAGGTCTTCTACCTTTACAATAAGACCGCGGACATCGACAAAAAAGCCGATGAATTGAGCGCACTCATGCCGGGTGTGAAAGTTCTTTATGCACACGGAAAGATGAGCGAGAGCAGGATGGAAAGTATCATCACTTCTTTCGTCAAAGGTGAAGCCGATATCCTCGTTTGCACAACCATCATCGAGTCAGGTGTAGACATGCCGAACGTTAATACAATGATCGTTGAAGACGGTGACAGATTCGGTCTTTCACAGCTCTATCAGATCAAGGGACGCGTGGGCCGTTCCGACAAACAGGCATACGCATATATCACCTATAGAGAAGACAAAGAGATCAACAGTGACGCCAAGAAACGACTCATGGCGATCCGTGAATTTACCGAGCTCGGTTCAGGTATCAAGATCGCTCTCCGCGACCTCGAAGTCCGCGGTGCAGGAAACCTTCTCGGAGCAGAGCAGCACGGTCAGATGGACGTCATCGGATATGAACTTTATTGCCGTCTTCTCGACGAGGAGATCAAGATCCTCCGCGACGGCGGCGACGAATCTCTGGATATCACTTCCACCGCATCCGTCGAACTTGATTTCGACTCTTATATCCCTGGTGATTACATCGAGGATGAATCATCACGTATGATCGCCTATAGACGCATCTCAGCCATCATGGACAACAAAGATTATGATGACTTCATGGATGAGATCCTCGACCGTTACGGCGAACCTCCGCGCGAGATAATCGTACTCATGACGGTATCGCTTATCCGTTCTCTCGCGACCCGTCTCGGTTTCGAAAAAGTCGTTGTAAAAGAAGACAAAGTCCTCTTCTATTATTCGTCCGACAAAAAGATCGACATGAAGGCAATCTCTGTCCTTCTCTCGACACCTGAATTCGACGGCAAGATCCTTCTTAACGCAGGCGGAAAACCGTACCTTCATTTCATGCCGATCGGTATTAAGTCCAAGGATGTACTCCCAAAATGCAGAGAGCTTCTCACAATCCTTTCCGAGGCTTCCGAAAAAGATAAGAAATGATCAGATGTCTTTTTCCCTTATCCAGTCCTTGCCGTTCCACCTGTATGATCTCTTATTTGGAGCTTCAAGGAACGCAAGCACAGTCGGATTTAAGTTACATACCGTATTAAGAGAAACAACCTGGATATTATCAGGATTGTTGGCATAATCATCTGTCTCATCACCGTGGAAGAATCTCCAACCGCTGTCAGGGTGATCCGGTGAAGGGTCATCACGATACATATATCCGATACCGTTTTCGAGAGCTGCCTTCGAGATCAGGCAACCCGGATTGCCGGGATATACGGAGACCCATTCGCGTTCAGAAGGCTCATACCACTTGTAGTAGCACCAGTCACCGTTTTCATCAAAGAGATACTTCAGGACATTTTTCTGAATATCGAAGAATTGATCGATTCCCTTCATACCAAGCTTTGATGCACAGAAATAAACAGCACCACATATATACGACAGAGCATATTCTTTGAATGAGTGGTAGAAGACCTGTGCTTTTCTAACAAAGCGGTCAACGATCACATAAAACTCGTTATCATCTATCATGCCGCATGCGCGTGCAATTCTGCATGTACCGATGTATTCGCTGATGTCCCATGCATAAAAACCTTTTTCCTCGAGCATCGGATAGAATGATTTTGCAAGACTACTCATATGATCAAAGCCTTCGCGGGCATTTGGATCCAACTCATTAAGATCAAATAACGGTGCATCTTTCCAGAAAGTCATGAACTGCTCGTACCGAACACTTCCACCGAACTGATACTTTTGGTATTCGATAAGTGTTTCTTTGGAATCGATATTAAACATCTGAGCCATGAAAGCCTTAACAGTCTTTGCTTCCTCTTCAGTGCAGACATACTCACCGTTCTCGTCCATTCTTTTTGGAATGCCGGGAACCTTTCTTGTGACCGCAGGAGAAGAAAGGAGCCTTATGAACTGGTCTCTTGAAGGCACTACAGCATCTTCTCGTTCTTTTACGATGGATGAAACGTAACTATCGATCTCAGCAGCATATTTTTCCAGCATAATCATTCTCCACTATTATCTTGATATTAGATCAACGACTTTTTCTATGTATCATTCTATCAAAAAACCTCTTTGGCTTTATACCTCATATCGTTGCATCTCTTCAGGAGTAGCAAACTCCAAAACAACAGTGGGTGTATATCCCGGAATAACGCGTGCAACTTTAAGGTTCACGATCCTGTTTTCAGGAGTGACATCGAATTCCAGACCAACACCTTTATACTTTCGCGCTACATAATCGATATACTTTGCCATAACATTATAGTGACCATATGGCACAGGAATCCTGACGGTGTCTTCACATCTGTAATGACCGAGACGGCGTCCTAAACAGCCAAGCTTGATACCATTAATATATATCTCCATACTCAATTTAGAATGAAGTATGCGGCAGATTTGGATCATACCGTCCTCAGGGAGGTGTACCATAGTATGGCATTTCCAACAAGGTCCGTTGCCGGCAACATCCTGGACTGCACCACATTGTGGACATTTAAATCTGAATTGTTTTGACATAACGACTCCCTTCCCTGTTCCAAACAGTATTAAGTAATCTTTAATGTCTATGATATTATCATAGTCTCAGAATCGAAAATGCACAATCAGTGAAGTATAGCCAAATCTATTTGGGCTCATGGGAACTTTTCTAAACAACTATTCTTTTTCATGAAGATCTATAACTGTGGTTGCATGGAGAGTCAAAGAGAGAACTTACGGAAGCAGAAAAGTACATCAACAAAAACCGCAAAATGAACTAAGTTTGTTGAGCAGTTAGGGTTATAATTCTGACTATATCAATCGAAAGGAAAAACCTTCATGATCAACAACAAGGATGATGTAAAAAAGCAGTATGAGAAAACCGAAAACCTAGATACAAGGATTTCCATTCACGATAAATATTCCACTAACAAGATAGGATTTGCAAATTGGATCTTTTCCAACTATAGAGTTGAAGACGGTATGAAGATCCTGGAACTCGGCTGCGGAACAGGCTCCATGTGGAAGGGCAGAGAGGACCTTATTAAGCGTTCCTCGAAGATCATCCTTTCAGATTTTTCGGAAGGCATGGTGGAGCAAAGTAAGAACACGATCGGTGAGTATGACAACGTAGATTATATGGTCATAGACATCCAGAATATTCCGTTCGAAGATGACAGTTTTGATATCGTTATCGCTAACATGATGCTCTACCATGTGCCTGATATTGATAAGGGCTTAAGCGAAGTCAGAAGAGTTCTTAAAGATGGCGGTAATTTCTATGCAGCAACTTACGGTGAGCACGGTATTATGGAACACCTGGCTAAGCTTCTGGGCAGATACGGTGTAACGGATACAACAAGCAGGGCATTCACTTTGCAGAACGGACAGAAGATATTGGAGCCATATTTTGATAACGTGAAGATGCTTCGCTATGAAGATTCTCTTGCTGTTACTAACGTTGATGATCTTGTCGATTATGTCTGCTCACTTTCCAACATGAGTACTCTCGCAAGCATACCAAAAGACGAGATCAGAGAAGTCTTAACAGAGCATATGAAAGACGGCGTTCTTATGGTTCCAAAGGAATACGGAATGTTCGTTGCAACATAATCCGTCTGTTGCTATAAAATTATATAAAACAACTAAAAGTGTAAGGCATAAAACGGTTAGTGTTTACACTACCATTTGTTGAAACGCCTGCGAGGCAAGGATTCTCAGCCATGATGTTACATAATGTTACAAATTGTAACATCTAAGTGTTACTTGATAATATGATAGTGATTAGGTAGATTGGAATTAGTCGGAGGATCCTGATATGGTTGGTGAGAAGATAGTAACATACAGAAGAATCAACGGAATGTCTCAGCAGCAATTAGCAGATGCTATGGATATTTCGAGACAAACAGTGGTTCGATGGGAAAAGAACACTAATATTCCTTCTGACAGAGAATTAAATAAGTTATCGTCGTTACTGGGTATTTCCACTGAAGATCTATTATCCGAAGAAACGGTGGAAGAGAACAATTCAGAGACAGATACCAATGTTAAAGAATTAGTGAATGATATATCTTATGGGGTTTCAGAACAAAGGCGTGTACTAGAAGAAATATCGGATAAACAAGTCACAGCAGAAGATTTGGAAACACTAAGGAGCTCATTTGATAACAGCAAAGAACATTTGGAAGTGCAAAAAGCAATACTTCATCAGAAAGAAGTCAGGAATCGTATTTTATTTGCTATGGCAATTGTGATCATCATCTTTGTAGGACTTCTTATTTACGGTATAGCTTTTTATGCTAATGAGTATAATCACTTTACTGTTTACAGGCCTGTCGAGTATGGTAACAATGATTGATTTATTTTATGAAGAGATCGGAAAACGATGTTGCATCAAAGATATTAGGGCGCAGATAATTATATGAGGGACATTAGGAAGGTAGGAGAGTGCTAGGAGACAAGATATTGTTATATAGAAGTCAGGAGGGGATATCTCAGCGACAGTTGGCTGAGATGCTTAATGTTTCCCGCCAAACGATAGTGCGTTGGGAGAAAAACATCAATCAACCATCGGACATAGAATTAAAGAAAATTGCTGCATTGTTGTGTGTTTCTGAAGAGGAACTGCTTAAGAATGATTCTCCTCGTTTAACTAAAGATGAGTCTTCTTCAAGTGTTGAGGAGATCATTGATAATATATCTTATGGTGTATTAGAGCAAAAACAAACTCTGGAAGAGATCTCTGCTAAACAAATAACAGTTCAAGATCTGGATGCGCTAAAAAATTCATTTGATAATAGCAGAGAGCAATTGGAAATTCAAAAGAAGGTATTACACCAGAAAAAGGTACGAAACAGGATACTGATCATATCAGTCGTAGTGATCATCATTCTTTTAGGCCTGCTGATTTTATATATTGCATTTTATGCTGATGAAACTCATGGTTCTTCTGTTGTCAGAACCATTATAGAAGATTGAAACATTTGATAATGTGCATATGTTATTCATATGCTATTCAAGGAACAGGAGCGTTTTTTGGGAAGGTTACATTTAGTCAATGGAAAATCTGATTTCAGGGGTCGACTTATGTCTTCCTCTGCCTTCTTTGTCTTTTTTGCTTTTGTTATTGTAGGTTTTATCTTTGTCTCAACAGATAAGGAGTACAATCTTAATCAGCAAATAGCACGAGGATATATTACCCGTGACGCTGTTTTCTTTGAAATCCACGACCCGTCCAGAATAACGTATAAAGCAGGTAGTTTCGGAGTAGATCCTGATACAGGTGAAATGATCATTTATGGTAATGCTGATGTTTCAATTGATGAAAATGGTGGGATATCTTTAGACTTAGATCCGGATGAAGCTGAGGATCCGACATATGTTTTCGAAAACAACATTGAGAGTACGGGATTAACACAAGTTGAGTCATTACTACTTTCCGGTGGTGATAACTATTTAGCAGCTATCCACGACGGAAATCTGAGGGGCATTGTTTATAAAGGAAATGTTGTCGAACCTCCTATTATAGAAGGACGTTTTTTCGAAGAGGATGAATGTGTTTCCCGAGAGAAACTGGCGGTTATCGGTTCTGACTATATCGAGTTATGTTATGAAAAGAATGGTTTGCGGTACATTGACTATAACAACGAAACTTATGAGGTTATTGGAATTACCGGTATAGCAAGCCCAAGTGCTATGGATCATCTGATCCTCATTAACCTTGGAGGAATCAGTCCGGAAACACAGAATAGAGGGCGATTTTATATAGATGGCGAAGGTTCCATGGAGTCTGTCTATTCGAAGCTGAATTCTTCCAGTCAAGAGATATTCGGGCAGCAACTCGACCGATTGGAAACGCCGACAACTCTGATTGATTCAGCATCAGGCGGAATGTATCTAAAACCATACTTAAAAGTTTTACTCTTCCTACTGTACCTGTTTATCTACATGAGTTTGATGATACAGATACTCAAGCGACAAAAGATTAAGATTGCAGTTATGAGTATTTATGGAATGAGCTTCCTACGAAGATTTTTAGCTGTAGCAGGATCAGTAATGATATGGTCAATAATCGGAATTCTTTCCGGTTGTGTAGTTGATATGATCCTGATACGGATTCACTTTTTTGTGTTGCCTTATGACATGCTCAAGCATGATATTCTTACTTTGCTATCAATCAGCAGTTTGATGATTATCGTTCTGGGTTTGATAATTAGTCTTGGTATAAGAAAAGTAAATGTTGGGGAGGTAATCAGAGAAGCATGATTTTTTATATTAAAAATTTCATCAGATCGTTCCTGACTCACCCCAAAGAGAACTTTATCGTCTTATTTGATCTGATGTTAACAGCATCCGTAATATTCGTTCTGGTACAAAATTATTATTTCATTAAAGAAAAACATGATGAGTTTTTCTATGATGACCGTGTTGCAAAAACCTTTATTCTCAGCACTGAACAAGAAAGAATAGGTGAAATAACAAATAACATCAAAAACAAAACATATATGTATGATATGGGTCTTCAGCTATATGATGAACTCAATTCAACAGAGATGAAAGTATTCATGTACTATGATAGCGATATTAAAACAGATGGCTTAGATGAAGAGACAATGACCAGAATTCAAAAATGTGTTCAAGCCGGAGGCCTGATCCAGGCTAATGCTATCAGCGAGTACGCTCTTGAAGGTATGGGATTTACTCTCTCAGACGGAAGATGGTTTACAAAAGAAGAGTATGACAACATTTATGATCTGGACGCTGTACCGATTATAATGGGAAATAATTACAAGGAATCATTTAACCTTGGAGATATAATTACCTACGATAACGGTGAGAAGAAAGATAAGGCTGTAGTAGTTGGTTTTTTCGAAAAGAATTCAACGTTAAATTATTATGGCATGATGCAAGACAATTTTAATGAGTTAATAGTATATCCGATAAGTACTCCTTTTTTCCCGAGAGAGTTTGAGTTTTATGAAAATGATGAATCAGATATAGAAAGAGTAAAAATACTGTCAGATGGACGTTTATATTGTCCTGATGAAAACATAGATGTTCAGAAGCAGGTAAATCTGTTAACTGCCAAATATGGTTTTTATCCAATTTCGGCCGAGCCTATTGACGGAACGGCATATTCTGAAACCAAAACAATCTCTGAGAGAAATCTTTGGCTTATAGGTATTTTGGCAGTATCTGCATCTGTTATCTGTATGATCTCTCTCGGAGGCATAATCTATAACAAGACATTGGATGACAGAAGAACATATTGCATATATATGAGTGTTGGTATTCCATTACGAAAGATAATCACTTCTTTAGTGCTGGAGATGTTGCTCTGGACGATCTTGTCGATGGTTCCGGTCATAGTGATCTCTTGTCATGAATATAAAACGGTGATGGTTCCGCTATGGTTAATTGTCCTGTATGAACTTTTTGTTGTTGCTATTTCATTAGTACCATCTCTGAAGGTCATTTCGAAATGCAATATTGATTATTTAATGAGAAATCAGATGAATTAAGGAGAATTGAAATATGCCATTAATAGATCTTCAGAAAATTAATAAATCTTTTGGTAGTAAAGACAAACAAACAATGGTCCTTAAAGACTTGGATTTTCATGTGGATGAAGGAGAGATGGTCGCGATAACAGGAAAGAGCGGAGCCGGTAAGACCACGCTATTGAATATTATTGCAGCTATAGACTATCCGGATTCCGGGAAATACATTTATGATGGTGAGGAAGTTAGTTTTCGAAACACATCCCAAGGAATCAAATTCCGAAAAAACAAGATGGGATTAGTAGTTCAGCACTTTGCTCTTATAAATGATTACAAAGTGTATGAAAATGTGGAAATGGGACTTTGGGAATCCGGCATAAAGGGTTCTCGTCGCAAAGAAAAAGTTATGGAAGTGCTTGAGTCGCTGGGAATCGTTGATCTTAAAGATAAGTACCCTAATGTGTTATCCGGTGGTGAGAAACAGCGTGTTGCTATAGGAAGAGCTATTATCAATGAACCTAAGTTGCTTCTCGCGGATGAACCGACAGGTTCGCTGGATTCTGATACTGAGAGGGATATTCTCAATATTCTCAAGGATCTTAACAGCAAAGGAATGACGATTATAATGGTAACCCACGATGAAGATGTTGCGAATATCTGCAACAGGATTGTTGTGTTGAAGAAGAATTAATCCATATAATTGCATTAGGTACTGATGTCGTAATTACGAGTTTCTGTGCAGGTGACAGATGTGAAAAGGTTTATCGGATTTGCTCTCATAGTGTTGTTATTGTGGTCATGTGTTTCGTGTGATCGAAATACGACTGGAGAAGAAGCGAATCCTTCACAAGAAAACGGCTTATATGTAGATATTAACGAGTCACAAGCCTTTTCATCGGAATCTGTTTATTTTCCTGATTGTGACAGTATTTATAGTGTTGAACTGGTAGACAATGATTACTACGTAATTACTATCGATGGCTTGTACGAAGAATTCTCGGATATTACCTGGAAAGTCTATAAGGTTGATTTACTGAAGAACAAGGAATTACTGTACACTGCAACTTGCGAACGTGATTCATCCTTGGTAAAGGTCATTAGTTCCGAGAAACTTATTCAGATAAACGGAAGCGAATTGAGAGTTTCTGATATAGATGGCAATAATCCTGTTTTGGTAAATGCAGACCTTCCCGGTGTTAATACAGTAGAGACCGAGTGTATTGATAATCTGCTCTATATTGGAATGCAGGGAAGGGTACTAGTTTATGATCTGGATGGTAATCTGATCAATACAATAGATGATGATACTCTTAAAACTATGGACAGCCTTTTCGAATATAACGGTAATTGTTACTATTCCAGTGTAATGGGATATACCATGGATTTCTTCAGACTGGATGCAGAAGAGAGTTCTATCGAATCTATCTGTTCATCTGCCGAGCTAGGAATAGAAGGATATAAGTTTGCAGGCAATGGAAACTTCTTTATTACTCCTCAATCATATGAGATCGGAATGGTGGATCTCGATAGCAAGAGATTGATCTCGTGTTCCCGTCCGGAGAATATGCTGGTCAAACCAATAATGAGCGGAAATGACCCGGATAATCTGGTGGTCGTTCTTGATCCTTCGCATTTTGCATCTATCAGGAATTACATAAACCTTACAAAAGAAGTCGTATTTATAGAACCTGATAATGATCTTGATCTTTCTTCTCGAAAAAAACTGATCGTCGGTGGAACTGGTTTTGTTAACAACAGATCGTTCTACATTGCTACATACGAATTCAACAAATCGCAAAACGACTATACTGTGGTCATAGATGATTACAGTGAACTTGATATCCAAGCGGATAACCCGGCTGAGTACCAAGCCGAGCTCATTAAACACTTCCAATCCGAAGGTGCTCCGGACATCTTTTTCGGACCGGTCTTTAACTATGAATACTTCTATCTCAATAATATGGTGATCGACATGTATCCGTATATGGCAGCGGATGATCAGTTTGTTATAGATGATATGCAGCCTTGCATAAAAGATCTTCTGATATCAGATGATAATGTCTGCTATCAGATAATGGCCGGCTATTATCCGATAGGGTATGTTGGAAGAAGCAGCTATTTCAATTCTCCTGAGACAAGTATCTATGAATTGGACGGCCTGGATCCTGATCGTCTTTATTATGGTCAGGAAGATTCAGCATCTTTAGTCAATCATGTTTTGTTAAACAGTATCACTGACATATATGAAGACCAAGATAAAGACCATTCAGAACAGATAGAAGATCTTCTTAACTATTCGCTTTTATATGCAGATATTCAGACTGGTTCAAATACAATATGGGTAGATGAAATATTGAATGGAGATGCTCTCCTGCTCAATAGCATGTATATTTTGGGATTGAATGAATTCCGGCTTTTTGATTCGCAATGCGAAGATGATATGGTCTATATCGGATACCCGGGGATCAATGGATCAGTTCATCCGGCTATGCCGGAATGTCTTATGGCTATATCTTCTTCTGCTGAAGATCCGGAGATATGTTGGAAATTCATATCTTATTTTTTCTCAGACGATCTTCAGAGGTTTATGTTGTACAGCATAAACACGAGATTTCCTGTGATGGGAGATGTTTTCGATGAGTACCTTTATTACATGAAGAATCCAGAAGAGATTCCTGATGAAAAGGCAGAGTATCGATATATGACTAAGTTCTACCCTCAGATTTCTGAAGATACTCTAGATGAAGATATTGCTGACTACAAGTTGATGGTTGAATCTGTTGATTGTGTGGTTGTTTATGATTATGGAATCAATCAGATCGTGAAAGAGGAAGTAAACGGTCTATATTCAAGCGATAAAACGGTTGCGGAAATTGCTGAAAGCATAGACTCACGGTTACACCTGTATTATGAAGAGAACTATGGTTGATTATATATTTCTCAGGAGATTATATATGTTCAAGAAAAAACTGTTGTCGATATGTATTTCAATAGCACTATTGCTTACGGCATGTGGAAAAGACGCAAATATTTTAGAATCATCTGGAGATACTGCTCCTGCCTCTTCGGATCCCAAAGTTGTTGATCCGATGGTTGACATGCCTGTGACTTCGCTTCTACGAGCTGAAGGGAAGTATGCATATAGTTGTGTTTCCTTCGAAACTGACAAAAATAGCAATGCTTCTGTAAGTAAAGCAAAGATCTTCAGAGTAGATGATCAATATGGATTGTCACTTGAATATCTCTATCGTGAAGATAATGAGAAAAAGAATAAGATTCTCTTGGTTAACAGTGAAGGAGAGTTAGTGGAGGATATCTCTCTTAAAAAAGGACGATTCATATCCGGATATACTGATGGAAAATATGTAAGTTACGACCAAACGATGGGCGAAGCGAATATCTTGGACAGCGAAGGTAAGGATGTTTCTTCAATCAAACCAGAATTTGATGCTTTTGATATAAAGGTTAATGATGACGGAATCTGGTTTTATGGTGCCAATGATATTGAACTGTATTCTGTAGATGGAACAAAAAAGTGTGATCTGGAGTTCAAGGATGAAGTTCTCTCATTTGAAAACCCATTAATTAAATCCGGTGATGACACATATGCAGTCACAGAGCAAGGAAATATAATGGACTTCTACCGGATAGATATTCCTGCATCTACAGTTGAACTGATATGGGCGGCAGGAACCGCTGATATAGGAAGAGAGTTTGTTGACGGCTATATGATCAAAGGAAACGATGTTTACAAGATCGAGCCGCTTTATCACGCAACTCAAAAGATTGCCGATCTGGGACTCAGCAATGTTTTTCCTGCGCAAAGAGGTCTTTCTATGGGTTTTTCAGCCGGACTTACTGTTTTTCTGGATGACGATCATTTTGTCAGGTTTTATCCTTATTCTGACGGATCGATAGAAGCGACCTTCTTTACATACGATCCTGATGCTGATTTTTCGGATGTGAAAATAATAACTGTTGGTGGTTTTGGTTTAACATACGATGCACCTCTTAATTATGCCATCAGTAAGTTTAATGTTTCAAATGATGAATATCACGTCAGGACTATTGAATTTGGAGATATTTATTGTCCTGATAAACAAAGTGGAGAAATAGATACTGTTAAGATGTTTAAAGATTTTGCAGAAGGAAATGCGCCGGACATCTTTTACGGAACACAGTTTGATTATGACTATATGGGAAAAGCCGGGATGGTTGAAGACTTGGCTCCGTATCTGAATAGTGATGAGAGCTTTAATGCAGATATGATTACTCCATCGATTAGAAGAATTATGTTTGATGAAGAGGGCAAGTGTTATAAATTCTTTCCTTGTTATATCCTGAAGTGCATGGAGGGAAATGAAACTGCTATAGGAGAAACCGGAAATTTAACAATCTATGACGTGTCACAACTCGCAGAGGATAACAATCTTCAAGCAATGCTAATTAACATATCAACAGATATGGCATATGACATCTTGAATCCCAGTCTCAAAGAATGGTGGGGCGTATATGGTGAAAAGACTATTACCGAAGAACAACTCCGAGATATAGTATCTTTCTGTCTTGAAAATGGCATATCTGAAGAAGAATACTGGAATCATGCTGGTGAACATAATGGTATCCCTTCTGAGGAATATAAAAATATGTATTTGTTGATGCCTACAACAATTGGTACTTCCCAGCTTTTGGAAAACGAAGCAATAATTGAAGAAGCGCAGGATTGGATCAGTGTTGGAATTCCGTCTATTGATGGTTCACATTATGTAGTAAGTCCGTCGTGTCTTTTGGGAATGTCTTCGGTTTCAGAACATAAAGATGCTTGTTATAGTTTTATGAGTCTTTTATTTGATTACGAAACGCAGCGACAAATTGTACTTGATACATTCAATGGAAGAATACCGATAAATCAATCTGTTTTGGAAAATTACATTTTGAGCTATTCAGATCCTGATAATTGTCCAGATGAAGATTTTGTTAATCTGGCAAGTGAATGGCTGTCCCATCCGGGAATGGTGTTTTCGAAAAATAAAATGACTGAGTTAACAACATCTATTGCATCAGCTGATAAACTTGAAGTATACGACAACGGTCTCAGAGAGATAATTGAAGACGAATTTGATGATTATTGGTCACAGGGCAAGAGCATTGATGAGATTACAAAATCTCTCATGAACAGGCTTGATCTGTACGTGTCCGAGAATTATGAATAATCCCTCCCCAAAAGGAATAATCCTGAAAATGCAAAAACGAGTTTTCAGAGTTTTTCTTTATGCATATAAGTGCAAATTGCAACATAAAATGTGCAAAATATGCACACGTGCTTGATAATAACCTGCAAAAGCTGCACTATGAAATTGATAATGAGGATAAGGTTTAAATAGCTATATTTGTTTACAGAGAATGAATAGATGTCATGAAAACCAGGTCCAACTTATAATGACCATTGGCAATCTATAAGTATTAAAATCGATGGTAAAAATGCATGTCGATTCTTTGTGAAACAGCATGATATCCTCACTATTAGATTTTCACCATCTTAATTTTTCGAGCAAAAAACTATCCTGCCACGGAGGCGGCAGGACAGTCTGGGTCTAAGACCCGGGATATGGATTAGTACGGCACTATTCTTGCCTGGACACATTTCTCTGTAAACTCCGGACTTCGCGTAAAGCCATAGACGATTTCCGATCGCGGAGCACCGGTTTCCATGATGCCTAACCAGTAGTTGAAGCCATCGTCATCCGGTTCACGGTTCATGAATGTGGCGTAGAGCCTAGTAAGGAAATCCTCATCGGAGAGGTTATAATCGTTCATCTCTTTACTTAAGAAGAACTGGGCGCCGCAGGTCTCGCCTGTGATGTTGTAGTTGGACAATTCTTTCGCCCAATACTGCTTGCCTTCTTCATCATATTCTCTGCCGAGAGCAGTGGTGTACAAACGCTCAACAAAAGCATAAGTAAGATCGGTAGGCTTGATTTCTATTGACGGTTTTATATCGCCTCCTGATCGTATACCGTATGTCGCACACGTATCGGCCCACTCCTGCGAGAAGATGAAACCGTTAGCGACCTTGCGGCGGTCGGAGATGCCTGATGACAATTCATTGAGCCAGAACTTCATTCCGTCAGGTTCAGGATCGCGGCCGAAGAAAGTCTTATAGAGGATAGTAACGAATTCCTCATCGGTTGTATTCCTGTCTTCAAACTCCTTGCTGAAGATAAAACCCTGTGCAACCTGCGCACCTGTTGTCCTGAAATTATAGAGTTCATCGTACCAGAACTTCGCACCTTCTTCTTCAGGATCACGACCGAGAACGTAGATGTAATTGCGTTTAACAAAAGCCATGATCTGATCATCAGATTCAGTCGATGAAGGTTCTGTTGATGAAGAACCTGAATTCGATCCGGAATTGGAACCCGAAGGTTTCGTCGTAGGATTACCAGAAGAACCAGAAGGTTTCGTTGTTGGATTACCGGTGGAAGAACCTGATGGTGTGCTTCCTGACGGCGTACTGCCGGACGGAGCAGATCCTGTTGGTGTCGGAGAACCTGAGCCGGATGAACTAGATGAAGAGTTCACGTTCCAGCTGGAGATAGCACCATATGTTGATACGTTTGGTGCAGATTTTGTGGCATCGATCTTAGGTGTGAACTTGGCAGTGATATCAACGCTGCCCTTTGCACCTGAGATCTTAAATACGATCCTGGTATAATCGTCGTTCGGATTCTGACCCGATATTGTCGGAGCCAGAGACCAAGGTTTTGCAGATTCTGAATATAATGTACCGCTGACTGATGAAGAGAATTCCAGCGTAACCTGCTTTGAAGAGTCGGTCTTCGAAGTAAGTATCGCTTTGTTGCCTTCGATCTTTACATTCTGCGGAGTGTACATTACCCAGTAAAGATCGGATGTTCCCGTAAGTGTAACTTCATCTCTTACAACAAGTGAGAGACGGTTGTCAGTAAGAAGGAATCC
This sequence comes from Clostridia bacterium, assembly GCA_024699245.1. Classification (GTDB taxonomy): domain Bacteria; phylum Bacillota; class Clostridia; order Saccharofermentanales; family Saccharofermentanaceae; genus Saccharofermentans. The sequence goes on along the minus strand of JAILPW010000056.1, from coordinate 14,342 downwards.
GCGCTTGTCACTTGACGCTTTGCTGCTCACGAGCGAAGTCAGATCGATGACGGCCTTGGCCTGTGTATCTGAAGTCTCAGTCGTGAGAGTAGCCGTCTTATTGAACTCATATCCGAAAGATGACGGATTCGGATCAATAAGCAAAGTGTTGTGTCCGTCAGGTCTTAATCTGAAGATCTTGAATCTCTTGTTGTTTGAAGTCTTAGGATTCTCCATGTATCCGTCAAGGCTGTATTTGTCCTTGCCCATATCAACGGCCCATTTCTCGCCGAGAGCCGTGTATACGAAACTGCCCTGATCAAGGTGAAGGAAAAACTGCTGCAGCGTTGATCCCGCTTTGACGCCGACAAAGGACTGGCCTGCATCGAAATTGTTCCTGAAGGTCGCGAATGCTACGTCGCCTCCGACCACCAGGTCTTTGCTTAGGTTTGCGGACTGGCCGCTCTTGTCAGGCTCGTACCAGCAAAGTATCTGTACATTTTTTGTATAGTCGTTCGGGTATGTCTCCTGCAGTCTGTCGAGTATTATTTTTCGAAAACCATGAAGGTCGTAATGCTTGTCAAAATAGAGTTCGCCCGTGTATGTGAGATAGCCGTCAGGAGTATCACCAAAACTGAAGGCTCCCACATCGGACTCCATCCCGTGGAGGGCCAGCATAACCTTGCCGCCTGCAAGACCCGGACATGTATCAAGCCCGTAGAGCTTGCCTGTGGAAGCTTCGAGAGTAGAAAAGAGCATCGACAGATTATCCATCGACAGGAGCATATATTCAACGCCCTCATTGGTCACGCCGTCAGGAGCGAACATATTGAGATCAAACTCAAGACAAATGAAAGCGTCATGACATAGGGACGATGTGATGGAAGGATATTTATCCATCAGTGCGAAGGATACCATAGCGATACCCGAGTTGACGATCGGATTATGATTATTGTCTACCCAGACTCCTCTTACAACACCATTGGAACTGGTCTGCGATGAGGAAATCTTATTGCTTGTATATGAATCATTGGCAGGCCTGAAGCACTGACGCATTATCGCCTGCTCGAGCTTACTTCTCTGATCTGCGGTCCAGGCATCATACATCCAGTCGTATGCGATCGCATAACCTTGACAGAAAAAGCCAAAGTCCAGATCGTGCCATGGATTGATGTCATCGAAAGTGATGACTCTCTCCAACATGACCCAGGCTGCCTCGGGATACTTGGTATCTCCGGTCAGAAGATATGCCATGCCGAGGACCATCATCCTGTCCTTGAACTGGTCGGCCGCATTACCGCTTCCGCCTGCTCCCGGCATTCTGTCCTCAAAACACTTTTTATATGAGAACAGCAGACTTTCTTTATTCGATCCCGTAAGGGTCGAATAGATAACATCTGCTCTCTTCTTCAGCTTGTTATACCACCAGTTCTTCGGATTACTTGAATATTTAACCTCAGATTTGAGTGTCGTGACCTGATCCTTGGATATCATTACCCTCGGATGCACGCCTGTCTGAGATGAATTCTTGTAATCGTTGAGAATGGTCTGAGCTGAAGGGCGGGTATAACCGCCTATATTCTTGTATCCGTCATACACTTTTGTCGAGTGAATGGGAAGACCGTCAAGGTCGTTTCCCCCAGATGCAACCACATTTCTTCCCATCACCGACAACGGAACAGCGGATGCTAAAACAACGACACTCAATACGAGTGCCATTAGCCTCCTAAGTCTCATTTCTCATCTTCCTCCAAAAAAAGCCAACTGTTCGTTTACCACTTTTATCCTATACCCTTGTACACAGATTAGCAACAGTTTGTTAACATTTTGTTCACATTTTCTCAAAAAAACAAAGAAATTGACACAGGGGCTCCCAAAGAAGGATGTCCGGACATGAGATCAGGAACCGAACTTGGTTGTCGGATCACCGTCTACAAAAGTGAAGTCATCGATAAGAGGTTCATAGAACCTTTCTTCCCCGAAAAAGTAGATCACGATCCGGTTATCTGTCTTGTCATAATCTTCGTAGTAATCCCATTCCGAAATGCCCTGAGATCCAACGATATTGCAGACCTTCTCAATTGTCAGATAACCGCCCTTGATCACGCCGTTATCATTCTTATAAATGAAATAGTGTCTCTCGCCGCTTTCACGGTAATAACAATCGCAAATAAGCTCGTCTTTGCCGTCGCCGTCAAGATCCTGAATATAGATGATCGGCTTTTCCTCACATGCCTCGCCGAACTGTCTCGCGAAGAGACTGCCGTCTTCGGTATAGAAATCCCAATAAGAAAATCCGTAGCCGTCGTATGTTCTCTCACAATACCAATTCTCAAAACCAAGCAAAGGCTCATCGCTTAAGACGACCTTCTCAGTTTTCCAACCCTCGAAATCCGGATCACAGGAAACTTCTGATCCTGCTTCGCGGAAAACATAATCATCCATTTTGAGCGGGAAAGTCTCGTTATTGAGACCATCATAGTAACCGAATACGACCAGCTTGTTTTCAGGATCATAGACTACGCTATGGTTCTGCACGCACAACATCTCGCCGATGCGGTTGGATATCGCCCTTTCATCCAGTTCGCCTTCTTCTATAGTGCCGTTGTTATTACGATAGACATTTACACACAAAGCCATATCGGCACCGTACTGAACAGGGCAGATGAGTTCATCGTTTCCGTCCCCGTCCCAGTCCTGAAGGTAGTACACCGGAGTATCACATTCATAGCCGAACTGCGATCCTAAAAACTCACCGTCAGCGTTATAGATAGTCCAGTCATAGAAATCAGCATACATACATTCGCCTTCAGCATAGCAGCCTTCAAATCCCAGCAAAGGCTCATCGATATCTATCCTTATAAGCTCCGGCTCGTACTCTTCCTCAGTCTCCTCTGAGGTACTCTCTTCAGTAGTCTCTGAAGTAGTCTCCTGAGTCGTAACTGAAGTTGTTTCTTCAGTAGTTTCTTCTACTTTCTTTTTTTCGCAGGCACATATCGAAAACATTATTCCGATACCGATAATGCTTGCGATGATCTTTCTCATTTTCATATGTTTCTCCCTTTTATCTTTTGTAGATTGATTATAATACGACGAAAAAGAAGTGCCGTTACGTTTCAGTTACTCTTTATTATCCTCATGTGTTAAAATATGCAGGCACGCCTCCATAGTTTAATGGATAGAACAGCAGTTTCCGGTACTGCTGGTACGGGTTCGATTCCTGTTGGAGGTGCCACACGAGGGGATGTCTCAAAAGTGATTTAACTCACTTGGGGCATCCCCATTCTTTTTTCTCTTCTTTTGAATTCCCGTTACTTGTACAGTTCTATAACGGTACGGATGACTGTAATTTCGCTGTTTTTCCCGTTATAAGTACAGTTTCTTAGAACTGTACCGATGACTGTACTTTAGGAAGGATTCCCGCTACTTGTACAGTCCTATAGCGGTACAGATGACAGTAATTCTGCTGTTTTTCCCGTGATAAGTACAGTTTCTTAGAAATGTACCGATGACTGTAATTAATTGAAGACAAAAGGGAAGGTCTCGTTATAGTGCACTTGAAATCCAGTATTGTCTCCCTATCAGCAGGGAGAATTAACTGGTGTTTCATGGCAAAGCAGATCAACTTCAGTGTGAACCTGCCTTTTATGATCCCAATATGTTTTGATACATCCCTTTTTTGATTATCCTGAGGCTTAACTTTTTCTTTATAAAATCCGAAAATATCTTTATTTTTGATTTTCGATGTTTTTATCTATGCCCGTTATGATGTAATCACAAAACAAAAAACGAAAACACCTTAGGAGGGTATAAAAATGACAAACAATAACAACAAGGTCCGCAACATTTTCGAGGGTGAGACAGAGAAGAAAACAGATTCCGTTCTTACAGGAACAAAGGTAACAACAGCAGTATCACTTATCGGAGTTCTCGCAAGCGGCGGCGTATTCGGATACAGCTTCTATCAGCAGGATTCAACAAAGATGGCCATCTTCGGCGTACTGATGCTTATCTGTGCAGGCTTCTTCCTTGGAAATGTCATCAAGATGAAGAAAAAATAATACAGATCTCACTTTTGGTTGACCCGGGTGTTTAAATAGCATCCGGGTTTTATTATGCAAAAAACCAAATGTTATAATGTTATCAACATTGTCCGACAAAAGAGGATGCAAAAGTTGATAAAGCCGGTAAGACTTCAAAAAGGCGATACGATCGCTACCATAAGTCCGTCATGGGGATGCGCAGGTTCTTCTCGCGTAAGGTGGGAATATGAGCTCGGATGCGAGCGCCTTCGAAGGCTCGGATTGAATGTGATCGCTGCTCCGAATTCTCTTAAGGGAACAACTTATCTTCGCGATGATCCCAAGGCCAGGGCGGAGGACATTAATTGGGCATTCGAGAACAAGGAAGTAAAAGCTGTTATCGCTAATATCGGAGGCAATGATTCCGAACTTCTTATACCTTATCTGTCAACAAAGATCATCAGGGAAAATCCGAAGATCTTCTGCGGTTATTCCGATGTTATGACGCTTCATCTTTTCTGCTACAGGCAAGGTCTCATGACATACTACGGTGATAATCTTCTTACTAATGTTGCAGAAAATCCTAACTGGAATTCCTACAGTAAAAAGTGGTTTCAAAAGACGTTTTTTGATCCGTCAGAAATAGGTGAGATCGAGCCTTCAAAGACATGGTCTTTTGACGGCTGCAAACATACCGACAAAGAATATAAAAAACACTACATTTCCAATCACGGATATACCCGTGTTCAGGGAAAAGGTGTTGCTGAAGGAAGGCTATTCGGAGGACATGGCGAGATAAAAAGATTAAGTGAAGTTTTCGGAAAGACTCTTATAAGAAAAGAGGATTTTGAAGGAAGCATTTTCTTTTTCGAAGATATACCGGAATGTTGTGATCCTGATAGTATGGCGGACTTTCTCGATTGGATGGGAATGGAAGGTTATCTACAGAAGTTAAACGGGATAATCATAGGAAAGATGCGGACAAAGGATTCGTTTGAGCCTTATGCGGAGAAACTGAGGGAAGTGATCTCCGGGAAGTATTCGCTTAAGGATCTGCCAGTCCTGGGGGACTTGAATTTCGGCCATACGTCGCCGATATTTATCCTCCCTTATGGTGCGAAGGCGAGGATCGATATGGATCAACTAAGCTTCGCGATCCTTGAAAGCGGAGTGTCCTGACATTTTTCCGCAAGGAAGGAAATGTAGACAATCGGGAATACTCCTAGAATAGACTCAACAGGAGGTAAAGAGCATGGACTGGATTTCTGAGATGCAAAAGGCGATCACGTATATGGAAGAACATCTCTTGGAAGAGATCAACTATGAAGACGTAGCGAAGCATGTGCACACTTCATGCTATGAATTTCATAGGGCATTCAGTTTTCTTACGGGAATGACCGCCAATGCGTACATCAGGAACAGAAGGCTGTCGCTGGCAGGTAAAGAGATAATCGAGACCGATGCCAGGATAACCGACATCGCGCTCAAGTACGGCTATGAGACACCGGAAAGCTTTACCAAGGCTTTCACGAGGTTTCACGGCATCGCACCGAAAGTGGCGAGAGAAGAATCCGGCAAGCTCGTGCTGTTTAACCCCCTCGTGATCAAATTGTCTGTTGAAGGAGGAAAGAGTATGGATTATAAGATCGTACAAACCGAAGCGAAGAAATTTATCGCACTTACAAGAAGTTTCAAATGCGAGATCATCAATGATGATGACAACCACGAGATCCCGGACTTCTGGGCCGAGTGCAATGCTAACTCTATGTTAGGTCCTATCTGGATGCTCAAGGAGGACGGCAAGAGAGATCTCTACGGATTATGCACACCGACACCTGAAGGCTCTGAGACATTCGAATACGGGATCGGGATCCTGGTGGACGATGACACTCCTGAGTTCGATCTTCCTGAACTCGAGAAGAAGGGATTTAAGATCTGGGAAGCTAAGCCCGGAACATATGTAGTCTTTGAATGCTACGGAAGCAACGGCGACTGCATCACTGAAACATGGGAGAGATTTTATAAGGAGTTCCTGCCGCAGATGGGCTACGAGTCATGTGACGAAATCGACTATGAGCTCTATTTTGACAGAGAGCCGAGCGACCTGTTCTGCGAGTTGTGGATCCCTGTTAAGAAGAAATGATCTTGATTGTTTTTGCCAAAGGCCTGTCTCACTTATGTGGGGCAGGCCTTTTAGCATACATTATCGGGATCAAAGATCAGTTATCTTCGACTGCTCCTTCGTATATATCCTTAGATTCATCTGTGAGATTAATGCTGTGTATAGCTATATTTACATTGTGGATAGGATATTCCTGTCTCAGATCATAAGAGATGCCGTCGGCGATAGTATTGTAATATCCAGTGCATTCAAAGTCCTTGTCTGTCATTTTGCCTCCTTGTTTATCCGCATCTGTCCATATAACACATAAGGGATGCGAATTATTCACAAGTTTTAGAAAAAATTCAAAAAATACCAACATGCTTTTGAATAGGGTGTTTTCCTGAGACTTCGAGCCGTTGTTTGAGCCAAATCATATAATACAACGAATGTGCAAGGATAACTTCTGAAGGGGTGAAAACTGCAATTCGCCACGCGAAAAGTGCAAGTGACAACAAAATCCGCAACTAAGGATTTGGCGGTGATAGTATCCAGTCAACAAAATAATGACGGGAGAATGAGAATGAAAAAGTTTGTTGGAACTGCATTGATGTTCGCGATGGCTATGAGCTTGATTACCGGCTGTGTCAGAGTCGAAAGACCTGAAACGGAAGAGACGACAGAAGTTGTTACAGCAGAAGCTGAAACGGACCTTAAGGATAACTTTTACTACTACGTGAATGCTGAAGAACTTAAAAGCGAAGAGATCATTTATAGTCAGGGTTATGCCCAGAGTTCTTTTAGTCAGGATGTGATCAATGACAGGATCAAGGAGATCATCGATGAAGTCTTAAGCGGAGACGGATACGTAAAGGGCAGCGAGGAAGATCTCGTTAAGACTGCATATAACTATTACGTTGAATATGATTTTATAAATAGCGGAGTTCCTGCTGATATCGCGTCGATAATCGATGAGATAAGAAACGCTGATTCGATGGATAAGCTCATGAAGGCTGACGCGAAGATGTGTAAGGATCTCGGAATGGAAAGCATCATGAATCTTGAAGTGAGAACGGATATGCTCGACACGACGAGAAACAGTATTATGTTTGTCCAGTATAGTACGATGATGGGAGCAGATTTTAAGACTCTTATCTGGGACTATGAACCGCTTTCCGAGGTAAGAGATCAGGCAGAGAATATCTCTTCGGTCTTTTTCGAGAATGAGGATTCTGAGCAAAGAGGTCTTGATACGGCATACATGGTCTACGATGTGTTCCTGAATACGGATCAGGAGATAATGGAAAGCTCGCTTCCGTTCGAGTATATTACGTATTTTGACGAAGCGGAAATGAAGGAGAATTTCACGGGTTTTGATGTTATCGATTACCTCAAGTCGATAGGATATGACGAGGATCATCTGGACAGGTTCATGGTGCTTGACGAGGGACAGTTCAGATATCTGGGAAAAGTTCTTACGGATGACAGGCTAAGCGAAGTCAAGAACTACGAATTATACAGGCTGATCGGGAAGTACGGCGCATTTATCACTCCTTCTTATGATGACTTAAAAGATCAGATCAATTACAAGGATCTCGATACGCAGGCGAAGGATGCGATCTTAAATGACATGACGGATATCGTGGATCCGCTATATGTCGAGAACTGCTACGACAAGGAGACAGATGAGTACATAAGATCGATGTGTGACGACATCAAGGAAGGCTATAGAGATCTCATTACGAATGCCGACTGGCTCACAAAAGAGACCAGGGATGGCCTTCTTACTAAGCTCGATAATATCGTCTATGTAACGGGAACTGATCTTAAGAGATGTGACCCGAATGAATATAAGGATCTGTGCGGAAAAGATTATTACGAGATGATCAGAAATTACCTCGTAAAAAAGAACGGGGAAGATGTTGATAAGCTTAAGGAAAAACCTGACAACACTGTGCCGGGAATGTCGATGGCAATGCTCAATGCCTGCTATGATCCGAACAAGAATAACATAACGATCACCACGGCGATATTAATTGCTCCTTTCTTTGACATGAACGCCGATTATTATACGAACCTCGGAGGAATCGGAATGGTGATCGCGCATGAGATGGGACATGCTTTTGACAGTAACTGCATCAAGTTCGATCCTAGCGGCAGATATGATCCTTCATGGATAAGTGAAAAGGATGTAGCTGCACTTGAAGAGCGTAACCTGAAAGCGATCAGTTACTTTGAGAATAACTTCACGGTATTTGAGGTCTATCACGTTGACGGTGAGCAGACCTTAGGCGAGAACTACGCTGACTTGGGCGGAATGGAGTGCATCGTATCTCTTACGAAGACCAAGGAAGACAGAGAAAAACTATTCACGAATTTCGCGATCATCTGGTCCGTCAAAAAGACTTCCGACCACCTGTGGGATCAGATCGAGACTGACGAACACAGTCCTGAGATATTAAGGACGAATTCGATCCTGTCGACCATAGATGAGTTCTATGAGACATACGATATTCAGGAAGGCGACGGTATGTACATCGCGCCTGAAGACCGCATTTCCAGATGGCATTGATGAGGTGTGAAAATGAAGATAATACTTAAGAATTCTATCAAGAATATATTCAAAAAACCTCTGAGGACTCTCCTCATGACGTTTACTATCTTTCTATGTGTCGTAGCAGGATTATTCTGCATCGACATCGGTCAGTGCCTGGACCTGCTCGTGGCCGAGATGTTCGGAAACATCGCCACTGCTGACTTTACGATCGAGTCGGAAAAGCCCATCGTTTTTCCTGACGGGATGCCGGAACATAAGGACTTTACTCTCTATATCAACCAAGAGTATGTCTACACTGATATCGAGAGCGATCCGGCCTTTGTAAACAAGTCCGAATTCATCGTTTACGGCGCCGACATCAAGGCAGCGAACGAGATGAACTTCGTCGACTTCGATTCGCTTGGTGAAGACGAGATCGCCATCAACTCGAGCATGGCAAAAAGGTACGGGTACAAGGAAGGTGACGTCATCACTTTGCACGACAGAGCCGACGGCGAGCACGAGTTCAAGGTCAAGGAAGTTATCACAACTTCCGCTACGAATCCTGTCCTCGCCGGCAAGGACTGCGCGATCATTAATCTTGATGCCGGCGACATGCTCTCATGCGGAGTTCGAGACAACATGATAATGTTCGTCAAGCTTAATGATGATGCCAATGTTGAAGACACGGTAAAACTTCTCGAGAAAGAACTTCCGAGAGCTTCGGTCTCATCCCTCGCACTCAGCAAGGAAGACACAAAATCCTTAAACGATATCAAGATGTTCCTTTACATCATCTTCGCGGTGTCGTTCCTCCTGGTGATCTTCGTCACCATCTCGATAAGCGAACGCATCGTCAGCGAGCGCATGTCCTTCATCGGCACCTTACGAAGCCTCGGCATGAGTTCCGGCCGTACATGCAGCATCCTTCTTCTCGAAAACATCCTCTACGCCCTCCTCGGTGCGATCCCGGGAATCCTTTTCTATCTCTCGATCAGAGGAAGTCTTCTCTCGAGCATGCTTCGTATCGAAAACAATGAAGGCGTGTCCATCAAGATCGACGCAGGACCGATATCTGTCCCGCTGGTCATAGGCGTATTTGTCGGAGCACTTTTGGTTGAGTGTCTGATCCCGTTAAGAGCAGTTATGAAGGCACTGAAAACTTCCATCCGCGATATCATTTTCGATAACAGGGATACGGAATATAAAAGCAGCAAAAAACTTACCATCGCAGGCCTTGTCTTACTCGCAGCAGCGATCATTACGGGGATCTTCTCTAACCACCTTGTAACGGCACTTATCTGCATCGTTTCTGCGGTATCATCGGCGGCACTTTTGTTCCCGGTTGTATTGATCAAGATCTGTGACGGACTTAAAGTTTTTTTCGATAAGATCGGAAGACAAAGATGGGCCCTGGCGGCAGTCGAAGCCAAGTCCCGCAAAAGCTCGGTCGGAAGCGGTGTTATGTGCATCACTGCAGCAGCACTTTGCATGATCATCTACGCAGCAGGAATGGCGGAACTTAATTCGATCATGTACAAAGATTACGCATACGATGTCAGGCTAAACTGCAGCGGCAGATCCGCGATCTATTCCTTCATCGATCACATCGACGGCGTTACGCAGACCGAGAAAGTCTATGACAAAACGGTCATGGCGATCTTAGATGACGACAAGGATGCGAAGAGCACAGAGATCATCGGAATGCCTGAGGGCGGATTTAAGCTCTACGGCGACCTGAAGGGACTTCCTTCACAGCTCGAAGAAGGCACGGTATACATTACAAAAAGACTCGGCGGGATCGAGAAGATCAAGGCCGGAGACACCATAAGATTAACTATCGATCCGGAAGGTGTGATCCCGTTCGAGCGGGAGTATAAAGTTGCGGGATTTTTCGAAGATGCGAGCCAGACTTTATACGGAAGAGCGATCGTGATCCCTGAGAAAGATTTTATTAGCATGTTCCATGATGTCCCTGGAAGCATCCTCGTCAAATGCGATGATCCCGACAAGACTTCTCAGATCATCAAGACGTACGGCAAGAACGCCGAAGGAAACTGCTATACGGCAGCAGAACTTCAGGAGAGATCATCAGGCGAATCTTCAGGCTTTATCCTGATTATCACGGTCATCATCATCATGGGTATCAGCATGACATTGATCGGAGTTATCAGCAACCAGATCATCGGATTCGAGGGACGCAAAAAAGAATGCGCAGTCATGCTCTCGACGGCGATGAACAAGAGAACTTTATCCGGCATCCTTCTTCGCGAATCTTTCATAGTATCGATCGTCGCGGGAACACTCGGAACCGTTCTTGGCATCGGCCTTGTTGCAGCATTCAAGAACGCTCTCGAGCATACCGAGTCCCTCTTCATGAACATGGAGACCGATCCGAAGCTTTGCCTCATCTTCTGCATCATTCTTGTGATCGTTTACACATTCACTGTTCTGTTCCCGATAAGAAATCTTCGCAAGATGAAGATAGCAGAACAGATCAAATACGAATAATCAATCGGAGGAAATCATCATGAACACTATCATTGAAGTCAATAACGTAAAGAAATCATTCGGAACAAAGACAAACTACAATCAGGTCTTAAACGATGCCTGCATGTTCGTAGGAGAGGGAGAGTACGTCTCCCTCATGGGAGCATCGGGATCCGGCAAGTCAACGCTCCTTTACCTGATCGGAGGTCTCGACAGAAACTTCGACGGCAAGATCAAACTCTGCGGCAAGGAGATAGATCAGATGAAAGACAGAGAACTTTCTGACCTGCGTCTTCGTAACATCGGTTTCGTGTTCCAGTTCTATAACCTCGTCATGAACCTCAATGTTGAAGACAATATCCTCCTTCCGCACACCATTAACGGCAAGTCCAGATCGGAACTCAAAGATGATCTCGACAGGATCCTTAAGATCACGGGCCTTACTGAGAAACGTAAGGCAATGCCTTCGACCTTGTCCGGCGGACAGCAGCAGCGCGTCGCTATCGCGCGCGCAGTTCTCGGCAATCCTAAGATCCTTCTGGCTGACGAGCCGACAGGAAACCTCGACTCCGGATCCGGCAAGGAGATAATGGAACTCTTCAAAAAGCTCAACCGTGAGAACGGACTTACCATCCTTCAGGTCACACACTCCGAAGAATGTGCTTCATACGGCACCCGAACAGTGCGTCTCGAGAATGGAAAGACCGTCGGATAAGTGGTAGTATTTTAAGTGAATTGTTATGCAGGAGGGAACAACTTTGCGAATCGCAGTTGTTGACGATGAGATAGTTTTCAGACAGCAGATCGTCTGTATCATCAATAACCTTTACGGCAAAGACCAGGTCAGTTGCTTTCTTTATTCAGACGGAAAGGAACTTCTCGGCTCGCTCGGAAAAGGCATTGAACCGGACGCGATCTTTCTCGACATTGAGATGAAGGAACTGGACGGAATGTCCACCGCCAAGCTCATCCGCGAGAAGTACAAAGACATCCCGATCGTCTTTCTTACGAGCCATACCGAAATGGCCATGGAAGGGTACGAAGTGGAAGCCTTCAGATTCCTCGGAAAACCTATAGACGAGACCAAGCTCCGAGAGACTTTATCCGACCTCGAGCGCAAGCTCAAAGTCGACGAGAAAGTAGTCCTTCACAAAGACGGCGAAGATCTGATATTCCCGGTCTCGTCTCTCATCTATATCGAGGCATCTAATAACAGCGTAAGGTATGTTTTCAAAAACGATTCCGTCGAAGTAAGACAGAAGTTTTCGAGAGCATGCAGCGATATAGAAATGCTGTCCGCGGATTTTGTTAAGATCCACAGATCTTATTATGTCAACCTAGGTCACATCCTTAAGCTGAATTCTTCGGAAGTAATCACTTCCACGGGCGAATCCTTGCCTGTCGCACGGGGTTCCGGTGCTGAAGTCAAACAGCGACTTTTCGAGTATGTAAGGAGAACCGGAAGATGACGGGATTTGTAACAGCCCTGATCCGATATGTGCCGAACCTTGTCGGAATGAACCTTATACTTCTGTTCTTCATCGACGGCGTGTTGAAATACCGCTTCAAGAACAGAAAAAGGATCTGCATCATCGTAGTCGCACTGAGCATTCTTTTCGGGCTCGTCATTTCCTTGAACGCTATAGATCCGTTTCCCGGAGAATACCGCCTGGAAGTCGCGGTGGCAACGGTCGATAGTGCTGAAGATATTGATGTAAGCGAGGAAGACTTTGCCGCGGTAACTCAAGCATTGTTATCGCTTATCCTGATCGTGTTCATAACAATCGAGATACGCGATAAGGTACTGCGTAAACTCGCGGTAGCAATTTTCTCTACCTCGATCCTGTCGGAGTTTACGATGCTGTTTTCACTTTTGCACTCAACTGTATTGGGCTTTTTCAAAAACAGTGAGATGAACGCGTTCCTCTTCATAGGATCAATGTATCTGTTCATGTTCCTGGAATTCCTGCTCCTCTACTATATCGCCAATCTCCGAACCAAATACGACAACACGCCGATGCCCATAAGGATCCTCTTTGTGGCCTTCGTCTTCTTCGGCCTTTTTGTCTCAGTGTTCACGGGCCTTCTGAGCGGCGAGTCAAACACCAACATCCGCCGCGTCATAACCATCATCTCGCTTCTCATGGTCCTCGCGGGCACCTTGATCTTCTTCTACATTCGCGCCGCCCGAAAAGAGCGCTCCAAGCTCCTTGACGTCAACTCCGCCAACGAGCAGCTCATCACCGCCCAGACCGAGTACTTTGAAGCATCCGCCCGCGCCGACAAAGAGATCCGAGCCATCCGTCACGACATGAAGAACAACATCCAGGTCCTCTCGCTCCTTCTCGAAAACAATGAGTACGACAAGATGCGCGACTACCTCGACGAGCTCGGCGAGAATCTCCAGAGCACCGACGTCAGCGCCCACACCGGCAACACCATCGCCGACGCCATCATCGCCGAGAAAAAGCAGAAAGCTTCCGCCCTCGGCCTTGCCCTCAACGCCTCGGGCCAGATCAAAGGCGTCGAGATCTCCTCAGTCGACATGTGCAAGATACTCGCTAACATCCTCGACAACGCCATCGAAGCCGCATCCGACCCGTCTCTATCGGAACTTTCTTCTGACATCAAGACGATCACCCTCGATTTCCGCTCCACCGGAAATTTCTTCATGATGATCGCCGCCAACCCATGTGCTTCCTGTCCGGTGATCAAAGACGGCCAGATCAAGACATCCAAAAAGGAAAAGGAACTCCACGGTTTCGGCATCAAGAACATCTCCTCCGCGGCAGCCAACTACGGCGGCGAAGTTTCCTTAAACTGTGAGCCTGCCCCATACGGCGGCACCTTCACCATCGAGGTCATGATCCCGATAAACTGATGATCCAACCCTACCAGGGCACCTCTTCCGAGGTGCTTTTTTACGAGGTTTTCAACTTTTCCAACATAAGGTTGGAATTCCAAAATCCGAAAAAAACAAATCCAACCCAAGGTTGGAAAAATGAAAAAGGGCAATTCAGAAAATCCAACCCCGGGTTGTTTTTTCCTCCAAAACACAAATTTTTGAGATCATTCTGAAGTGGTAACGTAAAAGTAGACACCTTAGGGAAAAAAATATACACATCCATCAGTTTCAGTTACATAATTAAATAACAAGTGAACGGAGGTGTAAAAATGTACGGCACGGAAGAAGAAAGAATGGCCATTGGTAAAC
>JAILPW010000029.1:0-26873 GCA_024699245.1 Clostridia bacterium | reverse complement strand
TCGACGACCTGATCATCAGGGGCGATGTTTTCATTGGTTTCTTTCTTGTCTTCGTTGTCCTTACTTTCGTTGACGCTGCTTTCTTCATCTTGATCATCAGAGTCATCGATTTTCTCGGTCTTTTCCTTGGTATCGCTGTCATTCTTCTTGTCTTTGTCTCCGTCAGAACAGCCGAACATGGAAACAGCCATTGCTGAGCAGACTAAAAGTGCACAAACCCTACGCATCTTTTTCATGATAATACCCTCCGTTTCTGAAAAGAACTTCACTTTTATTGTATTTTGAGCAGGGTTTTCTAACTTTGCTACAGGGGAGAGAAGGAAAGTGTTATAGGATATTTTTCGAGAAAATAGAAAATCAGGCTGTTACTCTAAAGGCATATTGTCGGTATAGAGGTCTTTGGTGGATTCTTCGGTCCAGCTGCCGGTCTCTTTGTCGTAATACTGGATCACCTTGTCGTATTTGTAATCGGTCCAGTAGCTTTGCTCAATGACTTCCTTTTGGACGAATTCACCGACGAAGGCCTCATAATCGCTATCCGGGACAGGTGTGATGCGGATAATGTAATAGGACATAGGTTCGTCGGCCTTTGTAGGAATGGTGAATGAGGTCTCGCTTCTGGCCGAATCGAACTGCTCCGTGGTTCCGTCAGGATATTCGAGGAACTTTGTCTCGTACTTGAACGTTATGTACTTACTGCCGTCCTTTTCCTGGTAAAGGATTCCGTCAAGATTACGGTTCAGGAGCGGATCTTCGCTTAAATACATCTCAATATTATCCAGACCGATAGGGGAGTTGCCGTCAAAGATCAGCGTCACATAATCAAGACCCTTGTAAGCGCCCGTGTAGCTGAGCATATTTCGGGGATCGGCTTCATAGTAGTCGCCCTCAGTCACGATATCGCCGAGAGAGTCCTCGGTGACCTCATCCGCTTTTCTCTCAACAACGAACTTATAAAGCTCAGAGTCTTTAGAGTCGCGATGTCCGTTTCTGATAGCGGACTTCTCCTTCTTGCATCCGGCAAAACACGATATGACCATAAGAGTCATAAGCATAACCGACAGGCACTTCCTAAATATCGGATTCATGATCCTTTCCCCTCTCGAAAAAGCGTTCTTACTACTAATATCAAGATTCAGAGGGGTCAGGTTTCAATTACTTATTATTTGGCTGGAACCTCTCGAAAATGAACACTTCAAAGAAGTCGGAAGCTTTGTCGAGTTCCTCCTGGGAATGGATAGTCCAAGCGACCATGGAGCAGTTAAAGAGCTTCTTGCAAAGACGGAGAGCAGAGGTCTCCTTGAATTCGTGATTATAGGCTACGAAGTCAGGCTTGCAGTAGCCGTTGAAAAGAAGGTTCGTAACGAGGATCTTCTGGGATAAGGTCTTCTTCTTGGAATGAAGGTAGTTGCTCGCCAGGATGCCTCTAACTACGTCCTTGCGGTTATTCTTGAACCATCTGACGACTGCAGGATTAAATGATTCCACGCAGAAAATACCCTTGTAGTTATCAAGTATCGGGGCGATGGCCTTGCAGGTCTTAAGGAACGGACCGTGAGGCTTGATCTCGATTATCAGCGGAACCTTGCCGTCAACGAGTTTTAAGACGTCCTCGAAGAGGGGTGCCGTGCACTCCGTATCAAGCAGCTTATGTTTTTGAAGTTCGTCATAGGTGATGTCGGTCGGACGCTTTTTACAGTCGGACATCCTTTTCATCGTCTCGTCATGGAATACGATGAGCTTGCCGTCCTTTGTAAGCTGGACATCGAGCTCGATACCGTATCCGTTTTGGACAGCTTTTTCGAAAGCGGGAAGAGAATTCTCAGGTATCGTCTCATTATCGAAAAGGCCCCTGTGGGCTATGAACGTATCCTTGAAGGGCTGCATTGCTCCCTCGCGGGTCTTGTTGGGTTTGAGAAATATGAAGAATAACAGGGCTGCTATGAGCGATAAAACGATCAGTGAGCCCATGATTATAAGAAACGGCATGATATGCTCCTTTTTTATTATTATTCTTTAAGATAACACATTTATCCCTACTGTGTTACAATTAGTTTTGGAGGTTGACTATGCAGTATTTGATATGGCTTTTGATCGGCGTCCTGATTTTTTTCGGAGCCCACATAGCATTTGTAATCGTATATTTTCTTTTCGTATTCATCGCATCTCTTTTTATCAATACCAAGAAGGAGTATAACAAGGATTCGAAATTCTACAGATTTCTCCTTTGGTCATCCACAGGCGTTGGACTTAAAGTACTCAGAGTAAGACTTAACCTTGTCGATTTCGACAAGATCCCTGAAGGCAAGCAGATGCTCTTCGTTTGCAACCACAGATCGAACTACGATCCGATCATCTCTTGGTATGCACTTCGTAAGAATCAGCCTTCGTTTATTTCCAAAGAAGCAAATTTTCACGTTCCGTTTTACGGAAGGATCATAAGAAGATGCTGTTTCATGGCTATCGACAGAGAGAATGCCAGAAACGCAATGGGAACCATCGAGCGTGCATCGAACCTTCTAAAGGATAATGAAGTATCCGTTGCGGTCTATCCGGAGGGAACAAGAAGCAAGAGACTCGTTCTCCTGAAGTTCCACAGCGGCGTATTTAAGATCGCTCAGAAGGCAAATGTTCCTGTAGTCGTTCTCACGATCCAGGGAACAGAGAAGATATCCAAGAACTATCCGTGGAGAAAGACGGTAGTAACGATCAAGGCAGTCGGGGTGCTCTCGGCAGAACACGTTAAGGAATCCAAAACGGCAGATATATCGGAGGAAGCAAGAGAACTGATAGCGAAGGATCTCGAAGAAAATAAATTGTGACATAAGGGTAAAGGGGTTATTGCTATGTCTAAGATCAATATTTATTTCAACGGGCTTTCGGGAAACAACAGAGGAGAGATCGAGGCAAGGAAGGTCACGGGGTTTTATCCTGATGACGAGCTGAACTTCATTGATATCACAAAGACTGATATCAACGACGTTCTCAATAACGATGCCGACAAGATCGTCCTTTGCGGTGGAGACGGAACGCTCAACCATTTTGTTAACGACATCGACGGTCTTGAAGTGAAGAAAGAAGTGTACTTTTTCGCGACGGGCTCGGGAAATGATTTCCTTAATGATCTCGGCAAGAAGCCGTCTGACGGTCCTGTTAAGGTCAATGATTACATCTATGATCTTCCGACAGTCAAGGTCAACGGAATGACCAGGAAGTTCATCAACGGAATAGGCTACGGTATCGACGGATATTGCTGCGAGGAAGGCGACAGGATCAGAGCCACATCGAATAAGCCTGTTAATTATACTTCTATCGCGATCAAGGGCTTATTGTTCAAATATAAGCCGACCAATGCCAAGGTAACCGTAGACGGCGTTACAAAGGAATATAAGGGCGTATGGCTGGCTCCTGCCATGAACGGCAGATTCTACGGCGGCGGAATGATCCCGACTCCGGGTCAGAAGAGACTGGCTGAAGACAAGAAACTCTCCAATCTCGTTTTCTACGGAGCAGGTAAGATCAAGACGCTCATCATGTTCCCGAACATCTTCAAGGGTGAGCACGTCAAGTTTGTAAAGCATACAGTAGTTACGGAAGGAAAGCACATCAAGGTAGAGTACGACAGACCGGTCGCTTTGCAGATCGACGGCGAGACCGTCCTTAATGTAACTGAGTACGAGGCTTTCGTTTGATATCAGATCGGCCGGCCAAGAAGAGCTATGATGCTCTCAGAAGTTGGCAATCCATAAGAAAAAGCACAGGCTGATCCTGCGGCGACTCCCATCTCAAGGGAGGACACGGAGGATAGGCCTTTTTTCTTGCCCGCGATAAATCCCGCCAGGAGAGAATCACCCGCGCAGACGCTGCTCACGAATTCACCCTTATAGGCGGACTTTAACGTAAGGCTGCCGTTCTCTTCCAGAAGGACGGCGCCCTTATCGCCAAGAGAAACTATGACTTCCTTCGCGCCCTTCGACTGCAGGTCCTTGGAAAGCGCGTAGATCGTATCCAGATCGTCCGGGTCGATGATCCTTCCGTAGAGGGCGCCCAGCTCGTCGATATTGGGTTTTATGATCATCGGTCCGTATTGAAGCGTGTTAAGAAGAAGCTCTCCGGTGCTGTCGCACACGAATGAACTGCCGCAGGATGTGATCCGTTTTGCCATGTCGCCGTACAAAGTCTCAGGAAGGTCCTTAGGCACGCTTCCGGACATGATAACGATATCGTCATCAGAAAGAGATTCAAAACGTCTCAGGAACGTTCTGAGGGCATCCTCGCCTACATGAGGGCCGATGCCGTTTATCTCTGTTTCTTTTCCGCTCGAAAAAAGTTTGAGGTTGATCCTCGAATTGCCTTCGCTAAGGACATCGAAATCAGTATTGATCTTATCCTTAAGGCCGTCCCTTATCGCAAGTCCGTTACTTCCCGCGATAAATCCGAGGGCCGTGCTGTCGATCCCGAATTCCTTCAAGACCAGTGAGACGTTTATACCTTTGCCGCCGTAAAAGACATGTTCGTCAGTGGCGCGGTTGGTCCTGCCGACCTCAAACGGATCAGCGGTCATATAGCAGTCGATGGACGGATTTAATGTAACGGTGTAGATCATAGAAGCCTCAGTTTTCGTTTTCTTTGATATTAATTTTACATCCGGCCAATAAAAATGGTAGCCTCATTTGGGCGTTGAGGCTACCGTAATTAAAGACCTACAAGGAGAACGGAATTCTATTTTTTGCTGTCGTGATCTTTGTTCGTGTATCTGTATAGGAGGATCGCGCTCACGACGATCACTGCAAGAAGCAGTGAGATTATCACAATGTTTGTGGCCGATAACTTTATTACCAGACCTGACATCTGTCTCCCCACCAAACTCAATAAATGAACAAACTCAATAAACACGATACTTTTACATTTCAATTATAAAAAGAAATTTATAAGATGTAAAGATTATTTGTCAGAGTTTACAGTTTATTAAGATATTTTTCGAGCAAAAAATGACTGCCTCCGGAGAGACAGTCATTTCATATAGCGGAAAATATTACTTAATAGTTGTGAAACTATAAGAATCTATAACGTCCTTGTTCTCGTAGATGTTCTTCTGGAGGTTAACTGCAGTAGAAAGAACGAGAGCATTAGGTGAAAGCTTGCCGTCGATATCCTGTGGCTCAGCAGCATAGCAGATAGCCTGTGCTTCATCCTCGGAAAGGAGCATGTACTGAGAAACCAGGAAGAGGCTTCTAACGCCAACCTTCATGTTAGCGAGCTTGTTGTTGATAGTGAATGTAGGAGCTGCGTTGGAAGCTGCTACTCTGCTGCTCAAAGATGTAAGACCGAGAGCAGATGTTGTTGTAGGCTTCTCCTCTACGAGGTAGAGAGGCTTACCCTCAACACCGACCTTACCTACATCGTGGAAGAGACCCATGATGATAGCGGACTCTTCGTCGAGCTGTGGCATAAGAGTATCCTTGATCCTGAGAAGCTGCTTTGTAACTGCAACGCTTCTGATAAGGAGACCCTTCTCACATGCGAGATGACCTGTTGTATCAGCAGGTGCTGTGAGCCAGGATGTACGATTCTCCAAGAAGTCGATGAAGTGATCGAACTCTGTCTTACGCTTGATAACGCTGTCCTTGAGCTGGTTATAGAACTCCATAACGTTATCCTTGTTAACTTCTACCATCGGCATGATACCGTCTCTGGACTTGGAGCCGGAAGACGAAGATGATGAAGAAGAGGATGATGAAGATGCAGAAGGAGCTGCCTCAACAGCTGTCGAAGAACCTGTATCTTCGGAGAAATCAAATTTACACTTAGGGCATCTGATCGCCTGGTTAGCGATGACCATACCACAATCAGGACACTTTTTCATTATTTACCTCCCCAACTAGTTAATTTGCCTAGTCTTTCAATTGATAATGTTAATTTTACAACTTAAAACAGGCAGTTTCAACAAATATGGAGAAGGAAGTTCATTTGTTAACACATTTTTTATAAATCCTGCACAATGGCGCCTTACAGATTTGATATTGTCCGAATTCAGCTCTTAAAGTGCCGGATGAAACCTCTGAAGATCGTTTTCGGTCTGAATTTGAACGGGAAGTACTGCATCCTCTTTGTAAGATGGGCGCGCAGAACCATCTCGATCTCCTCGTTTTGGACCTTCCTGTTGTAGCACATCATGTAAGATGACACGTCTTCGGCCTGATAGAAAAAGCGGTACCACGCATCGTAAGCATCCCCGATGCCCAGGAGGTGACCGAATTCGTGAGCGGCTACCTGCTCAAAGCGCCTGAGGTTCGCGTACCTATTAAGGTTGATGGTTCCCGGGAAGCTCGGATGCCAGTTGAGCATGAAGCTCTCCAGTGACCCGCAGTAAAAGATTCCCCATATCCAGCGCCATACGGAACTTACGACGAAGGATGAAGGCGCGAAGAACGGAGCGAACTTGATCCCTGCATATTTCTGGCGCGGATCGGCACCGGAATCCGGATCGTCTTTTCGAATGATATTGACGCGGACCCGGAAGAAGTTTTTCTTGTCATGGGAGAACCAGGGAAGCTGATACAAGCCTTCCCAGTTTTTCTTAATGCCCTCGCAGATCGCGTCCGCGTAGGTAAAGCCCTCGGGTTTCTCGGCAAGGTAGGCATCAGGCTCGTCTTTTTTCAGATTCTCGTAGGGCTCCAGAAGTTTGGGCGCGAACTCAAGGTGCGCTCTTATCTCCACCTCATGATCGTTGATGTTGAGGGTGACCGGAACCCTTAGGGGATTGCGGTACTTGATGGGATAGTGAAAGCGCAATGAATCTGTTATGGGAAGATTGAGCTTTTTGTAGATCATAAAGTTATTATACAGTTTTCGAGAACAAAAAATAAGACACCGACGAGGGGACGCCAGTGTCTGTAAGGAGGGTGTTATGAAGTAAGGAGTGTTCCTCTTGGGAACAACTATATAATAGCAAAAGGCCTAGTATACTTTAATGGAAAATAATGGCAAAATAGTGGCAAACAACACTTCGGAGGAATAAATGAAGCTCGAAGGCAGGACTTTCAAAGGAAATAACATCATGAACGTCTGTGTGGTCGACCACACAAACGACAAAGTCAGATACAGCAAGGAGCTCGAAGAAGCCCTGATCCTTCTGTGCACGGAGATGGACATTCCTCTTCCTATGTGGCTCTCGAAAAACACTCACGAATTTGCAGCTTTCAGGCAGACGATCTTTTTTTCGGAGCAATACAATCAAAAGGTCAGCTTTGACCGGTTTCAGATGAGGCTATTGGAATAAGGCGAGACGTTTTTTCGAAAAGGAGGCGTCATTATGAAAAGAGGAAAGATCACAGCGATATTATTAGTTGCTTCAATGCTCATGGGTCTTGCAGGCTGCGCACAGGCCAATCCCGAGACAACTAAGGAAGATGCCGACGAAGGCAGAGAAGAAACTGAGGATACGGAAGAGCCCGAAGATACTGAGGAATCCGAGATCTCAGATCCGACTGAGGAAACAGAAGAACCGTTAGACGAATCCATAAGACAGGATTTTTCCTATGAACTCACGGACAAGGATCACTGGGGCATCACGTCTGTTGATGTTGCCCTGTACGACGAGCAGGAGTTTTATATCGACGCCTTTGAAGATTCCTGGAGTGACTATGTGCCGGGAATAGTCGGAATATCGGTGTGTGTATTCTGGATGCCTGCGAATTATGACTATTTTCCTGATTCCGATCAGGAATATCCAACGGCTGATAAGGTCTTTCTGACGGTCAACTATGACGAGGATGCTCTGATGGGAGTACCCGAGAAGAATCTGCTTTTGCTGTTCTGCATAGATGACAGTTTCGACTGTTCTGTTGTGGAAGACGCGAAGTTTGACTATGAGAAGAATCAGGTCAAGGCAGATATCACAGAACTGGACGGAATCTTCATGTTGGTCGATGCGTATGAGTGGTATCAGAGCCAGGGAATAGATGCTTCGGAATACGCCTATGAGCTTCCTGACGAGATCAAGAATCTTTCCGCCTGGGAAAAAGAGCATGACACCGGAAGTATCATGGATCTGGTCGACCGTGACTATATAGAGAAGAATGCTCCGTGCTTCTATGTTTCAACGCCGCAGCAACTCGCATCCGCGGTTTATTTCGTAAATACTTCGGAGCCGGGCTGGCCGTATATCACCGAGGTATATCTCGAAAACGATATCGATCTTACCGGATATGAATGGATGCCGATGGGATGGATCTCTGAGAGAACTGATGACGTATATGAATTTGTCGGATATATCGACGGTCAGGGTCACACCATCAACGGACTTACGATAGACAGCGGATCGGAAGACGGCGGCTTTGTCGGTTACAGCACGAATGTGACGATGATGAACATCAACTTTACCAATGCAAATGTCAGCAGCTCATATACACTCGGAATCTGTGCCGGGCAGGTCATAGGATACGGATATTGGGAAAATGTACATGCCCAGGGTAACCTGGATACCTTTTATCCTACCGATGAAGGCGGCCTGGTCGGATGGGACACTGACCTTACGTTCGTGAACTGCTCCGCGGATTTTACTGTTAACGGCGAAAGCGAAGTCTATCACTATCTGACTTACCATCAAAAGCGCGAGGAAGAGATTGGAATAACAGAGACATTTAAACTTACCCTGAATGACGACCACTCCGTCGTGCGTGATGATCACGATGGCTTTAGTATGTTGATGTGGTGCGTTGAATTGGACGGGGAGACCATTTACATGACATCCAAAAGCGACAGTCTGACACTCGAAGCCGACGATTACTTGTTTTCGCAAAGAAAAGGAACATACACGATCTATCTGGTCGCACACGTAGAAGACATTTACATACGAGTCAGCAACATCGTCGAGTTTACATACTGACGCTGCTGCGGAATTCTAAGTTTTAATGTAGGAATCAGTCGCCTGCAACGTGGAAGATGATCTCTTCCGGATATACCATATCGAGGTGGGTGCGGGCGATGTTTTCGATATATACCTTATTGTCGGTATTATTGGCTTCTTTCCTGATCTGCAAAAGCTCGTCCTCGAGTTCCTGCTTCTGGCGGTCCAGATCCTGAGACTCCTTGTTGAGGCGCTCCTGCTGCTTACGGAGATCATAGAGCCTTGTTACGCACAAAACGGCGACCACGATAAAAGAGACGAACATTACTGCCGTCAAAAAAGATATACCGTTATGTTTTCTGGTGACCTTTTTCATGATCTGTCCCTTTCGCACTTCTGTATAACTAAGTATAGACATAACAAAAGGCCAAATCAATTTATGTAACAATTCTTAAAGATGTTGTAATCTGTTTGAAATATTACTCGATATCCTCCAGGATCTCGTACATCTCGGAAGCATTTTCCTTCTTCACGGTCTCTTCCAATTTAAGGACCTTAAACCTTACATTTCCGTTTCCGAAAACAATAGTAACGACATCGCCGACCTTAAGTCTTATGGACGGTTTGGCGAGCCTGCCGTTGACCTCGACTCTGCCCAGAGAGCATACGTCGTTAGCCACGGTCCTTCTCTTGATTATCCTGGATACTTTCAAAAACTTGTCGAGACGCATCAGATCTCCGTTCTTCCCTTAAGAGCGTTCGCGAGTGTAAGGTCGTCGATGTACTCGATATCGGATCCCATAGGAAGACCCGATGCGAGCCTTGTGACCTTGATACCGGAAGGACCCAAAAGACGGGAGATGTAAAGCGCCGTTGCCTGACCTTCAGCAGTCTGGTTGGTCGCAACGATGACTTCTTTTATCTCCTGATCCTTCTGAAGTCTCGCGATAAGTTCGCTCAAAGTAATGTCATTCATGGATTTGCCCGACACCGGAGAATAGACTCCGTGAAGGACATGATAAAGTCCGTTATATTCGCGCATCCTCTCGAAAGTAGCAACGTCTCTCGGAGTCTCTACTACGCACACAACGGATCTGTCACGCTTCGGATCCGAACAGATAGGACACGGGTCACTGTCAGTGAAATTCTGGCATGACGAACAGCGCACCGTAAGGCGGTGTGCCTCGGTGATGGAATTCGCGAGATCCTTTACTTCCTCGTCAGACATTGACAGGATGTGGAAAGCAAGTCGCTGCGCTGATTTGCCGCCTATTCCCGGAAGTGAACCGAGCTTTGATATCAGGTTTTGAACCGAAGGTGAATATCTGGCCATATCAGAACGGGAGCTTCATTCCGCCTGTAGCCTTGCTCATTCTCTCGGCAGAAGCTGCCTCGAGCTGGTCGTTAGCGCTGTTATATGCTGCAGTGATAAGATCTGCGAGGCCCTCAGCATCGTCAGGATCGATAACTTCCTTAGCGATCTCGAGACCATAGATCCTGTGGTCACCGCCGAGTGTGATCTTAACGAGCTCACCGCCTGCCGTGCCCTCGATCCTCATCATCTGGATCTCCTGCTGAGCAGCTTCCATATCTTTCTGCATCTTCTGAGCCTGAGCCATGATGTTTCCCATGTTGCCCATTCCGCCCATTCCTCTGAATCCTTTAGCCATTATTAATTCCTCCTAAAATCAATCGTCACCGAAGTGAATGTCTATTCCCAATTGTTCTGCTTTATCAAGGTATCCCTCGAGCTTAGTCTTTTCCTTCTCAGGGGCGTTTACCACGCCGTCAGCCGAAGAGGTCGCATTCTTCAGGTTCTCGAGCATCGTAGGTGTAGCCACGTAGACTTTTCTCGATCCCGGAAGCACCGTCAGGATATCATTACGGATTTTCATATAAAGAGGGTCTGATGTCAATTCCTTGAGACTCTGCTTCGTATATGAATCATCGAAAAGGATGAAGACCTTCTCGTTTTCCTGCTTAAGTTTAGTCTCGCTCAGCGTCGCGTAGAGCATGTAGTTGTCACCGATGACCTGCGAGTAGATACTCTGCCATATCGCATCAAGATCCGCACCCTCGCTTCGCTCGGGTTCTTTCTTCACAGGAAGTTCCTGTCCTTCCATAAGCTGCACGAGCGACGTTGTCGGCTGAGGTCTGTAGTCTTCCTCCTCAGGATCCGGCATCGGCGGCTCAGGAACATCCGGCTCATAGTGCGTGATGGTCGGCTCCGTGCCCTTAACAAGATCATCGAGGAAGCTGTCTGACAGCATGCTCAGAAGAGGTGCACCCTCATCTGCAGGTGCAGGTGCCGGAGCTTCTTTCGTCTCTTCCTTTTTCGGCTCCTCTATAGGCGGAACAGAGAAAAGGTCGATCTGGTTTTCCATCGGAACATCCTCAGGATCCACAGGCTCAGCCGGAACCGGCGGCACAGGCGGTATCGGAGGCTCAGGAAGTTTTTCTTCTTCCTTCTCCTTAACAGGTTCAGCGGGTTCTTCCTTCTTTGGTTCAGCGGAAGGAGTCACTGACAGGTTAGAAAGCGAAGGGAACAGAACTGAAGGCTCAGCTTCTTTTTTCTCTTCCTCTTTCTTCTCAGGTTCGTCCTTCTTAGGCTCCTCAGCCTTAGAAGGATCCTCTTCCTTAGCAGGTTCTTCCTGCTTGGAAGGCTCTTCTTTTTTCGGCTCTTCAGAAGCCTTAGGAGCTTCTTCCTTAGCTTTGGCTGCCTCGAGTTCCTTAGCCTTTTCTTCAGCTATCTTCTTGGCTGCTTCCTGCTGCTTTTTAACGAAGTCGGGAACTACCAGCGGAACAGTGTCGAGCTTGACCTTACGTCCGCAGAGATTGATGAGCGAGATCTCAAAGGAAGTCCTTACGGACGGTGACCACTTAAGGTCGGAGATCATGGCCGAGAGCTTGGAGATATAGCCTGCCAGAGTCTCTGCGTTTGTATCCTTGCAGATATCGTACATCGTCGCGAGGGAAGAGGTGGATACCTTCAGGAGCTTAACAGGGTCCGGCATCATGCGGACGACCAGGAGATCCCTGAAATACTGCGCGAGATCCAGAGAGAATCTGATGATATCGCGTCCTGAATTTGCCAGTTCCTCGCAAAGGTTTAAAAGCGTCTCAAAATCGCCGCCGAGAAGAGCCCCGGCCATCTTGCCGAGGAACTCGTCATCAACGGTTCCGGTTATCTTCAGGACACCGTCACGGGTGACCTTTTTCTCGAGATTGGAGTTTCCTGTCTGATCAAGGAGCGATACCGCATCACGCATGGCGCCGTCCGACAGGGAAGCGATGAGCGTCAGCGCGTCATCTTCTGCCTTGAAGCCCTCTCTGTCGCAGATAAAGCGCAGGCGCTTAACGAGGCTGTCGATGGTGATCCTCTTGAACTCAAAGCGTTGGCATCTTGATAGGATCGTCGCAGGGATCCTGTGCGGCTCAGTCGTCGCGAACAGGAATATTACGTGTGCCGGCGGCTCTTCGAGCGTCTTCAGGAGCGCGTTGAAAGCACCCTGTGAGAGCATGTGGACCTCGTCTATGATGTAGACTTTTTTCTTTGCTTTGGAAGGCGCGAAAACAACCTCCTCACAGATCCTTCTGATGTTCTCTACGCTGTTGTTGGAAGCGGCGTCGATCTCGATGACGTCCATCAAAGATCCGTCGATTATGCCTTTACAGATAGCACACTGGTTACACGGGTTTCCGTTAACGGGATTTTCGCAGTTGACGGCTCTCGAGAAGACCTTCGCGATGGAAGTCTTACCGGTTCCGCGCTGGCCCGAGAACAGGTACGCGTGGCCGATCCTGCCGGTCTTGACTGCTTGTCTTAGGGAAGATACGGGACCGTCTTGTTCAACGATCTCATCGAATGTCATTGGCCTGAAAAGTCTGTACAGAGCGATGTGTTCCATGATCTTCCTCCCGAGAAATTCGTGAAATAAAAAAATCATC
Source organism: Clostridia bacterium (assembly GCA_024699245.1). Taxonomy (GTDB): domain Bacteria; phylum Bacillota; class Clostridia; order Saccharofermentanales; family Saccharofermentanaceae; genus Saccharofermentans. The sequence goes on along the minus strand of JAILPW010000029.1, from coordinate 14,074 downwards.
CCACCTAAACTACAGTCGGGCAGGCACCCTCGCGGCACATGAGAAAATCCGCTTACTGCTGCTTCCTTCCGGACCTGACAGGGTTCACGGGATCTCATTGCACGAGACCCGATCCGACTGCAGATCAGGTGGGATGAATCTTTGGTATTATAACATACTTATTAAGAAGTTCCAAAGGCGATTTTGACGTCAATGGAGAGAGTCGATATACCTCGACAAAAGCGTTGCCAGATCGGCAGTTATGGTCAGCGATCTGTCGTAGGAATCACAGTCTACGCTGATGCAGACGGCGATCGGCTCCTTGCCGTCGATGATCGCTATATCCGTATATTCGTGAAGTTCGTCATTTCTTCCCGCAAAGTGAAGTATCTGTGTCGTTCCGTCCGAAAACGCTGTGGAATAACCCGATGGGATCGCTGATACCGACACATCGTCGAGCAGGCACTGGTAAGTATCCGGGTCATTCTTGTATCCGTTATAGAGGTACTCCAGGAAGTTCGCGAGATCGTAGCAGGAAGATCTGCCCGGACCTTTTTTCGAATTGCCGTTGTGGTCTGTGTAGAGGACCGACGACGAGAAGTCCACATAATTACTTATGGCGCTGATCCTTCTCATGAGGTTGTCGCTGCTGCCCATTTTCGAGAGGAGGATATTTAAGGCGACATTGTCGTTATATGCGACAGCGTAATATGCCAGGGTCCTCAGGTAAAAGTGCTTGCCGAACTCGTAGTTATCCGAGATGTAACTGGAGTTGCCGTCAAAGTCAGCAGAATAGATGACTTCCGCGTACGGATTCACGACGCCCGTGTGGCAGAGGTTATAGTAGTCGATCATGTAAGCGACGTTGAACGAACCTGCAGGCACCAAAGGCTCGAGCTCGTTGATACCCATAGTCTCATTGCTGGAGAGGTTCACGTAGTAGAACTTGACGCTGGCGTCGTTACAGTAGTTGTCGATATAGTCCTCGAGCTCCTGCTTCAGGTCATCGAGATACTGGTCGCGAAGGCTGTGCGGAACCGTCTGGAGCGGATAGGAATTATGGAAATGGAAATGCTCGGAAAGCTCCGCGAATGTCTCAACGGAATTGTTCTGCTCTGTCGGCTCCGTTTCCTCCGTCGTCTCCTCTGTCGGAGGCTCCGTTACCAAAGAAGCCTGAAGCTCGGTGGTCGTCTCCATCGTCGTTGTCTCGACAGGGACCTCGGTAGGCGTCGGGGTCGGAGCCTTGGTGAACTCCGAATAGGTTGCCGTAGCGGCACCTACGAGGGCAGGGAAGTCTTTACGGTACTGCTCCTGCTTCGAGGCCATCTTGAGGATAAAAAGGACAACGAGCGCAACAAGACACAAGCACACGATGACTATAATCGTGCGGTTACGTCTCGTGTGCTTGACCTTTGAAGCCGTTTTAAGAAATGTCGGATTCGGATATTTCATCAATTATCAGAAAAGTCCGTGGATAGTTCCGTCAGGATCGATGTCGATATCAAGTGCTGCAGGATGCGGCGGCAGGCCCGGCATAGTTACGATAGCGCCCGTAAGGACTACAAGATAGCCTGCGCCTGCGCTGAGCCATACGTCGCGGACTGTAAGTGTGAAGTCCTCAGGACGGCCGAGTGCCTTGGCGTTGTCGGAGAGAGAATACTGTGTCTTAGCTACGCAGATCGGAAGATCTCCGAAGCCTGCATCAACGAATCCCTTGATCTTCTCGGCTGCCTCAGGAAGGATGTTAACGTCCTTAGCGCCGTAGATGTTCTTGGCGATCTTGTTGATCTTCTCTTCTACGCTGTCAGTAAGTTCGTATGTGAACTTAGGAGTCTTGTTCGTGTTGGATCCGATCTGCTTCAATACTGCATCTGCAAGATCGAGTCCGCCTTCGCCGCCCTTTGCAAAGATCTCGGCTGCTTCGTAGAGAGCACCCTTTTCTTCGCAGAGCTTTTTCATCATGGCGATCTCCTCGTCAGTGTCTGTGAGGAACTTGTTGCCTGCGACTACGCACGGAATTCCGAAGCTCGTCATGTTTTCGATATGCTTAGCGAGGTTAGAGAAACCTTCCTTAACAGCCTCAACGTTAGGTTCGTTGAGCTTGTCCTTAGGGATTCCCGCATTGTACTTGAGGGAACGGCATGTAGCAACGATAACGACTGCGTCAGGCCAGATGCCTGCTGCACGGCACTTGATGTCGAGGAACTTCTCGGCACCTAAGTCTGCACCGAAGCCTGCCTCTGTGATGAGGATATCGGAGAGCTTGAGACCAGCTTTAGTAGCGATGATCGTGTTACATCCGTGTGAGATGTTGGCGAACGGTCCGCCGTGAACGAATGCAGGAACGTGCTCGAGGCTCTGTACCAGGTTAGGGGAGATGGCATCCTTAAGAAGAGTAGCCATAGCGCCCTGAGCGTTGAGGTCACCTGCGGTTACGATGCCGCCGTCCGTGTTGTACGCTACAACGATCCTGGAGAGGCGGTCCTTAAGGTCTTCCATGTCCTTGCTGAGACAAAGGATAGCCATAACTTCCGAAGCTGCAGTGATGGAGAAGATCTCGCTTCTTTCAACGCCGCAAAGGCCGCCGCCTACACCGACCGTAACCTTACGAAGGCTTCTGTCGTTCATGTCGAGACAACGCTTCCAGATGATCCTGTCCTTATCGATCTTGAGATCGTTACCCTGGAAGAGGTGGTTATCTATCATAGCTGCGAGGAGGTTGTTTGCTGAAGTGATGGCGTGAAGATCGCCTGTGAAGTGGAGATTGATATCTTCCATAGGAACGACCTGGGAATATCCGCCGCCTGCTGCGCCGCCCTTAACGCCGAAAACAGGTCCCAAAGATGGCTCACGGAGTGCGAGCATGACTTTCTTGCCCTTTTTGTTGAGCGCCTGAGCAAGACCGATACTTACGGTAGTCTTTCCTTCTCCTGCAGGAGTAGGGTTCATGGCGGTAACGAGTACCAGCTTACCGTCCGGATTATTCTTCCTCTTCTCGATATTGCCAAGAGGAAGCTTAGCCTTGTACTTTCCGTAAAATTCCAGTTCGTCTCTTTCGATGCCGATCTTAGATGCTACCTCTTCGATAGGAAGCATATTTGCAGATAAGGCTATCTCGATATCACTTAACATAATTGGATTCCTCCCCGAAAATGTCATTATAAACTATCCTCCATATTACAATAATAGGAAGCGTCCTTTCAAGGTAAAACCGTATTAAATAACGCAAAGTTCGAAAATGACTGTTACCACTATATTTTGGGCATATTTGATAAAAGAGCCACTAGATATTGTGTTTTTCATTGACTTTTTATCAAAGAAATGTTATGATTTTGACGATAATTCGTCATACGGCAGACGAGCCTTTGAAGGGTTCAGGCAATTTACTGATGTGGAGGTATAAGGCTTTGATCATTAAGTCCGAATTAGATAAATTTAAGGAATCATTCAGCAAGTGTATGATCGGCAAGAGAGTCAGACTCACTTCCAATGGCGGAAGAAAAAGACTCATAGTTTACGAGGGAATCGTTGAAGGTTGTTATCCTAATGTTTTCTCCGTCAGATATACAAGAGGATCCGCTAAGGATGATGTAGTTTCCTACAGCTATATCGATGTTTTGACCGGCAAGGTCCGCATCTATACTCTTCAGGAAGAAAACAAGTCAGAAGCAGCAAGCTGATAGGCTTTTTAAGACGTTCATATGTCTGATATTTACGAGATTTCTGCACCGGCCAAGATCAATATGTATTTGAGAGTATGCGGTACTCTTCCAAACGGGTACCACAGTCTTAATACACTGATGCATGAGATCTCTCTTTGCGACAAAGTAACAGTTGAGGTCGACGACAGCAAGGACCACGAGATAATCGCCACGGCCCTTGGCTGCAACCCGATCCCTAACAACAAGAATCTGTGTTATAAGGCAGCGGTAAGATTTTTCTCAGCGCTTAAGAAGCGCGGGATCGTCGAGACGTTGCCTTTTGTTAATATCACTATCGAAAAAAATATTCCGTCAGAAGCGGGAATCGGCGGCGGCAGCTCCGATGCCGCATCCGTTATCCTGGCTCTTTCCGAGCACTACGGCAATCCGTTCAACGACGAGGAACTTAATGTCATCGCTGCCAACACCGGAGCCGATACACCGTTCTTCCTTTACGGCGGCGCATCCGTCTGCGAGGGCTTCGGCGAGATCATAACCAGGATCGAGCCTCTTAGCGATCTTCCGCTCATTCTCATCAAACCTAAGGACGGAGTTTCCACTCCAATGTGTTTCAGCGCTTTTGACGAGCAGGGCGATAACGATTACGACGAGAAGGCATACGAGGAACTCAAGAACGAACTGTCCAAAGCCGGCGAGCCAATAGAAGTCCTTCATAAGTACAAAGAACTCATAGTAAACGATCTCCAGACACCTGCCGAGAGGTTTGTCCCTGACATCAAGATCGCCCGCGAACTTCTGGAAGAAAACGGCGCTCTGTTTGCAGCCATGAGCGGATCCGGAAGCTGCGTCTTCGGTATTTTCGAAAACAAAGAAAAAAGAGACCTTGCCTACGACAAGCTCTCTTTAAACGACACAGTCAAAAACGAAGAATACATGCTCTACCGCTGCGAGACGGTGTGATAAATGTACACTCGATTATTCATATCGACATATCAACGAACACAAATCATTTTAAAGCATCATATGCTTTATTAATTGCATTTTTATAATCTCCTAAAGTGGTACCAAATACTTCCTTTGTAGTATTTAGATCTCTATTTAGAGCACTATACTCAAATACTTCGGCATAAAACTCGGTATCGGTCATTGTTCCGCTATAGTAATACGAATTTTTGATTACCTTTGTTTGGAAATCTTTGTAATTAGTGTAAGTATCCTTATTCACATCATAAGCATGACCTTTACCACATAGTTTACTATTAGTCATTCCGCCAAATATATCGTCAACTATGCCGTCTCGACTGGCTCCGTGATACCAACCACGCTGAGGATAAACGTCAGAACGCCTATTTTGATCTGAATACACATATTTAGGGTATCCATATACATCTCTTAGATACTCATAAGCTTTAATCTGTTTATCAGACCAATCTTTTGGTAAATCAGGTTTATCGTTAGAATTATTAACGACATTTGGATTTTTATCTCGGTCAAAAACGTATTCAACAATTCTATCTTTTTCCGCAGTGTCAAGCTTCTCTGAATCCGGAACGGAGTTATTGTAATCATCAAGGTCTTTATAGACACGATTTTGTGCATCAGTTCTAAGAGATACATTAAAAGCTTCGGAAGTATCACCATCTGGCGGACCAGATAAATGATCTAAACCATGTCCGAATTCATGGAAAAATGAGCAACAGTTTCCCGATGTAGTTTGATGAAGATCCAAATTTAAAACCGCAAATTTTTGGCCCCAGATCTTCTTAGGAGAACAACTAGCACCTTTTCCAGGATCTAACGGGTTCAACGTCATATTTGGCAAATATCCTAAAATCAAATCTCTATACATAGGAGAACAAGTATAAATGCTATATTTGATTCTCAAGACATTAAGGTCAACGTTTTTATCGTTCTTACCATAAACATCCTTAAAGAAATTATCCGTTATTTTCTTAGCGTCCGGATTAAGAATCTCATAAGTGTCTATGCTATTTTTCAGACGCTGCTCATCCATAATATCTACGTTCTCGTCACCCTTAGAATCAAAGCGATTTTTAACATACCAATAATGGAATCTTTTCAGTTTATCCATTTCTTCAGAGGGCAGTGCTCCACCATTAACATTTAAGGCTTTTACATCGTCGAGATACAACTTAACAGCTTCGTCATTATTCATGAAGTCATTTAACATATCTTCCGTCAAATCAGAACTACCAAGGAGTTCGAAAACATCAACAAATCTACGAAGATCTTCACCAGATAATTCATCTCCGCTATTTAAGTACAAATCGTACACAGCTTTCAACTTAGAAATATCCTCTGGAGAAAGCTCCCCTTTAGATTTCATTTCATCAACAAATTTAGTGACTGAATCACTATCAGGAAAAATAAATTTGTAATAATCCCGCTTTATACTATTGATCTTTTTTTTGCTGATACCAGCTGCCTGTATAGCAGCAGGAGTTACCGTTTTTCCGGAATAATTCTCTAATCCACTTAAGATCATATTGATCTTGTCCATTGAGGTATTAACTTCTTTCAAAATTAAAAGAATATGATTTGCCATACCATATACCTGCAAAGATGTACTATCAACTTCAGTATAAAATTTTGACATCACAGTCAAAGTGGTATGGATTCTATCTCTAATGGATTTAATATGTTGATTGGCGTCGCTACCTGTGCACAAACTATCATATTTGAGATTGCGATGTTTATCAGGCACAGACTGGTAATAGTACGGATCTCTGTAATCTTGATCAGTATGGTCATATGCCTTCTGCAGATAATCCTTGGTGGAGATAATGTTATCGTTACTGTAATCTCTCTTCATAGAAAACCTTTCCTTTTATACAGTATTATCTTTTTCACATGATTGAATATTGTGATATGCCTTCTGCAAATACTGCATCGTTGACTGGTAGACTTTATCAATGTTTTCGCAATATGTACTATATGCTTCCAAGCAATCGTTGATACTTGTTATTGGAAGTCCTTGAGAAGAAGTGAAGGATTCAGCAGTTTGGTTAATTTTATTGTTTTGCATTTCCGTAACAAAAAAATCCAAATTCTGTTTGAATCCACCTGTGTTCATATCAATCATAGAGAACAATCCTCCTAGACACTGTCAGCTAATTTATCTTCTTTATCTAATATATCTTCCTTGATGATTCTAACCAAATCATCAATCATGCAATCGACCTCGGCGGTGGTTTCAGAAATCTTTTTCATTTGCACTAAAAGTTCATCAATAACCGCGTGTGCATTACTGGTATCAGATGGACCAAACCCTTGACTTTGAATGTTTCCCAAGCGAGAAGTGTAATCTGTCAATGCAGTCTGAGCTTTCTGACCCATACCGCCATTCATGTTAAGCTTTCTGCTTTCGTATTCACCGATTTCTACATCATCCAATATCAAATCGTACATAAATATCTCCTCTTATATGTTGTCAGGTATAATAATTTATTCGACTAATAACCGTATCAAAATCATCGCTGATGGACTTTTTATTCAACGATGGTATTAGTCTGTCATATAAGGTGTTGGCAATTTTCGATCTGCTACTTGCACTTTTTAAGCCCTGAGCTAGCTCATCGAGGTCATCCTCGTAGTAGTTTCGTCCTCTCCTGACACGGTTTCGTAGCGCCTTCATCATTTCTCTCTCGACAATATCCGGATCCAAAAAAAGCCCCCCTTCCATTAGAAATCTAGAAAATAGGAGAAAATACAATAATCATAAAAGAATTAGTCTTATTAGGATATTCATACATCTCCTAGGATAACTATACCTTGTTCACAAGTTGCAAACAACGAGGAATCAGTTCTAACAGGGTGTTTTCGTGCATATGCTCAACAAGAGAAAATTCATTTGTGAAACTTTAACACTAGACAAGACAAAAAGACGAAACTAGAAACGTTTCGTCTTTTAAAAAATGAAATATTAAGTGAAAAAACAAAATAATCAGAGTTCGTATCCGAACAATCCTCTGTCATATCCGCGCTTGTTTTCGCTGTCGATAAGAACGAATCCTCTGTTCTGATAAAACTCCACGCGGATCTTATTTTGAGTTGCGGTGTGAAGGAGGGCAGCTTTTGCTCCTCTTTCGGTTCCGAAAGCGAACGCCATGTCCAGAAGGTCCTTGCCAAGACCGGTGCCCCTTAAGTTGTCCTGGACCGCGAATCGCGAGATGTAGAGGATGCGGTCCATATCCTTCAGATAGTCGTGAGTCTTTTTCGAGAAATCAAAGTGTTCGACATCGTCCCTGATCTTCAGGGTGATGGTGCCGACCGGCATGTTATATTCGTCGAAAAAGCACAGACAGGTGTGGGTTTTGAGTTTCAAAACAAGATCTTCGACGCGCTCATGCATTGAATCGAGTATCGACGGATCGATACCCGAGTCGCTGCTGTAAGTCAGCATCGAAGACTTGATGAGTTCCGATAGGAGCGGGGCATCCCCCGGCACAGCCTGTCTTAAGGTATAAGCCATAGATTACCTTGTAAAGCAGTTTACGAGGATTGCCTTATGAGCATGAAGCCTGTTCTCGGCCTCATCGAAAACAACACTCTGAGGTCCGTCGATGACGTCCTCTGTTACTTCGTAGCCCCTGTAAGCAGGGAGGCAGTGCATGAAGATAGCATCCTTATGAGCTACGCCCATGAGCTTGCTGTTAACCTGATAATCCTTGAAGATCTCGACTCTCTTGGCCTTCTCTTCCTCCTGACCCATGGATGTCCATGTGTCAGCGTAGATAACGTCTGCACCGTCGCAAGCCTCAAACGGATCTTCCGTCATGAGGATCTTGGAGCCTGTAACCTTAGCATCTTCGAGAGCCTGGTCAACATACTTCTGACCTGCTGTGTAACCCTTAGGTGAAGCGCAGGAGATATCCATTCCTGCCTTAGCGCAAGCCTGGAGAAGTGAAGCGGTTACGTTATTTCCGTCACCTACATAAGCGAGCTTCAAGCCCTTGAGACCGCCCTTGTGCTCCTGGATCGTAAGAAGATCCGCGAGAGCCTGAGTAGGGTGCTGGTCGTCGGAAAGACCGTTGATTACAGGGATGGAACCATACTTAGCAAGATCCACGATGTCCTGATGAGCGAAAGTCCTGATCATGATACCGTCGACCATTCCGGACAAAACCTTAGCTGTGTCGTGGATAGTCTCACCTCTTCCGATCTGGATGTCGTCGTTACTCAGGAACAGAGCCTGTCCGCCGAGCTGGTACATACCGACCTCAAAAGAAACACGGGTTCTTGTGGAAGACTTTGTAAAGATCATAGCCAGGGACTTTCCCTCGAGGATGTGATGCTTTACGCCTGTCTTTGTCTTTTTCTTCATATCAGATGCGATCTCGAGCAGGTAGTTGAGATCGTCAAAGCTTACGTCTTCGTGAAAATCTATATAATGCTTCATGTTTTTATCACCTTCCGAAAATATTCTTCTTCTTGCCCTTGAGGATCGTCTCCAAAGCCTTGATAAAGCTCAATGCTTCCTTCTCGCTTATGATGAGCGGCGGAGCGATACGGATCGTGCTGTCACCAATGGAGCTTACAAGGTATCCCATCGTAAAGAGCTGATTTTTAAGACCCTTGGCACTCAATGCGCCTGCGAACTCGATACCGATCAAAAGTCCCTTGCCACGTACGTCTGTGATGACAGGATACTTAGCCTTAAGGTCGCTCAACTTGGAGAAGAGGAGATCAGATACGTTATTAACGTTTCCGAGAAGAGCATTCTCACCGATCTCATTAAGTACCGCTACTCCTGCTGCACAAGCCAGTGGGTTACCGCCGAATGTTGAACCATGATCACCGACCTCAAAACCTACGGAAGCAACTTCCTCAGTAGCGAGCAAAGCTCCGATCGGAACACCGCCTGCAAGGCCCTTAGCGAGAGTCATGATGTCAGGCTTGATATCATAGTGCTCATAGCAGAACATCTTACCAGTACGTCCGACACCTGTCTGAACCTCATCGATGATGAGAAGAAGGCCGAGCCTGTTACAAAGATCACGAACTTCCTTAACGTACTCGTAGTCTGCCGGCCTTACGCCGCTCTCGCCCTGGATGAGCTCGAGCATGATAGCTGCTGTGTTGCCGTCAACGGCGAGCTTCAGGGAAGTGATGTCGTTGAACGGAACATACTCAAATCCCGGAACATTTGGTGCAAAAGGCTTGCTGAACTTCTCTTGGCCTGTTGCAGCGATGGTGCCCATCGTTCTTCCGTGGAAGCTGTTCTTAGCTGTAATGATCTTATGACGGTTGATCCCCTTGTGATAGAAATAACCGCGAGCGAGCTTTATCGCTCCTTCGTTAGCCTCAGCTCCTGAGTTACAGAAGAATACCTTATCTGCGAAGCTGATCTTGCAGAGCTTATAAGCGAGCTCTGACTTGTTGATGTTGTAGTAGTAGTTGCAGGAATGGATGAGTTTATCTGCCTGTGTCTTGATAGCCTTTGTGAGCGCCTTGTTGCCGTGGCCGAGGCTGTTAACGGCGATACCGCCGATCATATCCATGTACTTCTTGCCTTCCTGGTCGTAGAGGTATACGCCCTTGCCGTGTGTGAAAGCAACAGGGAGAAGGTCAAAGACCTGCATGCAATATTTCTGGTCTAATTCTTTGGTCAATTCAAAATCATTAGTTATGTCCATATTTGGCTCCTTTTTCTTTTACGATCATCGTTCCGATGCCCTTTGCCGTGAATATCTCGAGCAGTAAGCTGTGAGGTATCCTTCCGTCTATGATGTGTGCCTTTCTTACGCCTCGTCGGACGATGTCGAGACATCCGTAGAGCTTTGGTATCATACCGCCTGTGATGATGCCTTTTTCGATGAGGTCGTTGATTGACTCTTCATCGAGAACCGGGATGATATGATCTTCGCCGTTCTCATCTTTTTCGAGAACACCGCCGACGTCTGTAAGGGTCATGAGCTTTTCTGCCTTAAGAGCCACGGCGATCTCGGAAGCAACGGTGTCTGCATTGATGTTGTAGCTCTCGCCGTCCTTGCCGACTCCGATAGGAGCGATTACCGGGATATATTCGTCGTTGGCGAGCATCTCGATGATCTTGGTGTTGATCTTCGTGATCTTGCCTACGAAGCCTACATCGATCGGGTTGCCGGCATTGTCTTCGCTAAGACGCTCTGCTTCGATGAGGTGACCGTCGATACCGCAGATACCGATGGCCTTGGAACCTCTGGTGTTGAGGTTGCTGACGATCTCTTTGTTGGTCTTACCGATAAGTACCATCTGAGCGATCTTCATGGTCTCTTCGTCTGTGTAACGAAGTCCGCTGACGAAGCGGGACTCGATGTTCATCTTGTTGAGCATTCCCGTGATGTCAGGTCCGCCGCCATGAACGATGATCGGGTTGATACCGATGTACTTAAGGAGCGTAACGTCATCCATTACTGACTGCTTAAGATCTTCATTTATCATGGCGTTTCCGCCGTATTTGATTACGATCGTCTGTCCTCTGAGCTTACGGATGTATGGAAGGGCTTCGATGAGGATCGACGCGCGATCCACTTTGTCCTGCATTATCGTATCAAGTTCAGGAAGTTGTCCTTTGTCTCCCATTTTAAATCACCTCTTATCAAACTCCACGGACTAAAGTAAGTCCTGTTTTCTCGTCGAATCCGAACATTGCGTTGAACGCCTGGATAGCCTGAAGAGCTGCACCCTTGCCGAGGTTGTCCTGGGCGGAGAAGAGCTTGATCAGATTCGTTTCTTTGTCATATACGCCGTTGATCTCGATGAAGTTGGAACCGTTAACGGCCTTTACTTCAGGGAAGACCTTCATGTCGAGAGCTCTTACGAAGAACTCGTCCTTATAATATTCCTTATATATAGCATTGATCTTCTCGTCGGATACATCCGTGAATTTTTCGGAAGGTCTAGCATAGATCGTGTTGAGCATTCCTCTCTTGAACGGAGCAAGGTGAGGAGTAAAGCTGAGCTTCAATGGTGTTCCTGCAAGGAAAGAAGCCTGCTCCTCGATCTCTGTTGTGTGTCTGTGACCTACTACGCCGTAAGGCTTGTAGTTCTCGTCCATCTCGCAGAAGGAATAAGGAAGGCTTTCCTTTCTTCCTGCACCGCTGACGCCGGATACTGCGTTGATGATGATGGATGTCGTATCGAGAAGTCCTGCCTTAAGGAAAGGAGCAAGTGCGATAAGAGAACATGTCGGGTAGCAGCCCGGGTTTGCAACGAGCTTGGCGTTTCTAAGTTCGTTTCTGTAGAACTCAGGGATACCGTAAACTGCTTCCTTGAGAAGTTCCGGATGCGGATGCTCAAGTTTGTAGGATCTCTCATATGTAGCAAGGTCCTTGTAACGGAAGTCGCCGCTGTGGTCGATGACACGGCAACCGTTTTCGAGAAGGACAGGAACTGTCTTACTTGAAACTCCGTGAGGGAGGGCTGTTACGACAAGGTCGGATTCCTTTGCGACCGTCTCGTAATCCGTGTTCGTAAGAGTCATGTCGCATACGCCTCGGAGAACAGGGTAGATATCAGAGAACTTCTGTCCCTCAAAACTTCTGGATGTCAGATACTTGAACTCCACCTCAGGATGGCATGCAAAGCCCCTTACAAGTTCAGCTCCGACGTAACCTGTCGCACCGATGATACTTACTTTGATCTTACTCATTTTCACTCACGCTTTCTAAATGTTATTGCAGTATATAATATAGTTTCCTAATAAGTTAAATACAATAACAAAAGGATTACATATATTCACATATATTACTGCCGAATTTAGTGAACATTTATGCAATATAATGTATAAATATGCAAAAGTCAATAGAAAAGTCCCTTGTAGCAGCATTTTTCTTGTTCGCGTTTTCGAAATTACAAAAAACGACCAAAATCGCCGGAAAAGATCGTTTTGTGAAATTGCATAAACCCCTGACAGGTGGTATTTAGCGCGAAATTTCGCGCAATTTAAACTTTTTGCACAAACATCCGACAAAAAGGATGTGCAGTATAGCCAAAAGAACGTTTTTCCCATACAAAATGCTTTCTATTTTTTTGGTAATAATGTCATATAGCGGTGGTTATGGCGCTTTGATATAGTACTTACAGGTAAAAAGCCGATGATGTCGGCGATTTGGAGGTATTTCAAATATGGCAAGTTTATCTTTCCAACATGTTTACAAGAAGTATGAAGGCGGCGTTGTAGCTGTTTCTGACTTTAACCTTGAGATTGCAGATAAGGAGTTCGTTATCCTTGTAGGTCCTTCCGGTTGTGGTAAGTCAACAACACTCCGTATGCTCGCTGGCCTTGAAGATATTTCCGAGGGTGAGATCTATATCGAAGATCGTCTCATCAACGACGTCCTTCCTAAGGACAGAGATATCGCGATGGTTTTCCAGAACTACGCTTTGTATCCTCACATGACAGTACGTGAGAACATGGCATTCTCCCTTAAGCTCCGTAAGATGCCTAAGGATGAGATCAACCGCCGTGTAAACGAAGCAGCTAAGATCCTCGAGATCGAGCACCTCCTCGACAGAAAGCCGAAGGCTCTCTCCGGTGGACAGAGACAGCGTGTTGCTTTGGGCCGTGCTATCGTTCGTGATCCTAAGGTATTCCTTATGGACGAGCCTCTCTCCAACTTGGACGCTAAGCTCCGTGTTCAGATGCGTGTTGAGATCACAAAGCTCCACCACAGACTTAAGACAACATTTATCTACGTTACACACGACCAGACAGAGGCTATGACAATGGGTACTCGTATCGTTGTTATGAAGGACGGCTTCATCCAGCAGGTTGACTCCCCAACGGAGCTCTACGATAACCCGGTTAACACATTCGTTGCAGGATTTATCGGTATGCCTCCTATGAACTTCATCAATGCTGTTGTTAACGTAGAGGGTTCTGATGTTTACATCTCATTCGAGAACATCTCCGTTAGACTCCCAGAGCGTTATGCTGTTGAGGAAGTTATGGAGCGCGATGGTCAGGAAGTTATCTTCGGTGTACGTCCTGAGGCTATCACAGACGAAGCAACATTCGTTTCCGATCACACAGATGCAGCTTTCTCTGCTGACGTAGACGTCGTAGAAATGCTCGGTGCTGAGACATATCTCTATGTTACAGTTAACGGTGCACTTCCACTCACATGTAGAGTTGACCCTACAACATCCCAGTCCAGAGTTGGTGAGGTTGTTGACCTCGCTATCGATACAAACCGTATCCACCTCTTCGACAAGGATACAGAACAGAGCATCATTTCCTGATCTTTGTAAATCGAATTACACAGAGGTTGTCCACATGGGCAACCTCTTTTTTTGTGAAACGAAAACCGCGCGATAGTCGCGCGGTTCCATAGAGCTTAAGCGGTGAACAAAAACCTCCTGATGTAGAATAGACGCGTGACCTGCCAGTTACGCAACTACACCAGGAGGTAAAAATGTCAGAAAAGAAT
>JAILPW010000016.1:0-13244 GCA_024699245.1 Clostridia bacterium | reverse complement strand
CAAATACGGAGAAGGAGTATGGACTTTATATAGTTATAAATCCGATCCCGAACTTGAAGATACCGACGGGGATTACTATTTTGACCAATATGACAGTAAACCACTGAAGAATTGTATAGAGACTTATGATCTTGGCGGCGGAGATTTTGAAGTTTTTGGTAAAAATACTACTGAGGATAGCAGTTTTAAATTCTATACAACCATAAAAGATAAAGGATATATTCACGTAAAAAACGTTCCAGAATTTAAGTCCGTAGATTTTTATGGTGGGAATCAAGGTTGGTTTTCCACTAAAAAAGAGGAACTTGAAATAGGAGATAAAACTATCAAGTACTCAGTGTATATATATGAAGGACGAACATACCTTATTTTGGAAGAAGGAGGGTGTGGTTTAATTGCTTTAAACGACGTGATATTGTATAAAACTTATGGAAATATGACTCTTGAGTATAGCGATTATGAGGAATCGTTTATATCTATAGTGGATTCGTGCAAACCGCATTTTAATTATCTTATTGATGATGATAGCAATCTGGTTCTTCCTGCGCCTATATCTGTAGATAATGTATCAGAAGTCTTGAAAGAGAAAGGATACAATAACATAATTGTTAATTATATGGGAAATAGAAAAGGAATACTCAGTAAAGTCGTAAGCAGCTTAAAAAATGGAAGTCCTGTTATTTTGAATCAACTAGATATACCAGGTCTTATGATAAATTATTTTAGTGAAAAAGACGAGAATAGAATTGGTTTTCCAATGTACACATTATCTACTAAATTAGACGATTATGGGAAAGGGATAATTGGAATACCTGATGAAAAAAACGTAATGACAGATCACTATGTTACTATAACAGGAGTTATATTTGATAGAGAATCTGGAAAAGAGTGGTTGAGAATTCAGAGCTGGGGAGAGCAATACTATATTTTGTTTGAAGATTTTTGTAACTATAACGATTTTATTGATTGGGCTGAAGGAACACTAGTAGTTATAAAGTAGGTGATTGAATGAGAAAAATAGTTTGTGGAATGATAGTCTTAATTCTGCTGTTTACCAGTTCGTGCTTTTCAAGAAGTAAAGGACAGGTATACGATGAAGGATATGAAGATATCGAACAACAAATAATAGATAAATATGGTGAGTTTTTAACGGTAAGAGTAACCGACTATGGAGATATGATTCTTAGTCTGAAGGACTCTTACCCTCCAGACGATAAAATTCATTCAAAAGTGCCAGAATATGTGATCGTTGAAGATGTTAGGTTGATGGTTAACAATTATATAGCGGCTAATCCTGACAGCATTCTCTCTAATGATGCAAAAAACAAGTGTCTGAGTATAACCTTGTATGTTCAACTTGGGTCTCATGCGGAAGATCTTTTTGTCATAGATAATTGGCACAACAATTATGGGAATGGAGATATGAAATGCGAACAACATTTTGGCACTTATTGGAAGATAGATCTCTCTACTATTCGTAACAGGATAAATGAATCTTATATTAGTGATATGTATGATTATATTGCTCAGTCAGGAGATGTAAGTTATATACAAATAGTGTATCCGGGTGTTCTTGATGAGAAAGAAGAGAAAGATTGGAAAGAAGATATCATGGATAAGTTCCCAATGATGAAAGAGTATGTTGAACATGATTGATTAGGTTCATGTTTTCACATATTAAATCAGAACAAATATAACTAATGAAAACAGTGTAGAAGGATTACGACACCTATCGTCTATTAATCGTTTTGCTTATTTGCTCTTCTGTGCATCTTGCTCTTGACCGTATCGACATATAGTCCCGGATGGAACAGGATAAGGAGAGGGAAGAGCTCGAGTCGGCCTGCGAGCATGTCGAACATCAGAACGTATTTTGAGAAGTGGTTGAAGAACGAGAAGTTCGAGGTCGGACCGACGAGGTTTAAGCCCGGACCGATGTTGTTCATGGTCGCGAGGACTGCAGAAAAG
Source organism: Clostridia bacterium (assembly GCA_024699245.1). Taxonomy (GTDB): domain Bacteria; phylum Bacillota; class Clostridia; order Saccharofermentanales; family Saccharofermentanaceae; genus Saccharofermentans. The sequence continues at coordinate 11,276 of JAILPW010000016.1, read as the reverse complement.
TTTGTTGCAAAGTCATAGTTTTCGATAGAGATAAGAAGGATCGAAGTGAAGAATATGATCATGAACGTGATGAAGAATACGTTGATCGCACGAACGACTTCATGCTCTACCGGTTTGCCGTCCATCTTGACCTTGCTGACGCGCTTCGGATGGATGTAGTTCTTGAGTTCTTTGCCGATGGTCTTGATGAGGACGACGAGACGGGTAACTTTGATACCGCCGCCCGTTGAACCAGCGCAGGCGCCGACGAACATCAATATGACGAGAACGACTTTACAGACGTTCGGCCAGAGGTTGAAGTCCGCAGATGAGAATCCCGTGGAAGAGATGATGGATGATACCTGGAAGACCGTGTGGGTCATGGCTTCGAACGGTGTGGCGAACATGTCCTTGATGTTGAAGAATATGATCGCGATGGCGCCGACGATGATCAGGAGATAGTAATGGATCTCTTCGATGGAGAATGCTTTTTTGAACTGCCTGAACAGGAGCAGATAGTAGATGTTGAAGTTCATTCCGAACATGATCATGAAGATAGCGACGACCCACTGTGAATACGGTGTAAAGCTCATGAAGCTGTCATTCTTGATTCCGAATCCGCCTGTACCTGCAGTGGCGAATGAAGTCATGGCGCTGTCGAGAAATCCCATGCCTCCGAACATCAGGAGAAGTACTTCGATGCCTGTGAGGATGAAGTAGATCATGTAAAGGATCCTCGCCGTGTGACGGACCTTTGGAACGAACTTGCCGACGGACGGTCCAGGGCTCTCTGCACGCATCAGGTTGATGTGTGATCCGCCGCTCATCGGAACGACTGCGAGGAGGAATACGAGAACACCCATACCGCCGATCCAGTGTGTGAAGCTTCTCCAGAAGAGGTAGCATCTCGGCATGGATTCGACTTCGTTAAGGATGCTCGCACCGGTCGTGGTAAAACCGGAGATGGTCTCGAAAAGTGCGTCCGTAAATGACGGAATTGTTCCGGATATGCAGAACGGCAGCGCGCCCACGATACTCATGAGGATCCAGCTGGCCGCTGTAGCGACGCAGCCTTCCTTTAGGTAGAAGACCATGTCGTCCGGTTTCTTGAATGTCAGAAGAATGCTAACGAGGAAGGCGCCCAGTGCCACGAACAGGAATACGAAAGTAAGTCTCTCGCGGTCGAAAAGACCTATGATGAACGGAAGCACCATGAATGCTGCTTCGATTCGAAGGACATGTCCGAGGATATATCTGATTATCTTCGTATTCATCTTCCGTCCGCCTCTTACTTAAGGATGTCCTTGATGTCCATGAGGCCCTTATGGGTCGTAACGATCATAACGTTGTCGCCCTCCCGGATCATGTCCTGACCGGTCGGGATCTTGACCTCACCGTCATGTGAGATGAACGATATGAGAAGATTATCCTTAAGGCTCAATTCCTTAAGCGGTTTTCCTATGATCTGAGGCATTCCGGAAACAGAGAATTCTATTGCCTCTACCCTGTTATCGAAAAGGTGATACAGCGTCTCGATGTTGCTGCCCTTAGATGCCTTCTTAGCTCTAACGTATGCGATGATCGCCTCGGACGTAATGTACTTCGGATAGATTACGCTTCCGAGGTTTAAGTTGTTGATTACGTTCGTAAATCCGATCCTGTTGATCTTAGTGATGACCTTCGCGGAAGAAACCTGCTTAGCATAGAGCGTGAGCATGATGTTTTCTTCGTCGATACCCGTGAGCGGAACTACGGAATCAAAATCTTCGATGCCTGCTTCCTTAAGGAAGTCCTGGCTTATTCCGTCACCGTTAAGGATGACGGCCTTCGGAAGAAGGGTGGAAAGCCTCTCGCATCTGGCTCTGTCGCTCTCGACGATGGTTACGTCGATGCCTCGTCTGATGAGCTCGCCTGCGAGATAATATGCAGATCTTCCGCCTCCGATGATGAGTGTATTCTTAACGGCCTTGGTCTTAAAGCCGATCTTTGTGAGGAACTGCTTCGCTGCTTTTCTGGTAGCTGCAAAGGAAATGATGTCGCCCTTCTTAAGTTCGAAATTACCTGAAGGGATCGTTATCGTATTGTCGCGCTCTACCGCGCAGATGAGGATATCGTTGGTGATGTCCATACCGAGCTTTCTGATAGGCATTCCGTCGAGCATCGTATCTTCAGGGAGCTTGATCTTGATGAGCTCGGCCTGACCGTGTGCGAAGGAATTGACTTCGAGAGCTGTCGGAAGATAAAGGATTCGTGCAGTCTGCTTCGCTGCCTCGAGATCCGGGTTGATGACCAGCGCGAGACCTAGTTTCTCACGGAGGTAATTGGATTCTTTACTGTAGTCAGGAGTACGTACTCTCGCGATGGCAGCGCATCGGCCGAACTGCTTCGCGATGATGCAGCAAAGGAGATTAAGTTCGTCAGATCCGGTAACTGCGATCAGGACATCAGCATCCTTAACGCCTGCGTCATTCTGCGCTTCAAGGCTGGCGCCGTTGCCGATAACGCCCATTACATCGTAAAGATTAGCTAATTCCTGAACTTTGCTGGAATCTGTGTCGATGATCGTAATGTCATGGCCTTCATCGCTTAATTGTTCCGTCAATGTGGCTCCGACTTTGCCGCAGCCGATGATGACAACCTTAAGCCCGGTAGAAGTTTTCATTTCCGCCTCCCGAAAAACTGATACTTCAATTTTACTAATAATATCACTAAAATAAAGTAAAAGAAAACGAACAAAAAGGAGTCACGTTGATGGAGGAATATCCGTTCATTGTTGACGAGTTGAGCCTTAAGGCATTTGTACGATTCGAGATCACATATGACGAGATGACAGAGGGTCATAAGAACGTGGTTTTCGATGATCATAAGATGGATCTGGAAGATCTCACTGTTGCCATGGAAAATCTCAAGGCCGTCTCCCTGAACCGCAAGGATTTCTGCGAGGAGTGGTATGAGCATGTTTTCCTCCAGCTCAAGGACGAACTCGGAACGGGTATCAAGGACCTGGTGTCTCCGGGCTATCTCACCGTGTACAACAAGGAAAACGAGATCGTCGACTGCATCTACACCTGGTGCAGGGACGAGTATGAGAAGTACCTGGACAAGATCGGCGACGATGAAAAGCCTAACTACGCCGAGGTTCTAAGGTCCATCAAGTACTACAACGACAACCAGGACATCGCCGTGCCGAAGCGCAGGTTCACTGCCATGATGAAACGTTCGGCCGTAAGGAACCTGGGATCCACGAGTAACATCAATTCAGCCCCTGCCGAGCGCCGTGCCCTTTTCAAACGCTTTGTCAATGAGCTCGCGAAAACAGGCGATTTCTACGGTGTGCGTGCCAAAGGCTTCTCGCTCCTGTTCGGAAATGTCTGCTTCAAAAAAGACGTTCCTGCAGCGAAAAAGATGTTCCTCGATATCTACGAAAAAGACGAAGACCCTAGAACGGCAAGCCTTCTGGGTGACATGTATTACGGCTATTTTGACGGCATCCCGGACTACGGAAAGGCCTTCCAGTACTACACCATAAGCGGCCTGGACGGCAACGCGGAGTCACTTCTCAAGATCGCGGAGATGATGAGCGAAGGCAAGGGTGTGGTCAAAAACGAGCACGTGGCAAAGTCCACTGTGCTGAACCTTTTCGATCAGACATATGCGGATTTCTGCCGCGGAAATTTCTCGGGAGCTTTCGCAGAGACTGCGCTCCTTCTGTCCAACTTCTGCGACAAGGGCGTTGACGGTAAGCGTAATCCGTCGGAGGCGTTCAAATACATCAACATCGCCAAGTACGCCATGACCAAGAGGTTCGAGGAGTACAGGACCCCGATCGACGAGTCCACCATGGAATCCATCATGATCAAATACCAGACTTTGTCCGCGGAGATCGGAACCGACAAGACCGCGTCCAGCGTCATATCGGAAGTTCCGAACCTTCTTTTGTCGGCCATGACTGACAGCTATAACGTTCATGTGGAGATCAGAAGTGCCAAGAACGAGTATAAGCTCGTCACGAGGCGAGTCCGAAAGAGCGGCGAGGAAAAGCCGTCCGGCATCTTCATCGAGTATCCGCTACTGGAAGTCTGCGAGTTAACTGATCAGGTGGAGGAGTACTTCCCGAGAAGCTCAAAGATCTGGATCAAGAACAACCGAAGGACCTTTGTGGCGGACGAGATGGTTTTCGATACGAAGCAAAAGATATGTGAATTCAAGCTCCACGGCGAGTGGGTGGCTAGGATCAAGACGAATATGTATATCGCGAAATTCAGGTAGGTGAATTATGGGCAGACCCGATAAGAATACGGTTCAATCTTTGGTCAGGGAGCTTAAGGCTGCGGACAAGAAATTAAGCGAAGCGGCAGTTGAGATCGCGCGTCACAAAAAGGACGTTAGGCTCTACTACAGCGAGCTTTGCAAGCGCGGCGTCGAGAAGTCCCTTTCCGAGGTGCCGATCGAGTCTCTCAATACCGATTCTGACGGTATCAATATTACCGCGCTCAAGGGCGCAGGTTATAACACGCTGAAAGATGTTCTCGGCAAGACTCAGGATGACTTTAAATCCGTTCCGGGAATCGGCGATGTCATGGCGGAAAAGATCGTCAACAACGCTTCCGAGAGCAAGTCCAAGATAGAGAAGAATTTCACTTTGAGGATATCGGGCGACGACACTTCTGACCCTGCGGTCGAAGGTTTTATCACGGATCTTTTCTACCAAATGAAGGTGGGAAATATCGGCGAAGATATCGAGGCTCAGAAGAGTGTTGGTCAGTATCAGATCCTGGAGAATGCTCCTAAGGCCGAAGCCATAAACGTAGCAGGCATCAAGTGGTTCTTCTATTCCGACAAGACAAAGAACGAGAGACTTCAGGCATACGACACTCTGGTCAAGCTCAAGGAATCGGGCTATGTTGAGAGAGCCGATGACTTAGTCTCGACATATAACAACCTGAAGGCGGACGTTAATTCCGCCAATGCGGTCGCGAGCTTCAAGACCAACACGGCGCCGTTCTTTGCTCTCATCGAGAGCCTTTTCGGAAAGAATGCCGTCAAGGACGAAGAGCAGGTCATGGGCCTTCCGGAAGACGTCATCAAGGCCATCGAGGAGTTTAAGCTCGACACGTCTTTGATGATAGCCACGCTCCGTCCGTATCAGGACTTCGGCACGAGATATATCCTGTGCCAGCAGCGCGTTCTCCTGGGCGACGAGATGGGTCTCGGTAAGACCATGCAGGCTATCGCCGCCATGGCTCACCTCACGGCGGGCGGCCTTACGCACTTCGTGGTCGTTTGTCCCGTATCCGTCATGGTCAACTGGGGCAGGGAGATCGAGAAGCACAGCAAGCTCAAGACAATAACCGTCCACGGTGACAACCGCAATTCCCTTTTCGAGGAATTCAAGGAGAAGGGCGGCGTCATGATAACCACCTACGAGACGATCGTCAGGCTCGAACTCGAGAACTGCCCGAAGATCAATATGCTCACGGTCGACGAGGCTCACTACGTTAAAAATCCGTCAGCCCAGCGTACTCAGGCTCTTCGAAAACTCGCAGCCCTGAGCGACTACTGTCTTTTTATGACCGGTACCCCTCTCGAAAACAGAGTCGACGAGATGGTCTTCCTCATCAGCATGCTCCGCGAGACTTTGTCCACGGAGATCCGCGGCATGATAGACGTCTCCAAGGCTCCGGAATTCCGCGAGAAGATCTCTCCGGTCTACTTAAGACGTGTCCGCGAGGACGTTTTGAAGGAACTTCCTGAGAAGCTCGAGTCAGAGGAATGGGTCGACATGACCGCCAAAGAACTGGCCCTTTATGCCAAGGCCCTGATGTCCAAAAACGCTTCATTCAAGACCCGTAAAGTTTCATACGATGTTGAAGACATAGCCGATTCCAGTAAGCTCACCAGACTTCTGGAGATATGTGCCGAGGCCAAGGCCGACGGAAGAAAGATAATCGTATTCTCATTCTTCCGAAGCATTATCGAAAAGGTTTCTCAGGCGTTAGGAGAGGACTGCTTCGGAATAATCACAGGCTCGGTTCCTTCGGAAGAAAGGCAGAAGATAATCGATGAATTTGCAAAAGCTCCTGACGGCAGTGTCATTGTAAGCCAGATCATCGCAGGCGGCGTTGGCCTTAATATCCAATGCGCGAGCGTAGTCATTATCTGCGAACCGCAGTGGAAACCGTCAACAGAGAATCAGGCTATCTCCAGGTGTTACAGAATGGGTCAGCCTAGGTCCGTTCTCGTTTACAGGCTCCTGTCTGCTCATTCGGTGGATGAGGATATCATGGAGATCCTGAGGGAGAAGAGCAATGTTTTCGATAACTTTGCAGATGAATCCCAGATAGACGAAGTCAACAAGAAACTCATGGAAGAGATCGTCGAAAAAGAGAGGGCAAGACTCGGGATCACGGAGGCTGACCTGGTCGATGATGATGACAAGGATGACAGTGAGTACGACGATCAGGAAGAAGATATCGCAAAGGAAGAAATCTCAAGTATAATAGACATATCAGAAAATAAGGAGGGAGACTAATGGGTTTAAATTTCAGAAAGAGCATTTCTCTGGGACACGGCCTTAAGCTCAACTTAAGTAAAGGCGGACCGAGTGTCAGCTTCGGTAAGAAGGGTCTTCGTCAGACCATCAGCGCTACAGGCAGAAGCACTACGACAGTAGGTATTCCGGGAACAGGTGTTTACTATTCCAAGCAGAAGAACTTGAAGAGCCTTTTCGGAGGCTTGTTCGGAGGCAAGAAGTCTTCCGAGAAGGAAGAGAAGGCTTCCAAGAAGGCCGTCAAGGCGGAAAAGGCCGAGGCTGAGCCGAAGAAGAAGGAGACCAAGGCAGCAAAGGAGCCAAAGGCAGCTGTTAATCTTGAAGAGAACAAGAAGAAGGTCGAGACATACGAGGCTTATGTTGATTCCATCAAATCAGTCCACAAGATCTGCGACGATAAGATCGACTGGGAGGGCTTGAGCACTGACGGACTTCCTTCAGGGATCAAGATCGGTACCGAAGCATATAACGAGTGGAAGACTCTTAACGAACTCTCCCTTAAGGTTATCGAAGGCGATATCGATGCTTACCTTACGGTTATTGATGAGATGCATCCGTTTGATGATCTTCTCGAGTATGGTTCCAATTTCGAGGTAGGAACAGATGATCCTACTGAGATGTCAGTCGAGTTTGAAGTTAAGTCTGAAAAGGTTGTTCCTGATTACTCATTGTCGCTTCTCGCTTCAGGAGAAGTTTCCGAGAAGCCGCTTTCCAAGTCGGCATATTATGAGCTTATGCAGGATTATATATGCAGCACGGCCATCAGAGTAGCAAGAGACACATTCGCACTCCTTCCTGTTAAGACCTGTAAGGTCCATGCTGTTGATAAGATCTTGAACAGTGCAACGGGTAACGAGGAAGAGATGACGATCCTCTCTGTTGCGATCGACAAGGACCGCCTGGCCGGCATCAACATGGACAGGATCGATCCTTCAGATGCCCTTGAGGCATTGGGATGCAAGATGTCTTTCAAGAAGACGTCAGGATTCGGAGCTGTTAACAGAGTCTGATCCGAAATAGAGATTTGATATTTGAAAGGACATGATTTTATTTTGTCATGTCCTTTTTACTTATGTCAAAAAATTGATATTGTGAAGATCCTGTCACATTTTTAGTCATTCCGACAAAAATAAGGGTTTTATTGAAAAATGTTAAAAAATTTAAACGAAACTACTTGATTTTTGTCTTGTATGCTAGTATACATAAAGTATATGAGATGAGAAAACTGAACACCTTTATAATATAGTTTTATATTATATGAATTACCACTCTTTTAGAATTGCGCAAGCAGGCAGGTTGATAAAATTACCAAGTAAGATCAAATAATTCTTATTATGATTGTGTAGATTGACCAATTGTGAAGAAATTGTGAAAAAACTTTCTCAAAATTCCTAATAAATTATTTACAGATTATAAATAAGATGTTATTATCTCGATGGATTGGTACGTATATTATTATGAACTAAAAGAAATTAGAGGGATTTGATTAATTAGTTCAATCAAATTTTACAGCAGGAAACAGAACACATTTTTACGGAGGAAATTCAAAATGCAAAAGTTTGTCAAAGGTTTCTCGTTGGCTATTTCTGCAGCACTCTGCATCGGAATGCTCACACAGTACAACCTCGAGAATACCAAAGCTGACTCATCCTCATCCGATATCGACTATGCGATCGGAATGATGGGAAGTTATGCTACATTCACCGGTGGAGACTTCCACGACAACAACCACTCAATGGCTCCAGTTGCTGTAGGTGGTAACGTTACATCAGATCAGTTTATGATGACAGATAACAGAAGTCGCGGATGTTTCGAAAGTTATTCACCAGATTTCGTAATCGGTGGTGAGATCAAGAACAGCACAGGCAAACTTGCATTGATGCTTGGCTCCAAGAACGGAAACAAGGATTTCACAGTTGCAGTTAAGGACGGAAACATTGATTCTTCCAACTTCACAGCACTTTACAACGATACAGCAGAAGGCAATCAGCAGGTTCAGAGCACAGTTAAGAAGTATTATGACTTCGAGTTCCCTGTAGACTTCGATAAAGCTATGAATGGATTCAAAGCTCTCAGTAGCAGCATCGACAATTATGCAACAGCTGATGATTCCAATGCTATCAATGTTGATGTTAAGTATGGTAAGGCAGAGCTTATCGGTACAAGCGAGTACAACGTATTCAATCTCTCCTCCGGAGATTTCAGCCAGGTTGTTCTCTACGTTCCTGTTAACAGCCACAACATCGTTAACTTCCCGGGTAACAACACAAACTACGTTACTGTAGATCTTAACTATATTTCAAACGTCAAGGATGACGGAAAAGGAAACATCACATTTGATTCAACAGAGGTTGTCCTTCCTAGCGAGACAGGAGAGGAATCCCTCTACAATGAGAACGTAATCTACTTGAACCAGAACCTCGTATTTAACGCTTACTCTGCAACAGAGCTTGCTGATTTTACAAACGGTTCTATCCTTGCTCCAAATGCAAGAGTTCACTTCAACGGAAACACAAACGGTGCGGTTATCTGTAACAGCTTCTCTTCTGAGGGCGGTGCAGAGTTCCACGGAGCTAACATGGGTGGTTCTTTCACATGGCTTAAGAACTTCGACATCGAGATCACAACAGACGTAGTTATCTCCAAGATCGGTGTATCCGGTGATTATAACGGAACAGAGATCCCTGGCGCAGAGCTTTACCTCTCAGGTATTGATTTCAATGGAAATCCTATCGATATGTCCAAGGTTTCCCTCCAGCTCGGCAAGGGAGCTGACACTAACGGCCAGAGCAGCGCTAAGATCGGTTGGATCTCCGGAACAGAGGCTACAACTGTTAAGGGTCTTGGCGATGGTGTCTACACATTGACAGAATATGCAGCACCTAACGGATATAACGTTACAACAGATATCTTCTTTACAATTAAGGACGGCAACGTTTATGACGGAGCTTCAATCGTAGAGCAGAATAAGCTTAATGATTCTCACGTTACAATGTTCGACAACGCTTGGACAAACATTAAGATCTCCAAGATCGCTGTTGGCGGTGATTATGACGGAACAGAACTTCCTGGCGCAAGACTTGTACTTAATGCAGTGAAGTTTGATGACGCTAACACAAAGTTCACTTTCAGTGAGTCGATTCTTGAAAAGGGTGAGGGTGCTAAGTTTGACGGATGCACATCCAGCTCCATCGCATGGATCTCCGGAACAACACCTACATTCGTAAACGGACTTCCTAACGGTTCTTACACTCTCGTTGAGGACAGAGCACCTGAAGGATATCAGGTAACAACAAATATTTCTTTCGATATCAAGGACGGCAAGGTTTCTAACATCAAGGATATTATCGATACAGACAGTAACCACATCGGAATGTTTGACGAGGCTATCCCTACACCGGAGCCAACTGTTGAGATCACACCTGAGCCTACAGTTGAGATTACTCCTGAGCCAACAGTTGAGATCACACCTGAGCCAACAGTTGAGATCACACCTGAGCCTACAGTTGAGATTACTCCTGAGCCTACAGTTGAGATCACACCTGAGCCTACAGTTGAGATCACACCTGAGCCTACAGTCGAGATCACACCTGAGCCAACTGTTGAGATCACACCTGAGCCAACAGTTGAGATTACACCGGAGCCAACAGTCGAGATCACACCAGAGCCTACAGTTGAGATTACACCGGAACCTACTGTTGAGATCACACCAGAGCCAACAGTTGAAATTACACCGGAGCCAACAGTTGAAATTACACCGGAGCCTACTGTTGAGATTACTCCAGAGCCTACAGTTGAGGTTACACCGGAGCCTACACCGGAAGTAGTAGTTGAGGCAGCTGAGGAACCACTTCCTACACCTACAATCCCTCCAACGGATTCTGTACTTGTAGTTGATTCTGCAGACGAGCCAACACCGGTTCCGACAAAGGCACCAGTTGAGCCAACAGCAGTTCCTACAGTAAGAGTAGAGAGAATCGTTCCTGCAGTTGACGTAGATGAGGATGAGGAAACAACACCTGCACCTACAGCAACACCTGAGGTTACAGCTACACCTACAGAGGAAGTAACTCCTACACCTACAACTACTACAGTTACTGTAGAGAACCCACCGGCAGAAGTTACAAAGACAACTCCGGATAAGCCAGAGAAACCGGCTATCACATCAACAGGTGAGAGTACACCGGTAGCTATGATCCTCGGATGGAGCTCATTCTCGATCGCAGCATTGATCTTCGCAGTAGAGATCATCCACAAGAAGGTCAGCAAGAAGAACGGAATCTATTGATCCGAATAAACAGTTAACAAAAGGGACTGCCTCAATGAGACAGTCCCTTATTTTGTTTAGAAAGATCGATCAGTGCATCAGCATGTATAAGAATCCGCCGAAGTTCTCTCCGAGCTTGAAGCAAGCTGCGAATGTCAAAAGACAGAGCACTGCGTATACTGCAATTCTGAAAGCTTTGTTTGTGTTGAAAAGATCCTTTGTTGTTCTCATGATGTTTAACATTTTTTTACCCTCGCTTTGTTATGTGTTTTGTTTTATGGTTTTATGTTACCTGCGGAGAGTAATTATATCGTCAAACAAAGATTAAGTATTTATTAAGAAAGATAAAGATACAGTTTAAGCAGTACAAATAAAAAAGCTAACCAAGAATATCTCGGTTAGCTTTTTTGTTATCAGTTGTATATCAATGGTGCAACTACTTCGAAACGGATGAATTCATCTCCTGTTTCTGCGTTGTAA
>JAILPW010000012.1:0-68311 GCA_024699245.1 Clostridia bacterium | reverse complement strand
GCTCTCGCGATTCCGACTCTCTGCTGCTGACCACCCGAGAGGTTGCAAGGATAAGCATCTGCTTTATCAAGCATGCCCATCTTTGTAAGAAGCTGGTCGCAGATCTTGTCCGCTTCCTCTTTGCTCTTTTTATGCACATGGATAAGTGCTTCGGTAATGTTACGTCTTACCGAGAAATGAGGGAAAAGATTAAAGCCCTGGAACACAAGTCCGAACTTGCTCCTTACTTCCTGTAGCATCTTCCTGTCGCAATAGACTGCCTTATCGTCTTTGGTCGTAACGAGAGTGTCACCGCCTATGATGATCTCTCCTTTGTCGATAGTCTCAAGAGTCGTGGCACAACGAAGGAGCGTTGATTTACCGCCGCCCGAAGGACCTATTACTGCAACTACCTCACCTTTTTCGACAGTAAGATCTATACCCTTAAGGACATCAAGAGAACCGAAGGATTTTTGTATGTTTTTCATCTCAAGAACGCTCATATTTTCCTCCGATCACTGATAGTAACTCATTTTCTTTTCGAAGCGGTTCATGACGATCTCAACAAGTCCGTTGAATACATAGTAGAATATGCCCGCCGCGAACAGAGGGATAACGGATGCCTGCGCCGCAGAGATCTGCTTTGCAACCGTAAACATTTCTATTACAGAGATAGCCTGCGCAAGTGACGTGTCTTTTACGAGTGTTATTACCTCGTTCGTAACTGCAGGCAACACACGCTTGATGACCTGCGGCAGGATGATCCTGAAGTAGGTCTGCGTTTTCGAGAAGCCAAGGACTGTTGCTGCTTCATACTGGCCCTTGGACATGGACTGTATGCCTGACCTGAATATCTCACCGAAGTATGCGGCGTAGTTGATCGAGAATCCGATGACAGCCGCGATATTACGGTAGTCGATAGGACCCAGCTTAAGGCTTCTCAAGTTGATGTTGAAAAGGTAGTAAGGTCCGAAATAGACAAGGAGCAACTGGAGCATGAGAGGAGTTCCTCGCATGACCGAGATATAAAAACGCACCAGAGAACTGATGACGATATTCTTCGACATTCTTCCCTTTGCGACAAGAAGTCCCAGAGGAATAGAGAAGATCAATGTCAGGAAGAAAAGTATTATCGATGTAAGAAATCCTGACCCGAGTTGGGTCAGGATGCTTATTAGGGTCTTTAAAAATTCGGCCATCAGGAACCTGCCTTACTAATTACTTACCGATGATGGTAACGTCTGTGCCGAACCACTCGTTGGAGATCTTGGCCATAGTGCCGTCAGCTGCCATCTCCTCGAGGGTCTTCTGAACCTGATCGCGAAGTTCGGTGTTCTTAAGGTCGAAACCTACACCGTATGTCTCGCTTGCTACAGACTCATCAAGGACCTTGAAGTTCTTACCGGATGTCTGGATCTGATAACGTGCTACGATCTCATCCATTACGATGGCATCAACAGCACCAGACTCCAATTCCATCATGGCATTCAGATAGTTGTCTTCTTCAAGAAGGCTTCCGAATGAATCCTTAAGTTCTGCATTGTCATTAACTGCTGCTAGTCCTGATGAATCTTTCTGGACTGCAACGGTCTTGCCTGCGAGGTCTGAGAGCTTGCTGATATCGGAATCGGCATTAACTACTACGACCTGCTTATTTTCCATATATGCATCTGTCCATGCGTACTTGTCTTCACGTCCGCTGATGGTAAAACCGTTCCAGATACAATCGATATTTCCTGAACTCAATTCCTGATCCTTGCTGTCCCAGTTGATCGGCTGAGCTACGAACTCGAGACCCATACGCTCTGCTGCTTCCTTAGCAAGATCAAGGTCAAAACCTACATAGTTACCGCTGTCGTCCTTAAAACCCATAGGCGGGAAATCAGCATCAAAACCTACTACGAATTCCTTCTTGGAATCACCGTTTCCGCCATTGGAATCTTTTCCTGAACAGGAAGAGAAAAGACCGAGCATCATGACTGATGCAAGTGCGATAGCAACTATTTTCTTCATAAAGATCACCTCATTAACTGATTTACAACGTAATTATAATGTTCGCATAAATCAAAGTAAAGGCGAGGCATATCTTATGCGGGTTTATTCCTTCTTCTCATCAAGCAATGTCTGTACTCTGTCTTCAAGATTTTTGATGAAAGTATCTATGTCCATCTGACCGGAGAAATATGCTCTTGCTTCTTCCGATACGATCGTCGACATCGCGGTATCAAATGTATAGACACATTCCACGCTATCCAAAGTCTTGAGATAATTCTCCCTGGCTCCTTCAGGCGCCTTCACGACGCCCATCAGATGCAGATCATACTGAGTCAGATTCGGATCCGCGATGCATCTTTCATAGTAATCATCCATAGAACTTACAGCTTTATCTATGAGGAATTCCGCTGCTTCCCTGTTGACCGGATTATACAGATTCAGTTCCTGGATTTCCGGTGACAGCAGCATCTTAATAAAATCAATACACGCATCCTTATGCTTGGCTGACGAACATATTGCAACACTCTCTGTTATCTTAGCCATACAGCCTCTGCCGTCGGACGAAGGATATCCGAGGATTACCGGTTCATCGAGATCCGAGGTTTCTCTTAACAGATCGCTTGTAAAGAGCATGTAGAATGCTCTGGCTTTTCTCGTTGTCTGTTCTCTGAGATATTCGGTGCTTATCACGACCGAATCTTCTTCTGTTTCCAGGTTTGCTTTATCAGGAACATTATCCTTTATATATTCTGCTGTTTCCCTGAACGCCTCCTGATCAAAATCCACCTTGCCGTCTTTGAACCAGAGATCTCCTGATGTACTCAGGCACTGCAAAAGGTAATCCTCTTTTGAATAAATATCATTCATCGGATCATCACCGTTACAAATAGTACTTACCAGTTCCTTATACTCTTCGAAAGTAAATCCCTTCGCTCCGTCTTTGACAAGGGATCTGTCCGTAAGGATGCCCTCCACTCTGAAGTTCAGCGGTATGCTATATAGCTTATCATCCACCTTCAACTTGTCTATTATGTTTGTGTAGTAGGATCCGGTATCGAGCACTATATCTTCACTCAGATCCATAAGATATTGTCCTGAATTCAAACCGCTGACTTTTGCAGGCTGGAATATTATATCCGGACCGTCATCTGAAAGGATCCTCATCTTAAAATCATCCTCGTATTTTTTCCATTCTTCTTCATCGGAATAATTGAGTGGATGACCATAGTAGTAATCTTCACTCATAGTCCTGATATAATATCCGTTGTCTTCGGAGTTATATTTTCTTATTCCTTCGGCTGTCATCTCATCCACAGTCGAAAATGCAGATTCGGCATTGATGAGTATCTTTCCTGCATTAGGATTCTTATCAGCCTTTTTGAGGATCGTCAAATTATTTATCAGCTTATACGTATCAAAATCAAGATCCCAGTAATACAGATAGATCCTGTCTTCCTGCACTCTTTCCAGTTTGGAACATGCAAGTTTATATAGATTCCCGTCCGTATCTCCGAAAGACAGATACAGTTCGTCATCGACATAGATACCGCCTGATTTGGTCGTATAATACCTGCCGTCAAAACCTCTTACCGTACCGTTTCCGGAATAAAACTTTTCCGAGCCGGACCTTTTAAAATCATTAGTATTGACATCATATTCATATTCGATAGTTCCTGATGGGGTGGAGATATAAAACCTGATCATATCTCCGTCACGGCTTATGCCATCCACAGCGAAACCTTCATAACTCAGAAAACCTCTGACTTCTTTCTCCATGAGCAGTTCACCATCCTTATACGCATATAGGATGACAGCCATTCCGGAACACTTGAATATATAAGTGTAATCATCACAAAATGCCATTTCCTCCACACGCTCACCCGGGGCAAGAGCAAAATCCACATCCTCCGGTTCACCTACATTGCCGGACGAAGGATCCACGCTGAATCTCTTTATCAGGTTGATATCCTTTTCCCAATTATTCTCGGAATAATAGCAATAGAGAACATCATTTTCCTGCGAACAACCGAGGACCTCCATATATGCTTCCTCATCGTAGTCTCCGGAGATAGCCTTAAGATCCACACTGTTGATCAGTTCTCCTTCCGAATCGAATATGCATGTGATCTTATCGTCTGATACTGTTTCATTATCGTATTTGAAAAGTGTATATGATACGAGTATATAATCACCGAGGATCCTGTGATCATCGACAGACACCGAGTCATATCCCGATATATCACACGCCGTATTCAGATCAATCTCTTTGGCGTAATACCATGTATCTTCTTCGCGTATGACCTCTTCATTATTCTTCTTGCATCCCCCGAGAACCGATAAGGATCCCGCGATCATCAGGACTGCAAGAACAGCAGCAGCTTCCCTTTTTGTTTCCATATAATATCCCCTAGCTCCATGAAGAAATAGTGATGTGTCTTTACTTCCCAATACAATTTTATTCTTGTCTATATTCGATAACTATTTTTCTACATTACATATCAGGGATTAACATTACAAAGATGTAAGAAAAACAAAAAACAGGAGGCCTTGCGGCCTCCCTGAGATTTCATCTTATCCTTGTTCGTTGAGTACTGTCTGAACTCTGTTTTCGAGATTGGCGATGAATTCGTCTACACTCTTCTGACCTGAGAAGTAAGCCTGAGCTTCTTCCGATACGATGGTCTCTATCGAAGTATCAAACATATATACCGAATCGATCTTATCAAGCGAATTCAGGTACAGTTCCTTTGCGTTATCCTTAGGCTTGGAATAGCCCATCATTATGGCTTCTTCATCACTGTATCCATATTCTTCAACATTTTTCTTATATTCTTCATTCAATGAAGTAAGAGCACCGTCTACTATGCTTTCAGCTGCTTCTTTGCTTATCGGATTGGTATCACACAGCTTCTGAACTTCAGGCGAAAGTAACGCTTTAACGAACTCTACACAAGCATCTTTGCTTGCTGTTGATGCGCTGATACCGACTGTCTGCTGTGTTGAAGCAGCAGGACCTCTTCCGTCCGTTGAAGGGAATCCGAGGAATTCAGGATCTTCCATATATGCCACTTCTCTAAAGAAGTCAGAAACAGAATAAAGATATATCTGTCTTGCTTTCTTATTCATCTGGTCCTGCATATAGGTTTCGTCGTAATAGATTACTCCGTCTTCATCCATCAAGGTAGGATTATCAGGCATATTGTCCTTGATGTACTCTGCCATTGCCTTGAACTCGTCCTGGTTAAAGTTAACTTTTCCATCCTGGATCCAGGTATTGTAGGAACTGCTGAGGAAGTAGAAGAACAATGATTCCTTCGAATACATTTCAGTGATCGGGTCTTCACCGTTACAAGCTTCACTTACCAGTTTCTTATACTCATCAAGAGTGAATCCCTTTGCTCCATCCTTAATGCACTCTTTCTCAACAAGCAGACCTTCAACAGAGAAACTGAGCGGGATTGCAAAGAGCTTGCCGTCCTTGGCCATTGAATCGGTAATATTGGTGTAGTAAAGATCCGGATCAAAAGTAATATCCTTGGAAAGATCGAGAAGACAATCCTCATTTTCCAGACCGTTTATGTTATTAACATCGAAGATGATATCAGGACCGTCATCAGCCAAGACTTTCATCTTAAACTCATCCTGGTATTTCTGAATGAAATCTTCATCTTGATAATCGTAATCCGGATCATTGAACAGATCATCACTGGTCGTCCTGATATAATACTTATCGTTCTCATTATTGAACTTTCTTATACCTTCAGCCGTCATCTCGGTTACCATCATAAATGGGGCGGAAGCAGTAA
This sequence comes from Clostridia bacterium, assembly GCA_024699245.1. Taxonomy (GTDB): domain Bacteria; phylum Bacillota; class Clostridia; order Saccharofermentanales; family Saccharofermentanaceae; genus Saccharofermentans. The sequence goes on along the minus strand of JAILPW010000012.1, from coordinate 62,531 downwards.
GTAATGTCTTGCCTGCATTAGGGTTCTCATCCTGCTTATCGAGAATGATAATGGACGGCTTCGGCATATATGTATACGGATCATAATCATTTCCGAAAAGGATCACTTTGTCTTCCAGAACGGAACCGATCTTGGCATTAGCAAGTCTGTTCAGATTTCCGTCAGTATCACCGAAAGCACAGAACAGCGTATCGTCATCAGCATATACACCGTCAGCCTTGACTGTATAATACTTTCCGTCAAATCCCTCTATTGATCCGGAATTGCTGTAGTAACTGGACTCTCCGTTATTCTTAAATTCATTGGTCTTGGTGTCATACTCACATTCACACTGACCGTTATTGTCGAAAGAATACAATTTGATCTTTTCTCCGTCAGAAATAGCATTGGAGACATAGATGTAATCGGATTGAATAATATTCTTAAGATCCTGTTCATGGACGATCTCACCATCTTTGATAACGTAGAGGTAACCTGAACCCTGTGCATTCTTAAATATAAAACCATATCCGTCACAAACTGTCATGCTGCTGATCTGCTCTCCATTTTCAAGACCCAGATCGACTTCCTCGGCTTCACCCGTTCCGGTCTCGGCATCAATTTTAACCTTATATACCTTGCTGCTTCCTTCCATCCAATTCGTCACGGCTGAATAACAATATATCTGACCGTTCTCAACGATGCATCCGAGAGCCTGGCAATAAGAATTCTGATCGACGTCGATAAGACCTGCTGTACCGACCTTATTTACGAAGTTTCCTTCTTTATCAAATATAGCGATCAAAGTCTCATTCGTACTGAGCATGTTCTTCGGATCGTATTTATATGTCTCATAGTTAGCGATGATATAATCTCCCGCATACTCAATACCGTTGAAATATGCACTGGTGTATTCTGAAATGCCGACTACTGAATCCAGATCGATCTCCTTAACCTTGTACCACGGATCATCTTTACTGATAGTTACTACTTTTTTATTGCTTTTGGAATTGCATCCTGCGATAGCAAAAGAACTGCCCATGAGCATAAGAGCAGCTAAAGCAACAGCCATGATTTTCTTGGGTTTCATAATAATATCTCCTTTTGGTTGATGATTTGATTTTAGCCCTGCAGGAGAGTCCATTCTATTTATCTACATTACGAAATGGCCGGTAAACCTTACAATAGTGAAATATAGAGCACGCCAAAAACCAAATAGAGATATTACCGTGTCAAAATAGAGACATTTTCGAAAAAAAGGAGCTGCCTTCCAAAGGAAAGCAGCTCCATTGATATTTAATTCATATCTGATTACGGTGTGTAATCCATGCTGATCTCGTAGAGTTCACCGTCTTTAAATGTGTACTCATAGTAGCAGGAACCGAAGTAAACCTCAGCAGATTTTCTGTAAGAATATGTATGTGTTGTATAAGAGCTTCCCTCATACTCGTAGAAGTCATCAGCATCTACATCAACACTTGCAAGGAACTCGTCCTCTGTGAATGGGATCGGGAAATCAAAGCTTACGAAACCCTCTTCCATCTCTTCTGTGTACTCGAATGTAAGAGATACGATCGTGCAATCTCCAACCTTCATGGAATCCTCAGTAAAGTTAGCAACCATCAAACGCATGGAAATGTAATCTGCAAGTTCGATAGAGAAAGACTCGAAAAGCTGTGTCTCACCGTCAAGTGTCTCTTCGAGATCAGCGATGTTGTAATCATCGAAAACAACACCGTCAGCGATCATCTCGTTAATAGTTGACTGACCCAATGTGTACTTTGTACCTTCAACGTAGAAGTCCATGCTGTCAAAATCGATGAGCTCATCTGATGAAAGAGAACCGGAAGCAGGCTTACTTGGCTTCTTAGACTCCTCAGTAGTCTCCTCAGTAGTCTCTTCTGTAGTCTCCTCAGTTGTCTCTTCTGTAGTTTCTTCAGTTTCCTTAGGCTTCTTGGTTTCATCCGGCTCGTCCTCATCGTCCTCGTCGTCGTCATCCTCGTCGTCTTCGTCATCCTCGTCGTCGTCTTCGTCGTCGTCCTCATCATCTTCATCTTCTTCGCGGTCGTCACGATCACGTTTACTTCTTCTGGAAGAACTGGAATCACAAGCAACGATACCAAATACAAGACACAATGCGAGCAAGATGGTCATCATCTTTTTGAGTTTCATAATGTTCTGTCTCCTTATTCTATGTTTTTGGTGTATATCAACACCTCGATTAAATTATCACTTATGGAATAAGAATACAAGGCTAATTTGTGTGAATTTACGCTTTGTTAATGCGCGTAATATTGTTCGTTTTGAACATATATATCAAAGAGCACTCCTGCACCACTCGTAGATCACCGCATACATCTCGCGGACATGGAAGGTCGGCCACAGCCACCAGCTGGTCTCAGAACACACCGAACCGTGCTCGGTAATACCGAATGAATCGCAGATCTTGCCTGCACGGTACTGATGAAATTCATTGGTAACGATCGCGACAGGAGCATCCGGATCGATCTCCTCAAGTATCTTTTTCGAAAACTTTATATTCTCGACAGTAGTCGTAGACTTATCTTCAAGGTAGATCCTTTCAGGGTCGACCCCGAGATCAACGAGTCCTCTTTTCATGCACTCGGCTTCGGAGATCTCTTCTCCGCCGCCCTTGCCGCCTGACACGATGCACTTGGCATCCGGGTGTTCCTTAAGATATTCCGCTGCCGCAGCGATCCTTCTTCCGAGCATGAGACTCGGCTGATTTCCTTTTACCTGACAGCCGAGAACGATTACGACCGAAGACGGATCAGGCTCTCTTGAAGCACCTAAGAAGATACAGGATGTTGTGGCAATGGTTAAAACAATCGTAAAGGCAACAAGTCCGCATATTCCCATAAGGACCGCTTTTACGCCTTTATGAACTTCCGATATCTGAACCAGTTTAGGAAATATTATCGCGCCTATGATCATCAGTGATCCGACGATAAGTCCTGTCAGATTGCCGACATTAACTATCCCCCTTAAAGCAGGCTGGATAAAAAGATATATCAGGATCAGACCAAGGACAGCGATAAGTATTCGTAGCATATTCTTCATATCTTCCTTATCCTGTCTCTCTTTCTCGTTTTAAGGAGCGCGTCATATTCTTCTTTGTCCACTCTCAGACAGGTCCTGCAAAACGGACATTCAACGCGCCTTTTGAAGCGATACGGGAAGATCGGGATGAAGACCATGGTAAACCAGGATGATACCGTATTAAGTACAAAGTTTAAGCTGTGACCGCAGGAAGGGCATGTGATCTTTTCTTCCGTCCTTCCTCTATGGTGAGTAAAGTGCTTGTTACCGACTATTATGATCATAAGACTTCGCCCTCCATATAAACACGCTTGTTACTGTTGATATCGCTCATGAGTTTCTCGACATTCTTCTTAGTTAAGAATGTACATCTTATATCCGTGATCTTTCCTTCCGGGTCGATGACCCGGACTATAGGCTTAACGAAGAAAGTCGCACCGTAAAGTCCGTGACCCGTCATCGAATAGCTTATAAGGTTTTCGGATATGGAGAACTTTCTTCTCGGACGTAAGATCCTTTTTACGATAAGTTCGTCTCCCATGAGAACGATGGACTTCCATCTCCACAGAAGATCAATAGGCCATGTTACCACCATTACGATAAGAAATATCTTAAGAGCATTACCCCAGGCTCCTTCGACAATCGCATAGATGAGAAGAACGACGAATGCGATGAAGACATAAAGGATACTCCTCCACCAACTGAGGAACAGAGCCTTACCGAAATTACTGTTGTACTTATGTAGTTCCATCTTTACTTTTCCCTCACTGCATAAAGGTTTGTCTCCCATGCGGGAATATAGAGTTCATGTCTTATGTATAACTTAAGTTCAGGTGCCAGTTCACGGATAAGGAGAGGCAGCTTGAACATGTCTTCGTTACGGTGATAGAGCGCACACATTACCTGTGCACCGTTTCTTATGTTTTGAGCCGCTCCTTCGATCGCCTGATACTCGGCGCCTTCAACGTCCAGTTTTATTATAGTCGCATTATCCGTTATATCATCTACCGAGATCGTATCGATAAGATCATCGCCCTTGCTGCTGATCCTCGCCATCCTGCCTTCATTTGATGTGAAACTTACTGTTCCCGAACGATCGTATGCCGCAGCGTTATAGCAGCTGATACTAAAACCTTCCGTATTCTTCTTGAGCTTTTCATAGTTTTTCCTGTTTGGTTCCACGGCGTGGATCATGTCATATCTTACGCCCTTTTCCTCGCAGGCTCTTACGAATTCGGTCGCGGTGTCGCCTTTGTAGGCACCAAGATCGACGAAGACTTCGCCGTCTTTGAGATCAACGATATTTCCGTAGACTTCTTCCCTTGGAGAAGTGCATAGATCAAGGTACTTCGGGTTTCCGCTTATCTTGAAGTTGATGATGTTCTCATATGTTTTTCGGGAGGTATCATCGGCAAGAAGGTTATAGACTTCCTCGAACTTGTCGCGGTTCTCTATATAATATTCATATGTGAAAAGGCCGTCGCCCGCAACAGGCACGTCAGGCGCGATCAGGGTGTGGCACTTGCCGATATCAAGGATCGTACTGTAAAGGGGCTCATAGGACGCGGCGAAAGCAAGGACCACGATAAAGTCGTCCACTTTTTCCTCGATCTCCCTAAGCGTATGGACCAGGTGGCCCTTGAACGAGTGACCTCTGACAAAGCCTTCGCTCGCGAAAAATCCCGCACATGTTATTCCTTTTTGCTCGAAAATGTTGAGGATCTTCTCGGCTCCGAGACCCATCCCGTACATAAAAACAGGGAGTTCCGTTTCCTTCAGAACATCCCAGCAGTCTTTTGTTTCTGTGATATTGATGCCCATGATCCTCAGTCAGACGCGGATGAACGCGCGTTCGCACAGCCTCATGAAGCTTGTAAGGTCCATGTAGAACCACTGGCGTGAATAGTGACCGTAGTATGTCTCGTCGGTATCGAGTTCCTTGACGAGGTCTCTCATGTCGCCGTCGTACCAGAGATGATCATTAAGTTCTTTCCCGATATCCTCAGGTGTGTACTGGTAACTTTCTTTTTCCGTGAGATAGCCGATCTTTCTCAGGATAAAAGCAACAAATTCGCTGCAGGTAAATGCCTTATAGGTCTTGATGCCTTTGAAGAACGGGTATGAGAGCATGGACAGAAGATTATACTTGTACTCTTTGTTATCCATCATGTATTCGATAACGAGCTTGATCCATCTGTACTGATCGTCCGTGACTTCCAGTTCATAGATCTTGACGGGGAGCTCACATTTCTTCTCCAGATAGCGGATCCTGGATTCACGGACCATACCGGCGGAAAAGAAGGCACAATGCTGTTTTCGAGCAAAAGCATAAATATCGGAAAGTTCAGGATCAAAACTAATGGCGGCATGATTATACTTGATGCCACCGAAATGTCTGATGCCCTTGGCTACAAATGTTGTAGTCTGTGACAACAGCACGTAGATCTTCTTCGACATGTGCCTCTCCCTTCTTTTTACTTTAGTAAAGTATATCAGTTGAAAATAGGATGTAAAACCGAATTTGCGGAAAAGTCACGGAAATGATACAAAAAAATATCACGGCACTTGCGAGTTGAGGAAGTACCGTGATTCGTGTCACATTGGGCGGTTATTAGATTTGTGTTGATAGTGTTTGATAGTGTTGATGTTATTCGGCTTTTCCCATTTCATATACCGCCCTATGAAACTATCATATTTCATAGAGCGGATAAAATAAACTGTATAAATTCTAGTAGAAGACCCGAAGAATTCTCAAACAAACGACATTTTTTATCAAATCTATTTTAGATTTCTGTCTGCAGGCAATTTGCAATGATATTATTCAAGGTCTCGTTATCATATCCTGCATATTCATAGAGAACTTCAAGGAAGTCATGAGTATTGGCATTTGTGAATGCATATCTGTGAACATATTCACGAAGAACTCCATGGAATTCCTCAGTACCGAGGCACTCTTCAATCTGATAGAGCATATCCTTACCTACCTGGTAAACTCCGTAAACATATGCATAACCTTCGAACTCGTCATGAGGTCTGTCGAGCGGGAAACATTTGCCGTACTGAGCTGCCTGATCAGCATCAGAAAGGTCGAGAGTCTCCTTGCTGCTTATCGGAAGATTGTTATCAGCAAGATCTCCTCCAACATACTCGCAATAAACAAGCTCCGTGTAGGAAGTCACTGACTCGTCGAGCCAAGGCTCTCCGCCGGAGTTGGATCCGACGATACCCATGAACCACTGGTGGCCGATCTCGTGAGCTACACATATCTCAAGAGTCTCGTAGTCGTTGGTCGTATAGAAGCCCGCACAGTAATCGTCATTGATGATGATGAGGTTCGGATACTCCATTCCGCCTGCTGCGATAGGAGCAAGGACTACATCGAGCTCAGGATACGGATATGCTCCGAAAGCTTCGTTAAATGCCTTGAATGAGTTCTCACATGTGTAGAATGTCTTATCAACAGCTTCGCTCATATCAGATACCGGCGGGTTTTCCTTGTTATAAACAACATTTACCGTATAGCCGTCGCATTCTCTTGTCTCCAGCTCGAAAACATTGCTGGCGCAGAATACGAAGTCTCTTACATAGTCTGCCTTGTATTCATATACGACACCGCCGTCTACAGGCTCAGAGGAAAGTTCCTCACCGCTTGTAAGGACAATGTAGTCCTCAGGTACTTCGATAGTAACGTTATACTTGGAGATCTCTGAGTAGAAGCACTCACCCTCGTCGTAGAAAGCCAGGTGTGACCAGTCGCCATCTACATACTCGGCAAGGATCGGATAGAAGTTCGTGATGTTGTAGATGCCTTCCCAGACTCCGTAACGGTCATCGATCTCAGGTACCGTAGCCGTGAAATCGTATGAAAGTGTCATCCAGTCGCCCGGCTTCAAAGTCTCATCAAGGTCGATCCAGATAACGGATACGTCACTGCTGTCTCTGGTATAAGAGAGTTCACCCGTTCTGTCGTCATAAATGTTTTCGATGGTTGTAAGAGCACCCTTGATGTCCTTGCCATACATCGAATCACTCTCAAAAAGGGATGAGTAGTCACGCATGCAAAGCTGGTCCCAGTCATCTTCAGAGTCATTATAGAACTCGAAAATGATATTGCCACCGACAGTGTTGTTTGTCGGATCGAGCTTCAATGTCATGTCGTAGTGATAAACGTCTTTTGTCGGGAATTCGATCTTACAGCCTTCCTTAGGAGCACTGAAATTTCCGTCAGGAGCTGAAGTCGGCTCCGTTGTAGGCTCTGCTGTAGTCTCCGCTGTTGTCTCTTCAGTTGTTTCCGTAGTCTTCTCTGTCTTCTCAGTTTCTTCAGTTTTTTCAGTTTCTTCTGCCTTTTTGCCTTTTGATCTTACATTGATCTCGCCGCTTGTCTTCTGGTTACAAGCCATCAGTGAAGATGCAAGTGACAAAACGATAAGGCAGGCAACTATTCCTTTTACCTTTTTCATTTTGTTTCCTTTCCGTATTTATTCCATATGATATACGCCTATCCATTCTATCAATTTTATTGAATAAGGCAATCTGAAGATTAACGTAAAAAGGTAAGAAAAAACTGCCGAAATGAGGTAAATCTCTTCGGCAGTTTATGTATCCTCTCGAAAAAACCGTCATCCCTGAACTACTAAAACAGGAAAATCCTCCTCCATCACATTTATGATGGTATCTTCATCTATGTCTCCCGTGACATCAACAGAATAAACAACTACATTTGATTCCGAAGTTACATACTCATTGACATCTATGGTATCGGCACCGGCGATCTTGTCTTCAAAGTAGATCATCAGGTCTTCTGAACTAATATTGACGCTTCCGTCTTCATCAGAAGTAACCGTATAGAGCTCACCGTCTGATTCGACAACTACGAATTTCTTGGATCCCGACTCGTCTTCTTCAATATTTCCGGTAATGCCCGTGAATGAGTAACCCTCATCTTCAAGCGACTCAATGATAGAAGCGAGCTCCTCATCGTCACTCATATCTCCTTCATTGATGAACTCGACTACTTTTGAGACATCAGTAGCATACTCACTATCTTCATCCATGAACTCGATCGTTTTATCGTATATAGCATTCGTCATTGATTCCTCTGTATCAGCAACAGATGTTGTTCCTTCTGACTCAGAAGTCGTTTCATCAGAAGACGTTTCATCTGAAACCGTTGTTTCAGGAGTTGACGTATCGCTTACAACCGGCGCGGTAACTTCTTCCCTGCAGGCTGTAAGCACGGCCGTAAGACCGATAGCAGCGCAAAGTACCAGTGCTGATGCTGCTTTGGAAAGCTTCTTATATCTAAGTAAATTATTGATCCTCATTTTTACCTCCAATGCACCAAGACCGAATCCGCTGAAGGCTGTATTCCCCGGCAAGGCCAAAGGCTCTCTTACCGAGTGCATGATGATGGAACGACAGTAATCTTTTTTGATGTCCTTTCCGAGCCTCTCTATGACCTCTTCATCGCATCTCATCTCGAGATCCGAACAGAGCATTACATATGAGAGCCAGACCAGAGGGTTAAACCAGTGTATGCATACAACCAGGAATCCGAATGTCTTGATGATTCCGTCGTGATTTTTGATATGTGTCTGCTCGTGTAAGAGCAGATATTCTCTCTCATTGTTTTCGATATGAGAAGGAATACAGATGTGCGGTTTGAAAACTCCCGCTACAAAAGGTGTGTCAGTCTTATCGGATTCAAGATACAGGCTGTCCGGGGACTTCCTGCATCCCTTTACAAAGCGTCTTACCTTGAAATATCTTACGCCCGCATAGCTGAGAAGAACGGCTGTTCCGCCTGCCCAAACAACGAACAGGATCCTTTCCGGATCGATACTCGGTGCCGACTTTTTTGCAGGCTTCACAGTACTACTGGAAACGCCCTTCTGAGCTCGAACTTTGATCGTTTTCTTATAAGCCTTTTCTTCCTGAACCGTCTGGTGGCTTTCTGTTTGCTGCTTTGACGGAATAAGGTTCATAAGGCTCAGTGACGAACTGAAATTAAGCGGGCACAGAAGCCTAACGGCAACGATCACCCAGAAGAGCAAAGTAAGCTTTTTCGAATATTTACGGAACACCATCCTGAACAGCATCACCAATAAAATGGCAATGCTGCCGTACAGACTCATTTCAATTACCTTTTGCAAAACCACATTCATTTCTCTTAATCTTCAGTGTGTTTCTCGATCATATCGATAAGCTTTTGTGCTTCTTCCCTGCTGATGCTCCTGTCACCCAGGAATGAGTTGACAAAAAGCGACAGCGAACCTCCAAAGTTCTTTCTTACCAGGTTCTCGCTCTGATATCTCTGGACTTTTTCCTTGTCGACGATATAAGTAATGATCGAGTTGTCATTTCTTATGATCTCTTTGTCGCAAAGACGTCTGAGCATGGTGTAGACCGTGGACTTTTTCCATGCGAATCTCTCATCGCACAAAGCCACGAGCTCGCCTGAACTGACAGGCGCCATGTCCCATATAAGTTCCATCAGATCAAATTCGCTCTCGCCAAGTAAGATCTCTTCCATTTTCTTCTCCATTATTCTCATTTGATTAACCTATTGCCGCTTCCGGAAGCGGTATTCCTTACCCCAGCGCTTGGGAATTCCTACCGCACGGCATAGGTCTACATATGTAGATTTATCCTAAGTCTACACGCGTAGACTTGCTTTGTCAACCTTTTTTGAAAACTATGGTTTGCCTAATGAAAACTATCGGGAGTAAAATGGCCTTGTGAGGGAAGTAAGAGAGGAACGAAAATGAAACATAAAAAAGCAGCAGTTATCATCACTTCGATCGCACTTTTGACCACGTCTTTTTCAGGCTGTACCTTTTTCGACAAGATGCTTGAAGACGCCACTGAAAAAGCTGATGCAAGCATGAAGTACTATTCAAAGGATGATCAGCTTGAGCGTGCGCAGGAGATGAAAGAAGACATCATCAAATGTCTGAAGAAAGAGGACAAAGACGGACTTAAAGCTCTGTTCTCGGAAAAGGCTTTGGACAGGATCGATGATATCGATGAAGAGTTGGATTACGTTTTCGAGAATTATGAGATAGACGGAGCAAAAGATGATGACGTGTCCTGTTCCGACAAGGGCGACACCGGAGATTATCCTTGGCACATGTTCAGCTGTTCATGCGAACTCGAGGCTTCCGGCAAGACCATCTATCTTTCGTGGCTCGACGTGCCGCAGTATGAGAAGGATACGTCTTATGAGGGACTTTTTTCTCTCTACTTTTCCGAGAAGGATTATACGGACATGGTACACCTCGCAGGCGTGTATATGCCGGAGTTCGACAGTGTTTATGAGAAAGTTGATTTTGTAACTGCCAAGAGCGTCTCTTTGGACGACATGGAGGATCATATCGAAGATAATTTCACGGAGGAATGCTTTGAAGATCTCGACAAGGACGAACTTAAGGCGTTGAAGAAGATGCTGAATGCTCATCCGCAGCAGTACTTCAGATGGACCACGGAAAAAGACGGTGTCAGGTATCTTTTTATCGAGATGTATTCCAATAATAAAGAGTTCGCTTTGTGTTTGGGCGTAGATGAGGATTCCGATCTCATATGTCACGTCTCATTCGTGAAATACGATAAAGGATATGTTCCTTCGAATAAGGAGATCATCAAAGGCGGTCTGGATGATCTGGTCGGAAATTTCTAGTCAGCGGACGTTTCGATCGGGGTAAATTTCCGCTAATTTTTCTCCTGCTCCAACACACTTTTACGGACATCTTTTATAACTTCGATAAACGATCTGAATATTCCCATCTTAATGACAAGAAAGATTCCCGTTCCGACAAGAACAGCTGATACGAGACTTATGATGAGCGGGTTATGGTAGTAGTTGAACTTATTTATGAACTTAAACGAATCATCGCTCATGTCGCTGTAACCGTTGATAAAAAGAAACGGGGTCAACACCCAGACCATAGCTGACATCGCATTAACGAAGCAGATAAGGAACGAGAAGATCCTGTAGAAATGATTCTTGATCTCCTTCCTGTAAAGCAGCGCATAAATGTACGAGACCAGAAGCGGAACCAATGCACCGTTCGCATCGATCCACATGCTCAGAAACGGAGTAAAGTTTCCTCCTTCATATGCCATGTGTGCGTTAGTAACGAAGATGTTGAATTCCGTTATCCTCGCCCCTGCAATGAGTGCCACGAGCACATGTCCGCCCTCGTGCAGGATCACATATATCAGCAGCTCCAGGAATACAGCACCGAGCAGCGTAAATATGTATTTAACCTTGTGTTTCATAGTTTTCCTCATTTAGAAGTAACGATCTTTATATCTACCTTCATATTCCATTTTCCGTCTTTTCCGTTATAGTCGAAAGTATCATTTTCCGTGACCACATCCGGATCCAGCGCTTTACATGCCGCATCAAATTCCTCTGCCGTCGTAAAGTACTCGTTGCAGATCTTATAAGTTCCTTTCTCGCTAAGGTCGAACTCCATCTCACAGTCGCCCCAGTCACCCGTGACCCATGACTCAACCTTGCCGCTCGGCGCGATTATCTTGATCATGGTGATGAAACTTACATTGTCATCGCCATTGCCCCACTTAATGTTCATCTTGCATTTGGTCGCGTCCTCGTTCTTGAACTCGACCCCTGACTTGACCGCCTCGAGCTGCCCGTCCTTCATGCTAACTTCATCCGTATACGTCAAAGTCATCCTGTCGAGGGATTTCTCGCCCTTAAAACCCAGGTATCCGAAGAACACTATAAGGCCGATCACGGCCGCAATACCAATTCCAAACAATACACTTTTCACTGTCTTATTCATCTTCTCTTGCTATCTCCTTTTGAAAAGCCATAAGAGCATCATTCATCTTGTCCGTCTGCTTCTTCTCGAAAACGTACCCTATCGCCGAAGCTATAATATAGACCACCCCGAACAGCACCACGGTGATCGCGAGGTTCGTCTTAAAATTTCTCTTTATCTCTCCGAGGTTCATGATCCCCAAGACCGCTACACTCATCATAAACGGCATTGCGGCAAGCCTTTTGATCAGATACGGAAGTCTTTCCCACTTCTTTATTCTGTCCAGCGACAGTATCACCGTGCTTATGACAATAAAGCAGAGGTACATCCACGTAAGGATAAAGATATTTTTAGGAGCCACGTTCCCGCCTATTGCATATGATCCCAGAGCCAAGATGATGACGCATATCGAGTATGCCCAAACCAACCTTGAAGCGGCTTTTCGAAAAGAAGAGATGATCTTATCCATTATCTTGCCTCCTTCATTCCGATAGCCTTCTTAAGGCAACCCACGTAATTCTTCGACACGATAAGGATTTCCTTGTTCCTCAATTCGAGCCTCACGCGCCTGCCCTCTTCCGGTCTTATGTTTGTGACAGTCCTCAGATTCACGACTGCTGACTTGGAGATGCGCACAAAATGATTGTTTCTATATGATTCTTCAACCTCGTACAACGTATTTTTGATCTTGAGGACCTCATCATCAAGATACGCGAAAACGCGTCCCTCGACTGCCTCAAAATAAAGGATCCTGACGACCGGTACCTGAGAAATATCGCCGTTTTCCTTCTCACCCAGGATGGTGTTCGCTGCATTTTTAATACCCGTGATCAGGTCGTCGACTTCCCTGTCCCGGATCTTACAGCGGATCTCCACCTCGGTTTCCTTTACGTCACACTTTTCTTTAACAAACAGTTTCATGTTCATCTCCTGATAAGAACACTATATTATTTCCGCCCTGCCTTCCACAAAAACGGGATAAGACGGACATTTTCGAGAATAAGAGATACACACTAAGTAAATCACAACCGTGATCCCTTGCAAAGAAAAACCCCGGAAACATAAGTTTCCGAGGCCTTTGAGTTCTTTGTTGAACCTTCTTGTAATTATCTCTTTGAGAACTGTGATGCCTTACGAGCTTTCTTGAGACCCGGCTTCTTTCTCTCCTTCATACGTGCGTCACGTGTGAGGAGACCTGCTGTCTTAAGTGTAGCCTTGTAAGCTTCTTCATCTGCCTGAACAAGAGCTCTTGCGATACCGTGGCGGATAGCACCAGCCTGACCGGAAACACCGCCGCCGATTGCCTTAGCGATGATATCGAACTTGCCTTCTGTGCTTGTAGCAACGAGAGGCTGACGAACGATGAGCTTCAATGTATCAAGACCGAAGTAAGCATCGATGTCCTTGTCGTTGATAGTGATCTTACCGGAACCCGGGATAAGACGAACGCAAGCAACTGCATTCTTACGACGACCTGTACCGTAGAAATAAACTTTAGTAGCTTTCTTAGCCATAAATCACTTGACCTCCCTATTACTCTTCAAATGTGTAAGCCTCAGGCTTCTGTGCTGCATGATCATGCTCAGCACCTGCGTAAACCTTGAGCTTCTTGAACATCTGACGGCCGAGTGAATTCTTAGGAAGCATGCCCTTAACAGCAATCTCCAAAGCCTTCTCCGGATTCTTTGCCATGAGGTTTCTGTAAGTTGTCTCCTTGAGACCGCCTGCATAACCTGTGTGATAACGATACATCTTCTTGTCGAGCTTGTTTCCTGTAAGAACCATCTCAGATGCATTGATAACGATTACATAATCACCTGTGTCTACAAATGGTGTATAAGTAGGCTTGTGCTTACCTCTCAAGAGCTTAGCAACCTCAGTAGCGAGACGACCAAGTGTCTTTCCGGAAGCGTCGATCACGAGCCATTTTCTCTCAACTGTAGCCGGTGTAGCAACATATGTCTTCATAATGGACTAACTCCTTAAAATAGATATCTGTCATTTAGACGCTTGATTATAATAATCGCCTGCGCCCTCCATGTCAACACTTTTTCTCAAAAAATTTCAAAAATCTTCCGTTTTCCTCGTTTTTCCTCTGTTTTCCTCGCCCATCCTATCACCTTTTGTTCAATTTGCCAAACATCTCGCCTTGTATTACTCTGTCCTTATGAAATGTTATCTTTGTCCTCGAAAATGCGGCGCAGACCGCCTAGTCTCAACCGGCTTTTGCAAAGTCGGCTATGATCCCGTGGTCAACATTTACAAACTTCACTATGGCGAAGAGCCCCTTATAAGCGGCTCCCGCGGCAGCGGCACCGTCTTTTTCAGCGGCTGCAACTTAGGCTGCATCTTCTGCCAGAACCACGACATCTCCTTCACGGGCAAAGGAACGACCTACACCCCTTCAGGCTTAGCGGACATCTACCGCGACCTTGAATCCCAAGGTGCCCATAACATTAACCTGGTAACTCCGATGCACTTTGCACCGTCTGTCGCCGAGAGCCTTAGACTCTCCAACCTGTCGATCCCTGTTGCAGTCAACACAGGTTCCTATGACTCCGTTGAATCTCTTAAGATGCTGGACGGCCTTGTTGATATCTACATGCCTGATTTCAAATACTGGTCACCGACCCTGGGTTCCCAGCTTGCCCATGCTCAGGATTACCGTGAAGTCTGCATGGAAGCGATCGACGAGATGTACCGACAGGTCGGACCTGTCGTGATCGGTGACGACGGACTTCTTAAGCGCGGACTTATCGTGCGCCATCTTACCCTTCCGGGACAACTTTTCGACAGCAAACACATCCTTGAATACTTATGTATGAAATACGGAAATAATATATATATTAGTCTAATGAGCCAATACACACCTATGCCGGGCTTATCGGAGTCCTTTGGTTTTCTCCAAAAGACCGTAAACCCTGCTCACTATTGGCAGCTCAATGACCTACTTTGCAATATGGGGCAGACGAATGCTTTTGTTCAGGATACTTCGAGTATTGGTGAGGAACTTATTCCTGACTTTCTGAAGTAGCTTCTTCCTCAGTCTCTCCCTCTTCTTCCGTCTCTTCTTCTACTTCTTCTATTTCTTCTGTTTCTTCTGTTTCTTCTGCCTGACTCTCCTGAGTCTGTTCAGCATTATCCTTGGTGAGATCCGGCGGAGGTCCGTAAACATTCTGAGGACATCCCGTTAGTCCCGCAACAGCACAAAAGAGCAATAAAGAAGCAGCAACTGCTTTTGGTTTTTTCATAATCCCGTCCTCCTACATAGTCATAATATAACCATTTTGGTCTGAAGTGAACCATTTAAGGTCAAACAACCCGTTAAGTGTACAGTTACAGGAACTGTACATATCACGGTATTTCGCGTGTTTTTACAGTTATCTTCACCGCTATAAAGACTGTACATATGACGGTAATTTCCTGCTTTTTTCCGTCACTTGTACAGTTCTAAAGAACGGTACTTATGACTGTATTTTTGCAGATTGGAGAACCTCGTTGATCGCACAAAAAAAGACCGTCCTTAGACGGTCTTGGATGGAGCGGGATACGAGACTTGAACTCGCGACTTTCACCTTGGCAAGGTGACACTCTACCACTGAGTTAATCCCGCATGAGTTAATCAGCAAGTAGTATTATATGTAGGATACCCCTGTTTGTCAACAACTTTTTGCGAGAAGAATCCTATCGTCTGTGAGGAAGTTTTCAAAGTCCTCTACCATCTCGTGACAAAAGTCTCCTTTTACGTACGGAGCCCAGAATTGGGTGTCAGAGAAATTGGCCCATATGAGCATGTAGCACATCTTCTTAAGATACTCATCTGAGAAGATAAGTTCCAGAAGATCCGTAAACCAGTTAAGGTCTGTGTTTCCGCTCGGAGCGAGGCCCTCGTAGTAGTTTCCGTCTGAAGCGGTAAGCACGCGGACGCCTGTCTCTGTAAGTGCACAGAGCTTGCCGTGGTTGTGGGCGCAGTTGGCTATTACCTTGAAGGACTTCCTGAGCTTATCGTGGAACTTATCCTTATGAGAGATCTTGTCGTCATAGAGATCAAGACCCATGATATCCACGTATTCGTCACCCGGATAACGTGCCATATAGTCGATGATATTCTCTATAGGACCATTAGGAGAATAACAATAAAGGAAGCTTCTTACGCCGCAGTCATTCCTTAAGTAATCGACCGTATATTTGAACAGATCCACAAAGTCCTTGTCCTGCAGGTACTCGCGGCCCCACCAGAACCAGTCTCCGTTATCTTCGTGGAACGGTCTGAAGATCATGGGAATACGCTCGCCTGAGACATCTATGCAGTCACCTGCGAACTCAGCGATCCTGTTAAGGAACTTGATGTACTTGGAATTAAGGTCTCCGCCCGGCATGATCCTGTGGCCGATGTCGCCGTCGGTAAACTTGGATGAGAAATCAAAATACTCATCGCCGCCAAGAGAGAAATTCGGCATGTGGGAAGACAGAGTGATGATGCAGCCTTCCTTATGAAGCTGCTGAACGACTCTGACCAGGTCGTGATAATTACCTTCATAACCGTAGAAAGAGAGAGTATCGATACCGACGACCAGAGGATGAGAGCCGCAAAGGTTCTTTACGTCTGACTCTGTGCCGTCGAAGTTTTCGATACTGACGCCGATATGGCCGGCGTTTTGCTGTCCGAAGGCTATCTTGTCGGAATCAGAAATATCTCTAAGTCTCTCGATCAGTTCAAGGGCCAAAGGCTCCCTGTAATCGGTATTCACGAAAACACCCCCAATTTACTTGCGATAGTTTCTCTTCGCTGCACCAGGCACGTTTTTCTTGCCGTCAAAATCACCGAAAGGATCTTCAATATCGGAGATATCACCGCCCAGATTCTGGACAGCGGACATGATCTCGTAGAAAAGATCTCTGTCGATAGTGTCTTTGTTACGGTTAACATAGCCCTTGAGCATTGGGATAGCACGGCCGTCACCGTACTCCATGAGGCAGATAACCGCATAGATCTTGTTTGTCATATATCTGAAAGCGTGTTTGAGTGCCATGTAGATATCTTCAGATGGCTGATTCTTACCGATCCTTGAAAGGATGATAACGAGATCTTCAAAAGGTCCCAAAAGACCGCTGTCGCTGTTGGCGTCGAGCTGACCGATGATATAAGGAACGGATACTTCAGGGAATGCCTCGACATAGCCCGCGATGGAATCCGCTACGAAATCTCTTGTCTCAGGATAACTTAAAAATCTGTCGAGGATAGCTGCTACTAAACTTCCGTCACGAAGCTCGATAAGAAGCTCGAGACATGCCTTTACCCTGGTAAACTCCATCTCGAAGATCTTGTCCTCATCCTTGAGCTCATCTTCGATCCAAGCAGCTTCGCCGATGGTTGTTGCAGCATAATTACGGAGCTTCTCGTAAACGTCCTCGTTACTCTCAGCCTTATTAACAAGCGCCTCTGTAAGTGATACAGGAGCCTTGCCGTCGAGATTGACCGAGCAGTATCTCTGGATCTCCAATAATTCGTCCACGCTTAAACCGAGGAAATATTCCCTCATGGACATGCCGTCAAGAAGATCGTCTTCCTGATCTTCCATAAGCGCCATCTGGCTTTCCGTCTCTTCCATGACCTGTGACTGAAGATAAGACTCATAGCTCATCTCATCACTGTCTTTTGGTATATCCATCATCTTATCAGCCATCTCGTCCATCTTCTGGTCGAGGATGAGCTTAGATAGTTCATCATATTTTGCAAGGACTTTTTTGATAGCGTCGTCCATAATATTCCTCCGAAGGTTTTAGTCTACTGATTGTACTACAAACACGCTTCTAAAACCAGCAAAGGATCATTCCACACTTTCCAAGATATTCGACATCTGTACCTGAGTGATCAATCATAAATGAAATCGGGCAGTTCGATCTGCGTAGGATATAACAGATCGTAATCCTTTAGGAAAAGATCCAAAGCCTTCTCCGCCTCCTTTATATTGTCTTTAGTTACAAAACCGTACAGGACAAGAACCTTATCTTTCTTTTTATATGCACCAAAATAATGATCCACAAAATGAGCAGCCAGATAATCCTTCCCTGCCGTGACATTATCCTGCTTCAGATTATCTTCCAAATGCTCCATCAAACCGTCAAGGTAATCACCTGCATTATCTTCGTTCTTGAAATCCACCAAAAAGATATAAAACAGTCCGTTTTTATGACGGGCAAAGACAAAATCCGTTTCATCGACCTTCTGATCCCGAGGGACAAAATAGGTTGCAATTAATGCAAGCTCGGTATCTTCAATTTTTTTGCCGTATGTTCCGATATACTCGTCTTTACGAAGTTCATTAAATTCGGACTCAAAACCGTCCGGGAATTCTTTGGCAGAGTCCACTCTCTCGAAATCAAGACTCTTGGCCATCTTCTTCATATCATCGAAAGAGAAACTGTGCTTGGTACAGCCTGCCATCATCAGGACCATTATCGACACCAAAAACAGAGAACACAACTTTACCTTGTTCATACGGAACGCCTCCGAAAACATCTTTTGATCGAATTATATCAAGGTCTCGATCAAAAAAATATGTTATAGTCTAAAAAAGAACATCGGAGGTGCATCATGATGAAACTGAAACACATAATCTGCTCCGTTATCGTCGGAACACTTCTGCTTGGCACCTGTGCCTGCAGTTCCAAAAAGGCCAAGACCACACTCACCTACATAGGCCATGCATCAGTCAAGATCGTAGCTTCGGACGGTACGGTCCTTTATATCGATCCGAACTATCAGGGTGACTACAGTCAAAATGCCGACTATATAATAGTGACGCACAAGCACGATGACCATATGCCTAATGCCACGCTCAAGCTCAATGACAACGGTCAGAAATTCGACAACTCGGATTTTCTTCATGACGGCATCTACGAGACGATGAACCTGGGACCTTTCACAGTCGAGGCAGTTCCAGCAGGCGGCAATCCGAACCACGACGTCAAGTACTGTGTCGGCTATCTCGTAACCGTTGACGGCGTCACGATCTATCACGCAGGCGACACTTCGATGATTGAGCAGATGGCAGACCTTAAGTCCAGGAATATCGACTACGCTATGTATCCGATCGACGGCGTCTTCAATATGGATGCCGTGGAAGCTACCGAAGTTGCAAATCTGGTCGGCGCCAAGAACAATATCCCGATCCACGAGTTCGATCAGAACGGCAGCAAGAAGTCAGATAATTTCACTCCTGACGGACGCATGGTACTGGAGTATGGTGAGACAATAACGATCGCCGAGTAATTCTCAAAAGGCTCGCCTCCCGGAAGTCTTTTTCTCGAAAAAGAAAAAGCGGTTGTTCATTTCTGAACAACCGCCCCGTAATCATCTTGTTATCGCATATTCATTACAGATTCCCGTAAACTCAGGACATGTAGAGAAGAAATTGAATACTTCATCTCTGCTCGTTCCCTTGCTTAGAAGATCCAGCCAGTATGCTTTGCCTTCCGGCTCCGGGTCACGACCCATGAATGTCTTATACATCCTGTTGATATACTCTTCGTCACTGTAGTTCGCATTCACGAATTCAGAACTATAAAAGAATTCTCTTGCCGCCTGTGTTCCGCTAAATTCCAGATTGGTAAGTCCCAGACTCCAGAACTTAAGTCCCTCTGCTTCAGGGTCTCTTCCAAGACACTCTGTATAAAGCCTTGTAGCAAACGCAGTTGCATTAGCTGAAGCAATGGTTGCCTTTGCTCTTGTTGCTCCAGACTTAACGCCATAGGAAGCGCAGATGTTGCACCATTCTTCCGAGTTGATAAAACCGTCAACTACTTTATCGCGTCCTTCAGTTTTCAGACTGTTGAGCCAGAAATTGAAACCCTCAGGATCATCTTTAGACTCACGGTCAAAAAATGTTTTGTACAACACATAAAGAAACTCCTGGTCGCTTAATCCTCTGTCATTGAACTCTTTACTAAGTAAGAACTCATTTGCACACTGTGCACCGTTAAGATCTCCGTTACCAACATGCTCACACCAGAATGCTTTTCCTTCAGGCTCTGACTGTCGGTTAAGGGCTACTACATACAAACGCTCAACGAAATCATCAAATTTCAATTCGGAAGAAGGAACAGCTGTCGTCGGAGATGTAGTTGGAGTACTGACATCTGTATTGTTTCCTTGTGTATTTGATGATGCCTCCATCTCTTTTGACGCTATAAGGATTCCTCCGGAATTAAGTTGAGTAAAACACACATCTCCTAAATAACTATCTTCACGGCTATTACTGAAATTGATTTGAACAGAATTTCCTTTCACTTGCTTGGGAAGTTCAACCTTGTAAAAATCACCCGGTTTTACATCAGCCGGAAGTGTAAATTTCATTGTGAAAAATTCATCGCCTACGATTTCAATTAAATTTTCATCGCCAATATAACTTATTATATCTACTACCCTGTATGCAGAATCGTCTGAAAACCATCCGCAACTTACTGCTTGAACATTTTGAATACCTTCCCCAGGCTCTGAAAAATCTCCCTTATATGGATCAGAAGGGCAAAAATCTAACCGTGAATCCTTTGTCACATAGACACTCATCGTATCAAAAGGCTCACAGTTTTCGATATATGCCGACAAAGTAACTTGCCTGTCATCACCAATATCTTCTATATAGATCTTCTTTGTCTCAACAGTTAGATGGATATCTGTTGGAAGTTCTGCTTTTTTGACGCAAAAAGTGTAAGCGATATCTTGATCGTCATCTACTCCACTGTATCCGGGTATAAACCAATATATCTCACCACCGGTAAGATTGACTCGCGCATAATAATTTGCGCCCCAACCTTCTTTGAATTTCTCGACATTTACTTCTTTATAGTTTGAATCCAAAACTTCATTCAGACATGGCTGTCCTGATCCGGTCACATCCTTAAAACTTATGTAGTAAGTACCCGATTCATCAGGACAAAACCTCAAGTCTCTTCCCTTATCGATCTGTTTTTTTGTAATCGGAACCTTGCCGCCTTTTCCATCCAGACTTTCATCTGCAGATACTTTTGTTCCTGTTACAGACAGCATAGTAAATGCCGTGATCATAACAAGGACCCATGCAACAAACTTTTTTAACATAAAAAAATCACCCCAATATCCAATGAGCTGACTTCAAATAAATTATCAGAGAAAACAAACCTAGTGAAAATTCATATATCCATCATATCTCATCCCTTATTTGAGAAGATAATAGCAGATAAAAAACATCAAAGTCAACTAATCTAGGTGACAGTTTCATCACATAAAACAATCCCCAAAGGATCAACCTTTGGGGATTTGCAAATAATCAGATATGATGTCTGTCAGTCATCGATAGACTTGTCTGTTGCCTTGGCATAGATAGCCTCGACTTCCTTATCCGGAGCTTTAGTAGCAAGAGTTACTACTACTGCGATGATAAGTCCGCAGATAAAGCCCGGGACGATCTCGTATACGCCTGTATCAGTAATGAGCGGTTCTCTGATCGTACTCGTGAAAAGAAGGAGCCAAGCGATATCAACAACAGCACCGCCGATGATACCTGCAACTGCACCGATATAATTAAATCTCTTCCAGAACAATGAGAGGATAACAACAGGTCCGAAGGAAGCTCCGAAAAGTCCCCATGCATTCTCGACCATGTTCATGATATCTGCAGCCCAGGATGCTTCGTTATCAAGGCCCTGACGTGCGATGAAGAAAGCAACTACTGCAACAAGCAAAACGACGATACGTCCGATCCAGAGCATCTCGTTATCTGAAGCCTTCTCCTTACGGATAAGAGGCTTATAGATATCACTTGTAAATGCCGAAGATGCAACGAGGAGCTGTGAGTCAGCCGTTGACATAGCAGCAGCGATGATAGCTGAAAGAAGGATTCCTGCGAGGAAGCCCGGGAAGATATCACTAACGATCTCAATGAAGATCCTCTTTCTTCCGTCAGGAAGGAGAGCCTCTGCGAGAGATGTTCCGTTGGAAAGCATGAATGATCTTCCGAGATAAGCGATAACTGCTGCAGCACCGAGAGTAAGGACTACCCAGATGATAGCGACTGTAGCGGATTTCTTGATCTGTGAAGGCTTCTCGATAGACATGAAGCGGACGAGGATGTGAGGCATACCGAAGTATCCGAGACCCCAGCCGAGACCGGTTACGATCTCCTGCCATGGAGCTGCAAACGGATCTGTTCCGAATGCGGAAACGCCGTCCTTGAAAGCACCTGTGTAAGAAGCACTGAAATCACCTGCAGCCTTCATAACGATTGGAACTGCAAGGAGAGCTACGAGCATCATGAGACCCTGGAAGAAGTCTGTCCAGCAAACTGCCTTATAACCGCCCATGAATGTGTAGATGAGGATCAGTACTGCGAAGATGATCATAGCCAGATGCTGATGATCTGCAAACCAAGGAAGTACTGATGTGAATACTGCTGTTCCTGCAACGAATGCGGAAGCAACATAAACCGTAAAACTGATAAGGAAGATGATCGCGCAAACGACCTTCAATACAGAACTCTTACTGGCAAATCTGTTCGTAAGATACTGTGGAAGAGTGATGGAGTCACTGGATGCCTTTGAGAAACGACGAAGCCTTGTAGCTACGAAGATCCAGTTGGCTGCAGTACCGAGTGCGAGACCGATACCGATCCAGACCTGTCCCATACCGAATGCGAAGATTGAACCAGGGAAACCCATCAGAAGCCAGCCGCTCATGTCCGATGCCTGCGCACTCATAGCAGTTACGAACGGACCCATGTGACGACCGCCAAGGAAATACTCTTTCTCGTCCCCGCCCTTGCTCTTAACGAAGAAGTAGATTCCGATAGCAAGCACAACGACGAAATAGAGTATAAAAGCAATGATCTTGTCCATATTTATACTCCTTTGGAA
The DNA here is from genome assembly GCA_024699245.1 of Clostridia bacterium. Classification (GTDB taxonomy): domain Bacteria; phylum Bacillota; class Clostridia; order Saccharofermentanales; family Saccharofermentanaceae; genus Saccharofermentans. The sequence continues at coordinate 39,813 of JAILPW010000012.1, read as the reverse complement.
TTCATAACGTAATTTACATTTACCACATTAAAGTATAAAAGACAAACCTCTGTTCACACACAAAAAAGGACCGCCTCCCCGGAGACGGTCCTTGTTATCGGTTATTAAGTCAGTTAGGAAGGCCGAGCTTACCAACGTACTTCTTCATCTTCTTTGCTGATTCCTTACCGTATGCAGATACATCGATTACCATGTCTTCTGCATAATAGACTGCAGAGAAGCTGTCATCATCGTTGGCGTCGATATAGTATCCGTTCTTGCCTTCTTTGTAGTTCCTGTCCTTCTTGTCCAGGAATGAATATGCCTCGTAGTAGTGTGAGAAATAATCATTTGCATCTTCTTCATCTTCGAAAATGTAGTAGGAAATCCACATTGACTCGTCATCATCATACTCGGATGCCTTGAGATAGTAGACATCCTCGTAAATGTACGGATTATCTACATCCTCGAAATTTGTTCCCCACATCTCATCATCTTCGCCATCGCGGAAATCCTTCTTTTTCAAGTCGAGCTGCTTTTTAGCGACCTCGATGATCTTGTCTTCATCGATCTTCTTGACTGTCTTGCCGCATCCTGCGAGCGATACGAGCATAACTCCGATAAGTGCGACTGCTGCGATCTTCTTGAAATACTTCATTTTTTTACCCTCCTAAATCAGAACACTGTAAGTTTTTTCCCAACTCACAACTGAATGATAGCATTGAACTTTGAGTAAATATACATTGCAATATGCAAAAATAGAGGGTTTTATTCATGTTCCTGTATTTTTATTCATTTCTCTCGTTTTCGAAAACAATAAAAAACCGGCCCACTTATGTGAGCCGGCCGATTAGACTTAAAGATATCAGTAGCTGCTTCCGATCGCGCCAATGATGAGGCCTGCAAAGATAAGACCGAAATACAGGAAGTAGATTCCGTAGAAGATCGTCATTCCGATTCCGCCGTAGATTGCTGCACGGCTGAGGCACGAAGCTGTCTTGATCTTAGGTGTGTGCATGCCGCCCTGATCGATATACTCGAGGATATTCTTTCTGTTGCCCTTACCCTTGAAGATAGCGACGATGCTCGCTATCGGGAAGCCTGCGAGAACGCATCCGATGATAGCTGACTTAAGAAAAGCGCTCGCTGTCTGATCGTAGTTGGGATCATACTGCTGATATGGCTGCTGATACGGCTGACTGTATTGTCCGCCATAAGACTGCTGATAATTCGGTTGCTGATAGTTTGGCTGCTGATAGTTCTGCTGCTGATTATTATAATTGTTGTTTTCCATAGTTATTACCTCCTGTAAAAACTCAGAGATTTCTTATTCCACGATTGTGATTATAGCGCATTTTCGAGAGGAATTATATAAACAAGCGGTGAACAAATGCCCTGTATTTCCATATTTGTTCACGATTAGGCAGATTTTACGGCAAAAAAATGTCCCGCTCCGTTTCCGGAACGAGACATCTCTTAAAAACATTTGCTTATCAGTTCAAGCCACTTGCTACTGCACCAAGGATCAATACGAAGTAGATAACGTAGATTGCTACACAAGCCAACTCAACGATAGCTACAGGAATAGCGATTGTTGAAAGGATGTTACCTGTCTTGCCCTTACCATAGAGCTCGCCGCCCTGTGCAAGATAACTCTTGATGTTCTTCTTGTTCATGATTGCAAGAATCAAACCTACGATACTGACTGTACAAGCAAGGATGATTGATGCGAGACCCTTCTTGAAGAATCCATCCATAATTGAATAATCATTGTTTTCCATATATATATACCCGCTTTCAATGTAGTAGTGCATAACACACCCGCAGTTATTATAACAAACAATGTCCGATTGTGTATATTTATTTTGAGTTTCAAATAATTTTTTGTTTTGTTTCGAAAACGCGGAATTACGGGCTTATATCCTGCTTTTGACCAGATCGATCACATCCTGGACAGTAGTGATCCCTGCCAGGTCATCGTTGGTGAAAGCGAAGCCGAACTTCTCCTCGAGAGACACTGCCATTGCGAGCATTCCGATGGAATTAAATCCCAGATCCTCCTTAAGATCAGCCTCAGGCGTGATCTTCGTAAGGTCCAACTCGTCACCGAAAGCGTCAGTTACTGCCTCTTTGATACCTTCCAAAATGTCCATTATTTTCCTCCCGTTATCTCATCGAAAACATTCTTACATTCGTTGATCTTATCTATCAGTGCCTTCGCGATCTCATCCATCTCAGGGACCGACAGGAACTTTCTTTTTGTATAGTCGCTGATCCTGAACGGTTCACCGACTACGATCGTTCTTCTATTATACCAATGTTTGGGCTTGAGCGAATAAGCAGGGATTATCGGTGCGCCGGTCTGGCTCGCGAGGAAGATGACACCCGATTTGATCTCCGTTAAGTCTTCGCTTTCTTCCTTGTGAAGCGTTCCCTCAGGAAAGACCGCCAGACAGCGCTTGTGCTTCAACGTTTTAGTCGCGACCCTTATGGCGTTTATGTCCGCGATATTCCTGTCGATCTTGATACATCCCGAATGACGGCAGAGAAAGTCCCTTATGGGATCTTTCATGACCAGTTCCGACGCCAGGAAGAACATCCTCCTGTTCCAGAAAGTCGCGGAATAGAACCACGGATCCTTGAACGACACGTGATTTCCCACGATGATCATTCCCTCGTCCTTTATTTTGTTCCGAAAAGGCTTTTTGTCGACGGTGTACTTTTTCGGCATAGGAATGCTGCCGCCAAAAAGCACGATACCGTGTGAGATATCGTAAAAGAACATATTAACGCTGTACTTTTTGTCTCCGAACATACCTATCCTTTGTTCATTCGAGCTTTGAGCTCTTCTCCCAGATTATTGACATACTTCTCGAGTTCTGAAGTAATTATCCTCGCTCTCTGGGTCTCTGGCAAGGTAGTATCAGGACAAAAATCGTTGACATTTATAGGTTCTCCGACCATAACGTGTGCTCTCTTGAAGAATCCGTAATTTCCGTCCGTATAGACAGGTATAACAGGTGCGTCCGTATGTGTCGCGATGATCGCCACGCTCGGCTTGAACGGGAACGGAACGCCGTTAACGGGAAGTCTGGACGACGGGAAGATTCCTATTGATTCGCCTCTGTCCAGACAGTCGAGACATTCTCCGATGAACGAGAAGTCGTACTTGTCACGGTCAACGTGGATACATCCGACGCTGAACAAGAGGAAATTCATGAACGCGTTCTTGTTGAACATGACTTCCGCCACCAGGAATCTTATATCGTCGAAGATATAGTGATACCAGTAAAGCGGCATATCCACGAGCGAGATGTGATTCGACACGAGGATGCACGGCTTCGGCAGTTTTTTCGAGCACTTCTCATTAAGATAATAAAATTTCGGCTTGAGGATCAGAAGGGCCGGTAATCCCGTGACCTTAACAAAACCCGTTATGAACTTGTTCTTTCTAAAACGTCTACCCATTATACTTTCTGATCCTCAATGTATTTACTTAATTCGATTGCCGTATTGCATGTGAAGGTCTCTACCCCGTACTCGTCCGTGATCCTGGAAAGGATCGCGAAGTACTGAAGGCTCGACGCTCCCAGATCCAATATGATGTTCGCGCCAGGCTTGATCTCCGCTTCCGGCTTTTCAAGAACGTCAGCGATGATCTTTATTACCGTCTTCAGTATCTCGGGATCTGCCGGAGGAAGCTCAATGGTCTCCTTAGGCATGAACTCCTTCATCTTCATGAGCTTGATATCGCCGCTCTTGATACCGCGCTTTAAGTAAGCCCGGCTGACCTTGATCGCCTGCTCGCTCATCAGCGGGTCATAGGTAAAGTAGAACTTCTTGACCCTGGAAGTCTGCGGTATCGTGTCGTTGACCCGGTTTATATATTCGCAGATCGCGTCTGTCTCTTCTTTTGTAGCATTATTCTCTATCCTTACGACCATTGCTAGGACTTCGCCGTCGCTTCTCTCCTCTCCGTAGCAGGAAAAGTTCTTAGCATAAGGGATCTCGAACATCTGCTCGACGGCATCAGGATTTATATTCTCGCCGTTATCTCCGATAACGAGGTCTTTCTCACGGCCCCTGATAAACCAGTAGTTGCCGTCGTTTTCCGCTACGTCCATGGTATCGAACCACTCGTTTCTTTCCTGGATAACGCCGTCGATCATGATCTTCTTACTTAAGGACTCGCCCTTAACAAGGAGCGTTCCGTGATCGGAGATCTTGTACTGCGTGTCGCCTATGGGATGACCTACGGAGTTGAGGTTACGCTCCTTCGGCTTATACCTAAGCTCAACAGACGTGATACCTATCTCACTCATGCCGTAGCCGTTATGAAGCGGATATCCGATGCCGTTAAACAGTTTCAGCGTGGAGTCTTTAAGATAGCTTCCGCCGCTTATGCAAAACACTATGGAAGGTCCGAAGATGGATCCCGTAACCTCGCCCATAATGAACTTGGCGATGTTTGTTCCCGCATACGGGAAAACATTCTGGATCGCAGTGCAAAGCTTAAGACCTGTCTTGAACGCGCGCCTTTTTCTCGCAGGACGGCGGTTGATCTCAGCCATGGCCTTCTTCTCGATGGTATGCCAGAGCGCCGGAACCGCAAAGATATGCGTGACTTCGTGGCGGCGGCAGGTGCGGACGATGGTGTCAGGCGAATAGTTCTTAAGGAACACGAAGGTGCGGCCGAAGAACGCGAACCAGAAATAGACCGCGAACAGGCCGAAAACGTGGTAGAACGGCAGGAACGCCAGCTGCTTGATGGAACCGTGGTAGCCGGTCGCCATTCTCGGGCTCTCCTTGACGATGCTCTCGGCATCCAGGATCTGCTTGCTGGTCTCCGCACCCGTGTAAAAACAGATGGACTGATGAAGTGACGTCGCCGAAGTCGATATCGCGAACTCATTCTCGAAAACGTCCTCCGGACATCTCGCGTAGGAATCATCAGTCAATGTAAATTCCGAAAAATCGATGAACTCGCCCGTAAGCTTGGTCGATTCCATTCCGATGATCGTCTTGATCTCGAGAGTCTTAATGATAGACTCGGAAAGGCTCTGCGGATGGCGGCAGTTTACAAGGAACGGCTTGTTGCCGCTCTTGATGATCGCCCAGAAAGCCACGATCCACTCAAGGCAGTTCTCCATCTCCAGGGCAACGTAGCCGTGGGAGGCGCCTATTTTCGAGTATAAGAAGTCTGAGGCATTCTCGATGTAGCCTTTGACTTCCTTGTAGGTGTACTTGCGGATCCTGTAGTCTATCTCGGCTTCAGCGAGGACCAGACCGTTGTCGCGAAACATGATCTCGTAGATAGCCTTAAAATCGCGCTTCGAGTTAAGGAGCGCATTAATGTTGTAATCGATGTAATCCTGTAGTTCTTTCTTGATGCGCACTTATCCGACAAACTCCTTTATGGCGTTATCGTAAGCTTCCTTGTTGTTGATGCGAAGGTGTGAATGAGCACCCTTGTCGAACCACACGATCTTCTTGTGAAGCGAAGTGCATGTGTCGTAGAGTTTCTGGCTCTTCTCAGGAAGAGAGAAGATGTCCTGTCTGCCGTACAGGAACAGGATCGGCATATCGCCGATCTCTTTGACGAGCTTGATAGGAGCTTCTTCGCGAAGTCTCGCGCCCGTGTTCTTCTCGATATGGAAAAGGCACATCGGAAGGATCGGATATACCGGCTTCTTCTCGTACTTGATGTGCTCTCTGAATGTCTCTTTGAACTTGATGAATGAACCTTCGGTGATGATGGCCTTGATGTTGCTCCTCTTAGAAGCATTCTTTGCTGCAAGAAGACCCGTAACCGTTCCGACGCAGATGCAGTGGAGGTAGACCTTCTTGATGCCGTGCTTTTCTTCGAGCCAGGTAAGCCACTTGTCGAGGTCTCTGTGCTCGTAGTGTCCGAGGGAGTGATATTTACCTTCGCTGCTGCCGTGTGAACGAGGGTCAACTGCGAGGATGTTCATGCCTGCTTCCCAGTAAGGCTGGTCGAAGTAGTAGCCGTACATAAGTCCTTCTGCCCTTCCCGGGATAACGATGACGCAGCGGTCGGAGCCGTGGTCGTAGTACTCGGCGTGAAGCTTAAGGCCGTCGTTAACGATGTCGACAGGCTGCTTTTTGTCCTTGATGGTCTCAGCAAAAGCAAGGCCTTCGTTCCACATCTGAACCTGCTCCTCGTTGTCCTGATATGTACAGTCGTTGCCGAATTTCTCGGGAGTGGTCCTTACGACCTGCTCCTCGTATACTTTGATGGCGATAGGGTTCAGGAAGAAAAACATACCGACTACGCTTCCCACGAGAAGTACCGCAATAATAATGGCCGCGATCGCCCATCCGCTTATAGTAAGCTGAACCAAAAACATAATGCCCCTCCTTCACCCTTGTGATGACAGTTTGATTATATCATTCACTACATAATATAAAGGTTCAAAATAGTTTGAATGTCAAGACAATTTTTGTTAATATACTGTGTATGCGTATTAATATGCGCGTTAAAGAACTACACTTTTTTGGAGGAGCGAAATATATGGGTTTTGTAATTATTCCAGATACAGCCTGCGATCTTGAGAAGGATCTTCGTGACAGATTCGGAATCGAGGACTATCTCAGAGGAACGATCTATTTTCCGGACGGACACAGTGAGCCGATCTCTCTTGACTGGGAGAAGATGACACCGGACGAATATTATTCTTCAATGAAGGGACACAACGTTCTCTATAAGACAGCAAGTGTGCCTATGGGCGAGGCCAGGGAAGTTTTCGAGAGACATCTTGAGAAAGGTGAGGATGTCCTGAGCATTTCTTTGTCTTCAGGTCTTTCCACTTCATTCAATGAGTCAGAACTCGTAGCTAAGGAACTCCGTGAGAAGTATCCTGATCGTAAGATCTATTGTGTAGATTCACTTCGTTATTCAACATCTCTTGCACTTCTCGTTATCAAGGCATGCGAGAAGAAGCAGTCCGGTGCGACGATCGAAGAGACATACGAATATATCGAGAGCATTAAGAGAAACATCCATCAGATGGGCTTCATGGATGACCTCTACTTCCTTGCCAAGGTCGGACGTGTTTCCAACTTCAAGGCTTTCTTCGGAACACTCGTTGGCGTAGCTCCTCTCGCAGACTTCAACAAGAACGGTGTATCTGAGGTTATCGGTAAGGCTAAGGGCAGAAAGGCAGCTAACAAGGCTACTATCGAGTACATGAAGCACTTCATCGAGAACCCTGAAGACCAGATCATCTTCGTAGCACATTCACTCCGTAAGGAATTCGCAGATATGCTCGCTGATGACATTAAAGAGACTTTCCACCCTAAGGAGATCATCATGAACAATGTAGGTATGGCTTGCGGCGCCAACATCGGACCCGGCCTTTGCTGTGCATACTTCATGGGTAAGCAGGTAACGGAGACTCTCGAAGAAGAAAAGAAAGTACTCAATGACATTCTTGAGGGGATGAAAAAATAATAAGGTGATGATATGAGCAGAAAGTTTACTATCCTTGTAGATTCCACGGCAGATCTCGGAAAAGATATGCGTGACAAGTACGACATCGACTATGCAGCGATGAACTACGTACTCGACGAGAAGGAATATCCGGCTTCCCTTGACTGGGAATCCCACAGCGCAAAAGAGTTCTACGACCTCATGCGCGGCGGTAAGATCATGAAGACGACTCAGGTACCGGGCCCTGTATATGAGGCTAAGTTTCAGGAGTGCGCAGACAGAGGCGAGGATGTTCTATACATCTCCTGTTCGTCTGCACTGTCAGGCTCCATCAACATGGCTAAGATGATCGCAGAGGAGTTCCTCGAAGATCATCCTGACATGAAGATCATCTGCGTCGATCCTCTTATCAGTTCTCTCGGACAGGGATATATCGCTATCAAGGCAAGTGAACTTCGTTCGGAAGGCAAGAGCATCGAGGAAGTTGCAAAGTATATCGAAGACAACCGTCTTAAGGTCCACCAGATCGGCGTAGTTGCAGATCTTAAGTTCCTTAAGCAGTCCGGAAGAGTTACGGCTACAAGCGCTTTCTTCGGTAACATCTTCGACGTTAAGCCTATCCTCATCTCCGATACCAAGGGACAAAACCTGGCAGTAAAGAAGATCAAGGGCTTCAAGAACGCTCTTATCGAGACAGCTCAGGATGTAAAGAACGAGGTCATCGATCCTTCGTCACAGACTCTCTTCATCTCTCACGCAGACTGCCCTGAGGATGCAGAGTTCTGGAAGAACGAGATCACTAAGTACAGCCCGTTCAAGGATTGCTACATAAGCAACATCGGACCGATCGTCGGAGCTTCCGTAGGTCCCGGCACTATCATCTGCTATTACCTTGGTGATGAAGTAACTTTGTAACAGAAAGAATTAGACACACATGAACCATTCGATAATTGACTCTGTAATGCTCGCGAAAATGCTTAACGGTGGTTATCAGCAGCTTCTGAGTCAAAAAGAAGAGATCAACAATCTGAACGTATTCCCTATCCCTGACGGCGATACCGGTCTTAACATGGGCCGAACGCTCCAGGGCGGAATCGAGACAATAAAAGAGGATGCCTCCTTCAAAGATATGATGAAGGCGTTTTCGAAAGGCACCCTGATGTCCGCACGCGGCAACTCGGGTGTTATCCTCTCCCAGTTCTTCAGAGGATTTGCAAAGGGCATGACCGATATCGACGAGATGACCATCGCTGATTTTTCCAATGCCATGGAGTCCGGCCGTAATCAGGCATACTCCGCTGTCGTAAATCCTGTTGAAGGAACAATGCTCACGCTCATGACTGACGGAGCTGAGATCTTAAAAAGCAACAGCGGATCCATCGAAGACTTTGAGTCACTGTTCGATATACTGATCCCTGAGCTCGAGGCATCTCTTGAAAGAACCCCGTCACTTCTGGAGGTCCTCGCCGATGCAGGCGTTGTGGACAGCGGCGGAGCAGGTCTTCTTGCTATCTTCAGAGGTATGAAGAAGGCTCTTAAGGGAGAAGCCATCGAAGTATCAGAAGCTGAGCACACAGCTCCTTCTTCTGTTGCTGTTTCACTCTTGGACGAGAACTCCGAGGTAGAGTTCGGTTACTGCACCGAATTCATCCTGCAGCTTTTTTCGAAAAAGACAGAGATCAACAGATTCGACATCGACGAATTCATTGAAGAACTTACAAAGCTCGGCGACTCGATCGTGGCTATCCGCGACGAGGAGCTCGTGAAGGTGCACATCCACACGAAGACGCCTGAGGTGCCGCTCGCGTACGCACACAAGTTCGGTGAATTCGTTACCATGAAGATCGAGAACATGACAGTTCAGCATAACGAGATCATTGCCGAGGATTCGGAGTCGGTGCTCGCGAAGACAACGACCAATTCCGCAGCTCCGGCAAGGCCGAAAAAGCATCAGAAGTTCGCTGTCGTAACGACATGCACGGGCTCGGGCTTTAAGTCGCTGTTCGAGGATTTCGGCGCAGATGCGGTCATCGACGGAGGCCAGACGAACAACCCGTCTGCCGAGGACTTTGTAAATGCATTTAAGACGATCGATGCCGACTACATCGTCGTTCTTCCAAATAACTCGAACATCATCCTTACGGCTGAGCAGGCAGCTAAGCTTTATAAGGACTGCGATGTAAGGATCATTCCGACTAAGTCCCTGGCTGAAGGCTACTCTTCCCTGTCACTCATGGATAAATATGCTTCGGACATCGACGCATTCATGAACAGCATGACATATGCACTCAATAACGTTGATACGGGACTTGTATCTACTGCAACACGCGATGCCGAGATGGACGGCATCAAGATAATTAAGGGCGAATACGTGGGTATCCTCAATAAGGAGATAAGGATATCTGCTATCAACAAGCTCGATGCGGCTGTTAACCTTCTCAAAGGTTACGAAGACATCAACGACAAAGACGTACTCACAGTCTTCTACGGAAAGGACGTATCCGAAGAAGAAGCTTCAGTTCTTGAAGATCTGCTGTGTTCGGAATTCCCGCTCCTCGAGATCGGTATAGTTCCGGGCCTTCAGGATGTGTACAGCTTTGTAATGGCAATTGAATAATTTGAATTAAGATTGGGGGAATATCTTATGAAAAAGATCTTGCTTGACACCTACGGTGCCGACCTTGGCGAGGAAGAAATCATCAGCGGCGGTATCGATGCGCTCATTGCCATCCCCGAACTTTTTATAGAATTCTACGGAAACAAGGATCTTATCAACTTCCTTCTGACCAGTTCCGGCGTTGATGAATCACGCTGGTCCATTGTTGGCGCAACGGATTTCATCACTAACCACGATAATCCTATGGACATCTTCAGAGGAAGAAACGAGTCCTCCATGGCCATGGCCCTTAACGGCATCAAGAATGACGAAGAGGCTCTGGGACTTCTTAGCGCCGGCAACACAGGCGCACTGATGGTAGGTTCCATAGCAAGGATCGGTCTTAAGCAGGGCTTATCCGCTCCGGTTCTTTGTTCCCTCATCCCGGGTCCTGAGAATAACACTTGGACGGCTCTCCTGGACTGCGGCGCACACCTTACGCCGTCCGCTTCCGATCTCGTTTTGTTCGCGAAGCTTGGCTCCGAGTTCTACTCATCCAGGTTCAACAATCCGTCACCTCGTGTAGGACTTCTCTCAGTCGGTTCCGAGAAGAGCAAGGGTAACGCCCTCACTCTTGAGGCACACAGGCTCCTTTCCTACTCCGACCTCAACTTCATCGGTAACGTTGAGGGATGCGATGTTCAGAACGGTTCCTGCGAAGTCATCACTACAGACGGTTTCTCCGGAAATGTTCTCATCAAGGCAATCGAGTCTGCCGGTATGGCCTGCGCGAAAATGCTCGGTTCCAAAGACCCTGCCCTCTACTCCAAGATGGAAGCAAACTTCAACTTCACAGAACTTGGCGGTGCATACTTCCTCGGTATCAACAGAACAGTCGTGAAGATGCACGGTGCAGGTAACAGAAGAACAGTTCTCTCCTGCGTAAAGCAGTTGATCGGCTGATCCGTTTATACTCAAAAACAACAGGGGTTGTGAATCGATCACAACCCCTGATTTTTTTGGTTTAATTCCCGATCAGCCTCTGTCGATCGCGTAGTCCTTACAGATCTGCGTAAACTCGGCTGACTTCACAAACTCATTGAAGACGTCTTCCTTTGTCATTCCGTTCTTCATGTTGTTTAGCCAGAAATTCATTCCGTCAGTGTCAGGTTCACGTCCCATGAAAGTTCTGTACATTCTCGTAAGAAGTTCTTTGTTATCAAAGTTGTGATCGTTGAATTCCTTAGAGAAGAAGAACTCATGTGCAGCCTGCTTGCCTGTAAGCTCAAGGTTGGTGAGACCAAGACTCCAGAAGTTGAGACCTTCAGTCTCAGGATCTCTTCCGAGACACTCAGTATAAAGTCTTGTGGCAAATGCCGTAGCATTCTTTGATGCTATCGTTGCCTTCGCTCTTGTAGCTCCTGACTTAACACCATAGGATGCACAGATATTGCACCACTCTGTCGAGTTAATGAATCCGTCTACTACTTTATCTCTGCCTTCAGTCTTAAGACTGTTCATCCAGAAATTGAAACCGTCCTTATCATCCTTTGCATCCCTGTCGAAGAATGTTTTATAAAGAACTTCAAGGAACTGTTCATCAGTAAGTTTTCTGTCGTTAAACTCTTTACTTAGAAGGAATTCATTTGCACACTGTGCGCCGTTAAGATCTCCGTTACCTACGTGCTCACACCAGAAAGCTTTTCCTTCAGGTTCGGACGGACGATTAAGAGCTACAGTATAAAGTCTTTCTACGAAATCCTCAAATCCGCCGCCTTTGGTTGGTTCAGGGGATGTTGTCGGATCCGAAGTCGGATTCTCAGTAGGTTTATCCGTTGCTGTCGGTGTAGGAGTATCTGCTACTTTGTCACAAGTCAGGCTGACAGTGAAATCGTATGAATCTTTTTTGAAATCATCGTTGAAAGGATTCAAAGTAGCTGCAAGATAGTATGTTTTTCCTGCGGTAAGATCGCATGTTATCGAGAAGTTCAGATCTTCCGTTCCATTCAGTGATTTTCTCCAGTTGGTTCTAATATCCGGATATTGCTCTTCATAGGTTCCTTTCAGATCATCATTGCAGGCGATACATTTCCTGTCGGAATCAAATACGGCTCCGTAAGTATCTGCTATGCCTCCGGATGAGAATGTATATGTTCCTGTCTTTTCCGGAGTGAAAGAGAATATCTTCTCATACTTGTCGACTTCCCCGGCAGTACCGGCTTCATCGTTAAACAAATTCATACGTGTAACATTAACGGATACTTCCTTATCAAGATCCAACTTCTTCAGATTCTCAGGATACAAAACAAATAAGTACGTGTAACATGTTTTCATGTCCAGAACATCATCAGTATCTCCGGGATTGGAAACTGAACCGTAGATCTGTACTGCTTCAAAATATGTGAGATCCTTAAATTCAAACGGCGGCAGGTAATTATTTAGAAACCAGGACATTACCAGGGTATCGTATTCCGGATCCGCTTTGATCTGAGGATCATATGTTACATCGCTATGAGTGTCTGCCAGGAAATTCGCGCTCTGTTCAAAGACCAGATGAGGATCCAATAAGAAACTGAAATCCAGCGGAATGCTCGATCTTTCTGAACTTACCGTAAGATTGACCCAACAGTCAGCTTTTTCAAAACCGTTGATCACAAATTTATTGTTGTCTGATTTTCCGCCGGTACCGTAATCAAACCAATCGTAGGAATATTCAAATCCCTCGGCCGCTTTGATCTCCACCGTTACGGAACTTGTTTTCTCGACCATTACCTGTACAGGATAAAATATTGAAGGCATGATGGGAAGTACTCTTTCTTCTCCGTCTTTTGTGAGATGCGCCTCCAGATAGTAAGCTTCGATATCAATGGTATGAGCCGTCAGTTCCGGTCCGGAACCATGCATGGTGATCTCAAAGATATACTTACCCGTTCCGAGATATTTGACAGATGTGGAATTTGAGCCTCCGATAGAATGCGTACCGCCATCGGGTAAGATCTGATATACCTTCATCATATGCGAGTAAGTTCCCGCATCAAATCTGACGACTGCAGGTCTTTCCAGTTCGAGAATATACTGTTCATTCGTTATCCCGGTCTTGCCTTCAAACTGGACATAACCCTTCTCGTTCAACTTGATCTCAGGGATCTCATCCCCGCCGTCGGCAAAAACAGCTACAGCCGGGATCATCATTACGATCATGACGATCGATATCATCATGCTTACAAAACGTTTGATCATGTTACCCTCCTTTTCCGGAACAGATGTCACCGTTTCTTGCGAATTTGGTTTCATTTTGCCATACTTTTTCCTTTTCGAAAACAGTAAACGAAAGAAAACAGGAGCACCGGCAACGTTCCGAGTGAGGGTTTATCTTTCCTTGTTGATGTCCCTGTACTGGGATACGTGCATTCCTTTTCGAAAATAATATTCGACAGGAAGGAGGAAACCTACAACGATCGCAAGGGCGACAAACAAAGGCATCCACGAAAACAGGAAGTGCAGGATGGCGACGCCCGCCGTGTAGAGAGTGTATCTGAATATCGAATAGACTATGCTTCGAAGGCCGTCGTTGTACTTGAAACGGCGGAGCACGATGAACCTGTAGAAGATCACGCTGATGAACGTGCACGCGATGCCGAATCCCGGAACGTGCAGGAAGAACAGTTTGTACTTAAAAAGGAATGAGACGATGAGCATCAGGGCGCCCCAGGTGATGACGGCCGCGAACGAAGGCCACGCCGTGGAGAACAGTCTCCTATAGATAAGGATCGTGTCCCTTACAGGGCTAAAGTGGGAGTCCTTGTTGTCATCGATGTAGATGGCTTCTATCGGGATCGTGGTGATCGGGATGGACTGCTTGTCTGCGTAGAACAGCACATTGAGCTCATAGTCGTACTTGTTGCCGCGGACTCTCGAGAGCCAGTCTACGTCTTCGATCGTAAAGCCTCGAAGGCCGGACTGATTATCGGTAAAATAGTGACCCGTGAGGATCGTATAGACGAACTTGGAAAGGTCGTTGCCGAACCTTGAACGGAAAGGGATCTTGCCTTTACGGATACGGACTGTAAGAACTAGCCTGGCGTTGTTCTCCAGCTCTGCCCTTACCTTATCGATATCTTCCACGCGGTGCTGTCCGTCAGCATCAGCGGTGATGAAGATCTTACACTCAGGGAAGAATTCCTTGATGCGGGAGATGCCATGCTTCAGCGTCGCACCCTTGCCCATGTTCTGATCATTGGCTATTACGTTGGTATTGGGATATAAGGCGACCTTATCGAAGATATTCTTATACTTCTCGCCGCTGCCGTCGTCTATAACAAGAACGCCGTAACCCTTGAAAGACAGGGTCTTAACGAGCTCGACAAGCTTATCGTTCGGCTCATAGGCGGGAATGACGACAACGCACATAGTGGTCTCCTAACTTCAATAACTCTTTGTTGATTATCGCACACTTTCGTCGATAAAGGAAACGATGTCATCCATCAGAGCATCATCCGTAAGGATATCCACATGTCCGTCCTTGCCCGGCGTCTTGTTAAGGATGTAGTCGACTTCATCATTCACGTCGTTCTTCTCGATCTCATCCATGTGCGAATATACAGAGTACTCATCCACCGCGATCTTCTCATCCTCAGCACCGTGAACGATGAGCGTCGGGATCGTTGTCTTGTTAAAAGCATCCACTGCATCAGCATCAACATAATCCTTATCGAAAAGGACCAGCTGATAAAGATAGAGCATCGGATAGTTGGCATAAGCAAAGTTTCCCATCATATCGACTGCAGGCTCCATGATACCTTCCATGGCGCTGTTGATGCCTCCGACAGATACGATCGCATCTGCCTTATGTCCGAAAAGGGTTACGCTGCAAACGGAGTAACCACCTCTGCTGTGACCGAAGAGTGCGATCTTACCGTAGCCGAAATTACCCTGGCTCTCAACAAAGTTCAATGCCTCATCGAGGTCCACCAGCTCCTGCTCAAAACCGACCGAAGACTTACCTTCGCTGGTGCAGCTTCCCGTCGTATCAAAAGTAAAAACGCCGTAGCCTGCGTCACTGAACTTCTTTATCTGCGGAAGATAATCGTCGCAGCTGGAGTTAAAGCCCGGAGCGATCACGATAAGCGCCGTCTTGTCATCGTTATCGTACAGATACCCTTTAAGGGTGTTCTTGCCTACCTCAAAGTCGTAAGTCTTTCTATTGTCCACCAGCGTCTTATATTCTTCGGCAACCACAACTGTCTCGTCATATCTCGGGAACATCTTGTCGTAGATTATCTTCGTGATGATCGGGCACGCTATGATGTTCAGCAATATAAAGATGAGGATAGCGCGGATTATGATTTTCTTGCGGTTGCTTGTTTTCATGTCAATTTTCCTTTATCATAGTAATACTTTTCACAGGGAGCCCTAAGCATGTATTTTACACCAAACAAGGACTTTAAGATATGCCACGATGACGATTATCCGAAGTTCATCGAGGAGATCACACCTATATTGGAAGACTGCTCCGTAACAGGAGATTTCGCTTCATTCGACGGACTTACGCTCCGTTACCGTTATTTCAAGGTCGAGAACGCCAAAGCATCCATCGTCGTGCTCCACGGCGTTACCGAATTCCTGCAAAAATACTACGAGATGGCCTGGTATTTTCTTAATTCAGGCTACAACGTTTTCCTCTTCGACCAGCGCGGTCACGGCTACTCCGGACGCGAAGTCCCGGGCGAGCACCTGACCCACGTCAAAGACTTCGAAGACTATGTAAAAGACTTGGACGCCCTCATCAAGGGCCTTGTTGAGCCTAACTCCGACGGTGCTCCCGTATATCTCATGTCACATTCCATGGGCGGCGCAGTCGTCTTTTTATACCTTGCCGAGTTCGAAAACAATATCCAAAAGGCAGTTTTCTGCTCCCCTATGATCCAGCCGAGGACCAGTTTTATCCCGAGATTCATGTGCCTGCGTTTTGTTAAAAGACAGATCAAGAAAGAGGGTCTTGAAGCAAGGTTCGTACATTCAGGTCAGTGGGATCCGAATCCTGTTTTCGATAAGAGTACGGATATGAGCTATCACAGGTTCCTGACGAACCTTAATACCCGCCGTGCGGACTGGCATTATCAGAACTCATCTTCCTCCAATTCCTGGCTTCTGGAGGCCGTCAACGTAAGGGATAAGTTACTTGATAAGAAGCTCATGTCAAAGATCAAGACAAAGATGCTTTTAATGTGCTCAAAAGATGATAAACTTGTTGTTACAAAAACAACTTACAAGTTCGCGAATAGTAATCCGAACATAACGCTTCTTGAGATCCCGAACTCGAAGCACACCATCTACACGAGTTCACAGGAAGCGATCGAGACATTCTACAAAAACGCGATCGACTTTTTCGATAAATAACGGAGATCAGATATGCAGTGGCAGCAAAGACACGATTTCAATAAATACCTTGAGGCAAGCGAGTACATAAACAAGGATGACCCTAAGGTAAGGATCATCGCGCAGTATTGTTACGAGCGCGCGGTAAACGCAGTTGAAAAGCAGGACCCGGAAGCCTACTTCGATCCTGAGCTGGAGATCGCACGACAGTGTTTTCTCCTGGTCCGTGACGAGATCAAGCACTCCCACGACATCGGCTCAAACAAAGTAGTCCTCAAGGCATCACGCGTTCTCGAGGAAAAAGAGGGTCTGTGCTTTGCTAAGGCCAACCTTCTTTGCGCACTCCTTCGTGCCAACAACATCCCTGCAGGGATCGGCTATCAGTATTTAAGACTTGATACGCCCGACTCCCCGCTGATCTTACACGGACTCGTGTTCGCTTATCTTGATGCGGCAGGCGGCTGGATCCGTATGGATGCCAGAGGCAACAGAGAAGACATTCACGCAGAGTTCTCCCCTGACCCGGATAACGAGAAGATGGCATTTAATACCGACCCGGGCTTAGGCGAGATGGACATACCTTTTATCTATGCCGCGCACGACAAGATCGTCATCATGAAATATAACCGCCACGACAACCTGAACGACCTTTGGAACGACCTTCCGGATAAGCTCTCAGGCAACGAATAAACTCTTGACAAAAGGGGCGTTGTACCTCATAATATCAAAGTTGCACGGCGCCATAGCCAAGTGGTAAGGCAGAGGTCTGCAAAACCTTTATTCCCCAGTTCAAATCTGGGTGGCGCCTCCAACGTAAAAGAGTTCCAATATTGCTTGGAACTCTTTTTTTTGCCTTCTATTACTTACTGATCTCGCATAGAATCCCTCACTACAGGGATTTTCCAATGGATTTTCTTATAACCGGTAATCAAAAACACTTAGACCGAGCGTCTGCTGAAGTTTTTTCGAAAAATATTCTACAAATGTAGAAATTTCTGTTGACATTTATATTCTACGTATGTAGAATGATGTCGTGGCCATAGAAAATGCAAGGGATCCTTTGAATGACTTACCTGAATAAGGGTTTAGTTGAAAGGAGAAAAATCTATATGAAAAAAATGCTAACCGTGGCTACAGCTGTACTTACAATGTCAGTCCTTTTCAGCCTCTTCACACTTCCGGTATCAGCGAGCACCAAGCAGTTGTCTTCCGGAAATACAGGTGTCAGTGTAAAGATCGCCGATACTGTCAGAAAGGACTCTGTCGATGAGTACTATGCGGCATACCTGTTTGTCTCCAATTCTCTTCGCCAGATAGGGATCTACGATGTAAATACGTGGCTCAAAGAGACAAATATCTACATTAATAGTGACTTTACCGCTGTCGAATATCTGGACAGACTCTTTTGCTCAATAGCATTCAATACCAAGACCAGCAGAATGAATAATGAGACTTACGTAAAGACTGTTTATCGTATCGTTTTGAACCGACTTCCTACTTCTGCCGAGCTTAATCAGGCACTTAAGTTCATGAAGGTCAGAACGAGCGATCATGTCCTCGTCAACGGATTCATCCTTGAGCGCGCATATGTAGCAAACGCATTCTCTCTCGCATATCCTGAGCTGGAATACGGTGATGCATATGACCCTGATATGATTTGGAATATGTGGTAACTAACAAACTGTAAAAAATTATATGTAACAATCCCCTACGACCAGCCACATATTTTGATACCGCGGTCACCAAAGTGATCGCGGATTTTTGTTTTGGAGAGGACAAATAATCAATATTGTCATAATTTGGAGCATCATGGGAGAAAGAACGATGAGGAGCAGGTTAAAAAACCATGTCTTTATTCGGGATTTTTCTCACCTATCTGCGAATTCGTTATATAAACTCTTTTTGTCGTTCACAAACTCTTTTGATGATGATATGATGAGCGTAATTTGGGGAGATAATAAATTTCGTAGGGAAAGGAATTTCAACATGAAAAAAACAGTTTCGACGTTGTCGGCATTATTGTCGATCTCTTTAGTTTGCAGTTTTTTCTCCATTCCGGTAAACGCACAACCTAATGGCGTTACGCCTGTTTTCGAGAAAAAGATCGCTGACATTGACTATGAGGCTCCGCATTCTGACAACACTTTGATCGTCATGACAAAGCCTGAAGCAGATGAGAGCGACCTCAAGTCTCAGATCGATACCAAAGCTGTCACATGTATCATGGACGATGAAGGCTATGAGCTCTATTCGGTAGTCCTGGAGGAAGGGATCGTTCCTGAAGAAGCTATGGAGACCTTAGCAGATTCAAGTGACGTGATCTATGTAGAGCCGGATTACTATTTCGAGCGTGAGACTTATGGTTCACCTTCGGGTTTTACGGCGAGCGATACGGTTCAATGGCAGCATGAAGCGATCCATACCTTCGAGGCATGGGATCTTATCTCGGCGTTGCCGTCTCACGGAAGGACAAGAGTTGCTGTTCTTGATACAGAAGCAAATATATTCAATTACGAGATCTATCCTTCAGTCAATATGACACTGTCATGCGACTTTACGACCGGCAAAAAGAAGCCTTTCGATTACAAGAACCCTGATAATCACGGTTCGCATGTAGCCGGTCTGATAGGTGCTTCATCTGTGAATGGCTCATCCTATTTCGGTGTCGCGAGCGGAAACACCAACGACTGTGTGGAACTTGTCCTGATCACCACGGCTGTTGATGGCGCGATATTGGACAGTTCAAGTATCATCGGTGCTCTTAACCATGCTTCAAAAAACGGTTGCAAAGTAGCAAACTTGAGTTTTGGAGGAAACGGCGTGGACACGGGCATAAAGTCACTGGAGACTGCGATCGACACATGTCTGGACCGTGGAATGATATGTATCTGTTCTTCAGGTAACGACGGTAGTGCGAGAGCCAATTATCCGGCAAAGTTCGAGAATACGATTGCCGTCGGTGCATTAAGAGTAGCAGGCTGTCAGCTCACGCGTTCCGATTTCTCGAGTTACGGAGCTGTTGATATCAGTGCTCCGGGTTCTGCCATCTGGTCGATCGACGAGACTCTTGACGGATACCAGATGATGTCCGGTACATCCATGTCCTGTCCTATCGTTACAGGCGTAGTGTCATTGGTCTTATCAGCTGATCCGTCACTTACATCTAAGCAGGCGGCGGAGATCGTCATAGAGACAGCTACCGATCTTGGAGACAGTAAGACAGGTGCAGGATGCGTAAATGCATATGCTGCCGTACGTAAAGCTATCTCTCTTAATAATTCCAAGTATCTTCCAAAGAATAATACTTCTCTTTATGCTGTTCCGTCTTTCACGTCAGATCATAATGATAAGAGTCTTGACCAGTTGTATGCGATGGCATTATTTGTTACATACTGCAATCAGTCCATCGGTAACAATACGGGCAGTGTAAGTCCAGATGAATTCTCTTACGCCCACTCTCACGATTTTGACGCATGTGACTATCTGAACAGATTTATAAGCAGTGATCTTTTCTGGAAAAAGACCAGCAAGATGACTAACCACGATTTCACTACTGTGATCTACAAATGTGTATTGGGCAGAGCTCCGACAACAACCGAATACAAGAGCGCCGAAAACTATCTGAAGAGAAAGACCAGACTTAACTTTATAGCATATTTCCTTAAAAGATCGGGAACATGGCTCGAGTGCGCAAGAGAAAACCCGCATCTCGATTACGGAAACCCATGGAACAGCGATTATATCTGGAATAGATACAACTGATCCTCTCAATTACAAAACCCGCGGTCACTTGAAGTGAGCGCGGGTTCTTCTTATCCCCAGGGATGAAAATATACGATCACAAGTCCCAATATGGAGACCACCAGGAATATCGCTCCGATAAAGAAACTGCCGAATATCCTTGATGCCCCTCTCTTCTTATCGAAAAATTCCTCCGGATCTTCAGGATCTATGAGCAAGGTCACATGCTGATCGATTCCCGGGTTTCCATAGTTAGTGAAATTACTGTTGCTGACTCTGTATAGTTTTCCCATATACGAAAACTCATACACCGGAGTCTTCACTATATGACCGTTCGAACTGTTATGACTGATATAATCAACGACAACTGCGTCAACTTCTTCCGTGTAGTGCTTACAGGAATAGATATAACTTACGATCGGAACAGCAATGACACCGACTCCGATAACAAGCGCGAGCCAGAGGACCGTTGACTCAGGAAGTGTAAAATCAACGAACTTCATCAGGATCGGCAAGATAAACAATGCCAATCCTGAAATGATAAATAGCAGGTAAAAAAGGATCCTTCCGATCTTTTTCTTCTTATCGTTGACCATGAAAGCGATCGCAAGTCCGACCATCAATTGACCGCAAAGCGGTGCACAAAGCCATTTTGCAGGTTCGATAAACGCCAGGATGATCATTGCAGCGAAGCTGCCTAATACCCATATCCAATATGCGGTTATCTTTTTTGTCTCTCTTGGAGACATCTCAGTTACTTTAATCTCATCATTCTCTTCTTCCATAATATTTGCCCCTTTATTATGTTCTTGGGAAGTATATCACAACATAGAACTCACATAAACATTCCGCTCTCCGATTTGGGCGGACATAAAATGCGTCTCATATGCTTCGCTCAGGAGCTCGCAGTTAAGTGCCGTTGAAGGATCTCCGGATGATAAGATCTTCCCGTCCTTCATGAGGATTATGTTGTCAGCGTAAAGACTTCCGAGATTGATATCGTGAAGAACGACGATGCATGATCTGTTGAAACTTTTGAGAACGCTCATCAGCATATCCGCATGCTTAACGTCAAGATTAGCCGTCGGCTCGTCGAGCAAAGTCCACGGAGCATTCTGCGCCAGAGCTCTCGCGATAAAGACTCTCTGCTTCTCGCCTGAACTTAATGTATCCAGATTACGTGCTGAATAAGCTTCAATCTCCATATCCTTCATGGCACCGGAGATGAGTTTTTTATCTTCCTCACTCTCACGGACATAGAACTTCGATTTATCATAGCGGCCCAGTGACACAACGTCCCTGGCGGTCATGCCGATGCTTCCGAAGGTCTCCTGCGGAACGTAAGCGACGGACATTTTCGATGAATATGAGTTTACGATGTGGCGAAGAAGTGTTGTCTTGCCGCAGCCGTTAGGGCCCATGATGACAGTGAGCTTGCCTTCAGGGATCGTGATGCTTATATCGTCCAGCGCCTTGAAAGAGCCGTACTTCTTGGTCACGTTCTTAAGTTCCAGGTTCATCGCATCCTCCTTTCCCTCAGAAGGTTCTTGAGCATGAGATAGAGGAAATACGGAGCACCGATGATGCTCGTTATCGCACCGATGGCGATCTCGCCCGGAGCTATCAGGGTCCTGGCGAGCGTATCGCAGATCAATGTAAAGACCGCACCTACGAGAAAACACATTACGAGCTTGCCGCGCATCTTATATACTCTCATGAATCCTACGCAGTGCGGGATTATAAGTCCCACAAAGCCGATGATGCCGCTGTTGGCAACGCAGAACGCGAGAAGTATCGAGCATACACAAAGAAGGATTCCCGTAGTCCTTGTCGTTGAGACTCCAAGTCCCGTCGCTGCTTCCCTTCCGAGCTTAAGGACGTCGATACGCGGCGCCAGGAAGATAAGGATCGGAAATATGATAGCGGTAATTCCCGCCATCATTATGGTCCTCTGAGTCGTTGAATTCGAAAAAGATCCGAGCATCCAGAGGTACACCTGCTCCATGCTCTCACGGTGAAGAGTCATCAGCAAAGTTATCATGGCGCTTAAGATGGAACTTATGGCGATACCAGCTAGGAGAGTGGAATTAAGGTCATGCTCGCCGCTTATCTTCGCGATGTTATATACAAGGAACCACGCCAGCAGCGCACCACACATGGCGCCCAGATATGTTCCGGTAAAGCCGTGGAAAACGAAGTTTATGTTAAAGACGATAACCACCGCCGCGCCGAATGCGCTTCCCGAAGATATGCCGAGGATCGACGGATCAGCCATCGGGTTCTTAAATAGTCCCTGCATGACCGCTCCGATCATTGCAAGACCGCCGCCCACGAGGGCAGCCATGCATATTCTCGGGAAACGTACTTTATTGACGATCGTATCTGTGGCTTTGGACACTTCGGTAAGTCCCGTGACCGCGCCGATAACGTCCTTTACGGGGATCTTGACGCTTCCGAGGCAACAGGACAGAGCCATCACCGCAATAAGGATGACTATCGATATGATGATTTTATACCAAACGTTGTGTCTTTTCTTTTCCATAAAAATATAATACTCCTTCTTTCCGATCTCTCGAAAAGAAGGAGTAATAATCAATATTAAGCTGCCTGAGCCTCTTCTGCTGCTTCAGCGTGAACGAGGTCTGAAACGATCTTCAGAGCTTCTACGTTTCTAGGTCCCTGACGCTCGAAGAGGTTGCTGTCAACGAGGATAACGTTGCCGTTCTTAACTGCCTTAAGATCAGCATAGTTCGCGTTTGTCGTGAACTCATCATAGCTCCACTGTGTGCAGATAACATAATCAGGATCAGCAGCGATCAAAGCCTCGAGGCTGTACATCCAGCCCTCAGCGTCTGCTGCAGCATTCTTAGCGCCTGCCATCTCGATGATGTCGTTGATGAATGTGTCGCCGCCTGCTGTGTACTCGCCGTACTCACCGCAGCTCATGCAGTAGTAAACTGTGTACTCTGTGTCGTCCTCAGCAACGATGTTATCAACATCAGCCTTAAGTTCAGCTACGAGAGCATCACCTGTCTCTGTTGCGCCAACGATGGAAGCAACTGTTCCTATTACATCGTAAAGACCGTCAAATGACTCCTCATCTCTTACGATAGCAACATTTATACCGAGATCCATGAGCTGGTTATAAGAATCCTCTGTAAAGATGGAGGAAGCGAGTACGAGATCCGGCTCCAAAGCAACGATAGCCTCAACATCAGGAGCGTAGATATCGCCTACCTTAGGGAGATCCAAAACATCTGCCGGATAATCATCGTAGTCTGTTACGGCGATGATCTTGTCGCCTGCACCGAGTGCGAAAACGACCTCTGTCAGCGTAGGAGATACACATACGATCGTCTGTGGCTCTTCCTGGATAACTGCTTCGTTACCGTAAGCATCTGTAAATGTAAAAAACGGTTCTCCGAGAGTTGCCTCGGTTGCCTCAGTCTCTGCGGCTGTTGTAGTAGTCTCTGCTGCGGTAGTTTCTGCGGCAGTTGTCTCCTCTGTCTTTGTATCAGAGCATGCTGTCATCACGCCCAAGAGCATGACCAAAGACAAAGAAAGTGCGATTACCTTCTTCATAAAAACTCTTTTCCGAACAATGCCGCCCTCCGCAGCAAGTCCAAAATGTAAAACTCATAGGCAGGTTTCCTGACTCGGACCCGATATCCGACGCCGCCTTCTCCCTTAACGGAATGACATAATGGCCTCGGCATAAGCACCTGACAGTAGCGGGGGCTGTCCGGGATTTGCACCCGGTTCCCTTTTACCTTCTTTTACGAAGCACCTACGGTGTCACTATTATATTTCAACAGCACCTCTCGGGCAATTCGATAAATCAACAAGTATTGATGTTGCCTCTTTTCGAAAAAGAAATAAAATATACAAAGAAAGGCGGTTCTTTATGAAAAAATTACTTGCTTCCATCATTACAGCAGCATTCCTCCTCGCAGGATGCGCGGCAACAGGAGTTGCCGAAGATACCACAGTTGTCACCGAAACGACAACAACCGAGGCCACGACCACAGTTGAACAGACAAAAGAGGATCCCTCCGAAGTAACCACGGAAGAGTCCACCGAGGAGACAACTGAGTCAACGACCGAAGAAACCAAGATCGACAAAGACGGCACCTACACATCCCGTGATGATGTAGCTCTCTACATATACACATACGGCGAATTACCGTCCAATTTCATGACGAAGAAAGAAGCCAAGCAGCTCGGCTGGGAAGGAGGATCTCTCGAAGACTACGCACCGGGCATGTGCATCGGCGGCGACTACTTCGGCAACTACGAAGGACTTCTCCCGACCAAAGACGGCCGCGAATACCACGAGTGCGACATTGATACTCTGGGTGCCAAGAGCAGAGGCGCGAAGAGGATAATCTACTCCAACGACGGACTTATCTATTATACAGAAGACCACTACGAGAGTTTCACTCTCCTTTATGGCGAAGAATAAGGAGGATACCATGAGCGAGAAAGCAGTTATCGACTTGTCGAAGATAAACACAGTTGAGGAGCTACACAGGCTCCTTAAGGGCATGCTCCTGTTCCCTGACTACTATGGCTGTAACCTTGACGCACTCCACGACATGCTGACGGAAAGGCACAGGTTCATCGTCTTTACAAATGCGGGAAGCTGTTCTGAAGAACTCAAAAAATATCTTCCAAGACTCACGAGAGTCCTGGAAGACAGCAAAAACGAGAATGATGAATTCTACTACAATATCTACGACGGTAACGAACCGTCAGATGACGAGGATACCAGCACCCACGACTAAGTGATCACTTTGTGTCGTTGCGGCCGTCAAACCACATCCATTCTGACAGCTTGCTTCCTCGACCGTTATCATTAGGTTCCAGCATTTTAAACTGGATTCCCATATAATCATCAGTTGCCTCAGTCACCTGAGGCTTAAATGACGAATCAAAGTATTCGTATATTTCAGGCGCGCCCTTGAGAGGATTGAAACTCTCGTACTCAACGTTCTTATACGCCATCACGACTTTTCGGGCACAAAAACCGATACAGGCAGTCGCGAGCATTATTCCTCCAAAGAAGATGTATCTGGCGAGGTACGAGAAGACATCAAACATGTTGCCCTGTGATATCACTCCCAGAACAATACAGATCAAGAGCAGTATAACGCTTCCGATAACGCCCATGACCCACGGAGTCGTAGCCTTGAACGTCTCGAACCACCTGCCGGACCGGGTATTGGGGATCTCACCGTCAACCTTTCCCGTCTGACCGTTGACGGCTATCTGATATGACTCTCCCTTATATTCATAGTTCAGGAACCATATAGGCAGGAGCGCATATCTCTGGCTTAAGTTCTTGATATATGATTCGGAAGTATCCGCTTCGATCTTGTCATAGACTTTCTTATCATCGCCGACCTTGGATCTGACCGCCAGATTACCCGCCTGCTGGGCATACTGCGAGATCCTTATATCAATGACCTCCGTAAGATCCAGGGCATTCTTGTCATATCTGTCTGCGTAATAACCCGGAAGGTATGTATCATCATATTTGACCAGTTCATCAAAGTCGAACGGCTCGATGGAATTCATGAGAAAGTTACTGATCTTGAAAGCACCGTCAAAAGGAACGTTCTTGACCTTGAAGAGCACCTTGCGCTTAACGTTAAACACCGCTCTTTGCGTCGGATCGCTCTGAACATATCCCAGACCGTTGATATTCGCATAGCAGTCGGCGTTAATGAGCCAGAACGGAACGTAAAGTCCCGTGATCTTCTTGAGGGTCTTCTGAGTCAGAAGGTCCTTAGGTGCGTATTTTTTCTCAGCCTTTACCCAATCGGTGAATATTCTGACCGCTTCGTCTTTTTCGATCTTGAAAGGAATAATATAGTCAGGGCGGAACTCCTTAACAAGTCTTCGGCCCATTACGGAAGGTGATCCGCAGAATGCGCAGTAAGTCAAAGCCGTGTTCTCATTGGTTACGACTGTCGCGCCGCATGAGCCGCACACATACTCCCTTTTGTTCTCTTCCTCTTCGGAAGCTTCGTCAACATCTACGAACTTAAGCTTACCCGTGATATTGAGGGTGCCCGCTTCGTAAACATTACCGCAGCTTCTGCAGACGGACGCCTTGATCGCCGAATCAAACTTCAGTGCGTCTCCGCAGGTAGGGCAGTTCAGCGCCTTGGTTGCTGCTGTATCCCAAATAGCCATAAGAAATCTCCGTTTTCTCACATGATCATAATCATTATACTCTATGACAAAAATCTTTTACACGTATATAGGGTAAAATAACCCTCCTTATTCTTCTCGAAAAAAATGCCCGGTGTTACCCGGGCAATCCTCAGTCAATCAATGCTTCTATGAATGCGATTATCAAGATTATCGCTAAAACGATGCCAACAACGATCTTAACATACTTAAGCGTATAATCGACGGCCTGGTCGATCTCTTCATCGCTTGCTTTATCATCAACAGGCTCAACGTCGCGGTCCTTATCGTGAACGGTCACCTTCACGCTCTTTTGAAGGAGCGATCCGCAGTTCGGGCACTTAGGCGTCTCGCCCTCTTCAAAGTCCCCGTCGATCTCGGTTCCGCAATACTCACATTTGCGTCCCGTTCCCGACAGCACCTTCGTCCTGGTGAACTTCTTAAGTTCCGATCCGCAGTTAGGACAAAGATGCTCTTCGCCTTCCTTCCAGATCTTCCTTATCTCCGTGCCGCAATGCTCGCACTTAAGTCCCTTCTCGTTTTCGAGAAACTCCTTAAGAGCCAGGTCGTCGTAATAGTTTCCTTCCTCATCGTAGTATCCGGCCTTAAACGACCTTCCCGCCTTGCTGTCGGTCCAGTCCTCCGGGTAGTACGTGTAGTCGTGGGTCTCGCCCAGATAATGCTCGACGCCCGTTCCCGTATATCCGGTCGGCTGATTTTTCTTGGCTCTCTGCTCAGGCCTTCTGAAGTCACTTACGACAGAATCCGTCTTCTGCGCCGCCCTTTTCTCAGCCTCGATCTTACTGTCATTAAGATTAAAGTCCTCTTTCTCGAAAACTCCATCCATCTTCTTATAGAAATCTTCTACGATCTTCTTTTCCTTGGAAAAATCGTCAGACATATAAGACCTCGCTTATTCGATATGCCAAAGCTCCGATGTATCATACTTGTCAGGGAGCTTGATCCAGTTACGATCAGACTCCTCGATATACCAGCACTCCTCGTCCTCATTGTATTCCATCCAGCCGTAATCACCAAAGTCGGATGAAACGCCGTCGAACCAGTACTGCCATACCGGCGGCTCAACGAGATCGTTGTACCAGAAGTCGCACTTGGTCTCAGGATCATAGTAACTGCCCTCTTGCTCGTCAAACTCGCAGGTCCTGTCGATAGCCTCTACATAAAGGCTTGTCTGACCATTATACTTACCTGTGCCGTGCTCATTGAAGTGCCACAGATTCGACGTATCATACTTGTCCGGAAGGATCTCCCAGTTGTCTTCACCTACCTCGATATACCAGTTACCGTCAACATAGTCATACTCCATCCAGCCGTAATCACCGTAATCGGATGAGATGTCCTCGTACCAGTACTGCCACTCGTTCGTATCCTCTAAGTAGCAGAAGTAGCAATCGCTGTCCTTGTCGTAGTAGCTCTCGTACTCGGAATTCCATTCACATTCCCTTCCGATCTCTTCAACATAGATGCTGTCGACTTCTTCTCCGCTTTCTGATGTACTGATACCATAATTGTCGGAAATCGAATTTCTAAGCGAAGAGAAAAGACCCGCAAAGATGATCGGTCCCATCGTCATGAACATAACGATAATTATGATGATACCTATAGGGCTTCTCCTTCTTCCTGAATAAGAAGAACCGGATGCGTACTGCGGGATATCCTTGATCTCTTCTTCTATAATGGCGTTGTCCGTGATCTCCTTAAGGAGCGCACCGCAGTTCGGGCAGGAAGGAAGTGCTCCCTCTGTCCAATTGAGCTTTATCTCCGTGCCGCAGTAATCACAGGAAGCACGTGTCTCATACTGATTGTTCTTCTTGATGACAACATGATCATAGTGGTTACCGAGTTCGTCGTAGTAACCGCTCTCGTAGTTTCTGCCCGTTGCCGAATCAAACCAAGATGAAGGATAGTAAACGTAGTCGTGTCTTACGCTTCGATACATCGAAGTCGATCCGACTGCTCCCTTGTATCCTGAAGGCTGATTAGATCTCGTCCTTTGAGGAGGCTTAACGTATCTTGGCGTTGAACCATAAGACGAGCTGCTGTGCCTTGAAGAACCGTATCTGCTGCCATAGCTCGAGCTGCTGTGGCTGCTGCTTCTTCTTGAGGATGAACTTCTGGAGCTGGAACGATGTGATGATGAGCTTCTAGAGCTCGATGATCTTGAATGAGAACTTGAACTGTGTCTTGATGGAGGCATCGCCTAAGTCTCTCCTTTACTGATTTTTCTACATTATAACACTCGCAGAAGACTGATAATCCACCTCCACAGACTAATAAATATTCATAATTCCTGTATCATTATCCAACTTTGGAACTTATTCCTGCTCGGAGGAAATCTCATTGATGACCTTGATGTCAGCCTTGAGTCTTCGATATTCGCCTGTTATCATCAGCACATGTGAGACAGCAAATCCCAGAAGAGTACAGAATATTGCCGCTGGATATTTATACAACTGCCACAAGAAAATGGTTATCGCCATGCAGATCGATGATGTAATAAGAAAATAAAGTATGCTCTGAACAATGAAGCCCATGCGTTCTATCTCATATACTATAGTCGCCATCGCGAAGGTCGAACCGATAACTCCGTAGAGAAGGACGTTAACGTAAGCCGCGAGGACAATGGACGGGAAAAGAGCCGTGTAGTCCTGAGTCATCGAGACAAAGCCCGTGTGTCCTGAAAGGTTGGCGATAAGGTCGATCAGGAGATTTACCAGAAGGCCTGCAAAGGAGGAGATGGCAAAGCTCGTAAGTCCGCGTTTAAGATACTCTATCATATCCTGCCCTCCGATCTTTCTTGAGTAAGTTTCTCTTTGATCTTCGTTACGTTTCTTCGTGAGACGAAGGTCTTGTAGTCATTTTTCATGACAAGTTTTATGGTTCCCGTAAGGCTCATGTCCATGGACTTGATCTTACGGATGTTTACGATCTCGGATTTGGAGATCCTTATGAAGTCGATGTCACCTAAGTCTTCTTCCAGCTCATAGAGTTTTCGAGAGACGGAATAAAGGTTGTCATAGGTGATGACGAAGACTTTCTGGCCTTCGGAATAGGCGGACAGGATCTCGCTTCGGCGGAGCATGTGCCTGTTACCCTTGGCGTCTGTTCCCGGGATGTTCCGATCGTAGATTTCGTGAAGCTCACCGACGACAGCCCTGACTTCGTCCGTCAGGGCGTTGTTGCAAACGTGGAGTTCTGTCTCCTTATACTTATTGTCGATCTCGGTAAGTATCTTCATAGTTTGAGTATATCATTTACCTTTGGTCTGCGCTCATCTTGAATCTGAAAACAATGCTCGCGAAGACCGTCAGGGCCAATGCCGAGATGGATACTACGATCAGCGGGAGCACGAAGTTCTTGAAGCCGAAGTCCATGGTAATGGAGGCACGGGCTGCTTTGGTGGCGTAGAGGAACGGAAGGCACTTGCCGATCTTGCTCATGATGCCTCCGACGCCTTCGACGTCAAACCAGATGCCGCCGAGCATAGCGCCGACGGAGATAATGATGGAGCAAAGGCCCGGGGCTGCTTTGTCGTTGAAGAAGGTGCCGAACAAAAGACCGATGGATGAGAACATCAGCGCGGAAGGCATGACCACTACGGATGCGAGGAGAAGGCCTCCGATGCTGAGGTCGTAGTCTACAATGATCGATACGATGAATGCTGCCACGAAAGAGATGGCGACCTGGATAAACGCCGTGACGATCATCGGAAGGATATAGCCTCCGATAAAGTTGCCGCTTTTCATTGGCGAAGAATATAGGCGTGTCAGGAAAGCGCTGCCTCTGTCCTTTGCGACTGAAATAGCCGTAAAGAGCATGATGAACATCTGGCCGAAGATGGCGATGCCGCCCGAGAGGCTGTCGATCCTGAATAATGTGTTGCCCGCTTCCTTTGGGATGGCGCTGTTAACTATCGACATTATGACGAGCATGACGATCGGAAAGCCGATGCAAAAGATCCAGCTTAGGGGATCTCTGAATGTCTCTATGAAATTTCTCTTTGCAAATACTATTGTTCTTTTCATTGTCTTATTCTCCTTCAAGCTCTGTCTCCGCCATTGTTACAAAGACTTCCTCCAGACCCTTCTTGCCTGTCATGTTCTCCAGTTCCTCAAGGGTTCCTGTTGCCATTACCCTGCCCTCGTTCATGATGACGATCCTGTCGGCCAGCGACTGGGCTTCTTCCATGTAGTGGGTGGTAAGGATAATGGTCATGCTCATTTTGAGCTTATCGATCTCGCGCCAGAGCTGCCTTCTGGCAAGTACGTCGAGACCTAATGTAGGCTCGTCGAGAAACAGTACCTTCGGCTCGCCGATGACTGCCATGGCAATGGAGAGTTTTCTCTTGTAGCCGCCCGAGAGGAGCTTAGCTTTCTTGTTGATGAACTCTTCCAGTGAGAAAGCCTTGATGGTCTTTTCAACTGCGGCCTTCGCCTTTTCCTTTGGAAGGTAGATGTCAGCCATGAACTGAAGGTTCTCTTTTACCGTGAGGTTCTCTGCTACCGATGTATCCTGAGGTGAGACACCGACAAGTCTTTTGACTTCCTCGAAGTCCTCCACGATGCCGTGGCCCATGATCTCTGCTTTGCCGTCGGTCGGTTTGGTAAGGCATGTGAGCATCTTTACGGTTGTTGTCTTGCCGGCGCCGTTAACGCCGAGAAGTGCGATGAGCTCGCCCTGCTCTACTGTCAGTGAGAGTCTGTCGACTGCGATCTTGTCCTTGTATCTCTTGGTCAGGTTTTCTGTTCTGATTGCATATCCCATATTTTTGTCTCCTTTGTCTTTGTTGAGGGGATGATATCTTAATCGGGATATTGAAATAAACAATTCTTATATGAACGGTAGTTTTCGATAAATGAACGGCAAATAAGAAGCAAGATTTAAGGTTACGTTAAGGTTAGGCTCAACCTGGAGAAAAGATAGCTATGTATCATCAGAGCATAAGAACCGATAAGGAGGAAGATTATGATAAATCGATTGAAGGAGAACGCGATAGTCAAGGCGATAGCGGCCTTTCTGTTGTTTGAGGTACTGACACAGATCTATTCGCACGTAAGGAATGCGCTGCATGTCGAGAGGATCACCAATTTCCAGTGGCTGAGGGACGAGCTGGCATATGTGGTCATAGCGTTGATCGTCGCATTAATATTTAAGACGGCAAATAAACTTAAAGATCCGTTCAAGGGTCTGGGGAAGAGCATTCTGTGCGCGTCATGGTTCCTGCTCATCTGCCTTTTGGGAACAGTCAGTATGATACGCACTTGGATTTCAGAAGGTCCCGGACTGAAACCGCTTCCGGAACTGATAATATTCGCAGCCTTTACCCTGACCATAGGTTTCGCGGAAGAGATCCTTCACAGGGGCATCATTACCGAGCTTCTTGCTCGAAAATACGCTGACACCGTAAAGGGCCGGGTGCTGACGATATTTACGGGTGCATTCATTTTCAGCATCTTTCATATAACCAATATTCTTTTGGGCCAGTCAGTGGAGAATACGATCTACCAGATGATTTCGGTCTTCTGCTTCGCGATCTTACTTAACACGATCTACGTAAAGTACAGAAATCTTTACGCAGTTATCCTGATCCACGCCGCGCTGGACTTCATGACACTTTCTGATTACGGCATGGTAAAGGGCGCGACGATAAACCAGAACTTCAGTTCGGAAAGCAAGACGATCATGTGGAGCTTTATCGCCGTAAACATCTTGTATCTTGTTGCAGCCCTGATCATATTTATCGTTACGAACAAAAAAGGAGGAAAGAGAAATGTTCAAGAAAATACTTAAGATACTCGGGTTACTTATCCTCGCGGTCGTTATAACATGTGCCGGGATGATCGCCATTGAGAAAATAGGAATGCTTATAGATCAGCCGCTGCCGCAAGAACAATTTGACGGATTAGCGGGAACGCTCGGACTTGTACCTACGGCTGCTTTTCTCGGGATCCTGGCTCATAAAAAAGGCTGGTTCTCCGACCTGAAGGATCATAAGACCAAGCTCGATCTTCGCGCTATCCCGTTATCGCTGTTTGCGATCTCAGCAGGTACGGTATTAACAGGCACCATCGCTGCACTTTTGTTCGGCAGGTTATTCCCGGTAACGCCCGCAGTCGGAGATCACTCGATCATCTCTCTTATTTCCGCAGTGATCATCGCACCTTTGACTGAGGAATTCATCTTCAGAGTCGGTGTCCACGGCATGCTGAGAAAGACATTCCCGATAAAGGTCGCAATGGTCATTCAGGCGGCCATCTTCGCGGCAATTCACTTCTATTCGTTACAGGGAACACTTGAGGCTTTTGCTGTAGGTGTAATATTGGCGATCCTTTTCGAGAAAACAGGAAACATATTCTATAGTATAATTGCACATATGGCATGTAATATATTTGCCAATGTCTCCAACGCCCTCGTGAGAAAAGGCGTCCCGTTCTATACGGAACCGAACGGATATCTCATCTACCACGTTGCGGTTATTGCAGCAGCTGTTGTCATAGTAGTTGTCACGGCAGTTGTTATCAGGAAGGGAAAGGTCAAAAGTGTACAGAGTTCTTGTAGTTGATGATGAACCCAAGATAACCGAGCTTCTCAAGGTCTGCCTTGAGATGCAGGGCATGAAGGTGAATGTCGCTTCTAATGGCAGGGAAGCTCTCGAAAAGTTTAAGAGCGAGCCGTTCGACATCGTCCTTACTGACATCATGATGCCCGAATGCGACGGCTACGAATTTGTCGGTGAACTTCGTAAGATAAGCAACGTTCCTGTCATGTTCCTTACGGCCAAAGGTGATGTTCTCGATAAGGTAAAGGGTCTGTCACTCGGCGCTGATGACTATATCGTCAAGCCTTTTGACCCGCTTGAGGCAGCGGCCAGGGTCACTGCGAACCTGAGAAGATGCTACGGCTACGACCGAGGGGAGAATAACAGGTCAGAAAAGCCCGTCTCCTGCGGGGAACTTACCCTGGATCTCGATTCCAAGGTGCTTTATAAGTCCGGCAAGGTCGTCGAGCTCACGGCTCTCGAGTACAGGATGATCGAATATTTCATGATCAACAAAGGGCGCGTCCTAACCAAGAATCAGATATATGAAGCAGTCTGGGATACGGATATCATTCCGGACGACAACAGCATAATGGTCGCCATCAGTAAGCTCCGTTCCAAGATATCGGATGATGGCGGAGACCACATCAAGACGATACGCGGTCTCGGATACCGCATGGAGGAATAAGTGGAAAGAAAGCACAGAAGTTCGATCATTAGTCTTCTTATGATCCTGGGATTGGCATTTGTCCTCGTTCTTTTGATCCAGGGCACGGTGAATGACTTTGCCCGTGGCTTTGCCGACGGATGGAACAGCGTTGACGGAAGCATGATCGATACGACCGTGATCAAGGTGATCATCTGGGTCATCTTTATCGGTATAGCTACACTGGTCATCTATTTCAGGATCATAAGACCGGTAAGAAGGATCTCACGAAGCATGGAAAAGGTAAAACAGGGAAATCTGGATGAACAGATCCGCGATCTTGACGGTATGGAATTCGGATACATAGAAGAAAGTTTCAACTCAATGATAACTAGCCTCAAGCGCGCCAGGGAACTCGAGAATGACACTAACGAGAAGAACAGGAAACTCTACGCCGAGATCGCCCATGACTTAAAGACGCCGATGACCATGATCATGGGCTACGCAAGGCTCATCAAGGAAGGCGATCTCGATGAGTCTACCAAGGAACGATATCTGGATACGATAATCGAGCAGACGGGAAACGCCAATTCACTCCTTGAAGACATGCTCGAATACGCCAAGCTCGGAAGCACCGAATACAAACTGACGTGTGAAAACGGCGACATCGCCGAGCTCCTCCGCCAGGTCACGGCCGACAGCTTCCCGGAACTCGAGAAAAAGAATATGACTGTCGATGTGAATATCCCTCAGGACCACGTCATCTGCTCATTCGACCCGACGCAGATGAAGAGAGTTTTCGCGAATCTCATCGGAAATGCGATAAAGCATAACCCGAACGATATCAACATCGTCGTCTCCCTCGATGACAGAAGGTCATGCGGAGACGGGATCGAGATACTCGTCTCGGATAACGGGCCAAAGATCAGCGATGAGCTTCAGGCGGGGCTTTTCGAGCCCTTCAGAACAGGAGATGATTCCAGAAAGGCCGGCAACGGCAGCGGCCTGGGCCTGTCGGTATCGCGTAAGATCATCACGCTCCATAAAGGAACCCTCGACTACAGTCAGTCAAGGGTCCCGGGGTATAAGAGCTTTGTTATTCGATTGGATTGAATCAGGCTGCGTGGCAGATCACTTTGCGATACCGTAACTGTTGCAGATATCGGTAAATTCATTGGAGGCAACGAAGTTATCGAAGACCTGATCTTTGGTCATGCCCTTGCTCATTTAATCCAGCCAGTAGTTAAGACCGTCTGCTTCAGGTTCGCGGTCCATAAATGTCCGAATACATACCAACTTGGACCAAAGTCGGGTTGGTTCGGAAAAAAGTCCAAGAAAACTTGGACCAAACTGCCGCGCGGGAGCGATCTGGTCCAAAAAATCGAAATTATGATGTCGGATATTGGTGTTTAGAGGGGAAACTTGGACCAAAACGGGGTCGGCGCACAAAAAAGTCCAAAAAAAGTTGGACCAAACTACCGCGCGAGGGCAATTTGGTCCAAGAATTAGTTGATCAGGAGAGCTGGTCCCAGGTCCTGTCATCTTCTTTGTAGCCGGACAAGGATTTGACCTTGACGATCAGCTTGACGATGAGGCCGGAACAGAGGATGAGCGCCACGAGGACCCAGCCGAAGATGATGTTGGCCTTGAGCGAGTAGTTGTCAGCCGCGCCGTAGATGCCGCCGCTCTTGATGAGGTTGACGAGATTCCAGACGAAGAGGCCCAGAAGGACGACCGGCGAGATGAACTTGATGGACGGCAGGAACCACCACTTCGGCATCTTGAAGGTCTTGGTGTTGCGGTTGAGCTCGTCGAGGATCTTGGTGGTCTTGAAGAACCAGCCTGCGGCGATCATCTCGAGAACGCCCGTTAAGATGAGCGTGTAGCTGTTGATGAAGTAGTCGACGATGTCGAGGATCGCGAGGCCTGCGCCTGTGACGTAGATCATGCTTATGAGGCCTTCCACGATGCAGATCGTGAGCGTGGTCTTTTTCTTGTTGAGGTGGAACTTGTCGGAGATCGCTGTCGAGACACCTTCGATGATGGAGAAGAGCGAGTCGATGGCGAGAGTGATCAGGCAGAAGTAGAAAATGAACGCGAAGATCATGTTGAAGATGCCGCTGTCGGAGATCTTGACGATCGCCTGCGGGTAGATGATAAACGCGGTCGCGATGCCTGAGGCAGACATGTTGTCGAGCATTCCGACGCCGGCCATTGTCGTGAACATAACGACGCCTGCAAGGACGCTGATGAGCATGTCGGAGAATGCGATGATGAGAGTATCGACTGCTATGTTGGATTTCTCATCAAGGAAGGATCCGTAGGCGAACATGATCGCCATGGATGTGGAAAGCGAGTAGAATACCTGGCCTACCGCGTCGACCCAGAGGTTGGAATCGCCGAGGGCAGACCACTTAGGGATAAAGAGCTTCGCGATGCCGCTCATGGCACCGGGCATCATCATGCCGCGGACAGCCATTATGAGAAGGCAGATAACAGGAAGCGATACTGTGAACTTAACGACTTTGCCGACGGTCGTCGTGCCGTTACGAATACAGAAATATGCGAATGCCCACGCGAGGAGCAGGCAGCCGAGGACCGGCCAGGATATGGTCGTAAAGCCGGAAGTGGTTCCGGTCGTTTTGATCGTGTTGGCCCAGAGTGAGCTGGCAGCGTCTGTGTCGCCGGTCATTTTCGCGAATTTGAAGCTCATGAAGAACATGAGGATGACCCATGCGAATACTGCCGCGTAGTAGATCGAGATGCCGATACCGTTGGAAACGGCGAGCCAGCCGATGCCTTCGGTCTTCTTGTTCATGGCGCGCATGGAACCCGGCGCACCTTGTCTGGTGTATCTGGAGACGGATATCTCCATCATGAGAAGCGGGATGCCGATAACGAGCATCGCCAGTAAGTAGACGAACAGGAAAGCTCCGCCGCCGTATTTTGCGGCCAGGCCCGGAAATCGCCAGGCATTGCCGAGTCCGACAGCAGAACCGATTGCTGCCAGGATAAAAGCCGATCTGGATGACCATTTTTCACGCATATATTAACACCCCCGAATAATGATAACACGGGGGCGCGGATTTGTTTATACGTAGAGTGAAGATACGTGAAAGAACTTGCAGTTGTCGTCGAAATCATTCTCGAACTTCATCAGGGCCTGGTGAGTGTCGTCGATGTAGATGAAGGCGCCGTACTTTTGGCGGATCTGCTCGAGGTAGACTTCCTTGTTGTCGATCGAGGTCGCCATGATCACGTTTTCGAGAGGGATGCAAGGGTAATAACGCGAGATCTGCTCCTTCTTGTAGGAGTACTCGATGTCGTTGTGCATGCGCGACAGGACGAATTTGTCGTTCTTGAGGGTCGGCACGAAGTCGGTCATGAAGGAGATCGGCTCGGTCCTGAGGTTCTCGCCGCGCTGCATGGCCTTAAGGAGCGACTCCGGGGTCTCGCCGCGCATGTTGATCCTGTCTTCGTACCACCTTGCCTCGAAAAGGACACCATCATAATCGAAAACGATCGGTATGTCAGGGTTTGAGATCTGCTTCATCAAATATCTGTTCATCAGTATTCCTTCTTCTCGTGTTATGTCGCAAAAAAAGACCATCCGCTGTGGATGGTCTTTTTTGATTTCCATACTGGTGACCCGTACGGGAATCGAACCCGTCACTCCGCCGTGAAAGGGCGACGTCTTAGCCGCTTGACCAACGGGCCTTATATGGTAGCGGCAATGTGATTCGAACACATGACCTGCCGGGTATGAACCGGACGCTCTGGCCAACTGAGCTATGCCGCCATATCTGCTTCTTAACGAAACGCTAGACAATTATACCAACCAAGCGTTTTAACGTCAAGGAGCAAATGGAATTTAACGTGCTTATTTTCGAAAAAATCTCCGGATGTCAAACACCCGGAGACCGAATATCTCATGATATCAGAGCTTGTTTCTCTGGATCTTGCCGCTTACCGTCTTAGGAAGCTCGTCCTTGAAAACGACGATACGAGGATACTTATAAGGAGCGGTGTGAACCTTAACGTAGTTCTGGATCTCCTTTTTAAGTTCCTCTGTGCCCTCAGTACCAGGTACGAGAACGATGGAAGCCTTAACTACCTGACCTCTTACCTCATCAGGTGCAGCGGATACACCGCACTCCAATACGTAAGGAAGCTCCATGATAACGCTCTCGATCTCGAATGGTCCGATACGGTAACCGGAAGACTTGATAACGTCATCAACACGGCCAACGTACCAGAAGAAGCCGTCCTGGTCTCTCCAAGCCGTATCACCTGTGTGATACCAGCCGTCGTGCCATACTTCGGCTGTCTTCTCAGGGTCGTTGTAGTAACCTCTGAACAATCCGCAAGGACCGCCGTCCTTAACGTTGATGACGATCTCGCCCGTCTCACCGACAGGAACGGAGTTGCCGTCAGGATCAACGATATCTACGTCGTAGATAGGAGCAGGCTTACCCATGGAACCGATCTTGTGGTCAGCACCTCTCATGTTACCGATGATCATGGTGGACTCTGTCTGACCGAATCCCTCAAGGATCTGAAGACCAGTGTACTTCTCGAACTGTCGGTAAACCTCAGGGTTTAATGCCTCACCTGCTGTTGTCATGTGCTTGACCGATGAGAAATCGTACTTGGAGATGTCCTGCTTGATGAGCATACGAAGCATAGTAGGCGGAGCACAGAATGTTGTGATGTGGTACTTCGCGAACATCGGGAGGATGTCAGCAGCATCAAATCTGTCGAAGTCGTAAACGAATGTAGCTGCCTCAGCGAGCCACTGTCCGTAGAGCTTACCCCACATGGCCTTAGCCCAGCCCGTATCGGAGATCGTGAAGTGAAGTCCGTCAGGATCTACGCAGTGCCAGTACTTGGCTGTGTGGAAGTGTCCGAGAGGATACTTGTAGTTGTGCATAGCGATCTTCGGATATCCTGATGTACCTGATGTAAAGTACATGAGCATGATATCGTCGCCGCACGGTGAATCTTCCGTTCTCTCGAACTTGCTGCTATAGAGGATATATTCTTCGTCAAATGTTCTCCAGCCCTCGCGTGTGCCGTTAACGATGATCTTATGGATAAGACCCGGGTTCTTCTCTGCTGCGATATCAACCTGATGAGCTGTGTCGCCATCAGCGGTACAAAGGATCGCAGATACGCCTGCGGACTTGAATCTGTAGTCGAAGTCGTGCTCCAGAAGCTGGTTTGTAGCAGGGATAGCAATAGCGCCGAGCTTGTTAAGACCCATCATAGCGAACCAGAACTGGTAGTGACGCTTCAGAACGAGCATGACCCTGTCACCCTTCTTGATGCCCAAAGACTTAAAGTAGTTGGCGCACTGGTTGGATGCCTTCTTTATATCCTTAAACGTGAATCTTCTCTCTGTCTTGTCCTGTGAGATGTGGAGCATTGCAAGTTTCTCCGGCTCACGGTCAGCGAGAGCATCAACGAGGTCGAACGCGAAGTTGAACTTCTCTGTATTCTTGAAGCTCATCTTGACAGGTGTTCCGTTCTCGTTGAAGTCAACGTCGATGTAATTCTTATAGATACGCTGCTTCTTCTCAGGCTCGATCACAGCCTTACCTGCGATCTTTGTCACAGGCTTGTTGTCGATCTGCGGCTCGCCTGCAGCGTTGAGCACAAATGCGTAGAAGATGCAGTCTTTTCCGTTAACTGCGATCATTCCGTGCGGCGTGTCACTGTTGTAGTAGATCGTGTCACCGGGACCGAGTACCTCTTTATGGTCACCTACCTGAACGAGAAGATTGCCTTCCAGAACAAGGTCGCACTCCTGTCCTTCGTGAGTAGTAAGCTCGATGTCCTTGGTCTGAGCCTCTTCTCTGTATTTGCTGATAACATAGAGCGGCTCACAGATCCTGTTCTTGAACGCATACGCCATGTTGTAGTAAGTCATGCCGTGAGCTCTCGCGATCTCCTGACCCTTACCCGAACGCGTCACCGTGTAGGAATCGAGCGTAGGCGAGAAACCTTCGATGATATCGGTAACGTTCACCTTAAGAGCGCCCGCACAGCGATAGATAAATGCGAAGTTGAGGTCTACCTCACCACTCTCGCACTTTTCGTACTCCTCGACCGATATGTCGGTCTTCTGAGCCATTTCCTCAACGCTAAGGCCTACGATCTCACGCAGATCCTTAATTCGTCCTGCCATCTCCTTGATCTTACGATCAAGACCTCCGATCACTTTTACCATACCTAAGTCTCCTTTTCGATGGGACAAAAAAACTCGTCCC
>JAILPW010000053.1:0-7262 GCA_024699245.1 Clostridia bacterium | reverse complement strand
TAGGTGCAAACGGTAAACTGATGACTTCTAATCCAGATGAAAGCGATTCTGACGGTGACAGTCTGACAGACGGTCAGGAAATGGGCAAGGAGTACACGATAGTTCTGGAATCTGTTTATAACAAGGAAACGGGTAAATACACTTCCAAGATGAAAGTTAACGGAGTC
This sequence comes from Clostridia bacterium, assembly GCA_024699245.1. Lineage (GTDB taxonomy): Bacteria > Bacillota > Clostridia > Saccharofermentanales > Saccharofermentanaceae > Saccharofermentans. The sequence continues at coordinate 7,095 of JAILPW010000053.1, read as the reverse complement.
CCTGTTGAATACGGATTCAACGGGAAACGTTATGACAGATTCTTCAAATACGGAGAAGGAGTATGGACTTTATATAGTTATAAATCCGATCCCGAACTTGAAGATACCGACGGGGATTACTATTTTGACCAATATGACAGTAAACCACTGAAGAATTGTATAGAGACTTATGATCTTGGCGGTGGAGACTTTGAAGTTTTTGGTAAATATATAAATGAGGATAGCGGTTTTAAATTCAATACAACCATAAAGGATAAAGGATATATTCATGTCGTGAATGTTCCAAATGAAGATGCAAAAGATTTTTATGGAGGAAGTCAATCTTGGTTTTCTGGTAAAACAGAAATTATAAAGATAGGAGATAAGCCAATCGAGTATTCAGTATATTTATATAATGGGGAGTTTTATAACATATTAGAAGAGGGAGGTTGTGGTTTCATTGCTTTAAATGATGTGCTCATGTATAAAACATTTGGAGATAAGACATTTGACTTTAGCAATTATGAGGAGTCTCTGTTTTCTGTTATGGATTCGTGTGAACCACATTTTGATTATCTGATAGACGATGAAAGCAATTTAGTTTTCCCAGCACCTATATCTGTAAATGATTTATCAGAAGTATTGAAGGATAAGGGATATAACAATAACGTTTTTAAGTACTTAGGAAATCGTAAGGGAATGCTTAGCAAAATTGTAAAAAGTATAGAAAAGGGAAATCCTGTAATTCTAAATCAACTAGATATACCAGGATTACTCTATAACTATATATCTAATGCGGAATATTCAGAAGAGATGATAGGATTTCCTTTATATACATTGTCTTGTAATTTTGATGATTATGGGAAAGGAATAATCGGTGTGCCCGATAAATGGAATGTTATGACAGCGCACTATGTTACTATAACTGGAATAATACTTGATAGAGAATCCGAAAATGAGTGGTTGCGTGTTCAGAGTTGGGGAGAACAATATTATATTTTGTATGAAGAGTTTTGTAACTATAATGATCTTATTGATTGGGCTGAAGGAACAATAGTAGTTATAAAGTAGGTGATCGAATGAGGAAAAGAATTATTGTTGTTTTAGTTTTATTCATGTTGTTAACAAGTTCATGTTTTTCAAGAAGCAGTGAGACAAAATATGATAAGGGTTATGAAGATATCGAACAACAAATTATCGAAAAATATGGTGAATATCTTACTATACGTATATATAAAGATGGAGAGATTATTCTTAATCTTAAGAAATCATATTTATCAGATGAGAATACATATTCAAAAGTACCTGAATATGAGCTTGTTGAAAATGTTAGAGTAATGGTAAACGAATATATAGTTGCAAATCCAGAAAGTGTTCTTTCTAATGACGCCAAAGAAAAAAACATGAGCATAATTTTGTCTGCTCGGCTTGGGTCTCATGCAGAAAAACTTTTCGTCGTAGACAATTGGCACAATCACTATAGTGAAGGGGAATTAAGGATAGAACCGTCTTTTAACGCATACTATGAGATTCACCTATCAGCTATACGTGAAAGAATTAATGAGTCATATTTGAGTGATATGTATGACTATATTGCTCAATCAGGAGATGTGAGTTATATAGACATAGTTTTTGCAACCGATCTTACTGAGGAAGAACATAAAGCTTGGGAAGAAGAAATCCGATTTAGGTTTCCTTTAATGATTTCGGAGTCTGAGCAACAATAAGACGTTTATTTGTTCATTTGTCAGATAAATAACGGCTTAGTTTAATAGTCTCACTTCAATTGATTAAAGAAAACCTTGATGATAATATATCTTGGTATTGAAGGAGACTACAAATGGGCAAGTTTGATCAATGTGAGATATTCAAAGAAGCGTCTTTGGCTAAGCGTAAGTTTAAGCCGATAATCATCATATTATTTTTCATCCTGGTGTTTGATATCGGGTCAGGCATACAGGGCATCTTATGTATTCCGTTCATAAGTAAGTGGGCGTTCGAACTTCTCCCGACGGTAAATGAGATAATGACAAACGGCTCATTTTCTGAAATGTTTGCTCTGGCGGCAAAGATGCCTCCGTACGTGATGATACCTACGTTATTTGCTACGGCAGGCACAACCATAGTGTCGATCATATATGTCACGAAGATCGAGAGAAGAAGCCTTTCTTCCATGGGATTTTTCAAAAAGAAACTTCCGCTCGGATATCCTATGGGCTATCTTATCGGCGGAATGATCATGATACTTTCCGCACTTGTTTGTCTTATCTTTAAGGGCATCGATATTGTTGGAGGAAAGATCAATTATCTGATCATACTTTACTTCCTGGGATATATTGTTCAGGGAATGTCGGAAGAAGTATTGTGCAGAGGATTCTTCCTCGTGTCACTTAAAAATTCCATGAAGAATAAGCATGCGACTTTGATCGCAGTTCTCATTTCTTCTCTGGCATTTGCACTTCTTCATTCCGTTAATCCGGGAATGACTTTGCTTGCCATGTTTAATCTCTTCCTAAGCGGACTTTTCTTTGCGTTCCTTATGCTCAGGTTCGATAACCTGTGGGTGCCTTGTGCAGCGCATTCTGCGTGGAATTTCTTCCAGGGACACGTGCTTGGTTCTCAGGTAAGCGGACTCGAATCTCAAAGTTCGTTCTTGATTTCAAAACAAGTAGGTAATAAACTGTTTCACGGCGGTTCTTTCGGATTCGAAGGAAGTCTCGCCATCACAACAGTGTTGATCATCGGAATAGCCCTTCTTGTCGTTATTCCGAAAAATATGAATAAGGGAGGTACAAACTAATGTTTTGTACAAGTTGTGGTCACGAATTAGGACCAAATGACAAGTTTTGCCCTGCATGCGGAACAGCTAATGATGCTTTCGCACAGGTAGGTTCGGCTCAGGCAGACATTCCGTCTGTTGCAGCAGCCAGCATCGCCGGTGATGCTAAGGTAGTCGAGCAGAATGCTCAGGCTGTTCAGGAGCCTGTTGTTGCAGCTTCTCAGCCGGTGGCTCAGCCAATCGAGCAGCCGATCTCACAGCCGACTCAGCCGGCTTATCAGCAGCCGAATTATCAGCAGCCGAATTATCAGCAGCCTGCTTATACTACTGCAGGTGCAGGAGCTCAGGGTGAGCGCAGCAAGGGTAAGTCGATTACGGCAGTTGTCCTGTCCGGTGTCGGTCTGTTCTTCTGTTTCTTCGGTTATACAGGTATCGTTGGTCTCGTTTGTGGTCTTATCGGTCTGATCATGAGCATCGGTGCCAAGAAGGATGATAAGAGTGCTCTTCCTAAGGTAGCCTTTGGTTTGGGTATTGCAGCAACCATAATCGGTTTTATCGAGGTAGTTATCGGTTTCATTGTTCTTCTTGTGACTATTATCAACAACCTCTAATCGAAAGTGAGAGTTTTAATTGGCAGAAGAAAAGGATAACAAGATCAAAGTTTCTGACGAATTAATTGGTATCGGAAAAGACGAGGCCCTGAAATATCTGGGCCTCGATTCTGATGCCAACGATTATGAGATCGACGAGAAATTCTGGCAGTTATCCAAGCGTGCGCGCGTCATCAAGGATGATGCCGAGCGTGAGCAGAAGATGGTGGACCTGTCGTATGTTTTCGATGTGGCCACAGGAAAAGAACAGGCAAGGCTCAAGGCCCTCGCAGAGCGTGAAGCGGAACCTAAGTTCCTTGGAAAGACGAAAGGCGAGTGGAAGAACTATATCGGTTATACGTGGTATAAGTATCTGATCGTCATCGTTGCCGTCGTCTGCCTTTTCTTTATCGTTAAGCAAGTCGTGTTCACACCGAAGGAAGATATCGCCGTGTTGTCGGTCGGACACTTCCTGGTGGACGGCGATAATATCGAGGCACGCCTTCTCGATTTCGGATTCAAGCATCCTTATGTAGCTGATGTCGACCTGGCAGTTCCGAACGATCAGGGTCAGACGAATAATGCTTATGCGGAGACTTCTTCGAGCGTGCTGTTCCTGAGTAATCCTGAGATCGTCGTTACTGATGAAGCAACCGTTTATTATTTCTTCGGCAACATGGATGACATGACGAACTATTATGAGTCGCTCAAGGATCAGCTCCTGGATCAGGCGTATGAGAAGATCACGCCGATCTACTACAGTGAATATGAATCCGTTCAGCTGTCCATTGAATATCAGGAAAACATGGGTGCAGGCAATATCGATTATTCCGAGCTCGAGACTGCTGACAGGACGAAGAAACTGATCGGCCTCGAAGTAAAAGATCCTGAGTTTATCGAGAAGATGGGTTATACGAATAAATGGCCTGAGTCAGAGCCCACGCTGGTATTCAGCTTCGGCATAAAAGGCGACAACAAAAAGAAAGCTGAAGAGTACCTTACTTCTTTATTGAAAGAATTGTCATAAGTTCCTGAAGTTCGTCTTCGGTGAACTCTTCCAATATTCCTTCTTTTCCTTCCGGAACAACTATATTCCCGATCCTTACGCGTCTTAGTGCGACTACGGATCTGTTGAATTTCGCGAGCATCCTTCGAACCTGATGGGTCTTACCCTCAGTGATCGTAAGCTCGCATTTATTATCTTCGAAAACATTCAGCACCGAAGGCCTGAGCTCTATCTTCTTACCGGTATCCTCAAGGGAAAAGCCTTCCGCAAAGATCTTTACATGCTCATCGGTCAAAGGCTCGCCCTCGTATTCGATAAGATAGGTCTTCTTAACTTCATACTTCGGGCTCGTTAGCCTGTGGGATAATTCGCCGTCGTTGGTGATTATAAGAAGTCCCGTCGTATGATAATCAAGTCTTCCGACAGGAGATAATCTCTTTGTCTTAAGATTATCAGGGATGAGATCAGCGACAGTCGGGAGCCTTTTATCTTCCATAGCGGTAAGATATCCGTCAGGCTTATCGAGTTTGTAGTAAAGATAAGTCTTGGCGGAAACTTCAGTTGAACCGATCTCTGTCTTATCACTCTCGGTGACACTAAAAGATATGTCTTTTACCACGTTTCCGTTGACACGGACAAGCCCGCGCATGATCAGTTTTCTGACCTCGCTCCTGGTTCCGTATCCTGAATTGGCAAGCATTTTGTCGAGTCTCATGTATGGGATTGTAGCATATGTTAAACTATATAAAAACAAAAAGGTGAGTGTCCCCATGGATGATTTTGAAACGAAATGGTCTGAATTCGAAGAGGAGTGCAGAAGTTGCGAAGACTGCGAGCTCTGTAAGGGCAGAACGAACGTCGTTATCTACAGAGGCGGTAAGAACGCTCCGCTGATGATAATAGGCGAGGCTCCGGGTGAGAGCGAGGATCTGGAGGGACAGCCGTTTGTCGGAAGATCCGGCAAGCTATTGCAGCATCTTATCAAGTCCTTCGGCATCAAAGATGAGGATTATCATATCTGCAATATCTGCAAATGCCGTCCGCCTCAGAACAGAAGACCTCTCCCGAATGAGATCAAGGCCTGCAAGAAGCACCTGGCTAAGCAGTTCCGCCTCGTTAATCCTAAGATCATCCTCCTGTGCGGTTCTACGGCCTACGAGGGGTTCTTTAACGAGAAGCCTCTGATGGGCGATGTAAGGGGAGTTTTCACGGAGAAGAACGGATATGAGATCATGACGACATATCATCCTGCGTATGCTCTCCGTAACCCTAAGATGAAGATCCCGATGATGGAGGACTTTACCAAAGTATATAACCGTCTTGTGGAACGTGGTCTCATTGAGAAATCTCCTGAGATCAACCCTTGAAAAATAAAGAAACACCCTATTGATTTTAGTTTGGCTCTTTGCTATACTAAGTGCCGTTGATTGACTCAACATTGCCGAATTGTGTAAGGGTAGCACTCCGGTTTCTGGCACCGTCTGTCTGGGTTCGAATCCTAGTTCGGCAGCCACACATCTGCAAAGTTCATTATGAGCTTTGCAGATTTTTTTTTGCATTATAATAGTCTTAGCGGGCTTTTTCGGACAGGACAAAGATGTCAGGTCGGAAAAAAACAGGGAATTCTCAGTCTGTGACGTGTTTTTTCGAGAAGGAAAGGCTGATAATCATCATCAAAAGGAGGTAGTTCCGGTGATCGATCAGGTGAAGATCGGAAGTTTTCTCAAGGAGTTAAGGAAAGAAAAGGGAAAGACTCAGGAAGAGATAGCTTCCATGCTCGGTACATCATCAAGAAGTGTTTCACGTTGGGAAAACGGAAACACCATGCCGGATCTCGCACTCCTTGTGGAACTTTCTGACTACTACGAAGTAGATATAAGAGAGATCATTGACGGTGAAAGGAAGGCTGAGAACGTGGATAAGGAATCAAAAGAGACTTTGTTAAAGATCGCCGATTATGCCGATAAGCAGAAAAATCAGGCGATCATAAGGGCGATCATCCTCTTCGGAATGGAGATGGTGTGCTGCGGACTTACGATAGCATTAGGATTAGTGGCGCTTCGAAGCGAAGGGAAGATAAGTGTGGGATACGCTGTAGCTGCGATGCTCATCACATTTTTCTTCTCGGGAGCTCTGATAATAAATGCCAGAAGTTATGTAAGGAAGGTCATCCAGAAAAAAGAAGAGTAGGAAGGACATGGAATCAGGAAACCGAGAAGAAGGGGATGTCTCAAAAGTGATTTAACTCACTTGGGACATCCCCATTCCTTTTGAATTCCCGTTATTTGTACAGTTCTATAGCGGTACAGATGACTGTAATTTCGCCGTTTTTCCCGTGATAAGTACAGTTTCTTAGAACTGTACCGATGACTGTAATTTAGGAAGAATTCCAGTTGCTTGTACAGTCCTATAACGGTACAGATGACTGTAATTCCGCCGTTTTTCCCGTGATAAGTACAGTTTCTTAGAACTGTACCGATGACTGTATTTTAAGAAGAATTCCCGTTATTTGTACAGTTCTATAACGGTACATATGACTGTAATTCTGCTGTTTTTCCCGTGATAAGTACAGTTTCTTAGAACTGTACCGATGACTGTACTTTAGGAAGAATTCCAGTTGCTTGTACAGTCATATAACGGTACAGATGACTGTAATTTATTGAAGACAAACGGGAAGGTCTCGTTATAGTGCCTTTGAAATCCAGTAATCTATCCCTATTCACAGAGACTGAATACGGGAT
>JAILPW010000007.1:0-42496 GCA_024699245.1 Clostridia bacterium | reverse complement strand
ATCCGCGCGACCCATTTATGGGTAGCAAGTAACACTTCGCGTGGCTGGCAGGCCAACAATAGACACACGTGTGTGTGGCTAGTAGTATGAGGGCTATGCCCGAAAATGAAAAACCACCGGCTAGGCCGGTGGATGTTTATTCTTCCCTTTGTAAAAGCCATGTCTTTTACAAAGTTATTCTATATATACATCAAGATAAAAAATATAAAAAATTAGCGAATTTGATATAATTTCTAACCGATTTTTGCTATTATGCATTCATGGTTAAGCCGAACAAAGATCAATTACTATTTAGAACCGTCAGAGGTATCTCAGTAAACTATCGATGGTTAATGACTAAATATGATCCGCATTATCATTCTGCGGGTGAGTTTACTCTTGCGCTTAATGATAACTGCAAATACAGAGTTGAAGGCGAAGATATCACATTAAACAAGAATGATATCCTCCTTGTATGGCCTAACGAAGTACATGAATCCATATATGTTCCGCATAATTCATCATTATTGGTTCATTTCACACATACACTTATCGAAAACAATCTGGATCTCGTATCTCATTACGAGATGCTGAAAAGCTGTCATAAGATCGATTCAAAGATGTATCCGAGACTTGCTGAGAACATTGCTCAGAGGATGTTCGAGATAAGAGACTGCTATGATAATATCTCTGATTTCAGCGAATCAAAGTGTAAAGCCAAGATGCTTGAGATATTTATCCTTATAGCTGAACATATCATGAAGGAACAAAGTGACAATCGTGTTGCCAATATCGAATCTGCATCGGACAGAAAGCACATAAAGGCTGCTTTGACATATATAGACGAGCATTTCTGCGAGAGTATCACCCAGACTGACGTTGCTGAATACGTTGGTCTGAGTCCGTATTATTTCTCCAGACTTTTTAAGAAATATATGAAGAATAATCTTACTACTTATATAGCACATCTTAGGATCAATAAGGCGAGCGGTCTGTTGGCTGATGAGTCTATATCCATTACTGAATGTGCTTTCCAATCCGGATTTCAGTCTATAACCGCATTTAACAGGGTTTTCAAAGAACAGTTGGGTTGTTCTCCGCGTGTTTACAGACAGAATTGCAACAAGAGGAAGAATTCCTGATTGTGATATAATCTCCAATAGAATATTTATAGAAAAGAGGATGGATATGTTAAGTGATAACAATATTTCATTGATCCTTGAAGCTGCGCTCGGCAAGAAAGCTGATTTTGCAGAAGTTTTCATTGAAGACACCAAAAGAAGTTCCGTTAATCTCCTGAATAATAAGGTTATCAAAGCAGGCTCATCCATTGAGCGCGGAATCGGTATCAGAGTTATGTCCGGAGTTAATTCCGTATATGTCTTCTCCAATGATTTCGACGTTGATGCGTTGATCAAACTTGCTTCAGAAGCTTCTTTGGCCGTTAATGCGGGTGAAGGAGCCAAGATGGAACTCATGGATAAGCTCAAGTACTACAACCAGGCTTATCTTACGACCTCTTCTTTCTCGAAAACAAAGAAGGACTATGTTGATTTTCTTCGAAAAGGATTGGATCACGCATCAAACTTTGACCCGATGATCACACAGACAACAGGTTCGATCGCTGTCGGTGAAAGAAAGATCAGAGTCGTTAATACCAGGGGCGTAAACATCGGCGAGACTTCCGAGAGGCTTAGACTGACAATGTCTGTAGTCGCTACAAACGGTGATGAGAAGCAGACAGGAAGCGTTAGCCCTGGAACCAGACTCGGCTACAGTTTCATCGAGAATTATCCGATCATTGACAAGGCTACAGAGTGCTGTGAGTCTGCGATCAGAATGGCAACATGCGGTTATGCTCCTTCCGGCAAGATGCCAGTAGTTATCGGCAACGGCTTTGGCGGAGTAATCTTCCATGAAGCCTGCGGACACGCTCTTGAGGCTACTTCAGTAGGAATCAAGGCTTCCTGCTTTACTGATAAACTCGGAAAACAGATCGCCAATCCAGTTGTCTCTGCAAAAGACAATGCCCGTCTTGAAGGCGAGTGGGGATCATATAACTATGATGACGAAGGTAATGAATCATCAGATCTCCAGCTCATCAAAGACGGAATCTGTGTGGGTTATCTTGTTGATGAACTCGGTTCACGACGTATGGGAATGAAGCCTACAGGCTGCTCACGTCGTCAGGACTATACATTTGCTCCGACTTCCAGAATGAGTAACACCTATATTGAGAACGGTAAAGACGATCCTAAGGATATCATTTCCGATACCGAGTATGGTCTTTATGCCGCTAAGATGGGTGGCGGTTCAGTTGATACTGCAACCGGTGAATTCAACTTTGCTGTTACAGAAGGATATATGATCAGAAACGGACAGATCGCTGAGCCTGTTCGCGGTGCTACGCTTATAGGTAAAGGCGGCGAAGTCCTTATGAATATAGACAGAGTCGGTAACGATCTTATGCATTCCGCAGGTGTCTGCGGTTCGCTCTCGGGCGGCGTTCCGGTAAATGTCGGACAACCGACTATCAGAGTGTCTTCAATGATCGTCGGCGGAAGAGATTAAGGAGGTACCGTACTGATGGATATAAATAATGCAAAAGAGTTTATGAAAAAGGTTATGTCCCAGTCGAAGTCATATGATTTCGAAGAATGTGAGGTCTGCTTTGCTGGCGGTTCATCCATGGGACTTGATATACTTCATGGTGAAGTCAGCAGCTTCGAAAACAGCAATGATCAGGCAATCTCTTTCAGGGGAAAGCTCAATGGTCAGATGGGAGCTGCTTCAACAACAGACATCAATGATGACGGTATAAGTTTCCTTTTGTCAGAAGCGAAAACAAACTCAGAAGTTTTGGATGATGAAGATGAGGATTTCTTCTACTGCGATCCTGATAACAGCGTTCTTAAAGCTGATCTTTTGAGTGGAAATTATCATAAGAACAACTATGAGAACTTTAAAAATCTCGGACTGTCACTGGAGAAAGCCATCCTTGCATCAGATTCCAGGATCAAGGATGTAGACTATCTTTCAGTTGCTTGTTCTACAGGTGTTTTCCTTCTTAATAATTCCAAGGGCCTCGATCTTTTCAGAGAATCGGATTCGATAACTATAATTGCAGAGGCAAGGGCCGAAGAAAACGGTGTAACCAAAACAGCTGATCATTTCTGGTACGGAAAAGATATCGATAAGTTTGACGAGAAAGCTTTTGTAGAAGTCCTTAAGAATAAACTTGTCAGCAAGTTCGGAGCTAAATCCATTAAATCCGGCCAATACGACATCATTTTGGGTAATGAAGCTACTATCTCTATGTTCAGCACTTTCTTCGGAGTTTTCTCCTCATATGCGATGCAGAAAGGCTTGTCTCTTCTTGCAGGTAAAGAAGGGGAGAAGATAGCTTCTGATATCGTAACTTTTAAGGAATCTCCTATGTTTGAGAAGGCACTTATCAAGTCATACTTTGATGATGAGGGTGTTCTTAACTATGAAAAATACTTCATTAACAAGGGTGTTTTCGAGACTGCCCTTTATAACCTTAAGACAGCTCATAAAGAAGGGAAGAAGTCTACCGGAAATGGCTACAGAGGCTCCATTTCAGCTACTAACGTAGTTCTTGAACCCGGCGATAAGAGTTTTGATGAACTTTGTAAAGAAGTAGGGGAAGGACTTTACATTACTGATCTTGCGGGACTTCATGCAGGCGTAAATGAGATCAGCGGTGATTTCTCTTTGCTTTGCGAAGGTTTCCTTATCAAGGATGGAAAAGTAGATCGTGCTGTTGAACAGATTACGGTGGCAGATAACTTCTTTAATGTCCTTAAAAAGATATCATCCGTTGGTAATGACCTCACTTCCTACCCTGGCGGAAAAGGGGAGATGTTCTGCCCTTCGATTATCGTAAAAGATGTATCAGTTTCAGGCGAAGAGTGATATAATCAAACAAGTTTTTTCAGTTAGATTTATGGAGGAATAATTATGAGCAGCATTGAGACAAAATGCGTACAGGGCGGCTATGTTCCAGGTAATGGTGAGCCAAGACAGTTGCCGATTTATCAGAGCACAACATGGAAGTACGGTTCCAGCGAAGCAATGGGAAAGTTATTCGATCTTGAAGCTTCTGGATACTTTTACACAAGACTTCAGAATCCTACAAATGATTTGGCAGCAGCTAAGCTTTGCGAGATGGAAGGCGGATATGCTGCAATGCTTACTTCCTCCGGACAGGCTGCAAATTTCTTTGCTATCTTCAATATCTGTGAAGCAGGCGATCACTTTATTTCATCTTCATCCATTTACGGCGGAACATATAATCTTTTCGGCGTAACAATGGCTAAGATGGGCATCGAGTGCACATTCGTAGATCAGGATCTTCCTGAGGAGGAACTTGCTAAGTATTTCAAACCAAACACAAAGTGCGTATTTGGTGAGACGATCACAAACCCGACATGTACTGTTTTTGATTTTGAGAAGTTTGCTCATTTGGCTCACAGCCACGGTGTTCCGCTTATCGTAGATAACACATTTGCAACACCTGTTAACTGTAATCCTATCAAGTTTGGTGTTGATATCGTAACTCATTCAACAACAAAGTATATTGACGGTCACGGTGTTTCTGTTGGTGGTGCTATCATTGACAGCGGTAACTTTGATTGGATGGCTCATGCTGATAAGTTCCCGGGTCTTACAACTCCTGATGAATCCTATCATGGACTTACTTATGCAACAGCATTTGGTAAGGGTGCCTATATCACAAAGGCTACTGCTCAGCTTATGAGAGATTTCGGTTGTATCCAGTCTCCTCAAAACGCTTTCTATGTAAACCTCGGACTCGAGTCGTTGCATGTACGTATCGCTCGTCACTGCGAGAATGCTCTTAAGGTTGCTACATTCCTTGAGAATCATCCGAAGGTAAACTGGGTTAATTATCCTGGTCTTAAGTCCAGCAAATATTATGATCTTGCTCAGAAGTATTTGCCTAACGGCACTTGCGGTGTTTTGTGCTTCGGTATCAAGGGTGATCGTGAGGCACAGGAAAAATTCATGGATGCTTTGAAGGTTGCTATCATCGCTACACACGTTGCTGATGCTCATACATGTCTCTTGCATCCGGCAAGTCATACTCATCGTCAGCTTTCAGATGAGCAGCTCCGTGAAGCAGGAATCGCTCCTGATCTCATCCGTTTCTCAGTCGGTATTGAGAATGCAGATGATATCATCGCAGATCTTTCCCAGGCTTTGGATCAGATCTGATAAGATATTTTCCGGATACACAAAAGCGGTTCGTATGAACCGCTTTTTTTATCTCTTCTTAACGTCTTTGATCGTTCCGTCAGGATACTTGATCTTCATCGTGTTAAGTTGTGATGACAGATTACCCACGACAAGAGCTCTGTACTCGTTACGAAGCTCGGTTTGTTCTGCTTTTTCAGCATCTGTCAGACCTTCTGTCTTAGATTTTCTGCTAAGTTCGTTAATTCTTTTAATAAGCTGATCAAATTCCATAGTTTTCATCTCCTGATTACTTTGAGGATTATACCATAATCATATTAAATTGAATAAATACAAGAGAACAAAAAAAAGAACAACTGTTCGGTGTAGAGGTGAGACCCCAAAAAAGGAGAGAGGAAGAAAACAGTCAAATGCAAAAAACTAAATGATCATAATCATGATGAATCAAATTTCAAAGAATAGTTCTGTATTTGACAGAAATTGAATTTACAGATACAGAAAAAATGTGAGCTTTAAAGAATGATCAAAAGAAAAAGTAACCAATAAAATTATCGTATAATTTTTTAGCCGAATATAAAAATACAAAATCAAATTTGTTGATTATATAATCCATGGTCATATACAGATTTGATCAAGATATAAATCATTAGATAAATCTCTGAAAACGTCTACTATCAGCATATTTGCAGAAAATGCTATCTGATTATCGATCCTGGGATTATTCATTATACGTATTATCATAAACTATCTCTTCTCAATTCGGTAAAATTGGAATTATACCGAATAAGAATGTATATGAATCTGGATATAAATAGAAATAAAAGCGGACATCTAAAATGATGCCCGCCTTCTTCTATCATCTTCTTTTCAAAAAGATAACCAGTAGTTTCTTATAAGTTAATACTATTCCAGCTGTTAAGATCAACGAATACAATATCGATAATCCTATTGTCGTTGTTATTGATTTACTTTCTCCGGTTGTTGTTATTAATCTTGTCGGAGTTTCAGTCTGACTTGGAGTCGGAGTTGATGTATCTTCATTTGGTTTTGGACTATCATGAGTGACTGTTGTAACCAATTTAGGAGTTTCTTCTTTTGGAGGAATCTGAGTTGGTGTCGGAGTATTAGTTACTGTTGGTGTTGCTGTTGGTGTATTTGTAGGACTCGGAGTCGGACTTGGGATGAGATCATTGATAATAGTTATCATATATTCATCATCTTCAATGATCTTAGGCTCGATTGCATAGATCTCATCACTTATGAGATATCCTTCAGGAGCAGCAGTTTCCTTAATATAATAAGTACTTATAACAAGATCCTTAAACAGGAATATACCGTCAGATAATGTTACTGTTTCCATTATCATATCAGTACACTCAGGATCCTTGAAAAGCCCTATTGTAGCGCCTTTCAGAGGATCGCCATTTTGATTTTTCTTAATGCCGTTAATATTTCCGGTCTTATTTTGTACATCATCAGAATTATACTTAGTTACCTCTTTATTCTCATCACATGAAGCACTTACCACATGGATTGAATCATCAAGAATAAAGTTAGAACTTCCTTCCAATTCTTTAACGTAGTATTCACCGCTCGGAAGATCAACATTAAAATCAAATGAACCGTCAGGATCAGGTACTGCCAGAGCTATAAGAGAATCTTTCTTAAGAACTGCATCATTCTTACCATAGATATCTTCTCCTGAAAAAAGACCGATAAGGACCTGACTCATTTCGGCGTTCATATCAAGATCAAACGAAGGATCAGTAGCCTCAAAGGTCTTCTTTCCGCCTACATTCACCTTCTGGTACAGATTATCAACTTCTTTTGATATTTTGTCAATGGTTTTATTGGAAGTATTAAGATTTATCTCTATTATGATCGGCTCAATGCCCTCTATATAGTCGTTTCCGCTTACTGATGTTTCAGTGATCTCATATTTTCCATAACCGAGATTATCAAAAATAACCTTACCTTCTTCATTTGTTTTCTTGGTTTCGATAATTGTTCCCTTTGGATACAAGATCTCATAATCATAATAGATATCTTCATAAGCTTTAATAGTAAACTCAACATCCTGAAGTGTGTATTTCGAATATGTCGGGATATTAAGTTCGTACTTACCAGATGTTATCTTGTTTATACCTGTAAAAGCTTCTCCTGTCTTTGTTATAGAGATCGAACCCTTATCCGGTTTTTTGTATGTACCCGGATAAAAAGCAGCGTATCCGAAGTTTGGAATTGCTTTATATTTTCCCCATGTTATTCCGTTTTGTTTTGTTGCGCAGCTCCATACGGTTACATTAGAAGCCTGATAACCTGCACTATATGGATCTATAATAAGAAGAGTCGGATCAGACTTGGTTGCTGTCGTATTTCTTGGAATAGAAACACATAATGAATCAGGTCCATACTTTGCAAAATACATTGTGCTGCCGTCAACATAATAGTTAAAATCTTGAACTCTGCTGTTACTGTCTGAATAAGTAGCTGTGAAAAGACCCTGAGCATAGTCAAAAGGCAGTTCATAGGGATTATTCAACGCTTCTTCCCGGCTCGAAAACATGAAAGACGGAATTGAATCCTGATATTTGATAATGCTTACGATCTTGTTGTAGTAGAACAATATGTTTTCATGATCCGGAACGCCATCTATAAAATCCAATGGGTCGTCATAACCGTCATGAGATACATAATTAAAATCCGCGTCTCGATAACCATAGATCGTTTCCCAGATAAGAGTCTGTGTTGCAATATATTCTGATATATTATCTTTATTCTCAGCATAATCCACGTTCCACATGTTGTCACCGGAATAATTAAATTCATCATGAAAGCCGAAATACATGATTTTTCCGAGATAATCGCTGATCTGAGAACCGGATATTACCGAATTATCGACATTATCAAAGAATGACGGATCATTCTTGGAATACTCGCTGCCGTTAACCGGATCCAGATGTCCGCCAAGTTCTATACAGTAAAATGGCTGACATTCCTGATTTACAGAGAACCTGATAACCGTATGATCAGTTGCTACAACATTTTTCCCGCCGAATAAAGTAGCTGCATTTCTTCCCCACTCTGATCCGCCGCCATAATTAAGAGCATCTTCCGATCCGCCAAGATGATATGCTGTAAAAGTGATGGTATCCAGTTCTGTTACAGCAATAACAGATTGGATCTGATAGAAACATAAAGTTAAGATCACAAAAAGAGAAACTACAATTCTTTTGTTAAGATTGCGCATGATTTAATCCCACCTTTCTATAAATAAAAAACACCGAAGATCTGATCTTCGATGTTCATGTTTTCGAGCATTAAAAAAGGAGCTACCATAAAGGTAACTCCTTAGTGTTTGTTAATTCAGATAGTATTAGATAACACCCTGAGCGATCATAGCGTCAGATACGCGGAGGAGACCAGCGATGTTAGCACCCATAACGAGGTTGTCCTCGTGACCGATTGCTGTAGCTGTCTCATCAGCATTCTTGAAGATGTTCTCCATGATAGTCTTGAGCTTAGCGTCAACTTCCTCGAATGTCCAGGAAAGTCTCTGGCTGTTCTGAGCCATCTCGAGACCGGATGTAGCAACACCGCCGGCATTGGAAGCCTTACCAGGTGCGAAGAATACGCCGTTCTCCTGGAAGTAAGCGATAGCATCTGGAGTAGAAGGCATGTTAGCGCCCTCAGCTACGAACTTAACGCCGTTAGCAACGAGTGTCTTAGCAGACTCGAGGTTGAGCTCGTTCTGTGTAGCGCATGGGAGAGCGATATCACATGGGATTGTCCAGATACCGGAGCAACCATCCTTGTATGTAGCTGTAGGAACTTCCTTAACATACTCGGAGATACGTGCTCTTCTAACTTCCTTGATGTCCTTAACGATATCAAGCTTGATTCCGTCCGGATCGTGGATATAACCTGTGGAGTCGCAGAGAGCAACTACCTTAGCACCAAGCTGCTGTGCCTTCTCTGTAGCATAGATAGCAACGTTACCAGCACCGGAGATAACAACTGTCTTACCCTCGAAGGATGTACCCTTCTTAGCGAGCATGCAGTTTGTGAAGTAGCAAAGGCCATAACCTGTAGCCTCTGTACGAGCAAGTGAACCGCCGAATGAGAGCTTCTTACCTGTAAGAACGCCTGTGAACTCATTAGTGATCTTCTTATACTGACCGAACATATAACCGATCTCACGAGCACCTGTACCGATGTCACCAGCAGGTACATCACAGTCAGGACCGATGTGTCTGTAGAGCTCTCTCATGAAGCTCTGGCAGAAAGACATAACTTCGTTATCAGACTTGCCCTTAGGATCGAAGTCGGAACCACCCTTAGCTCCGCCCATTGCAAGACCTGTCAAAGAGTTCTTGAAGATCTGCTCGAAGCCCAAGAACTTAAGGATACCGAGGTTAACGGAAGGATGAAGTCTGATACCACCCTTGTATGGTCCGATAGCACTGTTGAACTGGATTCTGTAACCTCTGTTAACCTGGATCTGACCCTTATCATCAACCCAAGCAACACGGAACATAACTGTTCTTTCAGGCTCTACGATTCTCTCGAGAACCTTCTTGTCGATAAGCTCAGGATGGATGTCAACGATCTGCTCAACTGATGTCAAGAACTCGTGAACTGCCTGATAAAACTCCGGCTCGGATGGGTTCTTCTCAATAACCTTCTGCATAAGGCCATTGAGGTACTCGTTCTTCAATGTGTATTCCATAAAATACCGCCTTTCTTATTACGTTATATCTTTGAAGATATACATAAAACTGTTAAATAAAATATCACGAAAAAAATCTTATAACTTAATTGTCCATTTTGCAACAGTATGAAAGCCATAATGCAAAATTATGCAAAAAACAAAATAAAAATGGCGGTTTTTGACACAAAAATGAAAGTGCAAAACAGGTTATGCGTCATTCTCCAGGGTCAAAAGGTCACTTGACTCATCAGTTTCGGTCGTTTCTTCAGCAAACGGATCATTAGATGTCATATCATCGGCACTCTGGATACCGAATATCTGCTTCATCTGATCGAACTTAAGTTGCGGAGTAAGCCACTTAACGGTAATAAACAAGAGAAGAATGAAGATAAGCAACAAGAGAATCCTTCTGATGGAGATCAGGAAGTGTTCATCATTATATCTGTTATCTACATTCTGCTTTGTCGTATAACCGACAAGCACATATACTTTATTGATCTCAGTTCTTTTCGGTTTGTTCTTATAATCGTTTATCTTACGTAAAACAAAACTCTTTACTTTGGTAGGGATATTAACGATAGTTCTTACATTCGTTCTGTGAATACAACCGAATATGGAAGCTATCTTTGTTCCAAAAGATTCATCTTCCATCTCTCTCATTCTATTCATGTTCTTCGAATTATCAGAAGCCATTTAAAACCTACCATTTTCAAACTTTAATTATAATAACATACTTTTATTTCATTGAAACATTCGGAATGAGGTTAAGTTTCATGATCCTGGCCATCTCGATCGAACAATCCAACACTTCCACCTCCCCTTCTTCATCACTTAGGACAAATATCTGAGGAAGCTTAAAATATTTATATCCTTCTACTAACTGATCTTCAGTAAGTCCTATGGTCTCACCTTCATGATCATTACCTGCAAGTATCATAGTTCCTGCAATTATATCATAGACTTCATGATTATCCGTAAGGCTTCTGTTAAGCGGCAGGCTCATTATCTTACCTTCCTCATTACAGATGATGTCTATTCCCTTAAGATCCGGACAAGAGATCATCTCGATATTACCTTTAACGATCCTCTGATATTCGTGAAGATTACTCCTTATAGATGTGAAATACGGTTCCTCCAACTGATCCACAAGTAATACCGGAATCCTCCCTGTCACTTTGATCTCATCCCAAATCTCTGATGCATATGTTATTGCATCTCGAAAACATTCCGCCTCGAAAGATCTCTTGATCGAAGATTTATCAAAGATCCCGGATTGAGTTTTTAAAGACAGGCCTCTGGTCAATTCCGAATAGAAAACTGAATACTTCAAAATCTGGTCACCTCCTGAAAATTAGCAATAAAAAAGGTACCGGAAGCAATTCCGATACCTTTTGGTAGTTTAGATTATAACCGGATTTGTGTATCAAACAAGGCTTTTTAGTCTCAATTTCACTTTCATATGAAAATTAAGCTGTTACGATCTTGCTTGCATTTACGAGATTATGTCTCTCTACGGCCTGTTCCCTCATCTTATACTTAAGGATCTTACCTGCAGCATTCATTGGGAACTCATTAACAAAGTCTACATAACGAGGAACCTTGTGCTTAGCCATATGAGTAAGAACATATTCCTTGATCTCTTCTTCAGAGGACTCTTCACCCGGCTTAAGAATGATAGCTGCCAAGATCTCTTCACCGTAATCCTTATCAGGAACACCGATAACCTGAACATCGGAAACCTTAGGATGAGTATAGATAAAGTCCTCGATCTCCTTAGGATAGATATTCTCACCGCCACGGATGATCATATCCTTGATACGGCCTGTGATCTTATAGTATCCGTCCGGAGTTCTTCTGGCGAGGTCACCTGTATGGAGCCATCCTTCGCTGTCGATAGCTGCTGCTGTAGCTTCAGGCATCTTGTAGTAACCCTTCATGATGTTATAGCCACGTGCAACGAACTCACCGTCTACATCATCAGGAAGATCCTGATTTGTCTCAGGATCAACGATCTTACACTCAACACCGAAGATCGCCTGGCCAACCGTATTAACACGCTTTTCAATGGAATCTGTAGTCTTAGACATTGTTGTTGCAGGAGAAGCCTCTGTCTGACCATATGTGATACAGATCTCAGACATATGCATCTTCTCGATAACTTCTTCCATTGTCTTGATCGGACAAGGAGATCCGGCCATGATACCTGTTCTCATATGAGAGAAGTCAGTCTTAGGGAAGTTCTCGTGTCCGAGCATAGCGATGAACATCGTAGGAACACCATGGAAACATGTGATCTTTTCTCTGTTGATGCAATCCAAACCTTTTCGAGGAGAGAAAGCAGTGATAGGAGACATCGTAACACCATGTGTCATTGATGCGGTCATTGCAAGGACCATACCGAAGCAATGGAACATAGGGACCTGGATCATCATACGGTCTGCAGTGGAAAGATCCATACAGTCACCGATAGCTTTACCGTTATTTACTACATTATAGTGTGTAAGCATAACGCCCTTAGGGAAACCGGTCGTTCCGGATGTGTACTGCATATTGCAGACGTCATCCTTATCGATAGTTCTTCTCAAAGCTTCAACTTCAGTGTAAGAAACATTCTTTGCAAGATCGTTAGCTTCCTGCCATGTGTAACAACCGTCAACCTTGGAACCGCAGGTAACGATGTTCTTAAGATAAGGAAGTCTCTTAGAAACGAGACGGCCCGGTTCACTGGTCTTAAGCTCAGGACAGATCTCATTCATGATGGAGATGTAGTCTGAATCCTTAAAACCGTCGATCATTACGAGAGTATGCGTATCAGACTGCTTCAAAAGATACTCAGCCTCGTGGATCTTATAAGCAGTATTAACAGTTACAAGAACGGCACCGATCTTTGTTGTTGCCCAGAATGTGATGTACCACTGAGGAACGTTTGTAGCCCAGATAGCAACATGATCACCCTTCTTAACGCCCATTGCGATAAGGCTTCTGGCGAAGTTATCTACATCGTCACGGAACTCAGGGTATGTTCTTGTATAATCGAGCTCTGTATAACGGAAAGCATACTGATTAGGGAACTCTTCGCACATTCTGTCAAGAATGTCAGGGAATGTGTAATTGATGAGACGCTCCTTAGGCCATACATAGTAACCGGTATCTCTGTTGTTTCTCTGCAAGGAATGCTTATGATGCGTCTTATATGGAGCCATATAAGTAGCAAAATTAGGAACAGCGATTCCTGCATCACAGAGATCGTGTGACCATCTGTAGACCCACTCAAAACTGACATAACCGATATAATTGATCGACTGAAGAGCGGCAAACATTGCTTCAAGCGGCATATCACCGTTGCCCATCAGTTTATAGACTACTTTACCGTCAACTACAGTACTGTCCTTTACGTGAGTATATTTGATGTACTCACCAAGGTTCTCTACTGTTGTCTCAGGTGCTTCATTATTGAAACGATACGGATGATGAAGATCCCAAAGTGCTGCGATCTTTCTGCTTCCTACTCTGTCGAGCAAAGCTCTGAGACGCTTTGTATCTGCGTAAACACCATTTGTCTCAACAAGTAAAGTTACATTATATTCTTCAGCGATCGGAACAAGCTTCATCAAAGCATCATAGACCTTGTCGTCATCAACTTCTCCCTCAGGAGCAGGATTTCTGTCGCCAAGTATTCTTATGTAGCTGGAATTAAGCTTTTTCGCAAGCTTCGAATAAGATGTCACTTCATTGATAACATCTTCAATATCTATATCACTGCTTAATACTGCACCGGATGAAAGACACGGAATCTCAAGATTAAGAGACTTCAGCTTAGCAACGGTGTTATCGATCTCGCTATCTCTGAATGGCAAAGCCTTATAAGAAATAATGTCATTTCCAAGACCTCTTAGTTCGATTCCGTCCAAGCCGAAATCCTTTGCCATTGAATAAATCTCCTGCCAAGTAAAGTCAGGACAAGCGAGTGTAGAAAAACAGATCTTCATACTTCACCTCAATTTTAAACTTTGCCTAAGTATTTTCCTTTTGAAATGAAGTTTAGTCAATCAAAAAAGCGGAACATTTATGTGCGAAAAGTACCTAAAGACGCATTATTTCAAGCTTCGTCGCTATTATACATATTCAGAAGTATCGTTCTGGCTTTTCCGAGTCTTCTATAGTAAGTAGATCTGGAAATGTAAAGCATGTAGATGATGTCCTTATCAGGCATCTTCTTCACGTATTTCGCATACAGGATATTACTGAAATCAGTATCCATAGACAGGATCAGATTTAAGAACTTATTGGCGATCTTGTTATTCTCGATCATAGTATCGATCTCAAGTTCCTGTTTCCTTACGAATTCGTCAAAACCCGTAATATACTTCTCCAGGCGTCTGATCTCTGCTTCAGGAGAATGTCTGTCAGCACTTCTGCCCAAACTCTCAAGATTGCCGGTTCTGGCATTAAGATACTGGTAATCATAGAGTTGACGGATTATATCCTCCCTCTCCCTGACTGTCGTATTGTATCTGAACAACAAGGAAATGAGTTCAACATTGGAACATCTAAGATCGATATAAAGATTTTCTAGTCTTCTTTTAAACTCGGCATAATTCATAATCATTACCTCCTTATGCCACGAAAAAGAACAAGTGTTTGACAAAAATCAGCACTTACTCTAAAATTGTAATAGAAAATATGTTTGGAGGTAGAATTATGTCTGATCAAGCAATATCAAATAAAAGCAATAAATCTATTGAACGTGTATATAATTTCGTTAAAAACTACATTCACGATAATGCGATGTCTCCCTCTGTAAGAGATATTTGTATTGGATCAGGACTAAAATCTACTTCTTCAGTTCATACCTATCTCAAAAAACTCGACGCCATGGGAAAGATCGAATATAGGCCTGGTATGCGTAGAGCTATAATCATCAAGAACACTGATTCATCAATTGATGACAGTTCTGAGATCGGTAATACAAAAGATACTCGTGCTGATGTTGTAAAACTAGCTTGTTTAGGAAAAATAACTGCCGGTGTACCAATCTACGCTCACGAAGACAGAAGTGATTCTTTCTATGTAGACAGATCTGTTATCGGAAGTTCTGAGTGCTTCTTACTTAAAGTAAGCGGAAGCAGTATGATCGGTGCACATATCTGTGATGGTGACTATCTTATCGTCAGGAAACAGAACTCATGCGAGGAAGGCGATATCGTTGCTGCTTTGATCGGTGATGAAGCTACTGTAAAGAGATTTGGAAATATGAATGGAAAGCCTTATCTTTTCCCTGAAAATGACTTCTATCAACCGATACCTTTTGATACTGCCGAATGCAGGATCCTCGGAAAAGTTGTCGGACTTCACAGATACACTATAAACTGACACCTCCTTGTCCCTAAAGTTTTTTTATACTCTATCAAGGATATTGCTTGTTTTTAATAAGCAAAACGTTTAGTTAACACAATGTTTACTGTTAGTCTCAATATTTGAGAAGTCTATTTTTCAGAGATCTGATCGATGATATAATTAAGAGTTGAGGGCACGTCATTTATATCGATGATGTGCCTTTTTTCCATGTACCTGAACCAGGTAAGCTGTCTTTTGGCATAATGTCTGGAGCGAAGCTTGATCTCATATATTGATTTATCAAGCGAACATCGTCCTTCGAAATAATCAAATAACTCTTTATAGCCTATTGCCTGTTTGGCCGTGGACTTTTGAAGTTTTCCCGAATCATAGAGTGCTTTAGCTTCTTCGATCAATCCATCATCGATCATCTGATCAACTCTTTTATTTATGCGATCATAGATGATACTTCTGTCATAATCCAAAGTGAAAAGTTTAAAAGGATAAGAAGGACCCTCCTTTTTCGAGTTCTCATTCCACCATGTAAAGGTCTTACCTGTTGACAGATAAACCGCATATGCTCTTATGACTCTTCTGGTATTATTCTTATGGATCTTGGCTGAAGCAACAGGATCAACCGATTCAAGCTTACTATATATATCATCTATTCCGTCTTTATCGAACTTAGCATACAGATCATCAATGATCTTCTTATCAACAGGCTCGTCAACGTATTTGATGCCCTCGTAAAGAGCAGTTACATATTGACCGGTTCCACCGCAAAGAACAGGCATCTTCCCTCTTTTCAAGATATCTTCGATAACGTTAATAGTCCTTAAGGCAAAATCATTTACTGAAAACACAGCATCAGGTTCTACTATATCGATCATGTGATGAGGAACAAGAGATTGTTCTTCCTTGGTAACTTTTGCAGTACCGATATCAAGACCTTTATATATCTGCATGGAATCACAGGATATGATCTCGCCGTTGATATTTAAGGCAAGTTCAATAGCAAGCGAACTCTTACCGCTTGCAGTCGGTCCTGCGATTATAGGAATATATCTATATGAAGAATTGTATTCGGTAAGTTCTTTCATCAGACGATCCTTTTAAACATCTTATCGATATCTGTTTCCGTAAGTTTGATGAATGTAGGTCTTCCGTGCGGACAATGATACGGATCATCAAGCGTCAGCATGCTCTCGAGAAGGGCTTTGATCTCGTCAGCAGAGATGATATCTCTTCCCTTTATTGCAGCTTTACAAGCAGCAGTAGCTATCTTTAGGTACCATGCATTATCTCCGACAGGAAGATCTTTTTTTAGATCATCCAAGAGATCATTGAACATAACAGATGGCTTAATGACCATATTCTTAACTGACGGTATGGTACGAATTGCGATCTCCCTGTCACCCATCGCTTCGATATCGAATCCGTATTTTCTGAATTCGTCCTTATGATCCAAAGCAAATACATAATCAGCGGAAGACAAAGAGACAATATCAGGTACAAGAAGTGTCTCGATGAAATCTTTATTACCTTCATTATCTAATGCTTTAGCAAGGAATTCTTCGTAAAGTACACGCTCATGCGCAGCGTGCTGATCTAAAAGATAAACACAATCGTTAGACTGGAATACTATGAATGTAGCAAATAAAGCTCCAACGATCTTCGAATTCAAAAGGATCTCGATATCAGAATTTCTCTTCTTATTAAAATCATCGGAAGTACTTAGGACAGGCTCTATAAACTCAGGTTCTTTCTCTACGGGCTCTTCTTTGACTTCTTCAACTGAATCGATTCCGGATAGGATATTCAGTATATTATTAGCAGCTCTGATCTCTACCTGAGAAGGTTTGGAAACTTTCTCGAGATCTCTGAAGCCTTCACCTGCAGTGGAATGTCTGTCATATGTTGATTCATTTGATATTAAGCTTTTAGTTTCAGGTTTTTCATCAATATATTCGAAGATCTCATCTTTGATCTCTTCCTGTTTCGGACGTAATGATTCAAGAGCATTTTTAACTCCATGATAAACGGCTCTGAATAAAGATGAATCATTAGAGATCTTTACTTCGATCTTCTGAGGATGAATGTTACAGTCAACATTTGAAGGTTCAACATAGATGTTAAGAAAACATACCGGAAACTTACCCTTCATAACACTGTTTCTGTATGCTTCTTCAACGGCAGCCTGAGCTGTCAGGCACTTAACGGTTCTCTCGTTTACATAGAACAACTGAAGGCTTCTGTTGCTTCTTGTAAGATCGGGCTTAGCCGTGAAACCTGATACTCTTATGTCCTCGTAAGTATATTCAACCGGAACAAGCTGATTGGCGATCTGTTTACCGTATATGCAATAGATCGTATCAAGCATGGATCCGTTTCCCGGAGTAGATAAGATCATTGTTCCGTCTTTGATGAGCTTTACGGTGATATGAGGATTAACGATCGCGAGTTTCTCAACAAGAGTACAGATATACATTCCTTCGGTAGAATCCTTTTTAAGGAACTTATATCTTGCCGGGGTGTTATAGAAGAGATCTTTAACTGTTACTACCGTTCCGTTATCGGCACTGCATTCTTCTACGCCCTTAAGTTCACCGTCATCATATGTGATCTTCGTTCCGATGGATGAATCTGCCTGCTTTGTTACAAGTTCAACAACTGAACATGCGGCAATCGAAGGAAGCGCTTCTCCCCTGAAGCCCATTGATGAAAGTGATGACAGATCATCTATGGTTCTGATCTTTGATGTAGCATGGATAAGAAATGCCTTTTTGGCATCTTCCCTATCCATTCCAATGCCGTTATCGGAAACTCTGATAAGAGAGATCCCTCCGTTTTTGAATTCTACTGTTATCCTATTTGCTCCGCTGTCTACAGCATTATCGAATAGTTCCTTAACAACGGAAACAGGACGTTCGATAACTTCACCGGCCTTGATGGCGTTGGCGGTCTTTTTATCTAATACTTCAATCCTACTCAATTTGATTCTCCTTGTTGACTATCTCTGTCAGCTCATAAAGGATGTTCATGGCTTCAAGAGGCGTGATCTTAGTGATATCTATATCTCTGATATGTTTACGGAGCTTGTCTTCTTTTTGATAATAGACGTTTTCCGGATTGAATAGTGAGTCTTGTCCAGGCATGGCCTTGGCAGTAGGTACCTTATCGCCATTTTCGATATCTACGTTAGCATTAACTTTGAAATTTCCGATCCTCTCGAGTTCCGAAAGGATGGCTTTGCTTCGTCTTAAAACGTCATCAGGGATGCCTGCCAGGCGGGCAACTTCGATACCGTAACTGTCAGATGTACCGCCGGAAACGATCTTATGAAGGAATACTACTCCGTCTTCCTTCTCTTTAACGTCTACGTGGCAATTGAAAACACCCTGATTGAGTTTAGTAAGCTGATTTAGTTCGTGATAGTGAGTCGCAAAGATCGTTCTTGCATAAAGGATATTTGGATCGATTATGTATTCGATAACAGCCCAAGCAATGGATAATCCGTCATATGTACTTGTTCCTCTGCCGACTTCATCAAGGAGCAGAAGGCTTTTTCGAGAAGCATTATTAAGGATGTTTGAAACTTCGCTCATCTCGACCATGAAAGTCGACTGACCGAGAGAGATGTCGTCTGAAGCACCGATCCTGGTGAATATCCTGTCGACAAGGCCGATGTGAGCGGACTTTGCAGGAACGAATGAACCGATCTGAGCAAGAAGTACGATGAGCGCGATCTGTCTCATGTATGTGGATTTACCGGACATGTTAGGACCAGTGAGGACCATAAGTCTGTCCTTGGAATTAAGGTCAGTATCGTTCGGAACAAAACGCTCATTTCTAAGCATCTGTTCAACTACCGGGTGTCTTCCCTCTTCGATCTCGATAACCTCGGAATCATCGACCTTAGGCCTTACATAATTGTCTGTTGAAGCGAGCTCTGCAAGAGATGTGATAACATCAAGGATACTTACGGCCTTGGCTGTCGCGAATATCCTTCTTTGTTGATCGGATACCTTCTGTCTTATGTCGCAGAAGATCTCATATTCGAGAGCATTACGCTTAGATGAAGCTCCCAGGATCTTGTCCTCCAGTTCCTTGATCTCAGGCGTAATATATCTTTCTGCATTTACCAGCGTCTGTTTTCTGATGTAATGCTCAGGAACCTGCTCGGCAAAGCTCTTGCTGACTTCGATATAATAACCAAAGACCTTGTTATAGCCGATCTTCAAGGTCCTGATGCCGGTCTTTTCTTTCTCATCGTTTTCGAGTTTCATGATGAAAGCCTTGGCATTTGAAGATATCTCGGCAAGTTCGTCGCATTCCTTGGAATAGCCCTTCTTGATGATATCTCCGTCTTTGATGCCGATAGGCGGCTCTTCCGCGATAGCTGCGTCAAGGATCTCATAGACATCAGTAAGAGGATCAAGGTCCTGATTTATCTGTCTGAATACGCCTTTCGAAAACTCTTTGGTCCTGTCGATTATGTACGGGATCTTACCCAAAGCATATTTAAGAGATATAAGTTCTCTGGCATTACAATTTCCAAGAGCTACTCTGGAAATGAGTCTCTCAATATCGTAAAGACCAGACAGAGCTTCAATGATCTCCTGTCTGGGCATGAACTTATCATATGCTTCCTGAACGGCATCTAGTCTCGCATTGATCGAAGATACGTGTACGAGAGGTTCTTCGACCCACTTACGGATGAGACGGCCGCCCATAGCAGTTTTTGTCCTGTCGATAGCCCAAAGAAGTGAGCCTTTCTTAGACTTGGATCTGATCGTTGATGTCAATTCCAGATTAGCTCTGGTGGAATAATCCAGCTCCATTGTATCCGAGATCTTAAAAACATTAAGTGCATCAAGATGGTAGATCTTACCTGCCTGTGTCTCATCAGCATAGTTCAAAAGACCGCCTGCCGCACAGTTTAAAAGTTCAGGATCTTTGAACTGATCGATATTGACGGCACTCTTGCCTTCATTCTTACGTTCTTCGGATCTGGAAGATGAGAAGAATCTGTCACTTTTTGAAGTGAATGCAGTCTGGAAATATGTCTTTAGAGCCTTAAAGATCTTCGTAGATTCAAATGATTCGTTATAGATGATCTCGGACGGAGTATATTTTCCGATGAGATTAATAAGGTGTTCATCGTTATTAAGTGATGTAAGCTGAGTACCTTCAAATACTCCGGTAGTAATATCAGCAACACTGACTCCGTACTGTGAACCAACGGAATAGATACTCATGAGGAAGTTATTCTTACGATCCTCGAGGCCGTTGTTATCAGTAAGTGTACCCGGTGTAAGAACCTGGATGATCCCTCGTTTAACCAGACCCTTACATGTTGCAGGATCTTCAAGTTGCTCACAGATAGCGATCTTAAATCCGAGATTCAAGAGCTTATTGGCATATGTCGAATAAGCATGAAAAGGAACGCCGCACATCGGCGCTCTCATGTTATTACCACAGTCTCTTCCCGTCAGGGTAAGCTCAAGCGTTTTCGATACAAGGATAGCATCGTCAAAGAACATCTCGTAGAAATCGCCCAGACGGTAGAAAAGGATCGTGTCACCCAATGTCTTACGAAGCTCGACATACTGCTTCATCATCGGTGACAGATCACCGGTATTAACTGTATCAAGTCGAAGAAGATCTTTATTCTCAGTCATTGATCAAACACTCCAATACACCTTCAACGGAATAAGGCTTAGCAGCAGTGATCTTGACCATACCGAGCTTACCTTCAAGTTCATTTGGCTTAAGAGAGATACCAAGCTCAGACGGAATAGTGAAATTCACGAGATGATTACACTTGGTCCTTCCCGTAAGGATATCAGGAGCAGTATTGCTCTCACCTTCGATAAGGATCTCCATCGTCTTTCCGACAAGATTCTTATTTGATTCGAAAACAAGTTCATTCTGAAGCTCCAGAAGTCTCGAGAATCTTTCTGTTACGACATCCTGAGGAACCTGGTCTTCGAACTCGGCTGCTTTGGTGCCGGGCCTTTTCGAATACTGGAATGTGAATGCAGAATCAAATCTGCACTCTCTTACGAGCGACAATGTATCTTCGAAATCCTGGTCTGTCTCTCCCGGAAATCCGACGATAATATCAGTGGAGATAGCACCGTCCGGAACCTTTTCTCTGAATAACTTAGCAGTCCTTAAGAACTGTTCTCTTGTATAATGCCTGTTCATACGCTTCAAAACGGCATCAGAACCCGATTGACACGGAAGATGCAGATGAGTCTCGATGGAATCATACTTAGCCATAATATCAATAACCCTGTCGGAAAGATCCTTAGGGTGCGAAGTCATGAACCTGATCCTGGAAAACCCTTCTATCTGAGCACATGCCTCGAGAAGATCCGGAAAACTCTTATTCTCTCCGAGATCCTTACCGTAAGAGTTAACGTTCTGACCGAGGAGCATAACCTCCTTATAGCCTTCACTCGCAAGCTGCTTCATCTGATTAATGATCTCATCGAAGTCTCTTGAACGTTCTCTTCCTCTCGAAAACGGTACGATACAGTAAGTACAGAAGTTATTACATCCGTACATGATAGGAACCAAAGCCCTGAACTTACGCTTACGGGCGATCGGCATCCTGTTATCATCAGCAATATAGTCGATATTATCGATATCAACGGCAAGTTTCTTGGAACTCAAGCTCTTCTGAAGAAGAAGCGGCATCAGATGAAGCTGCTGAGGATCGAAAACAAGATCCACGAACGGATAGCTCTTCTTGATCTTTTCTACGTTCTTTTCGACCTTCATCATGCAGCCGCACACCGCAATGATCATGTCTTTATTCTCACGCTTGACGGATTTATATACACCGAGATTTCCAAAAAGCCTGTCATCGGCATTCTCTCTTATAGAGCAAGTATTGAAAAATACAACATCAGCTTTATCCGTATCGGATTCGATAAGTCCCATTTCTTCCAGATAACCTGAAAGTTTCTCGCTGTCGGATTCATTTAACTGACATCCGTATGTCTTGATCAAATATGTTAAAGGGCGACCGAGTTCATCGGCCTTATTCGAAAAGTAACTTCTTAACTCGTCAACAGCTGCGTCGATAACCTTAAACTCCGCATCTGTAACCTTATTTATCGGCATTTTTGTAGTTCATCCTTATTTTTAATAAAAATAATATAACAAAAAAGTGTATATTTGTGAACAAAACAGTTATTGCTATAATATATCTGTTAAATCACTCAAACCGTAACCGGAGGCACAATGAAACACTCATTCACCAAGATCTTATCTGTGCTCATGGCACTGATACTGGTATTTGGTATTTTTGATAATGTATATGCTGATCCTGATCCTGAAGGAGAAGGCGAATCAGCCTCAGAAGAGACAACTTTTTCCCTGGAAACAACGGCATCAGCTGCTGATGATCAGATCGTAGTATCAACTGACGATGCTAAGACTGCTTTTCTTAACGAGACAAATCCTGAAGCACCAGAGATAAATGGTAAGTCATTCGTACTTTTCGATGCTCAATCCCAGGTATATCTTTATGGTCAGGATATTAATACTGCTTTGGAGCCTGCTTCAACAACTAAGCTTATGACTGTTCTTCTCGCATTTGAGAACTGCGATATGAGCGATACGGTAACCATTACCCCAATGATGTTTGCAGGTATTCCTGAAGATTATGTAAGGCTTGGTATGACAGAAGGTGAAGAATTCACTGTTGAAGCCTTGGTTAATGCAGCGATCCTCAAATCCTGTAATGACGCTACATTGGCTCTCGCGATCCATATCGGAGGATCTGAAGCAGATTTCTGCACTCTTATGAATGAGAGAGCCAAGGAACTTGGTTGTACTAATACTAATTTCACATCAAGTTACGGACTTTCAGATCCGGAAAGACCTAATCTTACAACTGTAAGCGATATGTGTAAGATCCTGGAGGCTTGTCTTGCTTATCCGGAATTCAGTGAGATCGCTACATCAACACAATATGAAATACCTGAGACCAATAAGTACAATGATACAAGAACGATCCTCAATGCTAACCGATTCATCTCAACTCAGATGTATGCATATGAGTATTACATCGGAGGTAAGACGGGATTTACCGAAGCAGCCGGAAACACGATCGTAGCAGCCGCTAACAAGAATGGTCGAATCCTTGTTGCTGCTATCTTCGGAGCAGAAGATTCAGAGATCAGGTATTCCGATATCATCCAGCTTTTCGAATACGGATATAACAAATTTACTACTGTTGCAATAGATGAAGCTGATTATACGACCCTTAAGGATAATACCGAAGTTCAGATCAATCAGCTTCTCGTTGATACAGACCTTAAGATCGTTGATTATACGATCAATCTTAATCCGTACCACACTACCCTGACGTCCAGAGCTCTCGGAGGCTATACGGCTGTAATCGAGCTTTCAGGAGTAGTAATAAATCCGAATATAACATCGCAGTCATTTGATATACCTCTTTACAGAAGGTACAGCGACAATTATACATATGAAGTCGGAACCATTCATCTTCTTATAGAATCCAAAGAACGTCTGTCTGAGATCACTCCGGAAAAGTCCTCCAGTAAATTCTGGGGCAAGCTCAAAAAGCTCATCATCACAGTCTTGGGAGTATCAGTCCTCGCGGTAATCCTTATCGCAGCGATCTTTATCTTCAGAAGAAGAAACATAAAACGTAAAGACAGAAACTTCAGAAACAAATCAAAAATGCTATAAATAAAGGCTGTCTAAAAACATAATTTGGATCATAAAAGGCAGGTTCACACTGAAGTGGACCTGTTTTTGTCTGGATTTCAAAGGCACTATAACAAGACCTTCCCATTTGTCTTCAAATAAATACAGTCATACGTTCCGTTATAGAACTGTACAAATAACGGGAATTCTTCTTAAAATACAGTCATCGGTACAGTTCTAAGAAACTGTACTTATCACGGGAAAAACAGCGAAATTACAGTCATCCGTACCGTTATAGAACTGTACAAGTAACGGGAATTTAAAAGAAGAGCAAAAAGAATGAGGATGCCCCAATTGAGTTTAATCACTTTTGAGACATCCCCTATATTTTTATCATTTGATCATTCTGTTAACAGCACTTATGATCGCTCTTACGGATGATTTCGTTACGGAACTGGAAACGCCTGCGCCAAGGTAGACATTGCGTTCTTTATCCTTCTTGATCTCGATATATGTGATAGCTGCAGAATCTGTACCGCTCTTCATAGCATGCTCGTTATACATGCTGATCGAGAAGCTGATATCAAAAGCTGAAGTAAAGCCGTTGACGAATGCATCCAAAAGACCTGTTCCCTTACCTTTGATCCTCTTAAGTTCTCCGCGATACATGATCTTGGCAGCAACTTCGGAATGCTTATCATCATGAGCTATTTCAGAGAATGAAACCAGTCTGAATGGTGTAACGACATTTATATATGTATCATCGAAAATGTCGAATATCTGCTGAGGAGTTAGTTCCTTCATATTTCTGTCAGTCTCATCCTTGATAATAGGCAGGAAATCTATTAAGAAACTCTTCGGAAGTCTCAAGCCGAAATACTGCTCCATGACATAAGCAACTCCGCCCTTACCGGACTGACTGTTGATCCTGATGATAGGCTCATAGTTACGGCCGACATCCATCGGATCGATAGGAAGATACGGAACTTCCCAGATCTCAGAACCTGACTTCTTAAGATGCTCCATACCTTTCTTGATCGCATCCTGGTGAGAGCCCGAGAATGCTGAATATACGAGTTTTCCGGCCCACGGATGTCTGTCATCTATAAGCATGCTCGTGGATGTTTCGTAGATATGGATAGCTTCATCGATATCAGAGAAATCGAGCATAGGATCAATTCCGTGCATCATCAGATTAATTGCGAGTGTAACTATATCCGCATTACCTGTTCTCTCACCATTACCGAACAAAGTACCCTCTACCCTGTCAGCTCCTGCAAGCATGCCAAGCTCAGATGACGCGATACCGGTTCCTCTGTCATTATGCGTATGCAAGGAAACATGGATCGAATCTCTCCATCTGGTGTTGGTACAGAAATATTCGATCTGATCAGCATATACATTCGGAGTAGAGAGCTGAACTGTCTCAGGAAGATTGATGATAGCCTTGTTATCAGGTGTCGGCTGCCATATATCAAGCACGCTGTCGCAGATCTCAACCGAGAAATCGACTTCTGTTCCGGAGAAACTCTCAGGAGAATATTCAAGGATGTAATTTGTATCGGAAGTATCTTTCGCGATATATTCCTTTATGAGCTTAGCACCCTCAACAGCAAGGTTTATGCAGTCTTTTCTGTCAAATCCGAAGACCACTTCTCTTTGGAGTGTACTTGTCGAATTATAAAGATGCACGATAACATTCGGAGCCCCTTTGACGGCTTCCATTGTTTTCGCGATGATGTGTTCCCTGGACTGTGTAAGCACTTGGATCGCTACGTCGTCAGGTATGAGATTGTTTTCGATAAGATAACGAGTGAAATTATAATCAGTTTCCGATGCTGCCGGGAAACCGATCTCGATCTGCTTAAATCCGATCCTTACGAGATAAGAAAAGAAATAGACTTTCTGTTCGAGATTCATCGGGATCTCGAGAGCCTGATTACCGTCACGCAGGTCGACTGAGCACCATATAGGAGCCTTAGTCATTTGGTTGGACGGCCACTTGCGATCCTTGATAGGAACCATCGGCGGTCTTTTGTACTTACCGTAATTCATCATTGTTGATACCTCCAAACAAAAAGCCCCTTCATCTACATAGAGACGAAGGGGCGTTCGCGGTACCACTCTAATTCATCCGTCATTGGATGCACTCACCGAATACAAGGAGCTGTTCCTGATATTCTGTCCCGATAACGGTGGACTTTTCCGTTCGAACTTAATCACATATGCTTTCTGTCCGACCGCTCAAAGGTGAGTTCCCAGGATCTCTGTCCGTTGACTTACACCAACCGTCAACTCTCTGTGCGACTAAGATAGAGGTAATATTCCTTATCAACGCGTTTACTATATGTCAATAAAATATCAAACTATACTTTATGATGTCAAGTAAGTCGGTCTATTACTGCATAAACGAATCGTAGAGTTTTGAATAATAGCCGCCCTTATTAACCAAAGTCTTATGATCGCCAAGCTCGATTATCTTACCTTGATCCATTACAACGATCATATCGGCATCAATGATCGTCGAGAGCCTGTGCGCAATGATAATGGATGTTCTTCCCTCACAAAGCACACGGACCGCAGAAGTGATCTTATTTTCAGTGATAGCATCGACCGAGGAAGTAGCTTCATCCAGAATAAGGATCTCCGGGTCGCTCATAAAGGCTCTGTCAATACTCAGAAGCTGCCTCTGGCCATCTGAGATATCCTCACGTTTACTCGTAATAAGCTCATCATATCTATTTGGCAGATGCTTAACAAAAGAGTGAACTCCCAAAAGCTTGGATGTTTTCTCGATCTCTTCATCGGATACTTCCCTGTCATGCACACCATAAAGGATGTTACGCTTAATGGTCGAAGTCTTAAACCATGTATCCTGAGGGACCATACCGACATGAGAACGAAGCTCATTCTTTGAAATATCCGAAATAGGCTTACCGTCAACCAGTATCTGACCGGACCTAGGCTCATAAAACCTCATCAGAAGATTAATAAGTGTCGTCTTACCGCATCCGGTAGTACCAACGATCGCTACCTTGGTTCCTGACGGGATCTTAAGATTCATACCATCGATAACATTACGCTTGCCGTCATAAGAAAAAACGAGATCCTTAAGCTCGATATTGCCTTCAAATTCAACCGAGCACTCCTTATCAAATCTCTCCGTTTCTTCTTCATCAAGATACTCGAAAATACGCGATGCACAAGCAAGAGAATCCGATAACTCAGAGAAAACTCCGGAGATCTCATTAATAGGCTTCATGTAAGTCGTAGCATAAGCCAAAAGGCTCGATAAAGCTCCAACAGTCATTCCGCCTGATATAACACTCAAAGCGCCCAAAAGAGCAACTATAGCGTATATCGTACCGTTAAAAAGTCTTGTCGAAGGATTAACAAGAGACGAAAGGAATGTAGCCTTAACAGCGATCTTACGATAATCATTGTCGATATTCTTAAGCTTATCGTCGATACTCTTTTCGATATCGAAATTATCGATCTCTCTTAAGTTACTGATCATCTCATTAAGAAAACCAGTCTGCTTACCTTTAGCTGCAGAATGAGCTTTGAGATGCTTATTGATCGATGACAGGAATACTGCTGTAATCAGCAAAGTAACCGGCGTGATAACTGCGATAAGCAAAGCAAGTTTCCAATTAATGATAAACATGATAACGAATACGACGACGATCGTTACTATACCCGTAAAGAACTGATTAAGAGACATAAGAAGTCCGTCGCTTACTGTCTCACAATCGTTAATAACAAGGCTCTCAATAGAACCGACTGATGTCTTCTCGATATATGAAACAGGAAGTCTGTTGATCTTCTCATAAGCACTATCTCTAAGTTTCTGAACAGTATCATATGAGATCTTGTAGTTCAGAGTATTCATTATGTAAGTCAGGATCGCAGTAGTAATGATAAACGATACGATGAACAGAAGATATTTTGTAATCTGACCCATATCAAGATCACCAACAAAAAGGTCAACGATCTTACCGAAGAAATACGGGATCAACAAAGTAAGAACTGAAGTGATCGCAGCAAGTATTATTGAACAAACAAGCTTTGGACCGCTTCCCCTGGACATCTTAAGAAGTCTTATCAGAGCTGAGATGGAACCTTTATTCTTTCTCATACTGTAGCCTCCTTTGTCTGGAGAGCATACATTTCTCTATAAATATCGCTGTTCTTAAGAAGAGTCTCGTGGTCTCCGCAGTCAACGATCGAACCCTCATCAAGAACAATGATCTTATCGCAGTTCTTAACTGATTTGATCTTCTGGGAGATTATAACTTTTGACATCTCAGTCATGGAGTTGATCTTCTCGATCAAATTATTTTCGGTTATTGCATCAAGACTTGCAGAAGCATCATCAAGAATAAGTATCTGAGGCTTTGAAGCAACTGCCCTTGCGATGTTAAGGCGCTGGCGCTGTCCGCCTGAAAGGTTCTTACCACTCTCGGTAAGTTCCATATCTTTGGACTTAACAAAGTCTTCCGCACAGGATACATCAATAGCAAGATCAACAGCTTCACTTGTAATGTCTTCCCTGTCGAGTTTTATGTTATATTCGACTGTTCCAGAGAAAAGTCTCGTCTTTTGCATCGTATAACCTATCTTCGGAGGGATACCGCCAGCATATGTGATCTCGCCTTCAGAAGGCATATAGGACCTTGCAATAAGAGCACCGAGAGTGGATTTTCCTGAACCGGTCTTTCCAATTATCCCGATACTCTCGCCTTTTCGAAGAGAAAAAGAGATATCCTTAAGCGCATACGAATCATCATCATTGTATGAGAATGAGACTTTATTGAAATTAAGAAGTTCCTCAGATGCACCGTATGTATCGATTACAGGGCTTACAGGTGTCTCGATAACAGATGAAACACGGTTAGAGCAAGCAAGAGCTCGGCTGATCTGAACGATAAGATTAGTAAGCTTAATAAGCTCGACAAGGATCTGACCCATGTAGTTATAAAGAGCTATGATCTCACCTTGGGAAAGATTACCGTTACCGAATTCGATTGCACCCGTGTAGATGAGAATGCATAGAAAAAGATTTACGATAAGAAATGTCAGAGGGTTAAGTATCGTGGTTATCTTGGCAGAAGCTCTCTGAAGCTTATTAAGCTTATCAGTATGAAACTTAAAGTTCTTTGTCTCATTATCTGTCTGAGTAAAACCTCTGATAACACGAACACCATTAAGACCGTCATCCGTCTCAGTTACAACATTATCAAGTTCAGAGCGAACAGCCTTATATGCCGGCAAAGATCGTCTGAAATTCAGAGCAATTATAACTGCAAGCATGGCAACGACCGCAACATAAAGAAGAGATATCTTCATATCAATCGTAAATGCCATGATGACAGCACCCAGTACTACAAAAGGTGATCTTAATAGAAGTCGTAACGCGAGATTGATCCCAACCTGGATCTGATTGATATCAGACGTAAGCGTGGTCAAAAGCCTTGATGTACCGAGTTTATCGATATCCTTTGATCTGAAGCTCAATACCTTCGAAAAAGTATCCTCACGCATATCTGAACAGATATTTATCGCTGAATAAGCACTCATGTACTGTGCTAAAAGCGTGCAAGAAAAACCGACGATCGCAAATACTATTAGAAGGATAACCGATTGTTTAACATACGAAGGATCATTATTACCGATACCCTTATCGATTATATTCTTGATTATCAGTGGCACCAATAATTCGAATACAACTTCAAACACCTTAAACAGCGGACCGATAAGGCATTGAATCTTGTATTTCTTCATGTATTCGAGAATAAACTTCATTATCTGAGATCCTGCATCAAAGAATTACAACGGTCATATATCTCTTTCTTATCCAAAGTGAGATATTCACCGTCTCTATAGACGATCTTACCGTTGATCATTGTCATCTTAACAATATCAGGAGAACCACTGAAAACGATGTTCTCGATAATGTTATTTATCGGCTGCATCGAAGGGTCAGTCATATCTACCATCATTATATCCGCCTTCTGACCTTCCTTAAGGTAACAGATCTTATCAAGTCCCATGTGCTTCGGACCCACAGATGTAAGGCCTTTGAGAAGAACATAAGGATCGATATTCGCTTCGCCCTCTCCTCTGACATTAGGAAGAACACATGCAAGATAAAGATCTCTAAAGATATTCAGGCTGTTGTTACTGCCGGCTCCGTCAGTTCCTACCGAAACACTGATACCTTCATCAATAAAGCGCTTAATATCAGCGATTCCGGAAGAAAGCTTAAGATTGGAGCAAGGATTAAATACTGCAAGCATGTCTCTTTTCTTGAAGATCTCATAATCCTTATCATCAAAATGAACACAATGGTATCCGCCACCACCGTAGTTGAACATACCAAGTTCATCAAGTATCTGAGTAGGAGTCTTACCGTATCTCTCGATACATCCTTCAACTTCCTTTCTGGTCTCGGAATTGTGCATAAAAACAGGAGCCTTGAGCTTATCAGCAAGAGCAGCTATCTTCATAAGATTATCCTTGCTTGTTGTATATTCAGCGTGACATCCAAGATGCATACTGACAAGATCAGAATACTCATTATGAATGTGATACTGTTCTTCAAGATCATCTACTCCGCCGTAATCATTAGCACCTGAGATATAACAGAATCTGAATCCGGACTCATCAGATGCTCTGTTACTGGCATCTCTGAAGAAATACATGTCGCAAGCAAGAGATATACCGTTTTTCAAGTACTCAAGAATAGCAAGTTTGGAGAACCAATAAACATGTTCATCCTTAAGTTTTGCTTCCATCGGGAATATCTTAGTGTTAAGCCAAACATCCAAAGGAAGATTATCTGCCAAAGACCTTGAAAAAGTCATAGCAGAATGAGTATGAGCATTTTTAAGTGTAGGCATTAAAAGATTGCCTTCACAATCGATCTCCTCATCAAATCCGCTTCCCTCTTTACTCTTTCCTACATACTCTATCTCTGATCCGTTGACCCAGATCTCACCATCGATGATATTTCTGTCTTCCATGGAAAGGATCTTCGAATTATATAATCTATATCTCATACCAAACCTTCTTTTATATTATTTTTATAGGAAAGATTCTATCATTACGTTCTTTATATGTCGAATAGCCTGATATAAAGGCATTTCTTGGAATGACATTTGATTTCTTAATGAAAAATTAAGATAAAAGAAGATGGTATCTTAAGAAACTTAAATGTAAAATAGACAAATAAATCGTTTGAGGCTTGTTTTTGATGTTTAAGAAAAAGATTCCATGGATGATATTGTTTCTGGTCTTGATGATAGTCAGCATTTGGGTGATCATGGCCAAAAGCGGAAGTTATTCTTTGGAACTTTTGATCGACACATTGAAGAATGCAAATCTACCCTGGTTATTTGTTGCATGTTCAACAATATTCCTTAACATCTTTTTCGAAGGAAAGGCCCTGGATATATTGATCTCAGCATTGAATAAGTCTGAGAAGCATGAACCGATCAAAAGTCACGGATTACTTTATTCATCTGCTGATATCTATTTTTCCGCTATTACCCCTTCTGCATCGGGAGGACAACCTGCCAGCGCTTATTTTATGAGTCGCGACGGTATCACGATGGCACAATCTGCAGTTGTTCTTCTCTCAAACATGCTTCTTTATACTATCTCGCTTGCCATTATTGGTCTGTTCGGATTTGTCAGCAGCCCTCATAATTTCTGGGATTTTGACACTCCGGCCAAGGTTTTGATCGTCATAGGAAGTCTTTTTATCATAAGTTTATGCGTTATCTTTGTACTCGTATTGAAAAAAGAACAATGGGTTAAAAAGATTGTTATCTTTTTTATAAATATCGGTGTTAAACTTCATCTTATTCGAAAAAAAGAAGCAAAGTTGAATCGTGTTGAACATTCTATCGAGCAATATAAAAACAGTGTCCAACTCATTAATACTGAAAAGAAATATATGCTTTCAGCTTTGATCATGAATATCTTTCAAAGACTGTCAACGATTGGGACAACTGTCTTTGTATATCTTGCATTTGGCGGTAGCATCACAAACGTAAATGAAGTAGTAAATGTGCAGTCAATGGTTCTGATCGGTGTATACAGTATTCCGGTAGTACCTGGCGGAATCGGAGTCGCAGACTATATCCTTATCAACGGATTAGATCAGATTCCTGATGTACAAAGTCCTGCAAATCTCGAACTTGTCAGCCGTGGGATATCCTTCTATTGTTGTATAGCATTATCGATCATAATAATGATAATCGGATACTTCATTCAAAGAAAATCAATGAAAAGAAAGCAGAAATAAGAAAGGAGTCACTAAGTGGCTCCTTTCAGTTAAAATCAGTTAGTTGATGATCATCCTCTGTCGATTGCGTAGTCTTTACAGATCTGAGTAAACTCTGCTGAATTAACGAAATTATTGAACACCTGTTCTTTTGTCATTCCGTTACTCATTTCATTGAGCCAGAAATTCATACCGTCAGTATCAGGTTCACGACCCATGAATGTCTTATACATTCTCGTAAGAAGTCCTTCATTATTAAGATTAAAGTCGTTGAACTCCTTAGAGAAGAAGAACTCATGTGCAGCCTGTTTACCGGTAAGTTCAAGATTTGTAAGTCCTAAACTCCAGAATTTTAGACCGTCTTCTTCAGGTTCTCTGCCGAGGCATTCTGTATATAGTCTCGTTGCAAACGCAATGGCATTCTTAGACGCGATAGAAGCCTTAGCTCTGGTAGCTCCGGATTTGACTCCATATGTAGCACAGATATTGCACCACTCTGTAGAATTAATAAATCCGTCTACAACTTTATCTCTGCCTTCTGTCTTAAGGCTGTTCAACCAGAAGTTAAAACCATCCGGATCGTTAGCCGCATCTCTGTCGAAGAAAGTCTTATAGAGGACCTTCAAGAATTCTTCATCGCTCAATCCCCTGTCTTTAAACTCTTTACTCAAAAGGAACTCATTTGCGCACTGTGCACCATTCAAGTCTCCGTTTCCGACGTGTGTACACCAGAACTCTTTTCCTTCAGGCTCTGACGGACGGTTAAGAGCTACTACATAAAGTCGCTCAACAAAATCTTCAAATGAAATATCTGTTCCAGGATTTGAATTTTGATTTGTATTTTGATTTGTATTTTGATTTGTATTTTGATTTGAATTATTATTCGAATTAGGATCATAAGGAAGAACAGGTATATTCTGAACATCTTTGCTTTGTGTTGTAAAAGCACTATTATAGAATGTCGCAGTATAAGTAGTAGTTCCCTTTACTGTTGTAGTAGCAGGAATCTTAACTTTCGATGAAGTAATAACTGATTCTTTCTCGAATACCGAACTGTCAAACCTACTTGTACGAATAGCGACACATTTAGAATAGTCATCTGACCATGTATACTCTGTCGGATTCCAATAATCATCAGGTCTGATCTTAACGTTTTTAGCAATTGTTATTCCATCACTTTCGAAAATAATACCATCTTTTACAACTGCACCTTTAGGTTCGATTATCTTACATTTTTTTAGAGAGATAGAACTAAATATATATTCATCATCACTAAAACCAAATCCTGCATTATCAATGATTTCAGCGTTTTCAATGATCAAATTTTCATTTGAGTCAAATCCGTCTCCGGAAAATGCATATTTACCAAAGATTTCAAGTGAAATATCTTTAACAATAATATTTTTTCCAATTAAAAATTGATTTATAGAATAATCTTCATCACTAGATCTTACTGTCAGCTTATTACCTCCAGTAAAAGTAGTATTACCATATACATTAATTATTCCCGAAAATTCAGATTTTTTTGTAACTGAAATGGTTAAATCATCTATATGGCTTAAAATATTACCCTCAAAGTATCCGCCAAAAGAAAGTGTCTTCGTAGAAATATCATAACTGAAAATACCATCTTCAAAAACATCTTTGCAATTACTATCAGAAACAACTTGATAATTCAAAAAGAGCTGTCCATCATATCTTTGGGTGGTACCTGACTTAGTATATTTTGTAAGACTATTAATCTTAATTTTGGATCTCAAAGCGTTTGGACTTTTAAAACTACCCGAATTAATCGTAATATGATCACTATTACTAAGTGTATATCCATTCGTATTACTGTTAGTAATGGTTGCTTCCTCAATAACAAGATAACCCATACTCAATGTTATAAATGTACCATTATAATTTCCCTTTATTTGTCCCAAAGAGCTACTAAAACTAGCTTTACCTATAATCTTAAAAACATCTTCAGAACCATTTAGAGATACAGACATTCTTTTGCCATTTGGAAGAGTTAAAGTCCTACCATTCAGATTCAAAGTCATCGGATATTTAACATTCAGATTACTAGACGAAGTACCACCTGAAATATTTTTAGTTAGTTTTATCGTTTTTCCTGCATTATCACTACTCTTTAGAGCATTTACTAATTCATTATAAGTATTAACTTCAATCTCTTCACCAGCAGCCAAAACTACACGAGAAGAAACTGGCAGAATAACTGAAACCAATAATGCCATCATTAATATTGTTGCTAAAGATTTAGTGAACGAACGAATCTTCCTCATAAAAACCTCCATAAGTCACAAAAAGGGCTACTTTGCATAATAGTTCCGCAAAGCATACCCTTCACATGTGAATATTTTACAACCGTACATCAATTTTGTAAATCTGACACATCATCTCCATATTCTGATTTTGCGATAAAAATGAGTATCTTACCCCTGTCCGGACAACCGGCAGATCGGAAAAAACTGATAAGTTTTAACTTAAAAGTTTTGTTGCGTATAAAACGGGAGTCGCTAATTGCGGCTCCCGTCCCAAATTCAAATTAGATATCAACCTCTGTCTATAGCATAATCCTTACAGATTCCAGTAAACTCAGCTGACTTAACAAATTCGTCGAAGACCTGTTCTTTGGTCATACCGTTCTTCATCGAATCAAGCCAGAAGTTCATTCCGTCATCATCAGGTTCACGCCCCATGAATGTTCTGTACATTCTCGTAAGAAGATCTTTGTTATCAAAGTTGTGATCATTGAACTCCTTGGAGAAGAAGAACTCGTGAGCTGCCTGTTTACCAGTAAGTTCAAGATTGGTAAGACCTAATGCCCAGAACATGAGACCCTCTTCTTCTGCATCTCTTCCAAGGCACTTCGTATAAAGTCTCTCTGCAAATTCTTTTGCATTCTTTGAAGGTATAGTTGCCTTTGCTCTGGTTGCACCGGACTTAACTCCATATGTAGCACAGATATTGCACCATTCCTCTGAATTGATAAAACCGTCAACTACCTTATCTCTTCCTTCAGTCTTAAGACTGTTCATCCAGAAATTGAAACCATCAGGATCAGCTGCTGCATCTCTGTCAAAGAATGTCTTGTAAAGAACCTTGAGGAACTCCTCATCACTCAATCCCCTATCATTGAACTCTTTACTCAAAAGGAACTCATTAGCGCACTGAGCACCGTTAAGGTCACCATTACCTACATGCTCACACCAGAATGCTTTTCCTTCAGGTTCAGATGCACGGTTAAGAGCTACTACATATAGTCTCTCAACGAAATCTTCGAATGTTGGATCATTTGTATTATTAACTGGAACGTCATTATTCTTAACCGGTTCTTCAGTATTGTTTATAGGATCATCATTGTTGTTAACAGGATCATTTTTCTTAATAACCGGGATATCCTGAACATCTTTTGTCTGTGTCTCGAATGCTTTATTCTCGAATTTTGCCGTATACGTTGTCGTGCCTTTCTCTGATTCTGTAGCTGCTATTTTTACTACAGAAGTAGAACTAACGGTCTCAGTCACTATGTGTGTACTTTCATATTTACAAACCTTCTTAGCAGTACATGTAGAATAGTCAGAAGACCATGTGTATTCAGCATCGCTCCATGAAGGCGCTATCACGATGTCTTTCATCAATTCTGATTCGTCATCATATATCTCCCCGTTGATAATAGTAAATACAGAAGGTTCTATGATCCCACAGCCAATAAAATCAATGGAATCAAAAGCACCGGTTCTAATAAAAGCACAATCATTATGAGCAGTGATCTCAGAATGATCAATAACTAAATGGTTATCGTTTTTACCATTTAAGCCCATCATTCCATAGGGGCCGCTAAACTCGACAGAAGCATCCTTATATGTAAGCGTTGTCCCTGAGATCATCCATATGCCGGGATTATCCACAACTCTTAAGTTCAGTTTGCCGGGACCTGTGATCGTCAGATCTTTCATAATCAAAATGGAACCGACAAGGTTGGAATCATCTACAATATATAAAGTAATATCATCAGAACTAATGATCAAATAGTCAGTTTTTTGGGCTTCGTCATATGAATAATCTCCGGATACATTTAATGTTTTAGTAGTTACATCATATGAGAAAACACCATTGCCGAGTATATCATCACTATTTTCCGAATTTACGAAAATATTAGCGATAGTAAGAGCAGGAGCAACTAGTGTAGTATTTCCGTTGACTGAAGAAGTTGAATATTCAGATATTATTGAAGGATCGATCGGATTTTCTGAAGTAAAAGAACCGTATTGGATCTCGATATTATCTGATTCATTGAATATACTGCCGTTATCTGCGCTATTTGTGATACTTGTTCTAACCAGAAGATTACCTTTTCTGACATCGATTATGTATGTGTCTTCAAAGTATCCTTTGATTAACCCGCTTCCTTCAAAAACAACAGTTTCGTCATCAGGAACAACTATATTAAAATGCCCGGAATCTGACAGATTAATCGTAGCGCTGTTAAGATCAAACTCACAACCGCTATTGAAAAAAAACGTACCTGCAAAGGATACTGTTCTTAATCCGTCTGCTATCTTTATCTTTTTGGCATTTTCAGCAAGAGCCGACCTTAATTCTCTATCAGATGAGATAATATATGTATCTTCCGTAGCAAATACATTGTTAGAAAAAGCTGGAACAAATACTGTAGCGATGAATACCAGCAATAATGCCGATGCTAATGAAACGATGATTGATCTTTTTCCAGTCATATAAACCTCCAGTTTAATAACCAAGAATGCTAAAACAATACATAAATAATTTTACTATCGGTAAATTTCTTTGTAAATTTACATACAGACTTATCGAGCAGTTTTCCAGTTTAAATGCCGAAGAAATATCATCAATTTCAAAATAGTGATATCTAAAAATACAAATTGTTGTATCACAAAAAAGCCACAGCTTCAGCTGTGGCTCAGATAATAATTCATTTGTTGTCATTAACCTCGGTCAATCGCATAATCTTTACAGATCTGCGTAAACTCAGGTGACTTAACGAACTCATCGAAGACCTGTTCTTTAGTCATTCCGTTCTTCATCGAATCAAGCCAGAAGTTCATTCCGTCTTCATCAGGATCTCTTCCCATGAATGTCTTGTACATTCTCGTTATAAGTTCCTTGTTGTCAAAGTTATGGTCATCGAACTCCTTACTGAAGAAGAACTCATGAGCAGCCTGCTTACCCGTAAGTTCGAGATTAGTAAGACCCAAAGCCCAGAACTTAAGTCCTTCTTCTTCAGCC
Source organism: Clostridia bacterium (assembly GCA_024699245.1). GTDB lineage: Bacteria > Bacillota > Clostridia > Saccharofermentanales > Saccharofermentanaceae > Saccharofermentans. The sequence goes on along the minus strand of JAILPW010000007.1, from coordinate 4,979 downwards.
TCTCTTCCAAGACACTCAGTATAAAGTCTCTTGGCAAATGCCGTAGCATTAGCCGAAGCTACAGTTGCCTTTGCTCTTGTAGCTCCGGATTTAACTCCATAGGTTGCACAGATATTGCACCACTCTGTTGAGTTAATGAATCCGTCAACTACTTTATCTCGACCTTCAGTCTTAAGACTGTTCATCCAGAAGTTAAATCCATCAGGATCAGCGGCTGCATCTCTATCAAAGAATGTCTTATAAAGGACTTTTAGGAAATCTTCATCACTAAGTTTTCTGTCATTGAACTCCTTACTTAAGAGGAACTCGTTGGCACACTGAGCACCATTAAGATCTCCATTACCAACGTGTTCACACCAGAAAGCCTTTCCTTCATGTTCGGATGGCCTGTTAAGAGCTATAACATAAAGTCGCTCCACAAAATCTTCAAATGATGGATCGGCTACCGAATCAATAATCGGATCTGTTATCGGATCCTTAACCGGATCTGAGACAATTACAGGTATATTCTGAACATCTTTTGTCTGAGTAGAAAAACCCTCATTCAAGAATGTAGCAGTATATGTAGTAGTTCCTTTCTCTGAAGTAGTTGCAACTGTTTTTACTTTTGAAGTTGTAGTAACTGTTTCTGTCTCTATTTTTGAAGCATCTACTTTACTTACTCTTTTTGCAGAACACTCGGAGTAATCATCACTCCAAGTATATTCGACAGGTTCCCAATAATCATTTGCTTTAATCGTTACTTCTCTGGCTTTTGTAGTGCCGTCACTTTCATAAATTAAGCCATCTTTAATAATGTATCCATCAGTATCAGTTATCACACAATTTTTCAAAGTAATGGTACTTAATGATTTATTTCCTTCAAAAAACAAGTATTTTGTAATGACCTCTACATTATCAAGTATCAGATTTTGACCTGAATCTTTTCCCTGCCCATAGAAAGCAGCTCCTGAGTAACCGAAAAATAAAGATATATCTTTAACTATAATATCTTTATTTTTTTCACAACAGGTAATACAAAAATCCATACATTCAATAAACGATAATTTATGACCACCTGTGATTGTTGTTGTACCATGAAGATCCATTTGTACAAAATGGCAAACAGAATCCTTTGTAACATTAATAACCAAATCTTCTATATAACTAATTATGTAATTACTACAGTCTCCATTAATTGTAAGAGTCTTTGAAGAATTATCATAACCAAAAACACCGTCACCTAAAACATCATTACAATTATAATTCGAAACAACTCTACCTCCGGCAATAAGCTGTGCTTCCATATTAATGTAAGAATCAGTTATTTTCGCTCCCTCTCGTACATAACTATTTAATCTAATATCTGAGATCAATCCTTTATGACAAGAGAATAAGCCTGAATTGAGAATAATATTGCTATTAGAATTAAATGCAGATCCATTATAATTCGTATTTTTATTGTACACTTCAATATCTTCAACAACGACAGTTCCCTTTTCAAGATAAACTAAACTTCCATTAATATTACCAACCAAAACACCTCTATAACCAGACAAGAAGAGTCTTCCCAGAATATTAAAAACATCACTATCGCTATTTAGTTTTACATAGAGTTGATAACCATTATCAAATGATAATCTTCTTCCATTAAGACACAATGTCATCGGATAATAAACATAGCAATCTGATGAACAAACAATATCTTTACTTAAATAAATTGTTTTTCCAATATTAGAACTATCGGATAGAGCTTCTTTCAATTCATCACTGGTAGTAACTTCAACGGTATTATCAAAAATATCAGCATAGACTTTGCAAGCTGAAGCCGGAAGAAATACCGAAACCAAGAATGCCAACATAAGAACTGTAGATAAAGAAACAGCAATGGATCGAGTCTTATTCATAAATACCCTCCGTATATAATAAAATAGGTTTACTTTGCGAAAACAATCATGCAAAGCAAACCCATATACAACAAAAATATTTTACATCGACAGATTGTATTTGTAAATCAATAAAATGCTTTCAATCTATAAGGATCATAACCTTTTTTTGTTCTAATGAAAGAACTTGAATCATCACCAGATAGCCCTAACTAGTACTAGCGGCAAACACATCTGCCTATTCCGCCACATCCACATATATTAACTTAATGATGTTACAATACAGTTCAATAAAAGATATAATCTAACTATGCCAAGTGAATTGAATGTTTCTGTTACAACTATAGCCCAATATGTATGCCGCTGCGGTGATCTCTCCGGAGGGTCTTTTAATTCCGTTTCAGGTCTTGAAGGCACTCAACTTCATCGTAAGATCTTTGCTGCTTTGAAAAAAGATTACGGCGATGAAATGGAAACAGAGTTTTCGCTTAAAGGCACCATTGATATGGGAACTGTCGTATTGAATATACGAGGCAGAGCGGATGTTTTCATAAATAAGAATAACACTCAGCATATAATCGAGATCAAATCCGTGAACTCTACGAAAAATGATTATACAAAATTAAGACGTGAAGAACATGAAGCTCAGCTAAAAATATATGCTGCTTTATTTCTCTTGGCTAATGAGAATATTGAATCAGTTAAGATAAGTCTAAGATATGTATCCATAACTACATTAGAGTATTGTGAAAAGTCCTGGGATTACCACAGAAATGAAGCTTTGGATTTTCTGGATGATGTTTCTTCACAATATGCTGACTTTGCAATAAGTCTCATCAATTATGAGACCGAATCCCTTGAATCCATCAGAAATATGAGTTTTCCTTATGAACATGTAAGACCAGGACAGGCGCAGTTCATGAAGAACGCATTGTTTTCAATGCTTTCAAAAGAAGCATTGTTTGTAGAAGCACCTACAGGCACAGGTAAGACGATCTCGGTCTTATACCCTGCGATCAAAGGACTGGTTAAAAGACAGTATAGCCAGATCTATTATCTGACGGCTAAGACAGCCACGAGAGTCGTTGCTTCCAAAGCTCTTAATGATATGAGAAAAAAAGGGTTGTTATTAAGATCCGTTCTTCTAGCTTCCAAGGAAAGTATGTGTCCCATGGGAGAAAAATGCGATTCAAAATTCTGTAAGTTGGCCATCGGATACTATGGCAGGGTCAAGCCGGCTATCGATGAAGCTCTTATTAACGACGAGATCACTCCAGATCTCATAGGCAAGATCGCCATGAAATATAATGTTTGTCCTCATGAACTTCTTTTAGATGTTCTTAACTACTGTCACGTAGTTATCGGAGATTATAATCATGCATTCGATCCGAGAGTTAAGATCATGAGAAGTTTTGATAATCCCAATGACTCCAATGTCGTACTTGTCGATGAGGCACATAATATGGTCGACAGATCAAGGACCATGTACAGTGCCGAATTCAACACCACACTTATAAAGGATCTTCAAAGAGTTATTAAAGGTAAGAATCCTCGTATAGAGAATTATCTTATGCAGTTAAATCAATACTTTGATGTGATCTTACACTGTATAAGTTCACATCAATCTGCATTCTCTGCAGCAGAAGGCATACCTGACAAGAAGACTTTGATGGCTGACGGATTTGAAGGAACGCGTGAGACGCCTAAGACTTTATATAAGATCCTATGGAAGACAGTAAGATACCTCTCGCCTTTCCTGGATGAACTCGGCTCGGGAGAACTTCGTAAGGTCGCTCTGGAATTCTTTTTTGAGGCCAGATTCTTTCTCACCGTATTGGAACAGTACTATGATGATTCTTACATAACCTGCTTTGAGAAGGGACCTGACGGACTTAAGGCCAAGCTTACCTGTCTTGATGCCTCGAAAAAGCTCAAGGACATCATTCAAGACAAGCTCTCCGTGGTATTCTTCTCTGCCACCCTTACGCCATATGAATACTATAGAAATGTCCTGATCGGAAAGGATACTGACTTTGTAAGGCACTTCAGCCTTCCTTCGCCTTTTCCGCCCGAGAATCTTGAAGTCATAATCGAATCAGGAATATCCACTACATACAAAGAGCGAAGCTTCACCATGAACCGGGTAGCAGACAGGATCATGGAAGAGTTGAACTATCGTAAAGGTAATTATCTGATGTTCTTCCCTTCATTTGATTATCTTAACAAAGTGTCCGGCATCATAGCAGAGAAATGTCCTCGCGAATATAAGTTGATCCTTCAAAAACCTAACATGACAGCAAACGAGAAAGATGAGTTCATTCATATGTTTGACGAACCCTGCGATGATATACTTCTGGGTGGTGCAGTACTCGGAGGGCACTTCGGAGAAGGTATTGACCTAGTCGGAGACAGACTTAAAGGAGTTATAATAGTCGGTGTCGGTATACCTCAGATAAGTCCTGAAAGAGAGATCTTAAGCAATTACTATACCGAGAAATTCGGCGACGGTTATGCATTTGCATATAGATTCCCTGGATGGGAGAAAGTCCTTCAGGCTGCAGGAAGAGTAATAAGAACAGAAGAAGATGAAGGCTTCGTCCTTCTTATCGACGACAGGCTCGAAAAGCCTGAGTATCTTACCCTCTATCCGGACAACTGGCAGATCTGAAGTTTGAACTTAAAAGTATATTGCAATAAAAAACGGGAGTCGCAATTGCGGCTCCCGTCCCAAAATCAAATTAGATATCAACCTCTGTCAATAGCATAGTCCTTACAGATTCCCGTAAACTCGGCTGACTTAACAAATTCGTCGAAGACCTGTTCTTTGGTCATTCCGTTCTTCATGCTGTCCAACCAGAAGTTCATGCCGTACTCATCAGGTTCTCTTCCCATGAATGTCTTGTACATTCTCGTAATGAGTTCCTTGTTATCAAAGTTGTGGTCATTGAACTCCTTACTGAAGAAGAATTCATAAGCTGCCTGCTTACCTGTAAGTTCGAGATTGGTTAGACCCAGTGCCCAGAACTTAAGTCCTTCTTCTTCCGCCTCTCTTCCGAGACACTCAGTGTATAGCCTCTTGGCAAAAGCAGTCGCATTGGCTGATGCAACAGTTGC
>JAILPW010000018.1:0-189571 GCA_024699245.1 Clostridia bacterium | reverse complement strand
GCTTTGAAATAGAGTTTTCCACATTTTCGAGGGTTGGAGACTGTTTTTGAGAGCTTTTCTAACGAAAAATGAGAGAGTTTTACACATTTTAAAGGGATGCCCCCCCAAGTGATTTCAATCACTTTTGAGACATCCCCTTTTCTAGACCTTAATACGCGTTGGTCATACCACTCTAGTGCGAAGCTTATCAAAAGCTTCTCTGGCGCATTCTCTTACAGTTGGATCTGAATCGGCAAAAGCCAATTTCTTAACATATTCCTCACAATGTTTTGCCTCGATTTCAGCTACTGACTGAGCAGCTGATGCCCTTACGAGTGGAGATGGATCTCTTAGTAGTGGGATAAGAGCCATTCCCGATTCATATGTCTTAATAAAACCCATAGCTGTAGCAGCGGCAGCGCGGATTTCATCCACATTACTGGAGGAAGCCTTTATTAAATCCTTGAGCTTTCCTTTTCTGCCCTGTTTTAATAGCTTATCAATTGTAGCATCAACACTTGCCAAACTGATCACCCCCCGTGTAGGTTAAGTTCTATCAATCATATTATGCAACAAAATGATAAAATATCAAAATATTTTTTTGTTAATCTTTGGTCAATTTTCTAAAAACTAACCATAAATATCCTTCGAAAAATATGACCTGCATCATTTTTTTCTTTATATTTTCTCAATATTATCTGTATAATCAAAAGAGTGAAAATCAATTCGGTTTACAAAGAATTCAAATTTGAGGTGACACGTGGCTCGATTTAAAAATATCACTTTTTTCTTATCTTTGCTTTTGGCTACATCTGTTTTCATGTCATCATGCTCGAAAAAGCTTCCTGCTGAGACAGTTCCGGATGAAACAATAACCGCTCCTACCGTTTCAGAGGTAGTTGAAACCACTGAAGAAACCGAGATTACTACGATCGAAGAGACAACAAAGGAAACTGAGGCGGAACCGAAGCACGGTCCTACAAGTACTCCTGCTGTTACGGACAGAGTAGTCGATATTAACGGTCAGTTGGCTGTTAAGGACGGAAACATGGTCAATCAGGACGGCGAGGTCATCCAGCTCCGCGGAATGAGCCTTTACGGAATCAACTACACCGGTGATTTTTTCAATGCTGATACATGTAAGACGCTTGCTGAAGATTGGGGCTGCACTGTAATAAGACTTGCTATCTATTCTGAGGGAAGCGGTACTGACGGTTATCTGGGAAATCCTGATAAGTATTTCCAGGCAATGTGTGACGATATCGATATCTGTATTGAACAGGGTGTCTACTGTATCGTTGACTGGCACATTCTCTTTGACGGAGATCCTAACGAATACAAGGCAGAAGCTTTGGACTTTTTCTCCAGGATATCGGCAATTTATTGTGACTGTCCGAATGTTATTTATGAGATCTGTAACGAGCCTAACGGTAAACGCTTTGATGATGAATCGGCTGACGTAGATTGGAAGAACACCATCAAGCCATATGCGGAAGAAGTGATCGAAGCCATTAGAGCTAATGATCCTGACAATATCATCATTGTCGGTACTTCCACATGGAGCCAGGATGTAGATATAGCTGCACAAGATCCTATCGATGCTGAAAATATCATGTATACCTTGCATTTTTATGCTGCTTCTCACGGACAGGATCATCGTGATAAGGCTCAGGTCGCCATAGACAAAGGTCTTGCATTGTTTGTTACAGAGTGGGGAACCACCATGGATTCCGGCGGAGGCAAGGTAGATACTGAAGCTTCGGATGAATGGCTTGCTTTCCTTGATGAGAACAATATAAGCTGGTGCAACTGGTCAATAGGCGGATCTGCCAGTGAGTCTTCTAATGCCCTTAAGATGATGTCGGGAATCCTTACTCCTGAAGAGAAATTCGCAGGTCACTGGCCGGACGAGTTTATTACAAGATCAGGAAAATACGTAAGATGTAAGCTTCTGGGTCTCGAATACGTTCCTGAAGAATGATCTGGAGATTGAAAATGAGAAAAATAGCACTGATCTTTACATCGATATTTATCATTTCGCTTGCAGTTGCAGGTTGTTCAGGTAATGCTACAGATTCAACTGATGGATCATCAGAGACTAAGTCATCTGTTTTGGAAGAGTCATTTATCACTGAATACGGAGTGACCGAGACAACGGAATCAACAGTTCCGTCTCCGACTCCTACGCCTACGCCGACCATGCCTCCACAGGATGTTCTCGTAAGTTTTATCGGCGATTGTACATTGGCGGAATCCCATTCCTGGGATGGCTCATCCAAGGGATTTGACGCCGTCGTTAACGGCGACATGGAATACTGTTTTAAGAATGCCAGGGAAGTCCTAAGCCAGGATGATATGACACTTGCTAACTTTGAGGGCACTCTTACAACGTCAACATCTCATAAGATCAAGGATTACGCATTTGCCGGCGATCCTTCTTACGTTGAGATGCTTACGTACGGAAGTATCGAAGCCGTTAATCTGTCGAATAACCATACGGATGACTACTTTGAGGCCGGAGTCAACGATACCAGGGATACTTTGGACGGTGCAGGTATCGTATGGAGTGATGAGACTAATTATTCCATCTATGAAGTTAAGGGTATCAAGATCGGAATGGCAGGAACCAGTTTTCCTACCAATCAGCAGGCTATGTACAATGCTATCGACGCTCTTCGTGCCGATGGTTGTCAGATCGTTATCATTTCCTGTCACTGGGGTATCGAGAAAGATTACCAGCCGCGTCAGGATCAGGTAGACCTTGCTCATAACCTTATCGATTACGGTGCTGATCTTGTAGTAGGTACTCATCCTCACAGACTCCAGCCGATCGAGTTCTATAACGGTCATTACATTTTCTATTGCCTGTCTAATTTCTGTTTTGGAGGTAATACATCCTTAGGTGACCCTGATTCAGTCATTATCCAGTGTAATTTCCACATGGATGAGACCAACAGTTTTGTCGAAAGCTACGAGCTCACTGTCATCCCTTATTGCCAGACCACAGTGTGGCCGGGAAATGATTATTGCCCTCGTCCTTACGATTGGGGTTCTGATGATTATTATCGTGTTTTGGACAGGCTTGAGTGGTCACAAGAAGATGAATAAAATTTGTTAAGGATTTTATGCAAATTTCCTCTTAAGTAGAAGGCATTTTGTTATATAATCAAAAGGTATTTTTCAAAATCAGGAGTAATAATATGGGCAAAGTTCTCGTTGTAATGGGATCTGATTCCGACTTTCCGGTAATGGAAGGTTGTTTTAAGATGCTTAAAAAGTTTGGTATCGAGTTTGAAGCTAATGTATGTTCTGCACACAGAACACCTGAAAAGGCTATCAAGCTCGCTAAGGAAGCTAAGGATAACGGTTTTTCGGTAGTTATCGCAGCCGCAGGTCTTGCAGCTCACTTGGGCGGAGTTCTGGCAGCAAATACGGTGCTTCCTGTTATTGGTGTTCCTTGTAAGGGCGGCGCACTTAACGGTGTGGATGCTCTTTATGCGACAGTTCAGATGCCGACAGGTATTCCGGTAGCAACTGTTGCTATAGACGGCGGTTCAAATGCAGCAATCCTTGCAGCACAGATGCTTGCAATTAGTGATGAAGCTCTGTCTAAGAAACTTGCTGATTACAAGGCATCTCTTGCAGCTTCGGTTGAGGAGAGAGATTTAAGATTAAAGCAAAAGATCGAAGCTATGGAGGATTGATCAGATGAGCGGTATTTTCGGTTGTTACGACATTTCACACAAGTCCACTGATGTGGCAAAGACAGTTTATTACGGAATTTTCTCACTGCAGCACAGAGGACAGGAGTCAGCCGGTATCACAGTAAACAACAGTGGTACTTTTATGAGCCATAAGGCTTTGGGTCTCGTAGCTGACGTTTTCGATGACCTTACACTTTCTGCCTTGGAAGGACATTCTGCTATCGGTACTGCTAAGCTTGCTTCTGAGCTTGAGCCTGCTATCGATTCAATGCAGCCTTTCGCTATTAAGTCCAGAACAGGTCATATCGCTCTTTCAACAAACTGTAAGATCCTTAATGCTAATACATTGAGAAACAAGCTCATCGATAAGGGAGCTATCTTCCAGACAAATACTGAAGCAGAAGTCGTTATGTCTCTCTTCTGCAGAAATCAGGTTAAGACAGAGACAGTTGAGGATGCTATCCTCGAGACAATGAAGAGCCTTAAGGGTGCTTACGCACTTTGCTTTATGACAAATGACCGTATCGTCGGTGTAAGAGATCCGTTGGGACTTCGTCCTTTGATCCTTGCCAAGAAAGACGATATGTATATGCTTTCTTCCGAGTCTTGTGCATTTGATGCTATCGGTGCTGAGATCATAAGAGACATCGATCCGGGTGAGATCATCACTATTACTGACAGCGGTGTTTCTTCAACTTATTACACTGTAAAAGGCAATAAGTGCACTCTTGAAGACGGAAGAGTATGTGTTTTCGAGTATGTTTATTATGCTAGACCTGATAGTGTTATTGACGGTTCAAGCGTATATGATTCCCGTGTAAATGTTGGTAAGTTCCTTGCTAAGGAACAGCCATGTGACTGTGACCTCGTAATCGGTGCTCCTGATTCAGGTAACCCGGCTGCTGTAGGTTTCTCACAGGGAAGCGGTATTCCTTACGGTGCAGGACTTCTGAAGAACCGTTATGTAGGCCGTACATTTATCGAAGGTACACAGGGCCAGAGAGAACTTGCAGTTCGTATGAAGTTTGCAGTTCTTAAGTCTGCTATCAAGGGCAAGAGGATCTGTATCGTTGATGACTCACTCGTAAGAGGTACGACAACAAAGCATATCATCAGATTCCTTCGTGATGCAGGAGCTAAGGAAGTTCATTTGAGAATCGCTTCTCCTAAGGTTATGTATCCTTGCTACTATGGTGTTTCCACATCCACGGCAAGTGAGCTTCCGGCTACAAAGATGACAACAGAAGAGATCTGCGAGATGATCGGTGCAGATTCCTTGGGTTATATCAGTCTTGAGAGCCTCAGAGCTTCTACTGAGGGTATCAGATGCGGTCAGTGTGCTGCATGTTTTGATGGTAATTTCGTAGCAGGTACACCGGAGTAAAGACATGAAGATAGCAGTTTTTGTATCCGGCGGTGGAACAAACCTCCAGGCAATAATCGATAGGATCAAGGACGGTTCTTTGACCAATGTTGAGATCGCGCTTGTCATTGCTTCCAATGACAAGGCTTATGCTCTGGAGCGCGCTTCACAGAACAACATTCCTTCGGTCGTTATGTCCGTAAAGAGCTTTGAGACCAGGGAAGCATGGGATGATGCAGTTCTTGCTAAGCTTAATGAGAGCGGAGCAGAACTTATTGTTCTTGCCGGTTATCTTTCTCTCTTGGGTGAAAAGACAGTTAAGGCATTCAATAACAGGATCATCAATATCCATCCTGCATTGATCCCTTCTTTCTGCGGCAAGGGAATGTACGGTATCAGACCTCATGAGGCTGCATTGGAGCGCGGTGTTAAGGTTTCCGGTGCAACTGTTCATATTGTAAATGAGAATTATGATGAAGGTCCTATCCTTCTTCAGAAATGTGTGGACGTTCTTCCTGATGATACTCCTGAAGTCCTTCAGAAGCGTATCATGAAAGAATGTGAGCAGGTAATCCTTCCGAAGGCAATTCAGCTTTTTGCGGATGGAAAGATCAAAGTGGTCAACAACAGAGTTGAATATAATTAAACAGAGGGGTGACATCTATGAAAACTTATGACATCGCTGAACTTCTCAAGGGTAATGATTATCCCGGAAGAGGTATCGTGATCGGAAAGTCCAAGGATGGAAAGAGTGCTGTAACAGCTTACTTCATCATGGGCAGAAGCGTGAACTCCAGAAACAGAGTATTCACAGCTACTGAAGACGGAATCAAGACAGAGGCATTTGATCCTTCGCTTCTTACAGATCCGCACCTTATCATCTATTCTCCTGTAAGAGTTCTTGGCAACAAGACTATCGTTACTAACGGAGATCAGACAGATACAATTTACGAGCTCATGGATAAGCAGCAGACATTTGAGCAGGCTTTGAGAACTCGTGAGTTTGAGGATGACGCTCCTAACTATACTCCTAGGATATCGGGTATCATGCACGTTGAAAATGGTTCATATAACTATGCAATGTCCATCCTGAAGTCAGCTGACGGAGATCCGTCTTCCTGCCAGAGATACACGTTCTCATACAACAATCCTATCGCAGGTGAGGGAAGATTCATCCACACATACATGGGTGACGGAAACCCGCTCCCGAGCTTTGAGGGTGAGCCTGAGAAGGTAGCTATCGACGGAGATATCGATTCATTCACAGATATGCTCTGGAACAGCCTCAACAATGATAACAAGGTTTCCTTGTTTGTACGCTTTATCGATATCGCAACAGGTAAGGCTGACACAAGGATCGTAAACAAGAACGTTAAATAATCGGGAGGACAATATGGCTAACGAAATGTTGTTAAAGTATGGTTGTAACCCTAACCAGAAACCATCTAAGATTTTCATGAAGAACGGTTCTGAACTTCCAATCGAGGTTTTGAACGGTAAGCCCGGATACATCAATCTTCTTGATGCATTTAACGGCTGGCAGCTCGTAAAGGAACTTAAGGCAGCTTCAGGACTTCCTTCTGCTACTTCCTTTAAGCACGTTTCTCCTGCAGGTGCTGCAGTAGGACGTCCTCTTTCCGAGACAGAAGCTAAGATCTACTTCGTAGATGATCTCGGTGAGCTTTCTCCTATCGCTTGTGCTTATGCTAGAGCAAGAGGCGCAGACCGTATGTCTTCTTATGGTGACTTCGTTGCTTTGTCAGACACATGTGATGCTATCACAGCTAAGATGCTCGCAAGAGAAGTATCTGACGGTATCATCGCTCCTGATTACACAGATGAGGCTCTTGAGATCCTTAAGACAAAGCGTAAGGGGACATATAACGTAATCAAGATCGATCCTGATTATGTACCTGATCCGATCGAGACAAAGGACGTTTTCGGCGTTACTTTCGAGCAGGGCAGAAACGAGCTTAAGATCGACAAGGAGCTTTTGAACAACATCGTAACAGATAACAAGGATATTCCAGAGGACAAGAAGATCGACCTTCTTATCTCTCTTATCACTTTGAAGTACACACAGAGTAACTCTGTATGCTACGTTAAGGACGGTCAGGCAATCGGTATCGGTGCAGGCCAGCAGTCACGTATCCACTGCACACGTCTTGCAGGTAATAAGGCTGATAACTGGTGGCTCCGTCAGCATCCGAAGGTCATGGGTCTTCAGTTCGTAGATGATATCCGTCGTCCTGACAGAGACAATACTATCGACGTATATATCTCTGATGAGTACGAGGATGTTCTCGCAGAAGGCAGATGGCAGGAACTGTTCAAGGTTAAGCCTGAAGTTCTTACAGTTGAAGAGAAAAAAGAATGGCTCAAGAAGAACTTTGACGTATGTCTCGGTTCTGACGCATTCTTCCCATTCGGTGACAACATCGAGCGTGCTAAGAAGAGCGGTGTTAAGTACATTGCTGAGCCGGGCGGATCCATCCGTGACGATCATGTTATCATGACGTGTAATAAGTACGATATGGCAATGGCTTTCACAGGAATCAGATTGTTCCACCACTAATATTTTTCCGATATAAAATAAGCATCGTCACGAAAAGTGGCGATGCTTTTTTTGTGCGTCATCAGTTTCTCATATCTTCCTTATTTTTCGACACACAAAAAATAACTGTTTCAGGAAGTAAAATCAAAAAAATGGAAATAAAATAAAAGCTGTCAAAAATCTGACAAACAATTCTCATTTCTTTTTCGTTTCTTCCCACTGATTATGCTAACACCTTGTTCATAATGTTTCAATATTGGGTTCGCAAAATGCAAGCTTTTTGTCTTTTTAAGTCAAAAAACCTTGCAAACAATTAATATATCTTGCTGTTCTTTTGTCTGATATTTTGTATTGTCATTTTATTTGATATCATTTTCGAAAAGGAAGACAGGAGTTAATGAAAGTGCCGACATTCGTATTGACCATTTTAATATCTGAGATAATCGGTACTGTCCTGATCTATCTTTTGGTGACGGGTATCTGAGAAGGTCTATATAAGATCCATCGTTCGGAAAAGCCGGACAAGTCAAGTTACATGATTCGAACTCCGAATTCGTTTGAGATACAGGGATATAATCAATGTGCCGGTTTTTCGAGTGCATACCTGATGAGACATTACGGAAGAACTATTACCGGGCAGGAAGCTTATCAGAAAATGCCAAAGCTTAAAAACGGGACCGTTCTTCCGAGAAACCTTCTTAAGTTCCTGAAAAACGAAGGATTGAAGGCAGGTTACTACAGGGGCAATACGGACACGATCAAAAGTATAGTGGAAAAGGGAGATCCTGTTATAGTTCTCATAAGATCTTTTAAAGGTGCGAAAACACTTCATTATGTAAATATCGTCGGGTATGACGAAGATAATCTTTATCTGGCAGAGACCATAGAAGATTATATTAACGCTGATGATCCCGGATTTAATCGAATAGTCCGGACGGAAGATTTCATCGAATTATGGAATACGTCCATGTTTGTCATACCTCTTCATAAGAACACTTTTTTCAAGATAGTGTAACCTGATCCGATAGAAGTTGATATATAGGGTAAAGGATAAGATCTTTGGAGGTATATCAATGAAAAAGTTAATCGGATTGGTCCTGGCCACGGCTTTAATGTTAGGAATGGTTTCATGCTCTGCGGAAAAGCCTGATGGGAAAAAAGCGCGGAAAAAGAAAGCGGATGTGGTTATCGATAACGACAAGAACAAAGGCAAATTCGATGATAAAGATAATAGTATTGACATCAACGAGCTTAAAACGAACGAAGGATTAATGTTCCATGCCGGTAACGGTAATGCAGGATTGGTATGTTCTATGGAAGATTATTGGTCAAGTGACGGTTTCAATGTCTATTATGACGGGAAAATTGAGATGAGCAGATCATATAATCTCTCCGGAACCGTAACCGATGAGTGCGAGATATCCGATGAAGATTATGAGAAGATCTACGAGTTTGCTTATAACGCGTACATAGATGAATCATTTAAGGACTATAAAGAAGATGTTTGTGACGGTGATACATGGTATTTTGTATTCGTTGATTCAGAAGGAGAGCATACTATATATTCCGGATATGCCTATAACAATGAAGAGATGAATGCTATCAAGGATATTCTTGACAAATATCAGGATAAGGTCGATCTGTCACCTGTTATTCCTCAGGAAGGAAAGATGCTTGAAGCAACGAGCCTTTCTCAGGAACCGATCGATATCAGTACAGATAATCTCTGCGGATATAAGATCATCGTAAATTATGATATGACCGCTGAATACTATGAGCTCTATACGATCTCCGATCCTTTGTTGGTCAAGACTGTTGATGTCGATGAATATACATTTTACTCCCTTAGAGAGTTCTGTATGTATTCTAAGTCAGCAGATCCGTTCAAAGACTACTCTGAGGATGATGTGTGTGACGGTGATACATGGACATTTGAGTATTATGAGGATGCCGAAGAAGCTTTCTTGATCTATGACGGATATATTTACAGCCACTATCAGTTAAGTGATATAGCCGAGCAATTGGATGGACTTGTTAAGTAGAAACTTAATCAGAATTGTAGTAATATCTTATAGGTTAAATCTTGATCTATAGGAGACTATTCATGAAGAACATTCTTGTTGTAGGCGGTGGCGGAAGAGAACATGCCATCATTATGAAATTATCCGAGAGCCCGAAGGTTGGAAAGATATACTGCGCACCTGGAAACGGCGGTATCAGTAAGTACGCCGAGTGTTTTCCTGTAGGTGCCACGGACATAGAAGGAATGGTGGAACTTGCCAAGAAACTTCAGCCTGACATGGTTGTAGTAGCTCCTGACGATCCGCTTGTTATGGGAATGGCTGATGCATTGGAAAAAGAAGGTTTCTTCACATTCGGACCTAAGGCCAATGCAGCTATCATCGAAGGTTCCAAGGTCTTCTCCAAGGAACTCATGAAGAAATACGATATTCCTACAGCATACTATGGAGTATTCACTGACAGCGAGAGCGCTATCAAGTACTTAAAAGAGCAGAACACATATCCTACGGTAATCAAGGCTGACGGTCTTGCACTTGGTAAGGGCGTTATCATCGCTCAGAATGAGGAAGAGGCTATTACTGCTGTTAAAGAGATGATCGACGATCTGAAGTTCGGTAAGAGCAGCAGCAGAGTCGTTATAGAAGAATTCTTAACAGGTCCTGAAGTATCAGTTCTCTCGTTTACTGACGGTGAGACAATGATCCCTATGATCTCTTCCATGGACCATAAGAGAGCCCTTGATAATGATGAGGGCCTTAATACAGGCGGAATGGGAACTATCTCTCCGAACCCATGCTACACAGAAGAAGTAGCTAAGGAATGCATGGAGAAGATCTTTATTCCTACAATGAATGCAATGAACAAAGAGGGAAGAAGATTTGAGGGTATCCTTTACTTCGGTCTTATGATCACTCCTAACGGACCTAAGGTTATCGAGTATAACTGCAGATTTGGAGATCCTGAGACACAGGTCGTTCTTCCTATGCTCGACGCTGATCTCTACGACATCTTCGAGGCTATCTGTGAGAGAAGACTCAAGGATATCGATATCAAGTGGCGTGACGGTGCTTGTGCATGCGTTATCATGGCTTCCGGAGGTTATCCGCAGAGCTACAAGAAGGGTATTCCGATGAAGGGATTTGACGACAAAGGTCAGATCGACGGATGCTTCGTTTATCATGCAGGTACCAAGCTTGACGAGAACGGTACATTCCTTACTAACGGTGGCCGTGTTATCGGTGTAACAGCAAGAGCTGATGATCTTCAGAGTGCTCTTGATAAGGCATATGAGGGCGTTTCCAAGATCGATTTCGAAGGCGCACACTTTAGGCACGATATCGGTAAGCGTGCTTTGGAGTTTCTTAAATAATGAAAGTAGGTCTGTTCGGGGGTTCGTTTGATCCGTTCCATAACGGTCATTTAAGCATGATCGAGGGCGCTTTGAAAGCTGTCGACAAAGTTGTCGTGATCCCGTCTGCGAGAAATCCGTTTAAGCGTGGCAAGATACTGAATGCTGCCCCGTACAGATACTATATGTCAGTTGATGCCGTTGAAAGATTCGGAGATAAAGTCATCGTAAGTGATGTTGAGTTCTTTATCCCGGGCATCAGCTATACACTTAATACCATCAAGGCTCTTCTTAAGAAAAACAAGATCAATGATCTCGTTGATTCTGATAATGTGGAGCTCTTCTGGATCTGCGGTTCTGACATCCTTCCGACTTTTGACAAGTGGTATGAGCCTGAAGAGATATTGGATCTTGTTAGTCTTCTTGTTGCCAGAAGACCCGGGCAGGATGAGGGTTTTGAAGCAAATGTTAAGCGTATCGAAGACCTCTATGATACCGGGATAACCGTATTTGATATTGACGGAATTGATGTTTCTTCTTCTGGTTTTCGAAAAGAAAAGAATGAGGCCCAGATCCCCCAAGAAGTTAAGACATTCATCAAGACTAATGCACTTTATTCTGCGGACTGGCTCGAAAACGTGTCGGACAAGGCAATGGAAGATTTTCTTGAGTACGCGATAGAACTTTATCCGCTCCTTAAAAGAGACCGGCTCCTTCATACTATAAACACGGCGATCCTGGCGGTCAAATACGCGGTCATGTATGGCGGAGATCCTGATAAAGCACTGATAGCAGGCGTTCTTCACGACTGTGCCAAGGAACTTCCTGATGAGCAGCAAAGAATGATGGCGATCAAGGATTCAGGCGAGAGCTATGATATCAAAAAGCTCTGGCACGGTCCTGCCGGTGCTCTTATGGCAAAAACGCAGTTCGGTATAAAAGATGAGGAGATCCTTGATGCGATAAGATATCACACTACTGCAAGAGAAAAGATGACAATAACGGATAAGGTTGTTTATCTGTCCGATAAGATCGAACCTGCCAGGACCTATGATGACCTGACAGAAGTAAGAGCAGCAGCCGACAAAGATCTCGAACTTGGTCTGATCCTTTGCGTCAGTGCTTTTGTTGAGAAGAGTAAACGTAAGGGAATGAAGCTTCATCACAATACAAAAGGGTTCTTGTCTACATTGGGTGTGGATGCTTGATTTTTTCGGAGACAAATAATGGGTAAGGAATTGAACAAGAGGAAAATATACGAAAATCCGTATCTGTATGTCCTTTCTATAATCGTAGTCTTGGTATTGTACTTTGTCTGTGTTTGCTTTGAACTCGAAGACCTTGATTTCGTGGCTATCAACGGAACATTCCAAAACTATAACTTCATAAGAAGATTTCTTGACGGACAGGTTCCTTTTGTGGATTTTCCTGTATACTTGGGATCCGGACATCTTATTGTGACATCATTTTTTACTTTCCTGTTCGGAAATGATTACAGTGCTTCGGTTCATGCATATCACTATGTGTCTTCCTTAACTGTTATCTTGTATTTCTATGTGTTCGGTTATGCGTATTTTAAGAAGAATTGGATCATTCCGTTTTTCTTTTCCGCAATATCCCGTCTGTTTCTTTCTTCGGTCTTTTCGTACCTGATCTATGGAGGCAATTCTGCTAGAGCTATCCGCGCTCTGATAGTTCCTGTCATAATATGTGTCTATCTTCTTGTATCGAATATTCTCAGAGCTAAGATAAAGGATAAGAACAAGGTCTTTATCTCACATATAGTCCTTGTTTCTTTACTCGCAGGACTAGCGTTGGTATGGAGTAATGATTACGGACTAGTAAGTTTCATAGCTCTTTTCATGCTCGTATTTGCTTATGTCCTTATCGGATATAAGAGCGTACGTAAGCTCCTTGTTTCTTTACTTATAATGATCGCCGGAAGTCTTTTATCAACTTTGATCCTGGTGCTAATGATAACCCGCGGTCACCCTGTTATGTGGGTTCGATCAAACTTTATGTCTTCACAGTATCAGGGTTGGTATTATGAGCAGCCTCAGCTTCACACTTTGTACTACTACCAGATCGATCTGTCTTTGCCTTTGATCATCTGTTTTATCCTTTTGGCCGTATATTTTTATTTCTCTGTCAGAAAGATATCGTGGGAGAAGATCCAAAGTTTCGGATTGATCACTTTTACGCTGCTTTCGTGTTTTGGAGCTTGTCAGGCATATAAACTGTTTAGTCTTAATACGATAGATTATCCGTCGTTCCTTATAAGTACGTTCCTGATACTGGCTATTTATGAGGCTATACGACTTGTAAAGTTTACTTTTAAAAAGGGCGATGTGAAGCTCAGTGACAAAACACTCCGTATCATGTCGATCGTTTCGTCGGTATTGATCATCATATGTATCCTTTCTTACTCTGTTGTTTCTTTAGTCAAAATCAAAAAGGAAGACAGATCTTCGAAAAAGTATTTCCCGGAGTTGGGCGGATATCTTGATGAAAACGCCGATGATCTTGATAAAGCGTTAGAGATCACGGCAGGAAGAAAGGTCTTTTCGGCTTATGCATCAGCCTTGGAGGTTGCCACTGATCAATATCAGCCAACGGGTTATGACTACATAATCCATGTCCTTACGGATGAAGGCAGGGAACAGTATCTGAGTGTTTTCGAGAAAAAGGATTTTGATCTGGTGTCAACTATAAGGAAGGACTATAAGACATACGGAACATGGATCTTTTATGCCAACTGGTTCTTCTACCGTGAGGTTTATTCGCAGTATCACTATGTCGGTTCCAATACCTATGCTGATTACTGGGAACCGGGCATAGATCCTGAGTCGATCTATACAGGCGGAATAAAGGTCGTTACACAGCGTAATTCCGATAATGAATTAGTTGTGGTGGTAGTGACAGAAGACCCGACTATCTGCGGAGTAGCGGATGTGTACCTGGATTATAGTTCCGATGTTAAAGAAGGTTCGTCAAGTTTTCTTTTGCATCAGATCATTGTCGGTGTAACTGACGATACCGTGACTGACGGAAGGATAAACCAGTGGACGTTAAGACAGTCTAATAAGGAATATATTCCGATCACTGTCGTTGACGGAATGGGATATGTCATTTTAGACTCATACCCGGAGAAGATAACAAAGATAGAGGTTAATGAGGCTTCATGTGATAGAATCTTTGTTGAGGTTTTGCCTAAAACAGATGATTAACATATAATGAAATTACAAGTTGTAACAACAGATTAAGGAGAAGTGTTTGATGACAAGTAAAGAGTTGGCTGATAAGATCGTTGAGATTTTGGATAGTAAGAAGGGTATCGATATTCAGTTGATCGATGTATCCGAGAAGACTATCATGGCAGATTATTTCGTTATCTGCAGCGGTAATTCCACTACACAGATCAAGGCTTTGGCTGATGAGGTTGAAGTTGTTCTCAAAAATGAGTTCGATCTTTATGCAGATCACGTTGAGGGCAGAAACAGCAACCGTTGGATCCTTATCGATTATAAGGACGTCGTTGTTCATATCTTCCATCCTGAAGACCGTGCGAACTATGATCTTGAGAAGCTTTGGGAGACCAAGAGCGCTATTTGACGGCGCTTTCGGACGTGTTTAGTCCGAATTGTCGCTTTTTGTATATTTTGTCGATTTATTGAAGAACCTTATGTGCTACCTTTCTAATGGAGAGGTGGCACTTATGTTTTCGAGCAAAAACAAAGACAAGATCTATATCGTGATATTCATTATCACTGTAGCCGCCGGAATCGTTTATAAGATATTCTTTAAAGGCGAGATGTCATTTTTTTCAAAGAACGAAGTTACGATCGAGACCGGGGAGAGCATAGTTGAAAGTGCTTCAGAGACCGAGGAAGGAACGATATATGTGTATATATGCGGAGAGGTAAATGCTCCGGGAGTTTATGAGATAGAGCGCGGGTGCATACTTAATGATGTTGTGAAGATGGCAGATGGGCTTACTTCTGAGGCTGCGAAGGAGGATATCGATCTTGTGATGATACTTAACAGCAATATCACGATCAAGATCCCTAAGGAGGGTGAGGTGCTCGTTACCATATCAAGCGAGAGCGGGACTGAAGCTGAATCAGGTCTTATCAATATCAATACTGCAGATAAGGAAATGCTCAAGACCTTGCCCGGGATAGGTGACGTGATGGCTGATTCGATCATAGAATACCGACAGGACAATGTTTTCGAGGAGAAAGAGGACCTGATGAACGTGAAGGGGATCGGGCAGTCCAAATATGATAAGGTCAAGGACCTGATTTGTGTGAATTGACTATTGCCAGAACCGGGTAATTGGGGTAAACTACCGCTAACAGTGATGAAAAGGACATGTGCCTGCGGAAAACATCAGACAGAGAATCGGAGTCATCGGCTGGAAGCTTCGTTGAAAAGTCCCGTTTGCATACAACCTTGGAACTGCAGGGGTAAATCGTCAAGAGTAACCTTCGCCGTCCGGCCGCGTTAAGGCTTAATGAGTGGTACGTCGCAACTGACGTGCAATTTGGGTGGAACCGTGCAACCATGCATCCCAATGCTTGGGGCATGGTGTTTTTATTTGTTCGAAAACATCATGCCGGAAAACTACCAAAAGAAACAAAATAAGGAGGTAAGACCAATGGTAGATTTTAATGATGAAGTACAAAGAAAGATGTACAGACACACAACAGCTCACGTTCTGGCTCAGGCAGTAAAGAGACTTTGGCCTGATACAAAGCTTACTATCGGTCCTGCAATCGATGACGGTTTCTATTATGATTTCCAGCATGAGGGTGCTTTCTCGGCAGAGGATCTCAAGAACATAGAAGCCGAGATGAAGAAGATCATCAAGGAAAACCTGAAGCTCGAGAGATTCGAACTTCCACGTGAGGAAGCTATTAAGTTAATGCAGGAGAGAAATGAGCCTTTCAAGGTAGAGCTCATCAATGACCTTCCTGATGACGCAGTTATCTCTTTCTACAAGCAGGGTGATTTCGTAGATCTTTGCGCAGGTCCGCACATCGAGAGCACAGGTGAGATCAAGGCTTTCAAGCTCATTTCTACTTCAGCTTCATACTGGAGAGGAGATTCCAACAGAGAGAGCCTTCAGAGAATATACGGTACTGCTTTCCCGAATAAGGAAATGCTCAACGAGTACATTACAAAGCTTGAAGAAGCTAAGAAGCGTGACCACAACAAGCTCGGTCGTGAGCTCGAGTACTTCACGACAGTTGATTACATCGGTCAGGGTCTTCCGATCCTTCTTCCTAAGGGTGCCAGAGTTATTCAGCTCCTGCAGCGTTGGGTAGAGGATGTTGAGCAGGCTCACGGCTGCGAACTTACTAAGACTCCGTTCTTCGCTAAGCGTGACCTCTACAAGATCTCCGGTCACTGGGATCACTACAGAGACGGTATGTTCATCATGGGTGATGCTGATGATGAGTCTAAGGAGTGTTTTGCTCTTCGTCCGATGACCTGTCCGTTCCAGTATCAGGTATTCCTTAACAGACAGAGAAGTTACAGAGATCTTCCTATGAGATTAACTGAGACCTCTACGCTCTTCAGAAATGAGGACAGCGGTGAGATGCATGGCCTTATCCGTGTTCGTCAGTTCACGATCTCCGAGGGTCACTACATTCTCCGTCCTGATCAGCTCGAAGAAGAGTTCAGAGGCTGTCTCGAACTTGCTAAATATTTCCTTGATACTGTAGGACTTCTCCAGGATTGTACTTTCAGATTCTCGCAGTGGGATCCTGAGAACCCTAAGAATAAGTACGAAGGTACCAAAGAGCAGTGGGAAGAGGCACAGGATACGATGGCTAAGATCCTCGATAACCTTGGTGTCGAATACACTGTAGGAATCGATGAGGCAGCTTTCTATGGTCCTAAGCTCGATATCCAGTATAAGAACGTTTTCGGTAAGGAAGACACGATCGTAACGATCCAGATCGATATGCTCCTTGCTGCTAAGTTCGGTATGGAATACGTTGATGTAGACGGTACAAAGAAGAATCCTTACATCATCCACAGAACGAGCCTTGGTTGCTTCGAGCGTACTCTCGCTTACTTGATCGAGAGATTTGCAGGTTGTCTGCCTCTTTGGATGGCTCCTGAGCAGGTTAGGATCCTTCCTATCTCCGATAAGCAGGTCGACAAGGCATATGAAGTTCGTGACGCACTCCGTGCTAAGGGACTTCGTGCAGAGGTTGATGACAGAAGCGAGAAGATTGGTAAGAAGATCCGTGAGGCTCGTCTCGATAAGCTCATCTACTGGTTCGTAATCGGTGATAACGAAGTCGAGAACAACACTGTATCAGTAAGCTGCAAGTTCGAAGAAGGTTCAAAGACCATGAGCGTCGATGAAGCAGCAGCTCTTCTCGTTGATGAAGTTGAGAAGAAGATCCGTCGTGATAACTGATCTGTTTGATTAGATACTAGGATGCGGGAAGTCGTTTGACCTCCCGCATTTTTTTGCCTTGAATATCATGCTGCCAGGCGTTCTTTGTTCTTAAGTCTTCTGTAAACCGTAATATACATCGTAATGAAACTGGCACTTCCGCCGATCAGGTTGGATATCGGCTCCGCCCAGAACACGCCTGCGATGCTGTCTTTCATCAGTAGCGGCAGTATAAGTGTCAAAGGCACAACGATAATGATCTTTCGCAGTATCGAAAACGTGATCGCATATTTAACTTTGGCAAGTGCCATGAAAGTTGACTGTCCCGAAAACTGAAGCGACATAAAGATATATCCCATAAAGTAGATCTTAAGGTACTTGGTGCCGAAAAGAAGGATCTGCGGATCATCCGTAAACAGTTTGATAAAGAATGAAGGGAAGATCCAGACAAGGGCCCAAGCAACGAGTGTATAAAGTATACCCATTATCGTATTTACTTTGATAGCCTTGCATACTCGATCGTATTTCTTAGCTCCATAGTTAAAACCGAGTACCGGCTGGCATCCTGAAGTAATACCGCTTACAACAAGACCCAAGATCGATCTTACGGAATTGATCACAGTCATGATGGTAACGTAATCGTCTCCTCCGTAATAAGCCAAAGACTTATTGCAAACAAGTTGGATAATACAGTTGGTTGCTTCCATGATGAAGTTGGTAATTCCGACAGATACTATACGAAGAGCAGTCTTCAAGGAGAATACAAATCCCTTAAATGACAGTTTTATCTCACTGCCCTTAACTACAAAGAAGAACATAACCCAGACAAATGAGACTATCTGAGAGATAACTGTCGCGATGGCAGCACCTTTGATGCCAAGGCCCATATAGTAGATCAGCAAAGGATCCAAGACAACATTAACGACTGCACCGGATAAAGTCGTTATCATAGCTGTTCCCGGCCGTCCCTGAGCAGATATATAGAAGTTCATTCCGGAACCTATCATAAGGAAAGGCGTTCCGAGAAGATATATCTTCAGATACTCTTTGGCATAGAAGAATGTTGTATCACTGGCGCCGAGACCATATATGAGCGGTTTCATAGTAAGATATGAAACTATTGTGATGATAAAAGACGAGAACAGAAGAAGAACAAAGGAATGCCTCATTATATCTGTTGCCTTGTCATTTTTGCCTTCGCCCTTAGAGATCGAGAAAAGAGGAGTTCCTCCAAGACCGAAAAGAAGGGTGAATGCCATGATAAGTGATATTAGTGGGAAACAGATGCCAAGACCTGTCAGGGAATTTTTACCGGTTTCAGGTATATGTCCTATGAAAACCCTGTCTACGATGTTGTACAACAATTGTGCAAGTTGAGCGATTATAAGTGGTACAGCTTGCTTAAGAATGATAAGTGTTATATTTCCTTCACCAAAATTATTCTTCTTCATGAGAAAAGTATACCATTTGGGCATGATGGTGGGATTATGATAAAATATATAAGATTTTTTAATGAGTGAGGGTATGATTTATGCTTAGAGAAAAAACAGTAGCTAATGTTTTAAGACCCATCTTTACCGTATTGATGGTTTTCCTGTTCATATACGGTACTTATGCGGCAAGTATTTACTTTACTGTTCTGACACCGAAATTCTGGAGCGAGAAGATCTTCGATAAGCAACTCAGAAAAGAGTTCACTGAAATGGTAATGGAAGATGATAATGTCAAGGATAATCCCTACAAAGAGGAACTTGATGGTATGTCTGATACTCTCGTTAATTTCATATTGGATGAGATCTTTGACGGCCTTTTCGAGCAGGACTATGAAGTTGATTATGACAAATACGAGGAAATGTTTGAAGAAGAGATTCAGCCTGTGCTTGAGGAACACGGAGCAAGTAAGGCTGAGATCAAAGAATCCAAGAATGATATTTATGATTCGCTCAATAAGTCTTTGAATGAAGAACTCTTTCCTCAGTTTGAAGAAACAATCGGCATAAGTCTTTATGGTTCAAGAATAAATATGATGGTCCAATTCATTTCTTGTTTTGGAGTTATCCTCGTGTTTACTGTTGTCCTTATCCTTATCCATAAGAATAAGTTTAAACCTTTGAGAAATCTGGGAATAGCAATGACGATAGGACAAGGTATTGCAACTGGCTTTTGTTTCTTGATCTACGGCATTTTTACTCTGGGTATGAGAGAAGTTGATATAGATGGTGGTGTTGACGAGGTTGCTAAGCATCTTGTAAATAATATCCTGGATGTTTTCTTTATGCTCACTTTGATCATAGGAGCTACGTTTGTTCTCGGCATTGTACTTATTATTGTATTCGGCATCCTTACCGGCAAGAAGAATAAGGCGTATGCTAAGGAAAATCCGCCTGCATTCCAGGCTGCCGTTCCTTCATCGCAGTATTATAACGATTATGCTCAGACACTTGCTAATCAGCCTTTGCAGAACAATTATCAGCCTATGCAGCAGCAGTATACTCCTCAGTACGGTCAGCAGCCAATGCAGCAGCAATATGCTCAGCAGTACGGTCAGCAGCCTATGCAGCAGTATGCTCCTCAGTATGGACAACAGCCGCAAATGCAGCAGTCACAGTACTCACAGCCTGTACAACATACATATACTCCACCTGTTGAACCTGTTGTCGGGGAACAGACTCCTGTCTACGATCCAACATTGAATGATGATCTGAATGCAACAACATATGGAGAAGAATCGTCAATAAATGAAACCACTTCCGGTTCAAAGATCATGGACTGGGATGACGAATTAGAATGAGGTTAATATGGGAAATGAGAAGATGATCAGACATCTCGCGGCTTCTTTAACCGCGGCGGTGTTGGTCTTGCTCGTATTTGCGGGAGCAGGACTTAGGGCTGATGAGACACAGCAGCCTGAAGAAACTACGGAGTCAAATGTAGTTGCTGCAAATGAACTTCTGGATAATGATGATCAGGAAATAGCTGATCCGAATATTCAGGGAATCAACAATCCTGAGAATGATAAGAAGGAAGAAGATCAGAATAAACCTGAAGATCAGAAAACTCCCGATGAGACACATGATACTACGGAACCGACTGATCCTACAGATTCCGCAGAAACAACTGTAACTCCTGAACCGACAGAGACGCCTGATGCAACGGTAACACCTGAACCGACTGATACACCTGAGCCTACGGAGAATCCTGATAAGGAAAGGGAAGAGCAGGTAAGAGGTTTTGTAGAAAGGCTTTATACTTACTGTTTGGGCAGAGGATCTGATGTAGACGGTATAAGTTTCTGGGCAAACGAATTGATGCAGGGTCATTCAACCGGCGCACAGGTTGCTTCTTTATTTGTATTCAGTCCTGAATATGAGTCATTTGAGACATCAAATGATGAGTATCTTACGATGCTATATAAGGCATTTTTCGGGCGTGAGCCTGATCAGGACGGATTTGATTATTGGAAATTCCAGATTGACAACAGCGGATGTTCACGTAAGCGTATTTTTCAGGATTTCGTAAATTCCACTGAGTTTAATACTATCTGTGAAGAGTACGATATCATCAGAGGTGAATATAGGACAGATGATCCTAAAGATTCATTGCCGGAAAACGCTCTGTTTTCACCTTCTGACATAGACGTGTATAATTTCGCGGAGCGCTTATATGATAAGTGTCTCGGACGTCAGTCGGATTCTGAAGGAATAAAGTTTTGGACCAGGATCCTTATTGACAAGAAACAGTCCGGTGCAGAAGTAGCTTATGAATTTGTATTCAGTAAAGAATACACAGAGAAGGAAACTACGGACGAAGAATTCCTTACGATGCTCTACTATACATTCTTCAACAGAGAGCCTGATGAAGAAGGATTTAACTTCTGGATGGACTATCTGAAGAATACGATGAAGACCAGAAAATGGATCTTTGAGAATTTCGTTAACTCAAGAGAGTATAAGGAAATATGCGAGAAGTACGGAATCGACAGAGGTTCGTATTATTCGGATGTTCCGTGCGATCAATATACGGATGTAGCAATCTTTGTTACAAGACTTTATACGGAAGTCCTTCAGCGTGAACCGGAGCAGGAGGGTCTTGATTATTGGACCTTGAGTATTGGCGGATTTGAAGTAACACCGATGCAGGCTTCCAACTGCTTCTTCGATTCTAAGGAGTTTATTGACAACAACTATTCCAATGAAGAGTATGTATCCATTCTCTACGACACTTGTATGGGAAGACCTGCAGACGAAGAAGGTAAGGCTTTCTGGGTGGATAAGATCGAAAGCGGAAAGATGACCAAGCTCGAAGTAAGACAGAGCTTCTTTGACAGTCCTGAGTTCGCTAAGATCATGGCTGACAGCGGAATCGTTGAAAAGCCAATTGTCACAGTTGCCAAGAGCCAGGTCGGACAGCAGGGCGGAAAGCCATACTATACCTGGTACGGATATAATTACAGGATCGAATGGTGTGCAACATTTGTAAGCTGGTGTGCTGATCAGTGCGGATATATCGATTCCGGTAAAGTTCCGAAATACAAATGGTGTATGGATGCCAAGGACTGGTTTAACGGTAAAGGTGAGTGGGTAAACGGTAACAAGTACAGGCCAAAGAGCGGAGATATCATCTTCTTTGATTGGAACGGTGACGGAGTCATCGACCATACGGGTATCGTTGTTGGTACTGATGCTAAGGGCTATATACATACCGTTGAGGGAAATAAAGATGACGCCGTAAGAAATGACAGAGTAGTCAAAGTAGGCGATAAGACAATTTGCGGATACGGTATTCCGAAATATTGATTTTTCCACTTAGGTGATATAAAATATCACGGTCATCGGGGTGTGGCTCAGGTGGTAGAGTGCTTGCTTCGGGAGCAAGAGGCCGCGAGTTCGAGTCTCGCCACTCCGACCATGATATTTTAGAAGAAAGTTGTCTCAGAGTTCTGAGACAACTTTTTTATTGTCCTGATTTCAAGTGAAAACATCCACAAAACAGTGTCTTATCAGGGTTTCTTTTCGTGCATTTATCATATCAAAGCTTTTAATAAGTAGTGTATATTGATAACCGTGTGAAAAAATCTAATGAGGTAAGTTATGAGTAAGAGACCCTTTTTCGGACATTACAAAAAGATATATGTAAACGAGTTTAAAGGCTATAACGGCAAGAAACTCATAGGCGATATAGCATCCGGTATTACGGTAGGTGCCGTTGCGCTTCCGTTGGCACTTGCTTTCGGTGCTGCCAGTGTAGATGCAGAACACGCAGCGATCGGTATCGCAGGCGGTCTTATCACGGCTATCATCGCAGGTATCATAAGCGGTCTTTTGGGAGGCGGCAGCTTCCAGATCTCAGGTCCTACAGGAGCCATGGCTGTTGTACTTGGAACAATCGTTTCCGGTAAATACGGCCTTACAGGAATGTTCCTTGCAACATTTATCTCGGGTCTCATCCTTCTCATATGCGGACTTTTACGATTCGGACGACTTGTCCAGTTCATACCTAAGCCTGTTGTAACAGGTTTTACTTCGGGAATCGCTCTTGTAATCGCCATCGGCCAGCTTGGAAATGCATTCGGCGTTGAAGTAAAAGGCGAGACAACGGTCGATAAGGTTATCTGCTTTGCCAAGAATGTTCCTTCAACCGACATCAAGGCACTGGCTCTTACCCTTGCTGTAGTGGCGATAATGTTCTTATTTCCGAAAAAACTCAGCAAATACGTACCTGCTTCACTTGTATCTATCATCATCATCACGGTTGTAGCTGCATTGATGAAGCTTGATGTTCATACTATCGGCAAGATCCCGAGATCCCTTATTAACTCAGAAGTTTTGAATCCGACTCAGGTTAACCTCGAGATGGTTAAGAGCGTAATCGGTTATGCTATCACTATCTCACTTCTCGGAATGATCGAGAGCCTTCTTTGCGGTACATGTGCTGCGGCTATGAAGAAAGAGAAGTTCGACTCTAACGTTGAGCTCATCGCGCAGGGCCTTGCAAATATGGCTGTTCCGTTCTTCGGCGGTGTTCCTTCAACAGCTGCTATCGCACGTACTTCAGTAGCTATCAAAAGCGGCGGTAACACAAGATTTACTTCCGTATTCCAGTCGATATTCCTTATCCTTTGCATGTTCATTCTTGCTCCTGTGATCGGTCTTGTACCTTATCCGGCACTTGCTGGTGTACTTATCGTTACAGCTATTAAGATGAACGACTTTAAGACGATCAAGATGTACTTTAAAAACAAGCTTTTGGAACCGATCCTTCTTTGCTTTGTTACTATGATCGCTACAGTCCTTTTGGATCTTACATACGCTATCGTTATCGGTGTTGCTCTTTCCATGATCATCATGATCAAGAACCTTGCTTCCATCAACGTTAAGGTCGAAGAAGAGACACTTATCGAGAACAAGGACTGCGCTGTTGTATATAGCGTCGGTGCATACTTTTTTGCAAACGGAAGAGAGCTTTTGAAGGCTATCGAAAAAGCTGAGAGAAAGTATGACTGCTATATCCTTTCTTTCCGTGGCGTCGTTATGATTGACCTTTCTGCTGAACAGGATATCCTTGAGGCAGTTGAATACCTTAAGAGCAAAAATGCTGATTACTGTTTTGTAGGTATCAATGACCAGGTTATGAAGTCCCTCGACAAAGTAGGATTTGCTGAAAAAGTCGGTAAAGACCATATCTTTGCCAACCTTGAGGAATATGTAAAATCTTCTGCTATAATCTAATCGAAAAAGATTATAAGGAGAATTTCTATGATAGCAATCGCAGCAGTTGACAAGAATTGGGCAATCGGTAATAAGGGCGATCTTCTGGTATCGCTTCCTGAAGATCAGAAAGGCGTTTTCAGAGTATATACTGCAGGGAATACGGTTGTTTTCGGAAGAAAGACCTTGCTTACATTTAAGGAGCAGAAACTCCTTCCAAAAAGGATCAATATCATACTGAGCAGAAATCCTGAGTTTAAGAAGGAGGGAGCAATAATCCTTCATTCAACAGAGGAACTGGATCAGTATCAGAAAGATCATCCGGATGAGAAGATCTTTGTTATCGGCGGAGCCGAGATGTATAAGACGCTTCTTCCTATCTGTGATGAGGCAATAATCACCAAGATCAATAATGAATATGAGGCTGACGCATACTTCCCGAACCTCGATGAGGCCGATGATTGGGAGCTTACAGAGGTTGAAGATGAAGTAATGTCTGTTAAGGGCGTAAGCTTCAACGTATGTCACTATAGACGCATTAATTGATTGTGCATAATGCACAAAAGATTACACTAGTAATTATGTAAAGTGTACAAAAACTTCATTGACCTCAAAACCCCTTAGGGCTATCATATAGTTGTCGATAGGGAAATCGACAAGGACAAAAATGATATATGATTACAGTACCTACAAGGAGGTAATAAGATGAAAGCTTTTGTAATGCATGACATTGATGTACAGACACTGATGAAGGCACTTGATGAGTGCAAGGGTAACGTTTATCTCATCACAGATGAGAACGACCGTTATAACTTGAAGAGCAAGCTCAGCCAGATGACAGGTATCATGAAGCTCATCGAAGGCGGTATCGTTTGCAACGCAAAGATCTACTGCTCTGATCCTGATGATGAGGCTATGCTTTTCAGACTCAATCTGTTTGGTACATTCGAGGAGATCGAAGAGTAATCTCCTTATTCCAAAGTAAACAAGCGGGAGGTTGCCCCATTTCGGGGCGGCCTCCTTTTTTCTTTCTCGAAAACGCCCCTCACGCGCGCGTTATAAATAAATTAGCATAAAATAATCATTATGCTATAATGATAAAGCCTTAATGGGCTTAACAGGAGATTTTATGAACAAGTATGTGTTTAATGCCAGAGATATTGCTGCTTATCTTAAGTGGTTCAATGTGCCGAGTTACCTTGAAGTTACCTATATGCAGTACTTTTTCTCAGTTGGTAAAAAAATATTGGCTGAACCTTTGACAAGAGACTTCGAGAAGTTCAAGAACGAAGTATATAGAGAACTTTATTACCTTTGGGCAAACGGTTTTGAAGACGATAAATCCGATATCTCGAAAATGCCGGCTGAAGGACAGTTGTCCTTGATCTGCGATCAGGAATGCATCAACCTTGAGTCTTATATGAAACTCATTACGCTGCATCTTATCTTTTCGAGATACCTGCCTTATGTAAAGATCAATTTCTCGGGAATCCCGTTTTCGCTGGGTATCAAATGTGACTTTACTCAGTACGAGGAAAATGTCTGCAAGGTCTTTGAAGGCTTGAACCTCACATGTACGGATACTTTCGGCAAGCCGTTTGACATTAGACTTGGCGTACCGGATGAACTTCTGTGCGTATCTTTGAACGATCAGTTCAAGAAGCGCATTACAGGAGAAAATGACTTCAGGATGCTCATAAGAAACAAAGAGATGAAGCATATGCAGGAACTTAAGGAAAAATCCCTGGAGATCTTCGGTTCGATGAATAAGGATCTGAAGGCCATTACAGCCAAAGCAAAGAGAAGAGCTAAGTCCTCTTCACGCGACTCTAACAAGCAAATGAAGCAACCTAAGGGCGCACCTAGAAATATTGACGGAGAGAAAAAATGAGCGAATTTAAATTAGGTCTTGATATCGGTTCTACTACTATCAAGGTTGTTCTTCTCGAAGACGAGAAGATTGTTCATTCAGAATACAAGAGACACCATTCAGATGTTTCCGGTCTTTTGAATGAGCTTTTAAAAGATCTCGAGAAGGAGTTCCCGGGTCTTAAGACTAAGATCACGATCACAGGTTCAGGCGGACTTTCAGTTGCGAATTGGCTGAAGCTTGATTTCGTGCAGGAAGTTATGGCTGAGACTGTTGCCATCAATAAATATCATCCTGAGACTGATGTAATCATCGAGCTCGGCGGTGAGGATGCGAAGATCACTTATATGCATCCTGTATTGGAGCAGCGTATGAACGGTACTTGCGCAGGCGGTACCGGTGCGTTCATTGACCAGATGGCTCAGCTTCTCCAGACCGATGCTGACGGACTTAATAATTTCGCCAAAGACTACAGATCACTTTATACGATCGCCAGCCGTTGCGGCGTTTTCGCGAAGAGTGACCTTCAGCCGCTCATCAATGAGGGTGCAGCTAAGGAAGACCTTGCTGCTTCCATCTATCAGTCAGTTGTAAACCAGACTATCGCAGGTCTTGCGTGCGGACGTCCTATCAGAGGTCACGTTGCATTCCTCGGTGGTCCGTTGTTCTTTAACTCCGAGCTTCGTGCTGCTTTCGAGAGAACATTGAAGGATAATGTCGAGTCATTCTGGATGCCTGATGAAGCTCAGATCTACGTTGCTTTGGGTGCTGCTTTAAGTGCCAAGGGTGAAGATGTCGATCTTAATGATCTGATCGAGAGATTCAAGAACAAGGACGGATTTACTCCTGACATCATAAGGATCGATCCTCTCTTCAAGGACGAAGAAGAGAAGCTTAAGTTTGACGAGCGTCATGCCAAGGATATGATCGAGATCCATAACTTCAAGGACCAGAAGGGTCCTATGTTCCTCGGTATCGATGCCGGTTCCACAACCACTAAGGCTGTAGTTATAAACGAGAAGGGTGAACTCTGTTATACCTTCTATGCAGGTAACAAGGGTAACCCGGTCATGAGTGCGGTAAATATCCTTAAGGATATCTATAAGCAGATGCCTGAGGATTGTTATATCTCATATTCCTGTGTAACAGGTTATGGTGAGAATATCATCAAGGCTGCTTTGGGCGTAGATATTGGTGAGATCGAGACAATGGCTCACTTCCAGTCAGCTAAGTTCTTCTGTCCTGACGTTGATTTCATCATCGATATCGGTGGTCAGGATATGAAGTGTATGAGGATCAGAAACGGAGTTATTGATTCCATTATGCTCAACGAGGCTTGTTCCTCAGGTTGCGGATCCTTTATCCAGACATTTGCTCAGACACTTGAGATGGATGCTCATTCATTCTCGATCGAAGCTTTGAAGGCTAAGAACCCTGTTGATCTTGGTACAAGATGTACGGTATTCATGAACTCCAAGGTTAAGCAGGCTCAGAAAGAAGGAGCTTCCGTAGGAGATATCTCCGCAGGTCTTTCTTATTCCGTAGTACGTAATGCACTTTATAAAGTTATCAAGATCAGAGATACCGAGCAGCTAGGTAAGAACATCGTCGTTCAGGGTGGCACATTCCTTAATGATGCAATCTTGAGATGCTTTGAGCTCGTTTCAAAAAGAGACGTTATCCGTCCTAATGTAGCAGGTCTCATGGGTGCTTTCGGTGCTGCTCTTATCGCATCAAAGAGATGTCCTGATAAGGTATGGAAATCTGGTCTTCTTGATGAGGAGAACCTCGATAAGTTCTCCATGACAACTGAGAACACCAGATGTGAAGGCTGTGCCAACCACTGTAAGCTTACTATCTCCACATTCTCCAACGGCAGAAGATTCGTATCCGGTAACCGCTGTGAAAAGGGAGAAGGTAAGATCGAATCAGAGATCAAGGAAAAGCTTCCTAACATGTTTAAGTTTAAGTATGAGAGAACATTCTCATACTATAAGCCTACACCTGAAAAGGATGCTAAGAGAGGTGTTATCGGTATCCCGAGAGCATTGAACCAGTATGAGAACTATCCGTTCTGGTTTACAGTACTTACTAAACTCGGATTCTGCGTAAAGATCTCTGCCAGATCGACACATGCACTTTTCGAGAGAGGAATGGATACGATCCCTTCAGAGAGCGTATGCTATCCTGCAAAGCTCGTTCACGGTCATATCGAAAACCTGATCTCCAGAGGAATAACTACGATATTCTATCCTGACGTTCCTTATGAGAGACTCGAAAACAATAATTCCGGTAACCACTACAACTGTCCTATCGTTTGTTCTTATCCTGAAGTTATCAAGAACAACGTTGAGGATCTGAAAGAAAAAGAGATCAGATACTTAAATCCTTTCTTCTCTCTTGATAACATGCAGAATACTGCAATGAAACTTGCCGAAGTATTCTCATATTGCGGAGTTACAAAGGATGAGGCTCTCGCTGCTGTAAGAGCAGGTGAAGAGGAGCATAAGAAGTTTAAGGAAGACATCCGTAATGAGGGACTTAGAGTCATTAAGTATCTCGACGAAAACCATAAGAAGGGTATCGTTCTTGCAGGTCGTCCGTATCATTGTGATCCTGAGATCCATCACGGTATCCCGGATATGATCAATTCACTCGGACTAGCAGTCCTTACAGAGGACAGCGTAGCTGTTCCGGGAACTCTTGCAAGACCGATAAGAGTTGTAGACCAGTGGATGTATCACTCCAGACTATACGAGGCAGCTGCTTTTGTTATCACTAAATCGAATCTCGAACTTGTTCAGCTTACAAGTTTCGGATGCGGTCTTGATGCTGTTACATCAGATCAGGTTCAGGAGATCCTCGAATCATCCGGCAAGCTTTATACACTTCTTAAGATCGATGAAGTAAGTAACCTCGGTGCAGCAAGGATCCGTATGAGATCACTCGTTGTTGCTATGGATGAGCGTGAAGAAGGTCAGAGAAGTGACTACAATAGCGCAATGGAGAAAGTTAATAAGATCCAGGATTCTTATCTTCTTAAGAGAGTTGAATTCACTAAGGAAGATAAGAAGAAGCACACGATCCTTGCACCTCAGATGGCACCTATCACGTTCGATCTCGTTGAGGCTGCATTCCACAACAGCAACTTCAGATTGAAGATCTTGAAGCAGGCAACAAGAGAAGACATCGAGTGCGGTCTTAAGTATGTTAACAACGATGCATGTTATCCTTCGATCATTGTTGTAGGACAGATGATCAATGCAGTCGAAAGAGGCGAGGTCGATCCTGAGAACGTAACTCTTGCCATAACTCAGACGGGCGGCGGATGTCGTGCTACAAACTATGTCGCATTCTTAAGAAAAGCTCTTAAGGAGGCAGGTTTCCCGAATATCCCTGTAATCGCTATGTCTGTTCAGGGCTTTGAGAAGAACAGCGGATTTAACATAACTCCGAGACTTCTTCACGATGCTATCAAGGGACTTGCATTAGGTGATATGATCTCCACGATGCTTTACAGAGTAAGACCTTACGAGCTTGTTCCGGGATCAGCCAACGCACTTTATTCCTACATTAACAGGATCGGAAGAAAGATGCTCAACAAGGGTGATTTCGAGGATAAGATCTCTCCAAGGTATGATGAAGTAATGCCAAATAATTACTTCTCCAAAACACCTGAAGAGAAGAAGAAGATCAGAGATATCCTTGCCGATATCGGCGTTGATATGGAGAATCTTCCTACCATCAAGAGTTATAAGAAGTTCATCAGGTTTGCTGTTGAGAAGTTTGATAAGCTTCCTCTTCGTGATATCCCTAGAAAGCCTCGTGTAGGCCTTGTAGGCGAGATCCTCGTTAAGTTCCAGCCTGATGCGAATAATAATGCTATCGATGTTATCGAGCAGGAAGGATGTGAGGGCGTACTTCCTGGAGTAATGGACTTCTTCCTTTACTGTTGCCACAATCCGATCTGGTCGGCTGAGAACATCGGTAAGAGCAAGAAGAGTGCATTTGCTAACCAGAGGATCATTAACTTCCTCGAACTATACAGGAAGCCTATCAATGAAGAATTTAAGAAGACCGGTAAGTTCATGCTCTCCGAGAGGATAGAGGAACTTGCCAAGAAGTCTGCGTCGATCTTAAGCTGCGGTAACTTCTGCGGTGAGGGTTGGTTCCTTACGGCAGAGATGGTCGAGCTTATCCAAGACGGTGTACCGAACATCATCTGTGCTCAGCCGTTCGCTTGTCTTCCTAACCACGTTACAGGTAAGGGAATGATCAAGGAGCTCCGCCGCCAGTATCCTCAGTCGAACATCATTCCGATCGACTATGATCCGGGTGCTTCTGAGGCTAACCAACTTAACAGGATCAAGCTCATGATCAGTACAGCTCATATGCAG
Source organism: Clostridia bacterium (assembly GCA_024699245.1). Taxonomy (GTDB): domain Bacteria; phylum Bacillota; class Clostridia; order Saccharofermentanales; family Saccharofermentanaceae; genus Saccharofermentans. The sequence goes on along the minus strand of JAILPW010000018.1, from coordinate 159,212 downwards.
CACGCTAAGAATCAGGAAAAGGTATAAGTATGAGAAAACTTCTATTGGTTGACGGATATTCGATTATGTATCGCTCGCATTATGCGTATGCGGGAAAGGCGATGCTTACTGCACCTGACGGAACACCGACTGGAGCGATCAGCGGTTTTTTCAATTCGCTCTTCAGTGTGATCGACGAGTATAAGCCGACCAATATCTGTGTTACTTTTGACGTTCATGCAGATACCTTCAGACATAAGCTTTCCGCTGATTATAAAGCTACTCGTAAGCCTATGCCTGACGAACTTAAGGCACAGATGCCGATCCTCAAGAATATCCTTGATCTCATGGGTATAGCCCGTGTTGAGAAGGAGACTTTTGAGGCAGATGACCTTATCGGAACCTTATCGAAAATGGCCTCTGAAGCAGGGGACATCACATACATCTACAGCGGCGATCATGATGACTTCCAGCTCATCGACGAAAACGTATCTGTAGTCCTTCCGCAGTCCGGTAAGGGCAAGCCTCCGCGCGTTCTTATCAGTAAGGATGTTTTCGAGGATATGTATGGAATATCACCTGACAGATTTATCTATGTTAAGGCTTTGATGGGTGATAATTCAGATAACATCAAGGGTATCGACAAAGTAGGTGAGAAGACCGCTTTTAAGCTTATCCAGGACTATAAGGATATCGAAGGCATCTATGCGAATCTTGATTCGATCAAGGGCGCTCTTCACAATAATCTCGAAGGTAAGGAAGAACACCTGGCATTAAGCCTTAAGCTTTGTACAATCGTCCGTGACGTTGATATCGATCTTTCACTGGATGATACAGTTCTTGATATTCAAAAGACACAGGAGCTTTGTGATGAACTTACAAGGCTTGCTCTTAAGTCTGTCCTGAAAAAACTCGACATGTCTTCAATGAAGCCTTCATCTATTGATATATCAACAGGTGATGGCAAGACTAATTTCGGAAGTGCATTTGCTTCTGAGATAGATGAGATATTCAGAAATGGGATTACTATTGAAGAATCTGATCCGGGAAGCGTAAGCACTGCAATCAAAAATGCTTTTGATGCTCTATCGGATGATGACAAGAAATATCCGTTTTATTCAGTATGTTTCTTTGAGGGAAATGCACTTGTCGGAATCATGAAGAGTTCTGTTGTTTATAGCATTTCCGCTGATGGACTTGATGAGCTCTTCGCTATGATCAAGGATGATGAGATAAGTGTTCTTCCGTCATCATATTCGTATAAGACTTCGTCTAAATGTTTGAATGAACCTATCAATGATCTGAAGAGTATTTTTGATGTTGAGATATGCGCTTATGTTCTTAATATCGTTTCCGGAAATGACGTAAGTTTTGGAACTATTTTCGAGAGAACAACAGGAATCATCTTCCCGATAGATTCAGAAAGCACTTCCGGTCAGGTATCCCTTTTCGATGTGGAAGATACTGACAAGAAACTTAAGAATGCAGCGGGAGAAGCACTTCTTGTTTCTTATGCAGCCAATGTTCAGGCAAGACAGATAGAAGAAAATAAACTCACGAATCTTCTTTACATGATCGAGTTCCCGTTGGTATTGACTCTCGACAGGATCGAGCGTAACGGAATGTATGTCTCCAAAGATGAGCTTACGAGACTTCATGAAGATTTTAAGACGAGGATCAGTGAGATCGAGAAAAAGATATATGAACTTACCGGGGAAGAATTCCTTATAAGTTCACCTAAGCAGCTTTCAAATGTTCTTTTCGAGAAGCTCGGATTAAAGCACGGAAAGAAGGGTAAGACCGGAGTTTATTCAACTTCCGCAGATGTTCTTCAGAGCCTTTATGACGAGCATCCTGTTATTCCGTATATCATGGAGTACAGAGCACTTACCAAACTTGATTCCACATATGCCGTAGGTCTTGCCGACAAGATCGAAAACGATGGCAGGATCAGGACAACATTTACGCAGGCTATGACAAATACGGGAAGACTTTCTTCAACTGAGCCTAACCTTCAGAATATCCCTGTAAGGACAAGTGAAGGTGAGAAGATCAGAAATGCATTTACTGCTCCTGAAGGAAGAGTTCTCGTTGATGCCGACTACTCGCAGATCGAGCTTCGTCTTCTTGCTGCCATGTCCGGAGACGAGATCATGTGCGAAGCATTCAGAGAAGGGCAGGATATCCACAGAAGGACTGCTGCAGGCCTTTTCGGAGTTTCTGAGGAGGAAGTTACATCTTCACAGAGAGCGGCAGCTAAGACTGTCAATTTCAGCATAGTTTATGGTGTGACCGAGTATGGTCTTTCCCAGGATCTGCACATCAGCTTCCAGGAATCCAAGCACTTTATCGAATCTTATAAACGACAGTTCCCGAAGGTAACTTCATATCTTGATTCACTTAAGACCAAGGGCGAAGACTTAGGTTATGCAGAGACTTTGTTCGGACGAAGAAGATATCTTAACGAACTTCGTTCCCAAAATAAGAACCTTCGTGAGTTCGGTCTTCGTGTTGCCATGAATACACCGATCCAGGGCACGGCTGCAGACATCATCAAGATCGCGATGAACAGGGTCAATAAAGCTCTTGAAGAGAAGGTTCCTTCAGCAAAACTCGTCATGCAGGTTCACGACGAACTTATCGTAGAGTGTGATAAGGCAGATGCCGAGACCTGTTCAAAACTTCTCATTGAAGAGATGGAAAATGCCGTTAAGCTTCCTGTTCCGCTCATCGCGGATTGCGGAATTGGTGATACTTGGCTTAAGGCTAAATAAGGAGGAAACATTCAGATGTTCGTATTAGGAGTCACAGGCGGTATCGGAACCGGAAAGAGCACTGTTTCAGGTATTTTGAGAGACAGGGGTCTTTTGGTCTTGGATGCCGATCAGATATCAAAAGACGTAACTGATGTTGACGGAATCGCCAATGAGGAGATAGCTCAGGTTTTCGGAAACAGGGCGATAAGGAATAATGCCCTTGATCGTAAATACATCTCATCCATTGTTTTCAATGATAAGACAAAGCTTGATAAGCTTTCTTCGATAATCCATAAGTATGTTTTGAAGTTTATTGCAGACCAGCTCGAAAAAGAGCGAACAAAGGGAACCAAGTGTGTTGTACTTGATGTTCCGATCCCTGTCGAAAAAGGATTCGTAGATAAGTGCAATCAGATCTGGGTCGTTACCTGTGACACTGAGATAAAACTTCGAAGACTCGTTGATCGCGGAATGACTTTGGACGATGCAAAAAGAAGGATCGCTATGCAGATGACCGATGAAGAATATCTTAATATCGGTGATTATGAGATCAACAATTCCGGTTCTTTTGACGAACTTATTACGAGGGTTGAGGAACTCATTAAGGAGCAGCTCTACGAGAGAGGTATCAGGATATGATCGGCAAGATACTTGTTATTGTTATGCTTGCTTTTTCGATAATTATGATCCCAGTGATCCTGGTTAAAGCAGATAAGTTTAAGAAGTTTTTACTGGCATGCACCATAGTTTATGTAACGGGTAATCTTCTTATAACCGCTATTGTTTTCCTTAATCAGGATATACCTCCAGTATTCGCTATTATATCTGAGATCACCATTTTGTTTGTCTTCGGTTTCTCTATGTACATGATATACAAACTCGGTAAGAGTACTGAAGAAGTACAAAAAGCTCAGCTTGAAGCACAGCAAAAGAAGGATCAGGATAAAACTTCCGAATAAGTGCTAATGACAAATTCTCAAAAAAAGAGGATAATCAAGGTATCTGTATACGGGGGTGAGAATATATGAGTAAAAAGATGAGCAACATTTTGATCTCTGTCATGTTCCTTCTTCTTGGTATCGTACTTTTGATCTATCGTGCGGGACTTGAAAGCAGGATCAAGCTGATCGTTGGTATCGCTATTATTGTTCTTGGAGTATTTAGGATAATCACTGCTCTTATCAAGAATAAAGATGAGGATGCAAAATCCACTACTATTGGTGATTTTATAGTAGGTCTTATACTTATAGCATTCGGTATCATTATTCTTGTTCTCGATATGGCATTTGCCATCGTTATCGGTGCTTTCTTTATTTTTGCAGGAATAAGAAGGCTTCTTTATTCCATTAAGACATTCGATAAGAATCCGGGTTGGGTAGTAGCGTTCATCATCGCTATTTTGATTACCGGCATGGGTGTTTTCTTCATTATCAAAAATGATTTCGCGATCAAAACAGTCATCATTCTTGTCGGTATCACATTGATAGTTTTGGGTATCCAGGGAATTATCGCTGTTCTTTTTCGAAAAAAGAAGAATAAGAAGGTAGCAGAGAAGACTGAGAAATCTTCAAAGTAAGATATGACAAGCAAAACAAAAGACGGGATAACAGATGATATCCCGTCTTTTTCTATTACGATATTATACGATCAAACGTTGAATCTGAAGAGAACTACATCTCCGTCCTTCATGACGTATTCTTTACCTTCTGATCTTACGAGACCTTTTTCTCTTGCAGCTGCATAAGTTCCGCAAGCCATAAGATCATCGTAAGCAACAACCTCGGCTCTGATAAATCCACGCTCAAAGTCGGAGTGGATCTTACCGGCTGCCTGTGGAGCCTTAGTGCCGTTCTTGATAGTCCAGGCACGAACTTCCTGCGGACCTGCAGTAAGGAATGAGATGAGACCTAAGAGCTTATAGGAAGCCTGGATCATCTTATCAAGACCGGCTGAATCGATTCCGAGATCATCAAGGAACATCTGTCTGTCTTCAGGCTCAAGCTGAGAGAGCTCTTCCTCGATCTTAGCGGAAATAACTACAACTTCACTTTGTGTCTTGGATGCTATCTCCTTAACTGTATTAACATAAGGAATATCAGGATTCTTAATGTCATCTTCAGCGATATTAGCGCAGTAGAGAACAGGTTTCATGGAGATGAGCTGGCATTCCTTGGCAATAGGGAATTCCTCCTCATCAAATTCAAGAGATCTTGCAGGCTTTTCTTCTGAAAGACAAGCATAGATCTTCTCATATACAGCAAGGATCGGAGCGTAAGACTTGTCTCCGCCTTTCATCATCTTCTGAGTCTTTTCTATACGCTTTTCCATGATCTCCATATCAGAGAGGATAAGCTCGAGTTCGATGGTCTCGATATCACGCTTTGGATCAGCACCGCCGTCTACGTGTACGACATTAGTATCATCAAAGCAGCGGACGACATGAACAATAGCATCAACTTCTCTGATATTGGAAAGGAATTTATTTCCAAGTCCTTCACCCTTACTTGCACCTTTAACAAGTCCTGCAATATCAACAAATTCAATGATAGCAGGAGTATATTTCTGAGGATCATACATCTTGGCAAGCTCGTCAAGTCTTGAATCCGGTACTGATACAACGCCTACATTAGGTTCGATAGTACAGAACGGGTAATTTGCAGATTCAGCACCTGCTTTAGTGATCGCATTAAAAAGTGTACTCTTTCCTACATTAGGAAGTCCTACGATACCGAGTTTCATTATTAATCCCTCCGATAAATATACCTATTAAATACAACAACGTATTCTAACACATATATTATTCTTTTCAAACTTGATGAAAATGATATTTTTCTGAAAATCAACGCCCTGTTTTCAATGCTTTTGGGGATTTTGCGACGAAATTGTCGGTTTTTGTTTTTTTTGTCGATTTTTAAGCCTTTCGAAATTGCTATCATGCAAAAAAGCGAGGTGATCTAAGTGGCTAAGATAGTAACTGGAAAAGTATATTCGGCATTTGCAGACGGCTTAAACGGTGAGCCTGTTGTTATAGAAGTATCGATCACACCGGGACTTCCATCATTTGACATTATCGGATTGTGCGATGCATCGATAAGGGAATCCAAAGGAAGAATACTGACAGCGATAAAAAAGTCCGGCTTCGGTATTCCTAAGGGACATATAACGGTAAGTATTTCTCCTTCATTTATTAAGAAGACCGGCTCGGGCTTTGATCTTCCGATTGCTATCGGCGTACTTATGACTTCAGGATTAATCCCGGGATTAGACAGCCTGAGGATATTTGCGAGCGGGGAACTAGCTTTAAACGGAGAAGTACACGGTACTCCCGGTGCCGTTATGAGGATATCTTCGATCAAAAGATCAGGTTATGATGCTTGTTTTATTCCTTGTGAAGAGCGTGACAGTGCAGCATGCTGCGGTCAGGAATGTATCTTTGTTTCAGATCTTCGTTCTGTATGTGGTCATATATCGATGTATGATTTCAGATCTCGTATCCCGACTATTCCTGTTTTCGATGAAAAAGATAAGGAAGTCCTTGATTTCTCAGTGTTGAAGGGACAGGAAAAAGCTTCAAGATCAGTGTTTCTATCGGCTTGCGGTTGGCATAATATCCTCCTCATCGGTAGCAGCGGTTCAGGCAAGACTACGGCTGCAAGGATAATCCAAGGTCTTATGCCGCCATTGGACCAGCGTGAACTAAAAGATGTGTTTATGCTCAATAACTCAATCGGACTTGAATCCGCTATATCGGCAGCCTCTTATGATAGACCGTTCAGGACAGTCACGCCTTCTTTGAATCTGACGGGACTCATCGGATCTGCCAACGGATTTAAGCCCGGTGAGATCAGCCTTGCTAATCACGGAGTATTGTTCGTTGATGAGCTTTGTGAATACAATACGAGATTCATAGATATGATGCGTATACCAATGGAAGACAGATATGTTGAATTGAAAAAGGGAGGCAAGGAAATGCGTTTTCCTTCTGATTTTCTCTTTGTAGGAGCTACAAACCCTTGCAGGTGCGGTCTTTGGCTCGAAAAACCCAGCAAATGTACATGCTCTAAATCTGTCCGTGACGGATACCTCACCAAGATATCCGGACCATTTTCTGATCGACTGGATATAGTTACCGAGATGTATCAGGTTGACGCTGCAGGACTTAAAGAATCCGTTTCTTCGGTTAATGAGAGAAAGAGCAAAGAGTTAAGAAGCAAGGTAAAGACTTGCTGGGAGATACAAAGGGAAAGATATAAGAACACCGATAAGCCATATGCACTTAACGGAAGCTTTGACAGTGAGAATCTCTCCGAAGTCTTGAGAGCCGATTCTAAGGTTATTGATTATGCATCCAAAGCTGCGTCTGTCGGCGGGTACTCGGTAAGAAGCTTTAAGCGGCTTTTGAAAGTAGGAAGGACCATAGCTGATATCGAGGAGAGAAGGGATATGAAGGAAAGCGACATCGCTGAAGCAATGAGTTACAGATTCAGGAGCAAACTATGACAGATCTTACTAAAATGTTTTGGGCAGCGTGTTTTTATGAAGGATACATAACCAACAAAGATACAAACGAACTTAAGAAATTAGGACTGATAAAGAGTTTCACGGATTTCATAGATCCCAATACATTAAGTAATGCCATTCATTCTGAACTATCTCCGATGCTCAAGACAAAACTTGAGCAGATACTGAAGCATTATTCCATTATCGAAAGCAAGGCAAGGAAATATGTAGAAGATTGCAAAGCCTCAGATATTTTCACTGTTACCAGTAATGATGAGGATTATCCTTCATATTGGAATATTTTAAGCGGTATGCCACGAATGGTCTTTTGTAAAGGGGATCGTAAGATCCTTAAGACTTTGGATCAGGGTTGCTGTGCAGTAGTAGGTTCCAGAGATCCGAGCGGATATGCATTAACAGCAACAGCGGATATTGTAAAAGATCTGGTTAATAAGCAGATCACTATTGTTTCAGGTATGGCAAACGGTATAGATCGTCAGGCCCACCTCGTAGCTTTAAATAACAAAGGAAAGACCATTGCTTTTCTTGCGGGAGGCCCTGATAACATCTATCCGTGGAATAACAGGGATATCTATGAGATGATGTGCCGAAATGGTCTGATCATATCTGAGATGCCGCCGGGTACCAAAGCCCAAAGGCAGTATTTTCCTTCGAGAAACAGGTTGATTTCGGCTATATCCGATGTTTGTCTTATCATGGAGGCAGGAATTCACAGCGGAACTCTTCATACAGCTTCTTTTGCTGCTGCTCAAGGGAAAAGTGTATATGTCCTTCCTAATACTATTTATAACGAGAATGCCATGGGCGGATTAAGACTTATCCTGGATGGAGCAAATATCCTTTTGGGGTCTGAAGACGTAATAAATGACATAGCAGAATGCAGTTTTTACAGATTTCTGGGTAGTGAACCGGCCGAAAACAGAAGTTTGATGCTCTTTAGCAAAGACTCTTCTGAACTTAATGATGAGGATTGGAAGAAGGTAATAATCAATGAATTAGGTACCAAACCGCAAACCTCGGATGATTTATCTACGCGTATAAACATACCATTTTACAGACTATCAGCCCTGCTTTCCGAATTGGAGATGGATGGCAAGGTTGAACAAACTCGCGGAAAATTTCTTTTGACAATCACGAAACATTGAAGTATATGTATTATTTGTATGATTATTTTTGTGCTAGGTGAATTGTTATGGCGAAATATTTGGTAATTGTTGAGTCTCCGGCTAAAGCTAAGACTATAGGCAGATACCTCGGTAAAGATTTTAAGATTGCTGCTTCGGTTGGTCACATAAGAGATCTTCCGGCTGCTACGCTTGCTGTTGATATTAGAAATGGTTATAAACCTATCTATATTAATATGCGCGGTAAGGAAAAGATAATTAAAGAATTAAAACAGCTTAGTAAAGAAGCTGATTTCGTATATATCGCAACCGACCCGGACCGTGAGGGAGAAGCGATCGCTTGGCATATCGCCAAAACACTTAATATAGATCTCAATACTAAATGTCGTATAACATTTAACGAGATTACTAAAAATGCAGTTAAGAATGCTATTGAATCACCTAGAACAATAGATATTAATCTTTTCAATGCTCAGCAGGCAAGACGTGTGTTGGACAGACTTGTCGGTTATGAGTTAAGTCCGCTTTTGTGGCAGAAGATCAGAAAGGGCCTTTCAGCAGGTCGTGTTCAGTCAGTTGCTACTAAGATCGTAATGGACAGAGATGCTGAGATAGACAGTTTCGTTCCGGAAGAGTATTGGCTTGTAAATGCTCTTATTACCCCTTCAGGTAAAAAGCATGAGTTCAAAGCCAGATTTTACGGTGTTAATGACGGTTCTAAGATCAATAAGGTTAAGCTTAGCGACAAGAAGTCAGCTGACGAAGTTATATCCAAGGTTGGAAAGGAAGATTTTGTTGCTACTTCCGTTAAGAAGGGCAAGAGACAGAGAAATCCGTTCCCTCCGTTTACAACATCTACTTTGCAGCAGGAAGCTTCGAAAAGACTTGGCTTTTCTTCGAAGAAGACAATGTCTGTTGCTCAGCAGTTATATGAAGGTATAGAAATTGCAGGCCATGGCCAAAACGCTTTGGTTTCCTATATCCGTACTGACTCCGTTCGTATTTCCGACGAAGCAGTTAAGTTTGCAAGATCATATATCGAAGAGCGTTATGGCAAGGAGTATCTCCCTAAGACCAGCAGATCGTACAGCAATAAGAATTCTTCACAGGATGCACATGAAGCTATAAGACCTACTCATTTTGAGTTCCCGCCGGAATCGATCAAAGCTTCACTTCATACGGATCAATATAAGCTCTATAAGCTCATTTGGGAGAGATTCATTTCTTCCCAGATGGCTTCCGTTAACTTGGATACAGTTTCTTTGGATCTTACCGCTAACGGACAGGTATTCAGAACACAGGGTGAGACAGTTACTTTCCCTGGATTCCTTGCTGTTTATGAAGATGTAAATGAAGAAACTACTGATAATTCTGATGACGAGAACACAAAGGTTAAGCTTCCTGAGATCAATGAAGGCGATATTCTTAAGAACTTGGGAGTAACCGGTGAGCAGAAGCATACTTTGCCGCCTCCGTACTATACAGAAGCTACTTTGATCAAGGCTCTTGAAGAAAACGGTATCGGACGTCCGTCTACATATGCTCCGACTATCTCTACTATTCTTGAGCGTGACTATGTTAAGAAAGAAGGCAGACTTATCAAGATCACTGAACTAGGTAAGCTTGTTACTGATATGCTTGCAGGAAACTTTAAAGAGATCGTTGATGTTTCCTTTACGGCAGATATGGAAGAAAAGCTTGATGATGTCGAGTCCGGAAAGACAGACTGGGTTCAGGTAATGGATTCTTTCTATCCTAATTTCCATGAGCAGATAGTCGAAGCAGGTAAGTCGATAGAAAAGGTCAAGTTTGAAGATGAGCACACAGGAGAGACATGCCCTAAGTGTAATAAGGGTGAACTCCTCATCAAGTCAGGAAGATTCGGAAAGTTTATTGCTTGTTCCAATTTCCCTGAGTGTGATTATACAGATAATATCAAGGTTAAGGCCGCTGGATCACACTGTCCACTTTGCGGATCGGAACTTTTCATCAAGCAGGCTAAGAAACGCAGAAACAAGACTTTCTATGTTTGTGCTAAGGAAGGCTCAGATAAGAATTGTGAGTTTATCTCATGGGATCTTCCGGCTGATGATAAGAAGTGTGAGACTTGCGGTTCATATATGGTATATAAGACATTCAGAGGTAAGAAATACCTTAAGTGCTCCAATAAGGATTGCCAGACTAACGCCAAGAAAACAAAATCTTGATCCGGTGATAATCTATGCATGAAAACAGAGAATACGTAAATGTAGTCGGTGCAGGACTTGCAGGTTGTGAGGCCGCATATTTGCTTGCATCATTGGGTATTAAAGTAAGACTTTATGAGATGAAGCCTATTAGAAAGAGTGATGCCCATCACAAAGACGGATTCGCTGAATTGGTATGCAGTAATTCACTTCGTGCGGCTTCGATCGAGAATGCCATTGGTCTTTTAAAAGAAGAGTTAAGGCAGATGGGTTCATTGATAATGGAAGCTGCAGATAAGTCTCAGGTTCCTGCAGGCGGCGCGCTGGCAGTGGACAGAGATGAGTTTTCCGACTATATCACTGCTAAGATTAAAGAGTGTTCCAATATTGAAGTCATCCATGAGGAGATAAAGAAAGTTCCGACGGATGCTATCACTATAGTTGCTACCGGTCCATTGACTGATGGTGAGCTCTATGATGACATTTTAAGACTTACGGGAGGCAGCGATCTTCATTTCTTTGATGCTGCTGCTCCGATAGTTTCAAAAGATTCTATTGATATGAGTAAGGCTTTTGCTGCTTCCAGATACGGTAAGGGCGGAGATGACTATATCAACTGTCCCATGGATAAGGAAGAGTATCTAAGATTCTATAATGAACTTATCACAGCTGAGCAGGCTGATGTTAAGGGATTTGATAAAGAGATAGTTTTTGAAGGATGTATGCCTATCGAGTCTATGGCTAAGCGCGGTGAAGATACTATGAGGTATGGTCCGTTAAAGCCGGTTGGCCTTATCGATCCGAAGACCGGAAAAGAGCCTTATGCCTGCCTTCAGCTTCGACAGGACAACAGAGCTAAGAGCATGTATAATCTCGTCGGTTTCCAGACGAGACTTAAGTTTGGTGAACAAAAGAGAGTTTTCGGACTTATTCCTGGACTTGAAAATGCTGAATACCTCAGAATGGGTGTAATGCACAGAAATACATACTTAAGAAGTCCTCAGGTCCTTAATCCTGATTATTCTCTGAGAGAAGATGAGAATATCTTCTTTGCAGGACAGATAACAGGTGTTGAAGGATATATCGAATCAACTGGTTCCGGTTTTCTTGCTGCATATTATGCTTATCATAAATTCCTGGGGATCGAGCCTAAGTTCAAGTTCGACGGTGAGACAGTTATCGGTTCTATGGCTCAATATGTATCTGATCCTAACATCAAGAAGTTTGTACCAATGAATGCGAACTTTGGTATAATCGACCCGATAGGAAGAAAGTTCAAAGGAAAGACGGCTAAGAAGGATAAGAACCTTGCTTTGGCTGACAGATCCCTCAATAAGATCGCCTCATACTGCGAATATTTAGATTCATTAAGGAGAGCTTGAGATGTTTTTCAAGAAAAAAGTACCAACCGAAGATCTTGATTTTGATATCAATGACCATGGTCCGGTGTATAGGTTTTTCTCGAGCTTCGGTACATACTTTTTGAAGTTCGTATTGATAAATGCGATGTTTCTTATCATGAACATACCTTCAATGCTGGTTGCTTTCGGTTATTGTCTCGTATTACTTCCGAATCTTAACCCTGTTTTTGTTCCCGAAAACTTCATCTCATACATGAATGAACTCGGTATCATAGGTAATCAGACCATGAATGATGTCGGAAATGACGCAGGTTATCAGCTTTATTACCTGATCATAGTTTTCTGTGTTATGTTCCTTATCGGAAGTACATTGATATGTATCGGACCTTTACAGGCCGGCTTTTCAACTATCTACAGAAACATTGCACGTGGTCATGGTACATTTGTTTTAAGTGATTTTAAGGACGGAGTTAAGCAGAACTGGAAACAATCATTGATCTCAATGATCATCTCTTGGCTTTTTACGTTGATATCTTTGTTTGCCGTTGGCTTTTATGCTAACCACTTCGGCAGGTTCGGAACAGCAGTATCAGTCCTTTTCTTTGTTGGGTTCCTGATATTTACCATCATCCATAACATGGTCAATTATCTTATCGTTACAGTTGAACTTCCACTTAGGAAGATCTATAAGAACGGCGGAATATTCTTCCTTGTTAAGTTTATTCCTTGTATTGGATTGATGCTCCTTCTTACAGTTCTTCTTATCCTGCTTCCGTGCGTGCTCTTGTTTACGACAACTTATGTAGCATATGCTATCGCAGTGTTCTATTATCTGACTATAGCTTTTGTTTTGTGGCAGTACCTTATGGCTTTCTTTACGAATGAACTCGTCAATAAGTACATCGTTCCAGCAACGGAAGATGATGATGAAGATGATGAAAATGACGAAAACACAAACATAGAGTATACTGATAAGGAGAATCAGTAAGGGATTACTATCACTAAATAGGGGTGTTTCGTGGGTTTTTCGGCTCTGTCATCACAATCTAAGATCGGTCTGATCATATTGGCATTGCTGATAGTGGCTGTCATTATTTCACTTGTCTGGATATCCAATCTTCTTATTCAGCTTATTAGAACGGCCCGCATTAATGATGCGAAAGAAGAAGATTACCCGTTGTTTGCCGATGTTTCATACTTCTATGAGAAGGGAAACAGAGAGCGTCAGGAAGACTCTTTATATATCTCTCACTTGGATGATTATGTCGATTATGGAATCCTGGCCTGTGTCTCTGACGGAATGGGCGGTCTTAAGTATGGCTCTGAGATTTCCAAATATGTTATCGATGAGGTCGAGAAGCTTTTCCCGATAAACTTCTATGATTCTGAGGTAGTTGCTGACTGTATCAAAAAGATATCAGGGCGTGTTTTCGAGAAGTATGCTCGAAAAGGCGGGGCGACGCTTGTAATGGTGCATGTTTTTAAGGACAGGCTAAATTTTTATAGTGTCGGTGACAGTAATATCATCCTGATCAGGAACAATATCGCGACATGCCTTAATCCGAAGCAGAATTATTCCAGGATCCTTATCAAGAATCTGACATTGGAAGGAAAAACTACGGAAGAGGCTTATCTGAATAAAAAGGGAAGAGCACTTGTGGATTTTATGGGAAACAACAATATCCGCGTTAATTATTCTCAAAGTCCCCTCAAGCTCTTTGACGGTGATATCATCGTTATATGTTCAGACGGAGTTACTGATGCCATATCGCTCAATTCAATGATCAATCTTATCGGTAACAGCGCCAGGAAGACTGCTGAGAACATTAAGCTTGCGATCAGGATGAAGAACTTTCAAAGGCAGGATAATTATTCTGCGGTCGTTATTAAACTGAATAAATACAATTTCTGAGGCGTCACATGATAGAGACTTACACTTTTTCGAATAACGGAGGGCTTGAAGAATACAATGACGAAGTCTTTGTAGGATTCGGCTCGTTTACTGTTGCCGTTATCGTTAATGGTATGAATAACAGGGAAATGTGCAGACGTGTCTCTCTTGCCGTAAACAGAGTCCTTTCAACTGACTTTGAGTCGATGTCATTTGATGATATGACCTATCTTATTTCCAAGATCGTTAAACACAAGGATGAATATACTGTCATCAGGATTACTGATACCGAGATCGAGATGGAGCAGCACGGAGGTACGATCGCTTATATCATCAAAGACGGTGATATAAGGCAAGTCACAAACGGTCTTCAAAAGATCGATAACGAAGACAGGATCATATGCGGAACAGAGAGATTCTTTAAGTTTCTCAGTAAGGAAGCAGTCCTTGCTGATGCAATATCTTCCATAAGTGCCGAGGAATGGATGGATTATCTCGTTGGCAGGATATCTGACGTAAACATGTTAAAAGGTGACAACCTCTCGGCCATCACCTTTATAGTCAGAAATACTGAGAATGTCCGTATCGATTCTTAATCCTTGCCGTAATACTTGGCGAAGAATTCGTCTCTGAAGTCCAAGAGACAATCATTAGCGATAGCTTCACGGACTTTTTCCATGAGATCCAGAAGGAATGCGATGTTGTGCCACGTGCAAAGCCTTTGTCCGAACATCTCTTTTGCCTTGAGAAGGTGTCTTATATAAGCCTTCGTAAAGTTCTTACATGCATAGCAGTTACACTCTTCATCAAGCGGCTCGAATAGTTCCGCATACTTTTTATCTCTGGCGATTACTCGGCCGTGTGAAGTAAGAACGGTACCGTGTCTGCCCATTCTGGACGGAAGAACACAGTCAAACATATCGATTCCTCTGATAGCGCCTTCGATAAGATAATCCGGCGAACCGACACCCATAAGGTATCTCGGCTTATCTTCAGGCATCAAAGGAACAGTTACATCAAGCATCTGATACATCAATTCGCCCGGCTCACCAACGGAAAGACCGCCGATAGCGTATCCCGGGAGATCTCTGGAGCAGATCTGTTTAGCACTTTCCTTACGAAGTTCCTCGTACATGTTACCCTGGATAATACCGAACAGAGCCTGATCTTCAGGACGCTGATGAGACTCGATACAACGGTCGAGCCATCTTGTGGTTCTTTCCAGAGAATCAGCTGCATACTTGAAAGTTGACGGGTATGGACAGCACTCATCAAAGGCCATGATGATATCGGCACCAAGGTCATTTTGGATCTTCATGGACTTTTCAGGTGTAAGGATGTGCTTTGAACCGTCGATATGAGATCTGAAGTTTACGCCTTCTTCAACGATATCCTTTGGCCTTGCTAGTGAGAATACCTGGAATCCGCCGCTGTCTGTTAAGACTGCGTTGTCCCAATGCATGAAGTTATGAAGCCCTCCGGCCTTTGCTATAAGCTCGGATCCCGGTCTCATCCAAAGATGATAAGTGTTTGAAAGTATGATCTTTGCACCCATGGACGAGATCTCATCCGGGCTCATGCCTTTAACTGTGGCCTGAGTTCCTACAGGCATGAAGACAGGAGTCTTGATATCGCCGTGAGGAGTATGTATTACCCCAAGCCTGGCACCGCTCTGTTTACATGTATGGATATGTTCGTAGGTTATCGGGTATTTACTCATAAGGACTCCTTTAAGTCTGTGATGAACATTGCGTCTCCGAAGCTGAAGAATCTGTATCTTTCTTCAACTGCTGTCTTATAGGCATTAAGGACGTGCTCTTTTCCTGCCAGGGCGGAAACAAGCATTATCAGAGTTGATTCCGGCAGATGGAAATTTGTAATAAGAGAGTTTACGCATTTGAACTCGTAGCCGGGGTATATGAAGATATTCGTATCACCTGAACAAGGCATCATCTCCGGATCTCTGGTAGCTACAGTCTCAAGAACTCTCGTTGATGTTGTTCCGACGGATATGATCCTTCTTCCTTCGCTTCTGGCTTTTCTAATTATATCCGAAGCTTCTTTATCGAATTGGAACCACTCCGAATGCATCTCGTGCTTTGTAACATCTTCGACCTTAACAGGACGGAATGTTCCAAGACCTACGTGAAGGGTTACTTCTGCGATGATGATTCCCTGATCTTTCAGATCTTGAAGGAGTTTTTGAGTGAAGTGAAGACCCGCTGTAGGCGCGGCAGCTGAACCGGGAGTTTTCGAGTATACGGTCTGGTAGCGCTCCTTGTCCTGAAGTTTCTCGTGAATATATGGTGGAAGAGGCATAGTTCCTGCTTTATCAAGAACTTCTTCCCATATGCCGTTAAAATCGAATCTGACGATCCTGTTTCCTGTATCGAGAACTTCTTCACATTCAGCTTCGAGCTCGTTTTCGATAAAAGTGAACCTTCTATGAGGTCTGACTTTTTTACCAGGTCTTACGATACATTCCCATCTTTTATCGTCCAAACGCTTTAAAAGGAGTATCTCGACAGGGGATTTGGTATCAGATCTGACACCTATCAATCTTGCCGGGATCACTCTTGTATTGTTGATTACCAGAACATCTCCTTTTCGAAGATAGGAAGGAAGATCGGTAAAATGCTTATTCCGTATCTCACCGGTATTTTTGTCCAGCACCATGAGCCTTGATGACGATCTGTCTTCAAGGGGATGCTGTGCTATCAATTCTTCAGGAAGATCATAGAAAAAGTCAGATGTCTTCATGGGTACCTCTTATTTTTATAATAATAGTATTATACACATCCTTCGAAAAAGTTTCGCCGAATTCATTTTGGGAAAATTTATGTCGAAAAATGGGTATTTTTGTTGAAAATCACACGGTTTTTCTAACAGAAATTACATTTAAGTAATATTTGAGCATTTTTCGCCGTTTTTTATTGCGCGATTTTGTAAATTTGTTAATCTGATATCACAAAAGCTGTATAACTTGTTAAAGAAAGGAGCATTTTGATGGGAAAAAAGTATTCGAGATATATTTCTTGTATTTTGATGCTTTCTATTATGACCTCGGTTTTTATGACCGGTTGCTCCAAAACGTTTAAAAATGGCAGAGCTGCTACTATCATCTGTGATGACGATGAGCCTTGGTATGTTTCCGAGACTACTGCGATGGCAAATGAAAGTGGTGAGTATATCTATTATAGCGGTTTCTTTAAAGGCAATCTTTATTCTGCGACATATCTTAATTCATATAATGGCATTGGCAATGACTACGCGATCAATTGTTATGATAAGAATGGTGTTTTGACAGAATCAGTTCCTATTTCGTCCATTGATGAGTTAAATTGCTCTGATGACTTGTCTTCATATTGCAGTATTGAATCTGCATGCTTTAGCAGCGGATATGTATTGTTCGGTATTGAGGATTATAACGAGGGATACAAGAATGATTACCTTTATAACATTGTTGATCATTCTGTGACTTTGTTTGCAAAAAATGATATTAATTATGGATCTGTCAGTGAGTCGTATCTTATTATCTCACAGGATGAATATCACCATGCTTACTATGATCCGGAAGACGGAACAGTTTATATTGACTACGTAGTTAATGGAGAAGTCGCTGAAACTGTGGATCTCGGTGATCTGATCGACAGTAATTATGGCTTTTCAACATATCCGAGTCTCTTTTTCGAAGATAACATGCTGCAGTTTTCTGTTGTCGATAAAGAGGATGAAGGGTCTTCTTACGTATATCAGGAACAGTTATTAGTTTATGATTCTGACACAAAAAAGATTAGACAATATTACGATCTGTCTGATGAGTATGACGGTTACAAGCTTCATAGTGAGGATGGAGAATTTGTTTATAAGACGAATGGTATATATATGAAATCCGGTGAAGACAGCTGGGATTGTATTATTCCTTTTGACAGATGTGATGTTGTTTCGTCCACACTAATTGACAGTTATATAATCAGTTATACGGAAGACGAATTGGATTATATCTATTTTGATTATGAAGGAAACAGTATTCAGCCGTATTTTACAAAAATAACAAAGATCGATTCTAATCCGCATGTTGGAAAAGAGCTTATTAAGGCTGCGTTTATCGACTACATATCTACGGATGTAGAAAAGGCTATCTATGACTTTAATTCAGAGAATGAGCAGTACTACATCGCTCTTGATCACAGATACGACGATTCTATTTTTGTATCCGAATATGGTAATGATGAGGAGAATCTCCTTTTGGAGGAGGCTGAGTTGCAGAAGGAAATCCTAGCAGATTTTAAATCCGGCGAAAGTGCGGATCTGTATTTCGGAATGAGCAGTCACTACATGCTTCAAAACGAAAAATATCTCGAAGATCTGAGCTATATGGCTGAGAAGGATTTTTCCGTTAAATCATACCTTACCAATATCTTCGATGCATCAAAGTCTCTTGACGGCAAACTCTATTCGATTCCGATCGGATTTGTGGTTGAAGGATTGTCGATAGAGAATAATCTCATCGATACTAAAGGCTTTACTTATGACAGTTATGCTGATGTAGTGAAGAATGATTTTTCAGGTATTGATCCTCTTAACTATGTCAATGATAAGACGGATTATTTCCTTGAACTATTTGAGAATCAGCCTCAGCTGTTCATTGACAAGAAGGGAAAGTTGAATATTGATGGGTCCTCTTTCTCTATTCTTGCCGAGTATATCAATGAAAATGTTCCGGACAATTTTGACAGGTCGTTCTCGTATACATATGGGGATTCAAATGCAATGGATTATGATTCCTTTGAGAAATACAGCAATATGTATCACGTTGTAGCTGATATCATTACATATCTTGATGCAGTCAATTACGGTGGTGATAAGAATATGCTTGCCGGACTTCCTTCAGAACGCGGAGATGGACTTGTAGCATCAATTTCAGATTGTGTATCGATATCTGTTGACTCCGGAAGTAAAGAAGGTTGTTGGGATTTCATCAAATATGTTTTGGGCACTCCTGTTCAGTCCTCATTCACTTATGAAATACCGGTTAATTTGGATGCAATTGATGAGGTAGCCAGAGCAAATATTGATGATTTCAACAGTTGTGAGGATACTGATTCAAATTACTATTACTATAAATTGTCAAATCGAGGAGTTTCTTCTCTTGATTATGATGTAATCTCTGATTATATAGATCTTCTCTCTGATATTAAGCGTTCTGCTTACTATGATCCTGAGATTATCTATATAGTAGAACAGGAGATCAGTGATTACTTTGACGGTCAGGTTACACTTGATCAGGCTATCGGTTCGATAGAGGATAGAGCTAATAAAGTGTATGATGACTAAGGATCAGTTTAATATCGAATAATCAAACGTACGAGATTTAGAAGAATTGATCGGATCTCGTACGTTTTTATTTTTGACTAAAGGTTGGCATTGCCGAAGAGTCAATAAATGCTGATTGACTATTTGTTCTTTATAGTGCTACAATTTAACGAATTATTCTAATAAGAAGGAGGAAATAAACATGAACAAGCCTATTTTTGAAGGCTCAGCTGTAGCTATCGTTACACCTTTCACGAGTGAAGGAGGTGTGAATTTTAAGAAGCTCGAGCAGCTTGTTGATTTTCACCTTCAGAATGGAACTGATGCAATCGTAGTATGTGGATCTACTGGTGAGGCTTCTACAATGCCTGATGATGAGCATATCGCTACTATCAAGTGCGTAGTTGATGCTGTTAACCACAAGGTTCCTGTAATCGCAGGTACCGGTTCTAATGACACAGCTCACGGTATCAGACTTACAAAGAGAGCTTGTGAAGTAGGAGCTGACGCAGCATTGATCGTTACTCCATACTACAATAAGTGCACACCGGAGGGTCTTTACAGACACTTCAAGACAATGGCAGAGAATTGTGATGTACCTGTAGTGCTTTACAATGTTCCATCCAGAACTAACGTAAATATCTCGCCTGACGTCCTTTACAGACTTGCAGAAGTTGAAAATATCAAGGCTGTCAAGGAATGTAACCTGAGCCAGGTTCCTGAGATCCTCAGTGCTTGCGGTGACAGATATGATTTCTATTCCGGTGAGGATGCTTTGGTTGTTCCGCTTCTTTCTATGGGCGGTAAGGGTGTTATCTCTGTAGTTGCTAACCTTTTGCCTTCTAAGATGAGCCAGATGGTTCACGCTTATTTGGATGGTGATCTTAAGACTGCAAGAGACATTCAGATCGAAGTTATCCCGCTTGTTAAAGCCATGTTCTGTGAGGTTAACCCTATTCCTGTTAAGGAAGCTGTTGATTATGTCGGTTTCAAGACAGGTGAGTGCAGATTGCCTCTTTGCGGAATGAGCGAGAAGAACAGACAATTCATGATCGACACACTTTCCAAGTATGATCTTTCTCATATTGATTCATTCTTGAAAGGAGTTGCTGACTAATGTCTTTGCGTATTTTAATGAACGGTTGTTGCGGCTATATGGGACGCTGCATTGCCGCTATGTGTAAAAATAATCCTGAGATCGACTTAGTTTGCGGTGTAGATATCTCTGATAATACTGAAGGTCTTGATTTTCCTGTATTCAGTGAAGCTTCTGCCGTAGACGTTGATCTTGATGTTATCGTAGATTTCTCTCATTTTTCCTGTATACCTAAGATCGTTGAGTTTGCGGTATCAAGGAAAAAGCCTATCGTTTGTTGTACAACAGGTCTTACAGAAGAACATCTCAAGCTTCTTGATGATGCTTCCAAGGAGATCCCTGTGTTCAAGTCCGCTAATATGAGCCTTGGTATCAACGTTATGATCGCTCTTTGTCGTAAGATGACAAACCTTTTGTATCCTGACTATGATATTGAGATCGTTGAAGCACATCATAACAGAAAGCTCGATGCCCCGTCAGGAACAGCTCTTATGATCGCTGATGCTATCAAGGATGAGATCGATAATGATGTCAATTACGTATATGACAGGCAGTCTGTCAGAAGGAAGCGTGAGAAGACCGATATCGGTATCAGTTCCATCAGGGGCGGTAATATCGTTGGTGAGCACGAAGTTATGTACATCGGCGGTGAGGAGATACTCAAGATTTCTCATTCAGCCCAGACGAGAGATGTTTTCGCCAGAGGAGCTTTGGCAGCAGCTCGTTTTGTTTTTGATAAAGAACCCGGATATTATGATATGTCCGACATGATTCAATTATAATTGGAGGTTTAATATAATGAATTTCTTACCTTTATTCCTGCAGGCTGCTGATCCTACGGCAGAAGCTGCCGCAAGTCAGACAACACAGCTCATCATGACAGGTGTAATGGTAGTAGGTCTTCTTGCTATCATGTACTTTGCAGTTATCCGTCCTCAGAAAAAGAGAGAGAAGCAGTTGAAAGAGCAGATGGAGAAGCTTCGTGTAGGCGATCCTGTAGTAACTATCGGCGGTATCGTCGGACGAGTTGCAAATATCAAAGATGATGAGATCACTATCTCCACATCTCTTGCTAATACTCTTATCACATTCCAGAAGTCCGCTATCAGCACTGTTGTTAAGCCGGAGGAACCTAAGGCAGAGAAATCAGCTGTTGATAAGGCTAAGTCCAAGAAAAAGTTCAAGATCAAGGGCGAGGACGACGAAGAGTAATCTTCTGATACAAATCAAGATACTAAAACTGTCTCATCTTTTTAGAGGAGACAGTTTTTTTCTTTAAGAAAACACACATTTGTTTTATACTATAAGAAAAAGTAAGGACACATTATGGCGCGCATTCCGGATAACGTAATTCAAGATATATTGGACAAGGCTGATATTGAGTCTGTTGTTGGTAAGTATGTTGCATTTACTAAAAGAACCGGTGCAAATAAATTCGGTCTTTGTCCTTTTCATTCGGAAAAAACACCGTCATTCTCTGTTAGTTTGAATAAAGGAATATATCACTGTTTCGGATGCGGTAAGACCGGTAACAGTATCGGTTTTATCATGGAGATCGAGCGTCTGTCTTTTATTGATGCAGTTAAATTCCTTGGTAAAGAATATGGTGTTGAGATACCTGAGACCGGTACTAATGAAGGTAACAACAGGCAGGAAAGAGACAGAGTATATTCTCTTTTAACTGAAGCAGCGAGGTTCTATTATCTGACTTTTACGGGACCGGAGGGTGTAGAAGCACGTAAATATGCCCAAAAGCGCAATCTTAGTACTGCTACGCTCAGAAATTTCGGTATCGGCTATTCTCCCGATAAATGGGATGCATTATATAAGCACTTAAGTTCCAAGGGTTATACTGATGAAGAGATGGGTAATTCAGGTCTCTTTACGGTAAGTAAGAAGACAGGGAAGCTTTTGGATCTTTTCAGAAACAGACTTATGTTTCCGATATTTGATGCCTTTGGAAAGATAGTTGCTTTTGGCGGCAGATCTATGGGCGATGATATGCCGAAGTATATTAATTCACCTGATTCTCTCGTTTATAGAAAACAGGAACATCTCTATGCATTTAATTTTGCGAAAAAGAGCAGAGAGAAGCAGCTTATTATCGTTGAGGGCTATATGGATGCCATCGCTATGCATCAGGCGGGAATCACTAATTCTGTAGCGGCTCTGGGAACCGCTTTTACCGATTCTCAGTTGAAGCTTGCATCTAAGTACGCTGAAGAAGTAGTATTCTTCTTCGATGCTGATAAGGCAGGACAGGCGGCGGCTTTAAGAGCTATAAAAATGCTTTTGACCTATCTTAAAAAACATTCAGGCATTAAGATCAGGATCAAGATCGCATGTGTTCCTGAAGGTAAGGATCCTGATGAGTTCATAAAGGCTAATGGTCCTGATGAGTTCAGAAAAGTTGTTAAAGCTGCTAAGGACGTGGATACGTACTTATTTGACAGAGCTTATAACGACAGCTTCTATGATGATGAGTTGGATGTCCCGAAGTATGAGGATTATATAATCGAATATGGCTCTTGGATCGGTGACGATGTTAAGCAGTACAGATTCGCAACCAATGCCGCTTTATACATAAAGGCACCTGCCGAGATACTGGTTAATCGCATGAAAGAGATCTCAGACAAAGAAGGCAAGACTGAGGAGTCGATGTCTTTAAGGTCTATTGAAAGAGATCATAACGAGGAGATCGAGAGACGTAAGATCGCATCTTCAGAAAACAAAACAAATAATGGAATTGCTGAAGACTTTGTAACTGAGCTTGAGATGGAAGTGTTCTGCTACGCTATCCTTCTTAAGGGTAATCTTACAGATCCTCAGTATATAAGCACACCTGACATAATAAGGCCGGGAGATTTCTACGGTGAGAACATGAAGAAGATCGTCGAGTTCTTCCTGACTCATTTCGTTAAAGGTGTCGGACTTCGTGAAGATGTCTTGGTCGGTGAATTAAGTAACTATAATCTCAACAACGAGCAGGCTGAGATAGTTTATATCAAGTATGCAGAGAAGATGCCTTTGAATATGGGTGTTTCAAGGCTCAGAGGCGAATATCTCATAAGACTTTATAAGCTTAGGAGAGAGATGCTGCTTCAGAAGAAAACATATATCCTGAAGATGCTTGATAAAACAAGTGATACTGCTGTTAGAGATAAGTATTATGAAGATCTTAAGAAGATCGAGTTGGGTTTGGAGTTTATAAAAAAGCAGGAGGAGAACCTGTGACGGATTTTCTATCAGTAAGACTCAATATGGTCTACAAATCCATAGATAAGAACAGATCCCGTAAGGGCAGAGTGATCGATGTCGGATCTGATCACGGTTTACTTGCCCTTACTTGTCTTACAGACGGCATTACTGATTTCTGCATTTGTACTGATATTCATAAAATGCCTGCGCAAAGGACCGAGAAATGTCTTGAGGATCATTGTCTTACGGGTAAGTTTCAGGTCTTTTGTACTGACGGACTTAAGGGGATCGACCTTAAGCCTGATGATACCGTTGTCATGGCAGGGCTTGGCGGTAATACCATCATGAGTGTCATGACTGAAGTTATGGAAAGGACCGATCATGAGATCCTCGATAAGATCGATTTCGTGCTTCAGCCTCAGAAGACTTCTGATGAGCTTAGAGTATTTCTCGGTAAGAACGGATTTGACATCATAAGTGAAGATGCCGTGATTGACAGGGAACTTTTCTATCACATGATGGTGGCTCGTTTTACCGGTAATAGTTACTATCTGACACCGCTTGAGAAGTATTATGGTCCTTGCCTTATTAAGTCGGACAGTGAGATCATTAAGAAATTCCATTCCCATCTTGATGAGATATATAAAATCAGAAGCCGTGGTAATCCGGAGCTTCGTAAACTTATGGAGGATAGACATGTCTTATAAAATCAATGATGTGATCAATGTGCTTGAGGACCTTTTTCCTCTCGAAAACGCTATGGATTATGATAATCCCGGACTTCTTACGGGTAACAGGGAAGATTCCCTTAAAAAGATCCTTCTTACACTGGACTGTACGATGGATTCCGTAAAGATGGCCATAGAAAACGGCTGTAATCTCATAATAGCTCATCATCCGATAATCTTTGGCGGTATCTTAAGTGTCAGCTATGACGATCCGTGCGGAAAGATACTGTCTGAACTTATCAAGAACGGTATCGCGCTTTATGCCTGCCATACTCAG
Source organism: Clostridia bacterium (assembly GCA_024699245.1). Classification (GTDB taxonomy): domain Bacteria; phylum Bacillota; class Clostridia; order Saccharofermentanales; family Saccharofermentanaceae; genus Saccharofermentans. Next base: position 134,779 of record JAILPW010000018.1, on the reverse strand, counting down.
CTCGATTGTACGGAAGAATTCGGAAATATAGCGATAGCAGAGGCTTTGGGTATCAAAGCACAAAAGCTCGATACAGCCTCGATAGGTGTTATCGTAGAGACCGATTCATATGTTGAGCAGTTTTCCGATATAGTCAAAAATGCATTGAACAGCAGCGGCATCATTTCGTTAAGCGATCCTATTAGACCTGTACATAAGGTCTTTATCCAGGGCGGAGCCTTTGATGAAGAAAACATTGGAGCGATCGTTGAAGCAGGAGTAGATACCGTATTAACGGGTGAGATGAAGCATCATCATATGGTACTTCTTAACGAATTCGGTATAGTTACTCTCCTTTGCGGTCATAATGCATCTGAGAGGATATATCTTCCAAGGTTAAAAAATGTGCTCGAGGGAAAGATTGGCGATGTCATGATTTTTGTTGATTCTGGCAAAGAGAGGACATTGCAATAAGCGCTTATTTATTATTATAATAGTTGTGTTTTCAAAGGTAGGCTCAGACAATCGCGGTCACCGATATGCGAAAGCAGGTGAGTGAGGAAAGTCCGGGCTCCACAGGACAAGGGTGCCGGGTAACGCCCGGTGAAGGTAACTTTAAGGAAAGTGCAACAGAAAAGAAAACCGCCGATTTTTCGGTAAGGATGAAAAGGCGAGGTAAGAGCTCACCGGCGGTGTGGAGACACATCGGCCTTGTAAACCCCACCCGGAGCAACGTCGTGGAAAGGCATCAACTGTTGTCCGCAGGCCTTGAGGAGACGGCTTAAGCTTGTCGGTAACGGCAGGATTAGATAGATGGTTGTCATCAAACAGAACCCGGCTTACGGGCTTGGCTTTGAAAATTCTATATTTACGGAGGTCACAAATGTCAGCAGAATCTTATTTGAGCAGAGGTGTTTCACCAACTAAGGATGATGTAAAGAAGGCAGTAGCCAATCAGAGTAAAGGTGTTGCACCGGGCGCATTTTGTAAACTCATCGAAGATATCGCAGGTGATGATGATTACTGCGTAGCTATTCACGCTGACGGTGCAGGAACAAAATCTTCTGTTGCTTATCTCATGTACAAGGAGACAGGCAATTACGATTGGTTCAAGGGACTTGCACAGGACTCTCTTGTTATGAATACAGATGATCTTGCATGCGTAGGTTGCTGTGAGAATCTTGTTTTATCAAATACTATCGGCCGTAATGCTCACCTTGTTGACGGTAAGGCAATCGCCAAGGTTATCGAAGGTTATAACGAGATGGTAGAAAAGCTCAACAGCTACGGCGTAGGTATCAAGATGTGCGGCGGTGAGACGGCTGATGTCGGAGATCTCGTTCGTACGATGATCGTTGACTCTACTATCGTTGCTCGTATCAAGAGAAGCGATGTCATTAACGCAGCTAACATTAAGCCGGGTCACGTTATCGTTGGTCTTGCTTCTTTCGGTCAGGCTACATACGAGGATTCTTATAACTCCGGTATGTCTTCCAACGGACTTACAGCTGCTCGTCATATGCTCCTTAGCAATTACTATGCACAGAACTTCAAGGAGTCTTACTCAGATACGATCCCTGAAGACAAAGCTTATTGCGGTAAGTACCGTCTTCTTGATAAGCTCCCCGGTACGGATGTAACAGTAGGTGAGGCTATTCTTGCTCCTACACGTACATTCCTCCCTGTGATCGTTCCTGTTCTCGAGAAATACAGAGATTCAATTTCAGGTATCATTCACTGTACAGGCGGCGGACAGGCTAAGTGCCGTGACTTCGGTAAGAACATCAAGATCGTTAAGGATAACCTCTTTGAGTTCCCACCGCTTTTCCAGGCTATCTATGAGTCAGGTGAGATCCCTATGAAGGAAATGTTCCAGGTATTTAACTGCGGTCACAGAATCGAATTCTACTGCGATGAGAGCGTTGCCCAGGGCATTATCGATATCGCTAAGTCCTTTAACATTGATGCTCAGATCGTGGGCCATGTAGAAGCTCTTGAGCAGCCGGGTGAGAATGTTGTTGTCATCAGGAAGAACGGTGAAGAGTTTATCTACAACTGATAAATGATAATGTAAATAGAATAAAGAAGCTGACATAGTTCAGCTTCTTTTTTTGCTTCAATAAAAAGGGAAATAAAAAAGGAGTGATCATTGATCACTCCTTGGTGGTGCACCTTCAGGGACTCGAACCCGGGGCCCACTGATTAAGAGTCAGTTGCTCTACCATCTGAGCTAAAGGTGCGTTTTGTTTTGTCAACGTTGATAATTATATGTTTAGTGTCCTTGGTTGTCAACCATTATTTTCATTTTTTTCGAAAAAACCTATCATATCTTCAGAACAGAATTCAGAATCGAGCGGAAGTGCTACTGAATGCCCCTCTTTTGCGGATTTATAAATGCCCAGAAGATTATCTACGGAAGAGTATCCCGCATATGCATCAGCGATCGGCTGAGTATTATTATCGATGGAATTAACGAGATCCATATAGATTCCCGTATGAGGATTAAGAGCATAAGAGAATGATTTGAATCCGCCCTTAGACAATTGCTTTCTGATGTACCTGAAGTTAAGGCTCCTTCCTTTGCCGTTTCTGATATTAAGGGAAGGCTTGCCTTTCTTAAGACCAAGAGAAACAGATCCGTTCTCGCAGAAGATGGAGAACATGGCTTCTTTATCATTAGGAAGGGTAGCTGTTGTACCCTCAAGCATCGCGAGAGCTCCGGACTCGAGTTCCATAACAGCCATACCTACATCCTCGGCTTCGATGTTACGAAGTCTTCTGGCAAGCTTAGCTGTAACGGAAACAGCTTTGGAATCCATAAGCCACAAAAGAAGATCGATGGCATGTATGGACTGGTTCATGAGAGCACCGCCGTCGCTTTTCCATGTGCCTCTCCAGGCAGCAGAATCATAGTAGTCCTGACCGTGTCCCCAACGTACACAGATAGTGCCGTGAGTGATCTTTCCGAATTCGCCGTTTTTAAGATCTTCTCTTAAGATGCCGACGATAGGGAAATAACGGTAGATATGTCCCATGGCGATCTTCTTATCGACCTTCTGTGCCAGTTCGAAGAGCTCCTTGCTCTGTGTGTTGGACATTGTCATCGGCTTTTCGAGAAGGATATGGATGCCTTTGTTAAGGCAGAAAGTCGCGATCTTATAATGTAGTCCGGAAGGAACGGTTATGGCACAGATATCTACCTTTTCGGTATTGAGCATCTCTTCATAGTCAGAGTAGATCTTTACGCCTGTGAAACCGCGTTCAGCCAGAAGTTGCTTGGCGTGATCCATGTCAAGATCTGAAACACTTACGAGTTCCAGTCTGTCCTTTAACTTGGAGTATGCCTTAAGGTGTTTTTCCGCTACTCGGCCGCAACCGATGATGGCAACCTTATATCTGTTCATAAAAAATCCTCCGAGGGGCTTCAAATATGATTAGTTTATCATTTTGTTTGATAAAATACATATATACTTTTCGAAAAGGAGATCCAACCATATGAATATGCGTGACATCATTGCCAAGAAGAGATACAGCGAAGAATTAACAGGCGATGAGATAGCCTTCTTTGTTAAAGGCGTTACAAACGGCGAGATCCCTGATTATCAGACATCAGCTCTACTTATGGCCATTGTACTTAACGGCATGACTGATAAAGAGATGACGACTCTTACGACAGAGATGGCAAATTCGGGTAAGATAAATGACCTTTCATACTTAGGATGTAAGGCCGTAGATAAGCACAGTACAGGCGGTGTAGGCGATAAATGCACACCTTTGATCCTTCCTTTGGTTGCTTCTTTTGGAATAAAGACCGTTAAGCTTTCAGGAAGAGGTTTGGGCTTTACGGGCGGAACTGTAGATAAATTCGAATCGATCGAAGGATTCAATGTTAATGTTGACGCTGCTGATTTTCCAAAGCTTATCGAGAGCAACGGAATGGTTATCTCCGGTCAGACTCCTGATCTGGCTCCTGCCGATAAGATCCTATATAGCTTAAGAGATGTTACATCTACGGTTGATTCTATTCCTCTTATCGCATCAAGTATCATGAGCAAGAAGATCGCTGGCGGAGCTAATGCCATCGTTCTTGATGTTACCTGCGGTGAAGGTGCGTTTATGAAAGATATAGATCAGGCAAGAGAACTTTCCAAAGCCATGATCTCCATCGGTAAACTCGCAGGAAGAGAAGTCGTATGCGTCATAACATCTATGGATGAACCTCTCGGAAGAAATATCGGTAATGTCCTTGAGATGATGGAAGTCTTTGAAGTATTACAAGGTAACGGTGAGCCTGACCTTGTCGAGGCAGTTACAACTCTTGCAGCACACATGATCAAACTTTCTGATGCCAAGGAGAAAGATCTCAGCATTGAAGAGATCAAGGATATCTGTAAGACAAGACTTAATGACGGAACAGCTATGGAATACTACGATAAGCTTATAATCGGTCAGGGCGGTCTTATCCATTCGACCGGTTCACCGATATATAAGGACTATCCGGCCGAAGTAATGCGTCTTACAGCTCCTTGTGACGGCTATATAACCAAGGTTAAAGCGGATATGATCGGTAATGCATCCGTAGAGCTCGGAGCAGGAAGACTTCAAAAGACAGATGAGCTCGATTACGGTGCAGGGATCTGCATCTATAAGAAGATCGGTGATAAGGTCAAAAAGGGCGATGCGATCTGTACTCTTTATAAGGGAAAAGAAGCAGTTATTGATGAAGACAGGCTTGAGAAAGCCGCTGAACTGGCATTTGATGCTTTTGAGTATTCAGATGAGAAACCTGATGAAGTAAAAGTGGTTTTGGATGTTTGTTGCTAAAAAAGTATAAGATGTGTATAATTCAAAAGAACAAATGTTTGAAGAGGTTTGAATGGCACCTGCAAAAGAGATATTCATCGGCATAGATCCGGGTTATGCGATAACAGGTTACGGAGTGATCGAGAAGGTAGGAAATAAGTTGACCATGCTCGATTGCGGAGTTATCTCCACAAAACCGAATGTCGAGTTTTCGGAAAGACTTCTGGCGATCAATACAAGGATCGCGGTTCTTTTGGATTTTTATAAGCCAAACTATATGGCAGTAGAGGAATTGTTTCTGGGACACAATAAGACAACGGCTATCGGTACTGCACAGGCCAGAGGAGTCGTTATCGTTGAAGCCGCGAGAGCAAATATACCTGTCTATGAATTTACTCCGGGTCAGATAAAACTTGCAGTTACAGGTTACGGTAAAGCTGATAAGAATCAAGTTTCGCAGATGGTAGTTAGACTTTTGGGTCTTAAGGAAATGCCTAAGCCTGATGATGCCTGTGACGGACTTGCGGTTGCTATTTGCCTGGCAAATACAGGAGTAGGATTTGCTGAACGTGCTGTTTCCGGATATCAATATGGCCGATATGGCAAAAGAGATTTTTTCTGATGAGGTAATTATTTATGTATGCGTATATAAAAGGAATTCTTACAAAAAGATATGATGAGACCATCGTGGTCGAGAATAACGGGATAGGATATGAGATCATCTGTCCTTTTATCCTTTCGTCTGAATTCGGTCCCTGCGGCGAAGAAGTTACCGTTTACGTATATCAGAGTGTTAAGGAAGATGATATCTCTTTATTCGGATTTACTTCTCAGGAAGAAAAGGATATGTTCCTGCTTCTTATCACAGTCAGTTCCGTTGGTCCCAAGAGTGCTATGTCAGTTTGTTCTCAGATAAAGCCTGATAAGCTTGCGATGGCAGTAATGAACAGTGATGTAAAGGCTTTGACTAATGTTAAGGGACTTGGTAAAAAGACAGCTGAAAGGATCATCCTTGAACTCAGGGATAAATTTAAGAAGATGGGTTCATCTTCTTCGAAGTCTGCTGTTACATCTGCAGAGCTTTTCTCTTCGGATCCTTCACTTTTCGAAGATGCTGTTAATGCACTTATGGTTTTGGGTTATAAAGAAGAGGATTCCCGCCAGGCAGTTTCATCTTCCTACGAAGACGGGATCGAGCTTCAGGTACTTATCAAGAATTCACTTAAGAAGATGGTCAGGTAATGATTTATGGATTTCAATAATTTCGGTGATTTCGGCGAAGAAGATCGCATCATAGGACGACAAAAGCAGTTTGATGACAGGGATGAGAAGAATCTCCGTCCGATAACTCTTGATGAATATAGTGGTCAGGAGAAGGTAAAAAACAACCTCAGGATCTTTATCTCTGCTGCCAAGAAGCGTGGAGAAGCTTTGGATCATGTTCTTCTTTATGGTCCTCCGGGACTTGGTAAGACAACTCTTGCGGGTATCATTGCTGCGGAGATGGGTGTAGGTCTTCATATTACAACAGGTCCTTCCATTGAGAAGGCAGGTGACCTTGCTGCGATCCTTACTAATCTTAATGAGAATGAGGTTCTCTTTATCGACGAGATCCATAGACTTAACAGAAGCGTTGAAGAGGTATTGTATCCTGCAATGGAAGATTATTGCCTCGATCTTATGATCGGTAAAGGCCCTTCCGCGAGATCAGTTCGTCTTGATCTTCCTAAGTTTACTCTTGTCGGAGCTACAACCAGAGCTGGAATGCTTTCCGCTCCGCTCCGTGACAGATTCGGAATGATCCACAGACTTGAACTTTATGAGACAAATGAACTCATGGATATTTTAAGAAGAGATGCTCAGCTTCTCGGTATTGAGATATCTGAAGACGGTCTTCGTAATATTGCGTCAAGATCCAGAGGTACGCCTCGTATCGCCATAAGGCTTCTTAAAAGAATGCGTGACTACGCATCGTTCCTGGAAAAGGACGTCATTGATAAGGAAGTATCCGATTATGGTCTCAAAGCATTGGATATTGACGCCATCGGTCTTGATTCAATAGACAGAAGGATCCTTATGACTATCTGCGATGTATTTGGCGGAGGTCCTGTAGGTCTAGATACATTGGCAGCCTGCACGGGTGAGGATCCTATCACAATCGAAGATGTATATGAGCCGTTCCTTCTTCAGAATGGTTTCATTGCTAAGACTCCGCGCGGAAGAGTTCTTACGAAGCGTGCTTTCGAGCATTTGGGACAGCCTATCCCACAGGGATTCCTTGAGAAGACGACTATAGCAGGTGAGTGATATGGAGCTTCTTTTGCACGCCTGTTGCGGTCCTTGTTCAATGTACCCGCAGAAGGTCCTTCAATCAGATAATATCTCTTATGATATGTTGTGGTTTAATCCGAATATCCATCCTGAGTATGAGTGGAACAGAAGACTTGTAAACCTTAGGCTTGCAGCCGATCATTATGGAGTAAAACTTCATGAGGAAGGCGTATGCATGGAGGATTACTGGAAGTCCAAAACATACCTTGAAGAGTTTTCATCCCGTTGTCTTATGTGTTATGACATGCGTATGGATATGACGGCGAAGTATGCCAAGGAGAACGGATACAGCGCTTTTTCCACAACACTTCTTGTAAGTCCTTATCAGCAGCATGAAGCTATTATCGAATCATGCAGGAAGAAGGCAGAGAAGTACGGCATCGAATTCTATTATCATGATTTCCGCGAAGGATTCAGAGAAGGTCAGAATATGGCTCGAGATATCGGTCTATATAGACAGAAATATTGTGGATGCATATTTTCTTTGGATGAATCAGACTTTAAGGAGAAGATCCTTAAGAGCATGACTTAGGCTCTACAGCATCTACAACTATCGAATAGTACTGCTCGTAAATAACCATTCCCGGCTTTGATTTAGGGATCTTCTTAACGTGTGAAACAGGGCAGTAGTCGATCTCTACTTTGATGTTTCCTGTTCCTTGTCCCTGGTGTTCCTCGATAACAGTGGATCTTGAATAGAAAGCTGCAGCCTGAGCTGCTTCAATAACTGCGGCATCAGAAGGGAATTCCTCTCCCGGATGGGATTTAAGTATTACGTGTGTTCCCGGCATATCCTTGATATGGAACCACCAGTCATCTTTTTCAGCTACACCGAATGTCAGACGGTCATTTTGAATGTTGTTTCTTCCGCAGAAACACTTATATCCGTCTGAAGTAAAGAACCTTCTGTAAGATGACGGTCTTTCGGTCTTAGCCTTGTTCTTGGATGGTCCCTTTTTGGCTGCTGCGATCTTTGCAGCATTACGAAGCGCACGGGAAGAAGCCTTTCCGGACTTTGATCTGCCGACAGTCTTATTAGGGTCACCGTTATTCACGATAACCTTTTTGGCTGAAGATTCCTTAACGATCTCGCTTCTTACTTCATCTTCGCAGGCTTCTATATCCTCGCGGGTAGTTGCCGCGTTTATGGCAGTCTTAAGCGATCTTAAGTAATCTATCGCCAGTTTGTCGTCCTTGATGTATTCTTTGGAAAGTTCTGCCTTTCTCTTTGCTTTTCGAAAACGCTTGAAATACTCCTGAGCATTATCAGAAGCATTCAAAGCTGGGTTCAAAGCGATGTTTATGTCACGTTCCAGTTCATCGTAGATATTCTTACATACGATATGGTCATCTTTGTCCTTGATCATATAGGCATAGCAGAGGATGATATCGCCTTTTTGCTTATATTCCTCAGCCATCTGGCCTTCATCGTAATCTTCTTTGTGGATCTCGTATTTCTTGGTAGCATGAACGAGAGCGTTATTCACGATCGACAGTAGGGAGCTTCTTTTGTTCTCAAAGTCGATATTGGATAACTTGGAAACATAGTATTCGTCGATGACTTCAGAGATCGATGAACGGACCTTAACATCTTCGTAGCCCTTAAGTTCGCAGAAACTGTAGTCCTGAGCTTCGTTCTTTCCGGCAAAGGCTACAGATGGGCTGTAGGTCTTATCAGCTACGGAAGAGCAAAATCTTGTAAGTTCCTTTTTAAGAGAACTGATCTCGTCTTCTGACAGATTCTTGGCAGGTACTTTGTCGTCAAGACCTGAAGCGTCGATGATCTGATTTACAAGAAGAGGAGAAAGGCCTTTGATGGAATTAAGAAGAGCCTTGTTGATAGGTCTTCCAAGTTCGCTTTCCATTATAGGCAGTTTGTTGTCCTTTAAGATCTCAAGTGTTTTCTCAACATTAAACTTATCCTGTGAAGGCGGGTATTCATAGGTTCTTGCAGGCATGACTTCACGGACTCGGCTGATGCTGAAGTCTACGTGGACGGCACTGTCGATAATCCTGTTCTGGGAATTAACAAGTATAAGGTTACTGTATCTGCCCATAAGCTCGATGATAAGACGCATGCTCTTGGTGTCATGAAGTTCATCGATCGTAAGGAACGAGATCTCGATTATACGCTCGTAATCAGGGCAGGTGATGTCAGAAATCTTCGCGCCCTGCATGTATTTTCGAAGAAGCATACAAAAAGACGGCGGCATCATAGGATTTTCTCTGTTGGTGTCTGTAAAGTGAACCCTTTGGGATGTAGGATCATATGATATCAGAAGCTTTTTGTTGCCGGACGAGGTCCTTATGTGGAAAAAGAGCGTATATTTGTCAGGCTGGAAGATCTTGTCTATCCTTGTACCCTGAAGATCGTTATTAAGTTCGTCGGCCAGAAGCTTACAGGTAATTCCGTCAAGGGGCATATTCTTCGTTTTCCTTGTTTACCTTAGTATCCGGCTTATTAGAGGTCAGAGCAAGCTTGAGTACGAGGATTACGGCAGTGATCAGTATCTCTATTCCGAGTATCTTAAAGAATCTGTCGTACTTATTCCATGAGATAAGAAGATCTAAGCCGATAACTACAAGTACGATGAGTACGGCAACAACAGGCTTAAAGAATCTGCTTTTCGAAAAAGCGTGGAAATAGTCTGCAGCCGTGCTCTTAGGCTCGACCTGCTTAGGAGCCTGCTTGGGAGCTGCAGTCTTTGTCTTGGCTGTAGTTTTGGCCGCCGGCTTTTTCTTTGCTGTAGTCTTTTTCTGCTGTGCCATGTTTACCTCTTAAATAATACTTTTAATATAATATCATTAGATAAAATTATTTAAATAGTCCGTTTGGATTATGTCCATATTAAAGTGCATAGAAAAGAGCGATACAGTTATTTGTACCGCTCTTTGTATATTCAATGAATATGATATCAGTTGTTGATGCCTTCGATCTTTTCGCCCTTTTCGCGAAGGAGCTTTTTGATCTTCTCTGTCGGATTGATGAGATTTGACAGGGAAGAGTCGTGGTTGATGGCATCTATAAGCAATGCGACGAATTTACTCATATTAACATCAGCGAACCAAGGTGCTTCGAGAAGTTCAGGTCTTCTGTAAACGAGGTTTGTAGCAAAGACCTTATTTATGATTCCCTCCTCATAAGCCTTGGAGAAGTGGTCGATACCTTCTGTGAAGAGACCGAAAGTAACTGCACAGTAAACATTTCTGGCACCTCTGTCCTTCATTTCTCTGGCGATATCGAGCATTGAATCACCGGAGGATATCATATCGTCAACGATAAGGATATCCATATCCTGAACTGAATCACCAAGGAACTCGTGAGCGATGATAGGGTTTCTGCCGTTTACGACCTTTGTATAGTCACGTCTCTTGTAGAATGTTCCGAGAGGAACACCAAGGATGGATGCAAAGTACATAGCTCTGGAGATACCGCCTTCATCAGGGGAGATGATCATGAACTTACCGTTGGAGAAGCTCAAGTCAGGGATCTGGCGGTACATCTCTTTGATGATCTGGTATGTAGCAGGCAGGCTCTCAAAACCTGAAAGCGGGATAGCATTGGAAACACGCTCATCGTGTGCATCGAATGTAATGATGTTTGCTACACCGAGGTTATAGAGCTCTTCGAGAGCGAATGCGCAGTCAAGGGACTCACGGGAGTTTCTCTTGTGCTGTCTGGACTCATAAAGGAAAGGCATGATGACGTTGATACGACGAGCCTTACCTGAGCAGGCGAGGATAACACGCTTTAGATCCTGATAGTGATCGTCAGGGCTCATTCTGTTGTCCTGACCGAACATCTTATATGTGCAGGAGTAGTTCATTACGTCACTTACGATAAAAAGATCGTGACCACGAACTGAGTTCATAACTACGGCTTTACCTTCGCCGGAAGAGAATCTGGCATTGTCAACCTGGATCCTGTAGTCATTTCTGAAGAAACCCGGATACTTGGAAACGATAGCCTCCTGCTGATATTCCGAACGTCTCTTGTTAAGGTAGTAATTGACTTTTTCAGTGAAATCCACACTTCCTTTGAGCGGTATAAGACCGATCGGACCAACTGGAGCCATCGGGTTATCTCCGTACTGGTTATAGCGGGAATAGGATTTCTCATCGTTTGGAACTGAGATCATACTTCACCTTTGCCTTTCATAAATAATGTCGCATTTTTATATCTTTAACCCTTCGAAAAGGGGATAAAGCTTAGTAGATAACGTCCTCGATAAACTCATCAAAACGGATCTGATCCAGGAATTCTCTGATCCTGGAAGTGGAGTTGATAAGCTTACTTACAGACTCGTCGACGTTTAAAGCATCAATGATCCTTGCAACGTACGGCGTCATGTTTACATCTACATACCAAGGTTTATTAAGAAGTTCCTGTGGTCTGTAGATAAGGTTAGTGCAGACAACTGCTTTGATAAGACCATCTTCATAAGCCTTGTCAAACTCATCGAATCCGTTGGTAAACATACCGAACGGAGCGATGTAGTAAATGTCGCGAGCACCTTTCTCTTTCAAGATAGATGCAGTTGTCAGCATTGTGTTACCGGTCTTGATCATATCGTCGATAAGAAGGACATCCTTATCAGATACGTCAGTTCCGATAAACTTATATTCCTTAACAGGCGGCTGTTCATACTGGAAATTCACGTAATCACGGTCTCTGTAGAACACGCCCAGAGGGATATTGAGCATAGATGCATAAAACTCGGCTCTTCCGATTCCTGTCTCATCAGGGCTTACGACCATGCTGCTTTCAGGCTTAAGTTTGATCGAACCGAATTTTGAGATGATGGTCGAAATGATCTTATATGCCGACTTCGGCTTCTCGATACCAAGAAGAGGAGTAGCATTATCGATCCTTGTATCATGCGGATCAAAGACTACAACGTTGGATACACCGAGTGAATAGAGCTGTCTTAAAGCTGCAGCACAATCCAAAGATTCATCGAGATTAGATGTTCTGTGCATCTGAATACCTTCATACATGAAAGGCATGATAACGTTGATCCTTCGAGCTTTACCTGCGCAAGTAGAGATGATCCTCAAAAGATCTCTGTAGTGATCGTCAGGTGACAATCTGTGATCATTACCTGAAAGTGGAGTTTCCTGATTATATGAGAGAACATCAGTAATGATGTAGATATCGTGACCTCTTGTGCTTTCTGCAAGCTGGAATTTACCTTCGCCTGTGGAGAAGCGTACGAGCTCTGCATCAAAGATATAGTTGGTCCTTAAGTAACCCGGATTTGTAACGAATGGATTGGAGTTGTTGTTATATCTTGCCAGACGCTTCTCGTAAAGCACATTGTTGACCATGTTTACGAATTCTTCGTTGGCAGTATGCGAAATAATGCCGATTGGACCGAACGGCTCTAGACGAAGTTCATTGTATGTAGAGTCTGAAGTCTCGTTACTAAGCACTTTATCCCGCACTCCTTAAAATCTCTATTTTTAATATAACAAACATCGGTCGTAAATCAACCGAAAAGATGTTCTTCAATTGCATTTCTCAGATCATCAAGACCTGTCTTTTTCTCGGATGAAACAGCAAAGACAACTGCATCATCACTGAAATTCAATTCCTTGGACAATTCGTTCAGTCTTTTCATCAACTGCTGTCTGCTGAACTTGTCGCATTTAGTGAAGACTACGAAGTAATTGAGGTCGGAATTATTAAGGAATTCAAGCATTCCGACATCTTCTGCAGAAGGGTTGTGTCTGATGTCCATAAGGTGGAGGACAAGATCGATCTTTCTTCCGCAAGTAAAGTAATCTTCAGCTAGTTTGGAAAACTTTTCCTTTTTCTCTTTGGATGTTTTTGCATAACCGTATCCCGGAAGATCGGCGATATAGAGCTTACGATCTACGTTAAAGTAGACGACTGCCTGTGTCTTACCGGGAGTCTGTGATACTCTGGCAAGTTTTCTGTTGTCCGAGAGAGCATTAACGAGGGAAGATTTGCCGACATTTGATTTGCCTGAGAATACTATCTCGGGCATATCTTGAGGTGGACACGCTTTGATGTCTGAAGCTATTCCATAGAAAACAGTGTTTCTGAAATTAACGGCCATAGTTTCCCCCACAATCAGTCTATGCTAATTATATCGTAACGAGAGTTTCTTTTGCTTGATGGGCTTTGTCGCTTTTTGTCAGAATTTGTCGGCATTTCGTCGTTTTTTTTCTACATAAATTTTTTTATAGTTGAAAAAAAGGCGGTCAAATATGAAAAACAGACTCCGAGAATACCTGCGAAAACTGGCTTTGCGCCCGCTTATAGTCCCAACGGTCCTTCTTGTTATGTTCATGTGTTCATTTGGCGGACTTTTGATCAAGACTACTGACATGACCGAAGGTGAGTACGAAGTTCTCATAACCGGCGTAACATCAGGTGTTTCAGGCAAGAATACCTGCTATGGAAGTATCGAGGATATCGGTAAGGTCAGGGTTATATGCGATGAACAACTTAATCCGGGTGACAGGCTTATAGTCTATGCATCGCTCTTTGAAGCACCAAAGCCTTCTAATCCGGGGGAATACGATTATCAGGATTATCTTTTTCGAAAAGGGATAAGATACATCCTTATGGTGCAAGACATAAGGGAGAGGTCAGAGTCCAAAGCAGGCACAAAAATCCATCATTTCAGGTATTTCGTTCGTGACCTTATAGCAGATAAGCTTAGAAATGACATGTCCGAAGATGATCTGGCAATAGTTTGTGCATTATGTCTCGGAGATACCTCCATGATCGGAGATGATATAAGAAGGTCTTTTGATCTTTCAGGATGTTCTCATCTTTTGGCTGTGTCAGGGACACACTTCTCGTCATTTATACTGATCATCTCATATGCGGTAAAGGATATGCCTTACAGAAGAAAAGTCCTGATACAGGCGCTTTTTGTTATCGTTATCGGATTCTTGACCGGTTGGACCGAATCTGTTACCAGAGCTGCAGTTATGAGTATGTGTCTTCTTAGCGGAAAGGACAGATTATCTGGAATGAGCTTTTCTGCTTTGCTCATGATGTTATCAGATCCATTCTGCTGCAGGACTTTGAGCTTTCAAATGAGTTTCGGTGCAGGCCTTGGCATGTATCTTGTATCTGAACCGATCAAGGGGAAGACCGGTTCATCTGTCATATCCTGTTCTTTGGCCTCAAGAGCGGTCATGCTTCCGTATTTTCTTATGAACGGCATTCCTTTGGGATTCGGGTCTTTTGCTGTTATGGCTCTTTCTGTTCTTACTGTTCAGATGGTGTGTCTTTTCTTCCTTCCGGGATTTCTTCTGTCTTTTATAAGTCCGTATATGCTTTATCCGACGATATTGTTTTCGAGGATCACCATAATATTGATGGATATTGGTGAGGACTACTATTTTGATTCTCTTTTGCTGAGGGGCAGTAAGCTTACCTGTATTCTCCTGGTCTTCTGTTTGACAGCTGTATACATCTGTAGGAAAAGAAAGCTCGTTGTGTCGGTTCTTTCGGGAACTATGATCGTTATCCTGCTTACTATGACTCCAATTTTTGACTTTGATAAGAAAGTCCTGTTTCTTGATGTCGGTCAGGGAGACAGTTGTCTCATTATCTCCGGTAATGACACGCTTCTAATTGACGGAGGGACCTATGAGGAGGGAAAAAGCGTACTTCCGAGTGTCTTGGATTATTACCAGATCCAAAGTATCGACCTTGCGATCGCTACCCATCTTGATGAGGATCACTTAGGCGGTATCAGATATCTGGAAGAACAGGGAAGAGTCGATAAGATAGTTACATCATATTCGGATATATATGAAACCATAAAAGAGGGGGATGTGATAAAGGCCGGAAAGGTAGAATTTCAGGTGCTCTGGCCAGGGGGAAGAACATATAACGGAGGAAATCCCGAAAGCGTTGTCGGAGTTCTTAAGATAGACGGAGTTAAGATCATGATGACCGGAGATATCGATGAAGATTCGGAAAGGATAATGGTAAATAGAGGTCTCATAAGCGATTGCGACATCCTTAAGGTTGCTCATCACGGAAGTAAAACATCATCAAGTCTTGAGTTTTTATCTTCCGTTAGTCCTGAAGCAGCCGTAGTTTCCGTAGCCGAATATAACGTATACGGCCATCCCGCGCCTGAGACATTGGAGAGATTGGGAAAAGTAGAGGCAAATGTATTTTTGACCTCGAAAAACGGAGCGATTATTGTTAAAATCCAAAAGGATAAGTACAAGATCAACTGTTTTAAGGAGTAATAATGGCTTCACATATCGTAAGTTTCGATAATCTCAAGTCTTTGATCGCTGAGAAAAAGCTTAATAGTCTTCTTTTGCTGTCGGGCGAAGAGGATTATTACTGTGAGTTTGCCGTTAATATGATCAAAAAGCAGTATCTGGCTGAAGGTTCGGAGCAGATGGATTTTGTTAAGCTTAACTTTGAATCCAAGGGTTTTGATCTTGATAAGATCGATGAGAATGTAATGCTTCCGCCGTGGATGTCCGAGAAGAGAATAGTTGTGGTCCGTAATTCGGGTATCTTTTCTGCAGCTGATCCTAAAAAGGACCTTGCTGATACTTTCTCCTCTTTCGTGGATACTATTCCTGAGTCTACCTTGCTCATATTCTGGGACGACAAGATCGATAAGAGGAAAAAGCAGCTTTATAGCATTTTCGAGAAGAACGGTTATTGTTGTGATTGTCCTATTCTCAAGGAATACGATATAGAAGAAAAGCTTCGGACAAACCTCAGAAAACATAATATTACGATAGACAGTGACGCCAGCGACAGCCTCATCAACAGGACCGATAAGTCCATGAGAGCAATAGCTTCCGAAGTTAATAAGATATATCTCTACTGCAGGGAAAAAGGTATCACGCACGTCGACTATAACGTTATTGATACTTTGTGTGCTCCTGATATCTCGGGAAGGATATTTGATATTTTGGACGGTATCAGCGAGGGCAACTGTTCGAAGGTGCTCCTTACTCTTGATAACATGCTTAACCAGAAGGAACCTGTTGAGAGGATCAAGTACAGTTTGGCTAACCATATAAGACAATTGATCTGTGCCAAGGAACTTAAGACTGAGTCTAAGATAGTGGAAAGGCTGGGTGCAAAGCCTTATACAGCCAAAAAACTTGCAAAGCAGGCTCCTAAGTTCGAGATGGAAAAGCTCTTGTATCTCCTGTCGGTATGTGCCAAGACCGAATATGAGGGAAGACTCGGTAAGATGGATGGCAGACAATCCCTGGAGATCATACTGGTGCTGGCCTGTAAGAGTCTGACTTGATAAATCAATACACTTAACTTAAAATACATAAGTTAAACAGTTAATCATTGGAGGAGCAAACATTGGATAAGATCAAAATGACCACGCCGCTTGTTGAGATGGACGGCGATGAGATGACAAGGATCATCTGGAAGCAGATAAAGGATATCGTTATCCTTCCTTTCGTTGACCTTAAGACAGAGTACTTTGACTTGGGTCTCGTAAACAGAAATGCTACAGACGATCAGGTTACCATAGATTCAGCTAACAGGACTAAGGAGCTCGGAGTAGCAGTTAAGTGCGCTACTATCACACCTAATGCTCAGCGTATGGAAGAATACGATCTTAAGCAGATGTGGAAGAGCCCTAACGGAACGATCCGTGCAATCCTTGACGGTACAGTATTCAGATCACCTATCATGGTAAAAGGTATCGATCCTCTTGTTTCCACATGGAAGAAGCCTATCACTATCGCTCGTCATGCTTACGGTGATGTATATAGAGATTCCGAGATGAAGATCGATGGTGCAGCTAAGGTCGAGCTTCTTGTTACATATCCTGACGGAAGCACAAAGAAGCAGGAGATCTTTAACTTCAAGGATTCCGGTGTTGTTTTGGGAATGCATAATACTGACAAATCCATTTCGGCATTTGCTCGCTCCTGTTTTACATATGCACTTGATACAAAGCAGTCCCTGTGGTTTGCAACAAAGGATACTATCTCCAAAACATATGATCACAGATTTAAGGATATCTTTGCTGAGATCTTCGAAAATGAGTTCAAGGACAAGTTCGAAGCAGCAGGTATCGAATACTTCTACACACTTATCGATGATGCAGTTGCTCGTATCATGAAGTGCGAAGGCGGTATCCTCTGGGCTTGCAAGAACTACGACGGTGACGTAATGAGTGATATGCTCGCATCCGCTAACGGTTCTCTTGCTATGATGACATCCGTTCTCGTTTCGCCTGACGGTAAGTACGAGTACGAGGCTGCTCACGGTACAGTTACCAGACACTACTACAAGTACCTTAAGGGGGAAGCTACATCAACTAACCCTATGGCTACATTGTTCGCATGGACAGGTGCTCTTCGTAAGAGAGCTCAGCTCGATGGCCTTGCTGATCTTGAGGCTTTCGCTGATAAGCTCGAGAAGGTTTCGATCGAGACTATCGAAGAAGGTACAATAACAGGCGATCTTAAGAATCTTATCGATATTCCGGTAAAGAATGTCGTTAATACGGAAGACTTCCTTAAGGCAGTTGCTTCCAAGCTTTAATATACGGAGGAATAAATTATGAGTTATTACGAGACATGGATCGAGAGATCTGAGAAAGAGACAGATCAGCAGAAATACACACAATATATGAATCTTTACTTCGTTCTTGAGAAGAATGCTTACGATGCGATCCTCAAGGCATATCCTGAGTATCAGGGTCTTGTAACAGGTAAGGCTTCTGAACTTTGTGAGAAACTTAACTTCGGTAAGTCCAATATGGATATCTTCGTAGGCTTCCTTGACGGTATCAAGACAAGTCTTAACAAGGATATCGATGTTGAGAATGTTGAAGACGATACAGATATCGCTTTGGACATCGATTTCGAGAAACTCTACTACAACATGAGAGATGCTAAGGCTGAGTGGCTTTATAAGCTTCCTTCCTGGAGCAATGTTCTTACAGTTGAGCAAAGAGACAAGATCTCTTTCGAGTACAGAGAAGCAAATACTGTTCGTTCTGAGAAGATCGGCCGTAATGATCCATGTCCTTGCGGTTCAGGTAAGAAATATAAGAAGTGCTGCGGCAAGAACGCTTAAGCTCTTTGTAAAGGGGAGTTATCGTGCGAAGACTGTTTGCTAATAAATGGTTCATCATAGCCTTAGTGGCAGTATTTCTTGTTGCGATAATTATCCTCGGAGCGATCCCTAACAGCCCTCTTGATAAGGTGCTGACACCTCTTCGTGCAGTCGCCAACCCTATCCAAAGCGGAATCAAAGGTTTTGGAACTAAGGTTGACGATTATTGGGCTGCCATAACTGACGGTGTTGCCATCAGGAAGAGAAACGAGGAACTTAGTGAAGAGATCGCGAGGCTCCAGCATGAAGTTCAGCAGGGTGAAGAAGCTATCATCAGATATGAGGAACTTAAAGATGCTTTTCATATCAAGGATACCTTCAGTGATTACGATATCTTCGGCTCCTCAGTTTTATCCCGTGAAGCAGATGAATGGTTCAGCGTAATCCGAATCGATGCAGGTAAGGACGACGGACTCGAACTTACCGGCAAGAATTCCTATGCTGTTGTTGATACCCAGTCAAACCTCATCGGTCGTGTTATCGAGACTAACAATAACGACAGTAAGGTTCTTCCGCTTCTTCACGAAGGTTTTACCGTTAATGGAAAAGTAAACGAAGTCAACGGCGCATTTATCATCATTTCCGGTGATGCATCCCTTAAGCGTCAGGGACTTTGTCTTGTTACGGGTATTGATGAGGACGTTGTTCTTGAGCCCGGTGATGAGATCGTTACTTCAGGTGACGGTGGTCTTTTCCCTCAGGGTATTCCTATCGGTACGATCGAAGATGTTGATTATTCAGATCCTTTGAACATTAAGGCGACGTTAAGGCCTTATGCACAGATAGATGATCTTAAGGATGTGTTCATCATGGTACCTTACGATAAGGAGGAAGAGGTCTCCGCGGAAGAAACAGGTGAGACTTCAACTGCCGATGAACAAGGTTGAACTGATCCGTAAGATAGTTGTTTATTCCGTTTATATTCTTTTCCTTACTTGCTTTCAGGTCTCGTTCCCGGATAAGTTGTCGCTTAACGGGCAGATCGCAGACCTGATGTTTGTATTT
Source organism: Clostridia bacterium (assembly GCA_024699245.1). Taxonomy (GTDB): domain Bacteria; phylum Bacillota; class Clostridia; order Saccharofermentanales; family Saccharofermentanaceae; genus Saccharofermentans. The sequence goes on along the minus strand of JAILPW010000018.1, from coordinate 115,545 downwards.
GTTGTTCTTGTTGCGTACATGTTCGGCATCAAAGACGGCATCATAATCGGTCTGATCGTCGGAATCTTAAGGGATTGTTTTGCGGCTCCTGCTGTTATCGGTCTTACCGGTTCGGTCGTGTCTTCAGTCGGTATCGGCGCATTCCTTTTGTTTTCAGTTGCTGTCTTTTCTGCATCCGTTTTTACTATCAAGATCAAGAGAAAGCCTGCTTTTGCGCTCCTTACCCTTATCAGTGTAACTGCGCTTTATAAGATATTCGGTCACGGTATTATCTTTATCTGGACAAGGGTGTTCTCGAAAACACTCTATCACTTGTCAGCAAAGGAACTTTTTATCGATTCCATCTTTACTCAGATTTTCCTGAATATTCTTGCTGCGATTCCTATATACTTACTTTTGAGATTTGTCGGACCGTATAAAAAAGGACAAAATCCGATGCTTAGCGCTCAAGAGGGAAGGGGGGCTGATTCTTCATGGCTAACAATCTGAAAGATGACGGCATGTATGTTTTCGATGAAGACAAACGAGATCAACAGAAGATCAATGATGACAGTCTCCTGAAAAAGCTTTTGACATTCCTTTCGAACAGATACTTTGTATTGGCTTTCGCTTTTTGCGTCATGGGCGTGATCATTTTATACCTGACCGCAGCTTTGCAGTTTTCCGGATATCAGAAGACAATTTCATCTTCCACCAAAGGACTTCAGAAGATGTTTACAGTCAGCGCACCGAGAGGCGATATCCTTGATGCAAACGGAGTTGTTCTTGCTACAACGGAAAAAGTAAACTCGCTACTTATATCTGATGCCGGTATGTCTGATGAAGACCTTAATGCAATGTGTCTTGAACTCAGTTATTTGTTTGATGACTATAACTGCATCTCTGTAAGCGGTCTTGATGATTATTTTAAGATCGGACCGTTTGAATTCCTTCAGCCTGAGGAAAAGATCAGGCTTTGGCAGACAAACAGGAACCTTTTTGATCTTGACGAGAGTGCACAGGGCATCATCGTTACATATTCCGATAATTACGTTAAGACTGATCCGCAGGTCTTTTTCCTTTACCTGAGATATCTTTTCAATATCGATCCTCAGTTAAGTGAAGATGAAGCCTTCAGGATCATAAGGATCAGATACCAGATATTCCAGGATTATTGGGCATTCCAGAACGGTACTCCTGTACAGATAGCAACTGATGTGCCTGATGAACTTATCAGATATCTTAATGAACAGAATTACCATTTCATGGGACTTATCGGTGTTGAGGACTATAGACGTGTCTATACTCCGCAGGCCCAGTTGTCATGTCATGTTGTCGGTTATGTCGGTAATATTTCCCAGGAATCTCTGGCTAGCTTAAGTAAGTTCGGTTATCAGGCAAGCGACATTGTCGGGCAGTCAGGTGTTGAGTCTCAGATGGAAAGATATCTCCACGGTCAGGCCGGAATCGCGACTTATTCAACTTGGACCGAAGATGGCGCCGATTCTATGTTTTTCCCTTATACATATGGCGAGAACCCTGTTGCAGGTGCAACTGTTAACCTGACTATAGATTCCAATCTTCAGAAAGTCGGAATCGAAGCTCTTAAGCAGTTTATCGAAGATGCTAAGATCGATGAACAGACCAGACAGACAGGCTATAAGACAGCTAATGCAGGTGCTTTTGTTGTCATGAACTGTAAGACAGGTGCCGTTCTTGCCATGGGATCATATCCTAACTACGACCCTAACGACTTCGTGCTCGCTATGTCAGGAGATAAGCAGGCAGAAGTACAGATCAAGTATTATCTCGGTATCGGTGAATATGAGGAAATGACCAGTGAAGACATGCCTTTGTGGAACAGAGCCATCATGTCCAGATACGCTCCGGGATCCACATTTAAGATGTGTACAGCTCTTGCAGGTCTTGAGGCAGGCGTTATAACTCCTAATTCATCCTGGGTAAAATGTGAATCTCCTATCGATATCGGCGGTTGGACATTTAAGTGTCTCGAGTATCCTGATACAGGTCACGGAGCATTGGATCTTAACAGTGCCATCGCTACATCCTGTAACATCTACTTCATGAGACTCGGTGTTGATACGGGTATCGATAATATTGATGCCATGGGTGAGAAACTCGGCTTAGGTGAATACACGGGAATCGACCTTCCTGGTGAGGATGTCGGTGTAAGAGCAAGCCGTGAGACCAAAAGGCTCCTTCATGAATCCGAGTACGACAGAACATGGTTCCCGGCTGATACGGCTCAGTCCGCTATCGGACAGTTCGATAACTGTTTTACTATCCTTCAGCTCTGCAGATATACCAGTGCAATTGCTACAGGTGAGCTTGTAACTCCGTATGTTATCGATAACGTTGTAGCTCCGGACGGTACGATCCTTTATGAAGGACAGAAGCCTTCGATCCCTCTTGAAGTGGATCAGAGTAATCTTGAAGCGGTCCGTTTTGCAATGCGTTGTGTTGTAACCGGTACAAACGATTGGGAAGGAACAGCTCAGGAATCTCTCTCGGATTTCCCGATCTCTATCTGTTGTAAGACAGGTACTGCTGAGACCGGTTTTGAGGATATAAGAATGGAGTATTCCAACGGTCTTTTCGTTTGTTACGCTCCTGCAGATGATCCGGAGATCGCCATAGCTCTCGTTGTAGAGAGAGGTGAGTGGGGTAATTCCACATCCATCATCGCGAAAAAGCTCCTGGCTGCTTATTTCGGTGTTCCTCTTACAGGCGATCCGACCGTTACAGATACCGTGCCTGTAACAGGTGATTCGATCGATCTGGCTTTGCCTGAAAGTCGCTATGAAGATGATGAGGTAATCACCGCTGAGGGATAATTACTTCAATTATTTGTTGCTAAATTATAATATTTTGCGTAAAATGATATTAGTTTTGTAACAAGGGGGACTTCCGCCATGAAGATCGTTCTGATGGCTGATAACAGTAAAAATGAGTTGCTCGTTAACTTTTGTATTGCATATCGCCCCTTGCTGTCCAAGCATCAGCTGATTTCCGTTTATAACACAGGTAAGCTTCTTAAAAGTGCTGTAGACCTTGAAGTATCAGGTCTTTCCGTTGATTATGAGAGCGGTTTTGAGCAGCTTGCTTCCAGAGCTGAGTATAACGAGATCGACTGTGTTATCTATATCCGTGACGGCCGTAATGATCCATTGCACAGCACAACTGAGCTTTTGAAGGTCTGCGACCTGAACAATATCCCTTATGCTACGAACATCGCTACGGCAGAGACTTTGATCCTTGCTATCGACCGCGGTGACCTCGACTGGCGTGAGTGGATCAAGGATTGATCTTTTCTATGGATGTCATTACTTTTCCTTATGGGCCGTTGGGCTCCAATATGTATGCCGTAAAATCGGGCGATCATGCTATCATCATCGATCCTTCTGTATCTCCTGAATTTCCTTTGGTCAGAAGTAAGCTCATGAATGTCAGTATCGATGCGTTGATCCTTACTCATGCTCATTATGACCATTGCGCATGTCTTGACGAATGGGTCAGCTTCACAGGCGCTAAGGCTTATCTTGCCGATGAGGATAAAGAGTTTCTTACTGATTCCGGTCTTAATTGCTCACGTGGTTTTGGTGAATCCATGAAGCTTGAGTCTAAGACTGTTGATCTTGATGAAAGTCTTGATGTGAGCGGGTTTTCGAGCATGAAGATAATAAAGACTCCGGGTCATACACCGGGTTCGGTATGTATCCTTTTCGAAGAAGATAAGGTTATGTTTACGGGTGATACGCGGTTTGAAGGTTCTGTCGGAAGGTCTGATCTTCCGGGCGGGGACACCAGGACATTATTGGCTTCTCTTAAGATCTTTAAGGATATGGACGATGATATAACTATCTATCCGGGCCATGGAGGTCCTTCCAAGATCGATATCGAGAAGCGCTATAATCCGTATCTTTCTTTGTGATCTTCTCGAAAACACTGTCTGCTTGACTTTTAACAACGGCATATGTACAATCCATAAAAGCAATGAAGGTGCGTAAGTAGTCCTTATATGACAGGGAAAAGAGAGTCGTGTCACCGGCTGAAAGCACGATCCACGGGGTATCTGGATGAATTTCAACACTGGAGCGTTCTGTGAAAACAGTTATACTGGCTAAGCAGATGCCTGCGCAGCATTAAAGGCGCGAACAAGTGCGGAAAGCAATGCTTTTCGAACATGGGTGGTACCGCGAAGGTGCGATATATTAGCGAATTCGTCCCATGGCAATTTACATGTTGCCATGGGATTTTTGTATTCCAAAGGCGAACGATAATAGGAGGAAAACATGGCGGAACTTAGTGAAATGAACGAGAAGTTATCCGAGATCAGAAGTCAGATCGAGAATGATCTGAAGAAGATCAGCAGTTCCAAGGGTGTCTATGAGTACAAGAAGAGTGTCATGGACTCCAAAGAAGGTAAGATCGGATCTCTTATGAAAGAGATGGGTAAGATCCCGAAGGAACAGAAGGCCGATTACGGCAAGATGGTCAACGAGATCAAGAATTGGGCTCAGGAGAAGTTTGATGCACTTGATGCCGAGTTCAAGGCTCAGGAGCAGAAGGCTCGCTATGAGGCTGAGACCATTGATGTTACTCTTCCTGAAAAGAAGCAGAAGAAGGGTAATCTCCATCCGAATACTCAGGTAAGAAATCAGATCGTAGATATCTTCGGTTCAATGGGTTTCCAGATCTATGAAGGCAACGAGATCGAGACAGATTACTATAATTTCACGGCTCTCAATATCCCGCAGGATCACCCTGCTAGAGATATGCAGGATACTTTCTACTTAAGTCCTGAGTTCCTTCTCCGTACTCAGACTTCAGCAGGTCAGATCCATGTTATGGAATCTCAGCAGCCGCCGATCAAGATCATCTCACCTGGTAAGGTTTTCCGTTCTGATGATGATGCAACTCACTCTCCTATGTTCTCACAGATGGAGGGACTCGTTGTAGATAAGGGGATTACTCTTTGCGACCTTCAGGGTATGCTTGATGTATTCGTAAAGAAGATCTTCGGTGAAGAGACAAGAACACGTCTTCGTCCTTCATACTTCCCATTCACAGAGCCTTCAGTTGAGGTAGACGTAAGCTGTTTCCAGTGTGGCGGCAAGGGCTGTAAGCTCTGTAAGGGAACAGGCTGGATCGAGGTTCTCGGTGCAGGTGTAGTTAATAAGAAGGTACTCGACGGTTGCGGCATTGACAGTAATGTTTATAGCGGTTTGGCTTTCGGTATCGGTATCGATCGTATTGCCATGCTCAAGTACGGCATCAACAATATCAAGATGTTGTTTGAATCTGATTTGCGCGTACTCGGACAGATCGATGACTAATGATAGGAGGCAAGGATAATGTTAGTACCATTAAGTTGGCTTAAAGATTATGTAGATATAGATGTTACTCCGGACGAGCTCGAAGATAAGCTCTTCAGCTGCGGTTTCGAGGTAGAAGAAAAGTATGAAGTCGGCCACGATATCAGTAATGTAGTAGTCGGTGAAGTTAAGACATGTGAAGGAATCGAAGGCACACATCTTCACCTTTGCACAGTTGATGCAGGTGAGCACGGTGTTCTCCAGATCTGCTGCGGCGCTGATAACGTTAAGGCTGGCGGAAAGTATCCTCTCGCTCTTATCGGCGCTCAGGTATACGCAACAGCTAAGGATCATAAGACAGTTGAAGGTCTCATGACTATCGGACAGGGTAAGCTTAGAGGATATGATTCATTCGGTATGCTCTGTTCAGGCGTTGAGATCGGTGTAACTGAGGATATGTTCCCGGGTGCAGGTTATAACGGACTTCTCGTTTTGCCTGATGACAGTGTTCCGGGATCAGATGTTAAGCCTATCCTCGGACTTGACGATTATATCTTCGATGTTTCCATCACAGCTAACCGTCCTGACTGCCAGAGCATCTTCGGTATTGCCCGTGAGGTTGCGGCAGTTCTCGGTAAGCCTATCAAGGAGCCTGCTCTCGATTACACAGAGACGGATGTAACTATACCGTTCGATATCAAGGTTTCAGCTCCTGATCTTTGTCCAAGATATATCGGTCACTATGTTTCTGACGTTAAGATCGAGGAATCTCCTGTATGGATGAAGCGTCGTCTTGCTCTTGTTGGATGCTCAGCTATTTCAAACGTTGTCGATATCACTAACTACGTTCTTAAGGAACTCGGTCAGCCGATGCATGCTTTCGATTTCTCTTATCTTGAGGGTAATGAGATACACGTTCGCCGTGCAGATGAAGGCGAGAAGATCGTAACTTTAGATGAGAAAGAGTTCGCTCTTACAACTGAGAACCTGGTTATCTGTGACGGCAAGAAGCCTGTAGCACTTGCAGGTATCATGGGTGGTCTTAATTCAGAGATCCGCGATACAACATCTGCTGTTATGTTCGAGGCTGCTAAGTTTGCACACGACAATATCCGTAAGAGCTCAAAGGCTTTGGGTCAGGTTTCTGATTCCAGTATGCGTTTCTCCAAGGGCGTTGACGAGTATACAACAGTTATGGCTATGAAGCGTGCTTTGCACCTTATGGAAGAGCTTGGCTGCGGTAAGGTAAGTAAGACATCTTTCGATGTTAATACAGGCAACTCTGTTGAGCCTCGTGAGATGAAGGTAAGCGTAAAGCAGGTTAACGGTGTTCTCGGTATCACGGTTCCTGATGATGATATCGTTCGTATCCTTACAAACCTTAATTTCGCTCCTAAGCTTAACGGTGACGAACTTACTATCGCTATCCCGGGCTATCGTGTAGATATGGAGTCCTATCAGGATGTAGCTGAGGAAGTTATCCGTATGTACGGTTACGAGCACATCGTTCCTACATTTATTCCTACAGCAAAGGTTACAAGCGGAGGAAACAACTTAAAGCAGCGTTCCGAACTTAAGATCAAGAATGCACTTTGTGCAGCAGGTGCTAATGAGGGTGTGCATTATTCATTCTTCTCACCATCTGATTTTGATCTTCTTCGTTTGCCTGAAGATGCTCCTGAGCGCTTCGCTATCAAGATCATGAACCCTATCAACATCGATCTTTCTTTGATGAGAACAACTCTTGCTCCTCAGATGATCACATCTATGGCAAGAAACCAGAAGAGAGGAATCCTTACTGGCCGTATCTACGAGCTTGGTAATAAGTTCCTTCCTAAGAGCCTTCCGCTTACTGAATATCCGGATGAGCGTGAGACAATCTGTATCGGTGTTTTCGGAGAGGATGAGGATTTCTATTCTCTTAAGGGTCTTGTATCAGTTATCGCTGATGCTCTTGACGTTAAGTTCGATTATGAGAAGGATGAGAAGACATTCCTCCATCCGGGAAGAACTGCTAAGGTCATCTGTAACGGTGAGGTAGTAGGTTACTTGGGTCAGGTCCTCTATGAGATCTGCGATGAGCTCGACATGCGTGTTCCTGCTTATGTAGCTGAGATCGATCTTAGGATCTTGAGTCAGTACTACGGCAAGGAGAGAAAGTTCATTCCGCTTCCTAAGTTCCTTGAAGAGAAGCGTGATTTCTGCTTCGTTATGGATAAGAACATTACTTGCGCAACAGTTGAAAAGGAGATCGAAGCTTCCTGTGAGTACATCACCAAGATCGAACTTTTCGATATTTACGAGGGTGCGCAGCTCGGTGAGAACAAGAAGTCACTTGCATTCAGTGTGGTATTTACTCCTAAGGATGAGGAGTTCAAGCCTGAGATCATCGACGGTTTCGTAAACTCCATCCTTACAAACCTCAATGATAAATACGGAATCACACTTCGTGCTTGATAAACTCTTTTGAATCGAATTCAGGTAGACCGCGGATCACTTTTTCCGCGGTCTGTTTTTTTCGAAAACACTGACAGGAGCCTTATTAGAAGAACCTTTAGTACCGATTGTCGATGAATTGTTTTATTTGTCGATTTTTATGTCCTTTTACTATGAAATAATTAAATCAAAAAGGATGGTGATCTTATGGGAAGTACTTTGGAGGCTTCTATCTGTTTTTCTTTGATCATTCTTGTCTTGGCGGTTTTTATCGTTTATCCCAACGAAATCAGACATGACTCGGTCCTGCAGGCCAAGACAGCGGTATCCGAGATGCGTTTTCGATTAAGGAGTGAAAAGCCCGTTGAAGTAAGAGAGATCGACGGACATATGGTGGCAGATACCTCTCCTGAACAGATCAACACTATGATCTGCGGGATCATTGACTGCATAAAGATCGGCGGTGGAGTCTGATGCGTAGAAATAAACACGGAAATACATCGATCTTTCTTGCTATCATTTTGTCAGCCATCATATTCGTTGAGGGACTTTATCTTGCAGCGATAATCGATGCCGACAGACGAGTGAACATTAATCGCGGGCTAAGACTTCAGGTAGAACAGATACTCGCATCTTATGATGAAGAATTGTTCTTGGAATACGGGATCTACGGCTTTTTCGAAGAGGATATCTCTCAGGAAGTATTCAGAAAAGTAATAGAAGAATCCGGCTATACCTACGGCGGAGATATCTATATCGATGGATATAAGACTATATCAACACTTCAGCTTGAGGATGCAATATCGAATTACTATACATACAGAACCGCAGGGATCATTTTGAAGGATCTTAGCGGCGTAATATCAATGATAACGGACGAACTGGAAGAGTTCGAATTCTTCGATAAGATAAACAGGTTTAAGGCAAGCGGCGGTAATTCGGTCCTTAACATACTGAATAAAGGGGCTTCAGTCATTAATGAGGTCCTTGAAAGTGATGAATTGAGCGGTCTTGTAGATCTTGAAGATGAGGATCTCGGTTTAATATCCGATCTTTTTGACTATCTTGAAGAGATCAACGATTCTGAGCTTGTCTTTGATGATGATTTTTCTCCTGAAGACATGTTTTCCATGAATTTTTATAACGATCTGATCAATTTTGCCAAGAGATCATCAGAAGTTATCGAGGATGATTTCTATAATCTTTTCGTTGCTCATTATGTTGTTTATCACTTTGAAGCTGTCGTCAAAGAATATGAAGTTGAAGGGGATATGTATCCTGATACAACACTTCGCGGTACAGACTACAGGGATCTTAATCCTGACGAATGCACGGATATGGAGTATATAATTTCAGGACATGAAGGCGGTTTAGGCGTATATACGGTTGGGCATGTCATATCCGGCTTCATTATGCTTTCTGAAGCAGTAAATCTGCTCTTAGATAAGGACTATATGAGGGTCGTAAATAAGATAGCCAAGATTCTATCCGCGGTTTTAAAAGTCCTTTTGGACGGTGCCGAGATCCCTCCGTTTGTTTTTGTCATAGTGATCCTTATATACTCGTCAACAGTTTTAATGATCAGGGATATGTTCAAGATATATAAAGGCAAAACAGTTGAAGTATTTAAGATCAAGAATGCTCCTGAACCCTTTAACGAGGGCTTTTCGATGAACTACAAAGACTTTGCATTCTACTTCGCTTTTGTAGCAGGCAAGGGTATGGATAAAAGGATCATAAACGTGCTTGAGGATAAATATGGTCCGATAATAACCAAGATCAGCCTGGGGACTCAATATAGAGGTGACGTCTACAGCGTTAAGGCCGGATATGATTTATATGGTTTATAAGTGAGGTAATTATGAATAAGAAAGGTTCGATCGCCATAGAGGCATCTGTTGTTTTTACGGTGTTTCTGATCATTTTATCTGTCTGTGTCACTTCAATGAACATTCGAAAATGCGATATCGTTATGCAGCAGGCAATTGACCATACTACGGAAGACATACAGATCCTGTTGCCGTACACATCTATCGGGGCTGAAATGGTAAATACCTTAAACAGTGACCCTGTCATGGGACAAAACGCTGCCATGACATATGACTCGATCTGTGCTTTGTCCGAGAATCTCGAGACCCTTTTGGGTCACAGCATAGAAGAACTGGTATTAAACGGTACCTTGGGAGAAGTAATCAGAGATGATATTGCTTCTGAGTATCGAAAACGGTCAGAAGACCTTATCTTCAAACCGTCCGATATAGATGTTCATGTCAGTTTTAATGCAGATCTTAATGTAATAGATCTGTACGTGGAATATACTATCGAGACCTTATTTGGCGATATTGACCGTTCACATTATTCTGCGATCCCGTTTTACGGCTTGTATAATTCCTTGATCAACCGCTTTGATTATGATCCTTCCGAAAAAGAGGATACGGATGACCCTTGGGGAATGAATAACTTTGACAGGGGAGAGTATTTTGAAGAAAAGTACGGCTCCAATCTTCCGCATGTGTTTCCTGCCATCAATAAATTCGAAGATGGTAACTGTGAAAGTATAATGAGTATCGATCTGACCAAAGATACGTATCAGTCAGATTCCAGAATAAAAGAGAGGATCAGTGAAAAACTCTCTGAATTGGACGAGTTTAACGGAGCTAATGTCAGTATTAACGGTGAAACATACGTAATTGAAGAGGATGAGATAGTAACCAAGACGTTGACGATCATTATTCCCGAGAATTCGCCTCAATCCAGGGTAGAAAGCCTGGAAAACTCGATAAATACGTACAGCAACGATAATATTATTATAAATATAATTAAGGATAACACCTCATATTGAAAAAAATATTTCACTTTTACATATTAAAGTGATACACTAATTTGTGCTATTTTGATAATTGGGTTATCATAGTATAGATTTTTTTGTGGAGGTAAGCTTGCTTGAAATCTAATTCGACCGTTAGACGCCCATCTTTGGTTGATTCCGGAAACGGAAGCAGTTCTGAATCTAAATCAGTCGGAGAGACACTTCGTAAGGCTAAAAGAGATCTTTTCTTCCGTCGTTGTCTGGTAGGTATCTTTCTTGTTTTGGTCATTACAGTTGTTGCTGCATTGTTCATTCTTGGATATGTAAGTGACTTCGTTGATTTCATCATTGCCTGGGTTGAATAAAGATGAACGATAAGATCAGAGATCCATATATTGATATCTTTTATGATGCCATCCTTTCACTTAAGGATCGAAAAGAGTGTGACAATTTCTTTGAGGATATTTGCACAATCTCTGAGATCAAATCTATGGCGCAGCGACTTCAAATAGCTGTTTTGCTCAATGAAGGTAAAACTTATACAGAGATCATTGATGAGACTAAAGTTAGTACGGCAACTATTTCCAGAGTAAATAAGTGTCTGGAATATGGTGCTGACGGCTATAAAACAGTTTTGTCCAGGATCTCTCCTGAAATAGAAAATAAATAATACGAGGTGTGGAGATGGGAATTATTTCTTCAATATTCGGTACTCACAGTGATCACGAGATCAAAAGGATCATGCCGACAGTTAACAAAGTAATGGAGCTTGATGAGAGCTTTCAGAAACTTACTGATGAAGAATTGGTAGGAATGACACAAAAGCTTAAGGACAGACTGGCTAATGGCGAGACTTTGGATGATATCCTTCCGGAAGCATTCGCTACAGTTAGAGAAGCTGCTTCCAGAGTTTTGGGTATCAAGCATTATAAAGTTCAGGTTATTGGTGGTATGATCCTGCACCAGGGACGTATTGCCGAGATGAAGACCGGTGAAGGTAAGACACTCGTTGCTACGCTTCCTGTTTACTTGAATGCTTTGACGGGTAAAGGCGTTCACGTTGTTACCGTAAACGACTACCTCGCAAAACGTGATAGTGAGTGGATGGGTAAGATCTATAAGTTCCTTGGCCTTTCAGTCGGACTTATCATTCATGATATCCCTACAAATGAACGTAAGGGCATGTATGCTTGTGATATTGTTTATGGAACAAATAACGAATTCGGATTTGACTACCTTCGTGACAACATGGTTGTACGTAAGGATCAGATCGCGCAGAGAGAACTCAATTATGCCATAGTCGACGAGGTTGATAGTATCTTGATCGATGAAGCTAGAACACCTCTTATCATTTCCGGTAGAGGAACAGAATCTTCTGACCTTTATCAGAAAGCTGATGATTTCGTTAGGACACTTAAGAGATACACAGTTGTTGAGACTGACGATAAGGTTGACATGGACGAGATCGTTGGTGACTGTGACTATGTAGTTGATGAGAAAGCAAGTACTTCCGTACTTACAGCTAACGGTGTACGTAAGGCCGAGAAATTCTTTAATGTTACCAACCTTTCAGATCCGGACAACTTTAACTTGCAGCACTATGTAAATAACGCTCTCCGTGCTCACGGTAACTACAACAAGGATCAGCAGTATGTAGTTATGGATGGCGAAGTTATCATCGTTGATGACTTTACAGGTCGTTTGATGCCAGGTCGTCGTTATAGTGACGGTCTGCACCAGTCAATCGAGGCAAAAGAAGGCGTAAAGGTTGCTAATGAGAACAAGACTCTTGCAACAATCACATTCCAGAACTTCTTCCGTATGTATTCCAAGATCGCAGGAATGACTGGTACAGCTTACACAGAGGAAGCCGAGTTCAGAGCTATTTATGGTCTCGATGTTATTCAGATTCCTACAAACAGACCGATCGCACGTGTTGACGAGCACGATGCTGTATTTAAGACTCAGAATGGTAAGTATCAGGCTGTTCTTAAGGCTGTTATTGAAGCTCATAAGTCAGGTCAACCTGTTCTTGTCGGTACAGTTAACGTAGATAAGTCTGAGTTCTTGAGCAAGATGTTCACAAGAGCCGGTATCAAGCATAACGTATTGAATGCTAAGAACCACATGAGAGAAGCTGAGATCGTTGCTCAGGCTGGCCGTAAGGGTGCAGTTACTATCGCTACTAACATGGCTGGTCGTGGTACCGATATCCTTCTTGGTGGTAATGCAGAGTTCATGGCTAAGCAGGAAATGCGTAAGCTCGGCTATTCTGATGAGTTGATCGAAGCATCCAATGCGCATAACGAAACAAGTGATGAGGTTATAATCGAAGCCAGACAGCGTTTCTCCGCTCTTAAGGACAAGTTCTCTAAAGACATTGCACCTGAAGCAGAAGAAGTTAGAAAAGCAGGCGGTCTTTTCATAGTCGGTACAGAAAGACATGAGTCAAGACGTATCGATAACCAGCTCAGAGGACGTTCCGGTCGTCAGGGAGACCCTGGACGCACGAAGTTCTATCTTGCTTTGGATGATGATCTTTTCAGAATCTTTGGTGGTGACAGAGTTACTAAGACTTTCAATAGCTTGGGTGTTGATGAGACAATGGAGATCCAGACAGGTGTTGTATCCCGTTTGATTGAGTCTTCACAGAAAAAGCTTGAGGCTATTCACTTCGGTACTCGTAAGAATACACTCGAGTACGACGATGTTATGAATATCCAGCGTACTATTACATATGAGCAGAGACGTAAGGTTATCGACGGTGCAGATATGCACGATACATTCCTTAAGATGGTTCATAGAGTAGCCGAAAGAACAGTTTCTTCTTACTCTAACGACGGTAATCTTACTGTCAGCGATCAGTATGCTCTTGGTATGAAGATTGAGGACCTTTATGGTAATCTTCCTATCGTTGCAGAGCTTAAGAGTAAGGAAGTACTTGAAATATCTGCCACTGACATGATAGAGAGGATCAATGACGAGGCTGTCAAAGCTTTGGAAGAAAAAGAGAATATCGTTACAAGCGAGATCTTCAGAGAAGCCGAGCGTGTTATCCTTCTTACAACAGTTGACTCTAAGTGGATGGATCATATCGATGCAATGGATCAGCTCCGTACAAGCGTTGGTATGCGTGGTGTAGGTCAGCACGATCCGGTTGTTGAGTATAAGATGGAAAGTTCTCAGATGTTCGATGAGATGAACGATTCTATCCAGGATGACGCTGTCAGACTTTTGATGAAGGGTGAATTCTCAGCTGAGAAGAGAGTTACTACCAAGTCAGCAGTAAGAAATCTTTCAGAAGGACACGGTAAGGAAGTTTCCAATGCTTCACAGATCCCACCTGAGGCTAAGCAGGCACAGGGAGCTCAGGCAAGTGATAATGCTCCGCTCCAGCCGGTCAAGAGAGATGCCAAGAAGGTTGGACGTAATGATCTGTGTCCTTGTGGCAGTGGTAAAAAGTACAAAAATTGTTGTGGTAAAAATGAATAATGTCCGAGTTTTCTGACTTTATTCTTTTTCGGAAAAAGCTCTAGTATATTTATGAATGAAGCTTTGATCATTGAAACAGAAAGATTAGTATACTAGGCTATTGAAGGAAGATTGGATTCAACAATAGTATTTAAAAAAAATGTAGGAGGTCGGGTTTGTATCCGACCTCTTTTTATAATAAAATAACTAGCGGAGGGTAGTTTATGTTCGATAAAGATACTTATTTGGCTTCGATCAATGAAGCATGTTCTTACATTTCTTCTCGTTTTGACATGACGGGAACAGATACTTGTATCGTTTTAGGCTCGGGTTTGGGTCCTTTTACAGACTTGGTCAAATGTGTTAACAAGATCAGTTACGCTGATATACCTGGTTTTCCTACTACAACGGTTATTGGTCACAGCGGTGAATTGATCCTTGCTGATGTCGAAGGTAAGAAGGTTATCCTTCTTTCCGGACGTTTTCATTACTATGAAGGTAATGATATGTCTGTTTGTACTTTCTATGTCAGAGTTCTTTCCAAACTCGGCATTAAGAATCTTATTCTAACGAATGCAGCAGGCGGAATGCTTGACGGTATGGAACCTTCAGATCTTATGGTCGTAACCGATCATATCTCACTGTTTTGTGAGTCACCTTTGAGAGGCCCTAATCTTGATGAGTTTGGCGCTCGTTTTATTGATCAGTCTTTTGTTTACGATAAAGACAGGATCGCTCTTCTTAAGGCAACTGCCGAAAAGCTCGGGATCAAGCTTCACGAGGGTGTATATTGCTATACCAAGGGCCCTCAGTATGAAACACCGTCCGAGATAAGATTGATCAAGAATCTTGGCGGAGGTGCCGTTGGAATGTCTACTGTTCCTGAAGCTATCGTAGCTTCGCACTGTGGTATGAAGGTAACTGCGGTATCCTGTATCACTAATCTTGCAGCCGGAATCAGTAAAACGGCTCTTAATCACGAAGAAGTACTTGCAAATGCAGCTAAGGCATCTACCAACAGTTGCAAGTTAGTATATGAATTTATAAAACAACTGTAAGGAGAAAAAAATGGAAGTTCCTTTTTATGACGTAAAAGACATTAATCTTGCACCTTCAGGTAAAAAGAAGATCGAGTGGGCTTATAAGAATATGCCTGTTCTCAGAGCTATCGAAAAAGAACTCATTGATGAACAGCCTTTCAAGGGTCTTAAGATCTCAGTATCAGTTCACGTTGAGGCTAAGACAGCTTGTCTTGCAAGAGCTTTGGCAAGGGGAGGTGCTGATGTAGCACTTACAGGATGTAATCCTCTTTCTACTCAGGATGATGTAGCTGCTGCACTTGCTGCAGACGGTATGCATGTTTACACGATTCATGGTGATGATAATGAAAACTATATAAAGCACCTTGAGATGGCTTTGTCTTTTGGTCCTGATATCGTTATCGATGACGGCGGTGACTTTGCAATGCTCTTGCACTCGACCCATAAGGATCTTGTTCCTAAGATCATCGGCGGATGTGAGGAGACAACTACAGGTGTGCATAGACTTGAGATCCTTGAAAAGGAGAACAAGCTTCTTTATCCGGTAGTAGCTGTTAATGATGCTCGTTGTAAGCATCTTTTCGATAACAGATTCGGTACAGGTCAATCTGTATGGACTGCTATTATGGCTACTACAAATCTTGTAGTAGCAGGTAAGACTGTTGTAGTTGCAGGATATGGAATGTGCGGTCGTGGTGTAGCAATGAGAGCTAAAGGTCTTGGTGCTAAGGTTGTTGTTACAGAGATCGATCCTGTAAAAGCTTGCGAAGCTATCATGGAAGGCTACGAAGTAATGACAATGGATCAGGCTTCAAAGGTCGGAGACTTCTTTGTAACTGTAACAGGTTGCAAGGATGTTATTACCAAGAATCATTATCTGAATATGAAAGACGGAGCTGTCTGCTGTAACGCAGGTCACTTTGATTGTGAGGTTAACATCAAGGATCTTGAATCAATTGCCGTTAGTTCCGAGGAAGTCAGAAATAACATTATCGGTTATACTCTTGAGAATGGTAACAGGATCAATATCATTGCAGAAGGACGTCTTGTTAATCTCGCTTCCGGTGATGGACATCCTGTTGAGATCATGGATATGAGTTTTGCTTTGCAGGCTCAGTCAGCAAGATATATAGCTAAGTATGGTAAGGAGCTTGAAAAGAAGGTTTATCAGACTCCTGAGATCATAGATAACCGTGTTGCAGAAATTCTTCTCGACACTAAGAATATTAGTATTGATGTACTTACTCCTGAACAGGAAAAATACGTCAATTCATGGGATTTTGAATAAGGGGATACAATCGTGGATAATTTTACAAGCGATAACCAACCAGAAGAGATTAAGTATGAAATGAATGATGATCAGATCCAAAATGACCTGGTTCAGGATGGTTCTGTGATAATTTCGGAATTGACTGAGAATTCATCTGAAGATAATCATCAGCTAATTGTTGCAGAAGAGGATAAAAATTCCAAAGAGGATTCCGATCCTGAGGAAGTTAATCCTGTCGTAACGGCCGAGTTGGTAGATGACACACCGACTTCTGATGATTCTCCGAAGCCGAAGAAAAAGTCTTTGGTTCTTCCGATCATTCTTGCAGTAGTTGCTTGTCTTATCGTTTTTGGTCTTATAGGCGGCCTTATCTACTTTGCTTCTGATAAGATCCGAGAAAATAACAGCAGAAAGACAAGCGTTGAACTTCGTGCTGACAAAAAGGCAAAGAATAAGGATGACGACGAGGAAAAGAAGAAGGACAAGGACAAAGATAAGGATAAAGACAAAGACAAAGACAAGGATAAGGACAAGGATAAGGATAAAGATGAGGATAAGGATCCTACAGCTTCTCCGACTCCTACTCTTAAGGTCGTTGATGCTGACTATCCTGAAGGAACGGCTGAGTGGACTGTTCTTGTCTATATGTGTGGTACAAACCTTGAGACAGAATCAGGTGTTGCATCATACTTCCTCAACAAGATGGCAGGCGAGACTTCTTCTGATGATATAAATGTCATTGTTGAGACTGGTGGTACTTACGCTTGGAGAAATAAGGATAGTGCATATGCAGGTACTCCTGTTAGTGATGTTGATATTCCTTCATATGCTATGGGTCGTTTTAGAGTCGAAAAAGATAAGATCACCGAGCTTGGAGAGTATGATCTTGCTTCAATGGGTGCTTCAGAGACTTTGTCTGATTTTATTAAATTCGGACAGGAGAAGTATCCTGCTAAGAAGTACATGCTTGTTATGTGGGACCACGGTTATGTTGAGCCTTATGGTTGTATGGAACATGAGGAATTGTTCTACAACGACAACAGCGGAAATACAGTAAGTCTTTTTGAGCTTGATCCTGCTAAGATCGATGAATATCAGAACGATAATTTGACAATGCCTGAATTTGAAAAGGCTTTGATCGATGGTGGCGTTACATTTGAGGTCATTGGATTTAATACTTGTCTTTCCGGTTCGGTTGAGTACGCTACTTGTGTTGCTCCATACGCAAATTACATGATCGCATCTGAAGAGAGTATTCCTGCTGCTATAGGACTTCCTACCGGATATATTACTTATCTGGCTGAACATCCTTCTTGTGACGGACTTGTACTCGGTACATCTGTTTGTTCTATGTATGAGGAGGAGATAGAGTACTATACTTCTTTCCTTAATGATGAAAGAGCTGAGATGTTTACTAAGGGAACTATGTCTGTTATCAATCTTTCATGCATGGAAGAGTTTGAGACTCTTTACGCTGACGTAATGAAGGAGATATTCTACAGTTCCTATGATGCTAAGAAGTTTACAGGATTCCAGAACTATGCTACAAGTTGTGAGAGCTACGGTTCAGAAGGTAATATGGCAGGTAACTTGATCGATCTTAAGAGTTTCCTTGAACAGTCTTCTAAGCTTCTTACTAATACTGATTCTGATGAGAAACTCATTAAGCTTATCGAGGATAACGTTAATTACAGAAACGGTTCTTCAAGATATGAGTCATACGGTATTTCGTTCTATTTTCCGAATATCAACTATGTTTCCGGTATCGTAAACATGTTGAGATCTGAGATCGAACTTTTGGGATACGAATATACTGAAGAGCAGATCGATCAGATCTGCAGACTCTACATCGATATGGCTTTCAGGGGTTATTGCGAGAACATAACTCATATGGATGGTTACTATTGGTATGCAGCATATCTTGATCATAGATTTACTGATTACTTTGATCTGGGTAATGATATCTGGGATCAGGTTAATGCCAATATCGATGAGGAGCATTCCGGAGCTGAGAGAATCGACATTAATGCTCAGAAGATTTCCTATAATGTAACTTTTGATCAGGAAGGAAATGTAAATCTTGATATTACTGAGGGAATGGATAATGTCTTGTCTGTTGAGACAAACCTTGTTTACTTCAGTTATTCAGGATATCAGTTCTATACATTTATGGGTGTTACGGCTCTGGATGTTACTGAGGGCTCGTCGTCTTTCACGTATACATTTGATAATATGTGGATCAGTGCAGATGGTGTTTCCGTTGGCGTATTTATCATCGAGGATACTGATAACTACACAACATATGCAATTCCGGCAGACATCAATGGTGAGTGGTCTTATCTGTTCTTCCAGCTTGATAAGGAGACAGGAGAGTATTCGATTCTTTATGCTGTACATGCATCAACTATGGATGGTGTCGCATCCAATGAGATGTTCTCTTTGGCTGAAGGTGATCAGATTACTCCATATTACTTCGCATTGGTTTATGAGTCACTCAGTAATGATGTTCCGATGGGAGTATACGTAAGACAATTCGGTGATCCTATCATTTATGACGGTACATGTTTCTTCAGCGACGGACAGTTGTTCCACAATGGCTTTGATGACAGAGAGTGTGTCTTGATCAACTTTGTTATTAAAGATGCTTTCGGAAATACATATTGTACTGATTCTGTTGCTATTTACCTCGATCAGGATATGCAGATAGAAGAAGTTCATGCAGCAGCTGATGATGATTTCAAGGATTATGGAGACATCTACTCATTCTATGGTGAAGACTATAGCGGTTAAGGCAAATAGTGACTAACGAAAAAGGCTTTCCAAAAGGAAAGCCTTTTTTTTGGAGCCAATGGTGGGAATCGAACCCACGGCCTATTCATTACGAGTGAATTGCTCTACCCCTGAGCCACATTGGCGCTTAATTGCTTTAAAAATATACTAATATTATTATTTGATGTCAAGTTTATAATGATATAATTGACTTGTTGGAGGAATTATGTTGGGTCTTTGGAAGAAATCTCGTAAATATATCTCTGTAGCACTGATTTTAGCGATGTCACTTATGGTTTTCGGATGCAAGAAGAAGGTATCTGATTTTCCTTCTGTGCCTGCTCCTACGACATCTGTGGAGACAGAGATCTCAGAGACAACAGAACCTTCGGTTGTTCCTTCAGTTGATAAGCTTAAAGTTGCACTTCCGTATGAACAGACTACAGTCAATTATCTTGTAAAGCTTTACTATGCAAAGAATAATGGTTATTGGAATGCTGAGGACACGGGTCTTAATGTCGATCTTGAATATCTCGATTCTTTGCCTGCTCAGTTTTCCGTAGAGACTGTTTTTGTTCCTGATGACGGTATCTCTTTGGATACTTTGGCGGGTTTTGGAAGTGATCGTCCTGATATCTTTCTTGCCAACGATCTTAACGGAGCAGTTGAGCACGGGTACTGTGCCGATCTGAGTTCCTCTTTATCCGAGAATTCTCTCGTAAGCCCTGATAATGTCTATATCGGAACTGTTTTAAGCCTGGTCAAGGACCATAAGCAATTTGGTGTACCGCATTATTGTTCCATACCTTTGATATTCGGCAATGTTGATTATATTCCGGAAGGGGAATCATTGGAATTCAGATGTTCGGTCGATGATCTCGAAGACTATATCGGTTCCATTAAAGAAAACGCTGATGAAGATACGGTAGTCTTTTCGAGAGGATATCAACTTATCCCGTATATTACTTCGTATGAGAATTCCAATGAAATGGTGAATTCCTATCTTTTGGGCGATGAATATATTTCTGATAAGACAAGGGCTCAGTCTGAATTAAACACTGTGGTTGATCTTATCGGAAACTATTACGTTGACGGTGTTTTCAAGAATACTAATGAGGATGGTTCAGATCCCGTATATTCTCGTAATTGTGCTTTGTGGATCGCATCTTCAGCAGAGATCTCGCTTTGGACATCCTATTATCCGAGCAAGCTTTATTTTGTTCAGGTGCCTTCGTTTAAGGCTTCTGATAAATCCGTTCCGTATTTGACTGTATATCCGCTTTGCGTCAGCAACAATTCGAGTAATATCGATCTTGCTTCTGACTTTGCGGCTTTCATATCGCTTGATACGGACGCACTTCTTTTGATCGACCGTTTGGAACACAAAGTCGGATATCTGCCTGTTGTTTCCGCTCCAAGTGTATGGGATACGAAGATCGCTGATGAGTCATTCGGATATATTGCATCCGTTTATGAGAATGAGATGAATGAAGCTGTATATTGTCCGAATGTAACTAATAATGATCTTCGAGATACGGTCGAATTAAAACTGATGGATTGTTATAATGATATTGAAGCAGATGAATTCAACTTGAGTTTGGCTGAAATATATGAGAATTGACGGGATAACAATTAGAAGACTACACATCAATGATGCTTCTTTACTTAAGGAAGCAGGGGTCTTCTCGGGTTCTCGCACATCGATCGAGAACATTATCCGTAAATTCATCTCCGATACATCTTATCTTGCTTATATGCTCGAAAAAGACGGCGTGTCCCAGGCGTTCGCGCTCTTTTCTCCGTTTGGTCTTTCCAAGGATAGTTACATTCTGGACTTTTACAGAAGCGAGGATTGTCCTTGCAAGGAGGTTCTCGATAAGGTCTTAAATCATGTCCTGATTAAAAAGCAGATCCATAAGGTAAGTCTGGTCATAAGAGTTGATGACAGTGTTCTTGAGGAAGCCGCATTAAGTCTTGGTATGATCCAGGATGCGGTTTTGGTAGATGAGATCTCATTGGGAAATAATAAGTTCGTTGATGCCGGATTATTCTATATCACATTGTCTGAATTCAGGGGTTATAATGTCGGCTTTGCAGCTTTCCAGCGCGGTGTCGTCTGTGTTTACGGTACCGAGGATCATGTGGACCGCCTGATGGTCTATCATTACGGAGATACGCCGACTGATTATCTTACGGTTAAGGTTGCTTCGAGGCTTGAGTTGCTGGATGAAGACAATAAGTTTATCCCTAAGAATTCGCCTAACTACTTTGATCTGGATAACAGTTTCCTGCCTAAGGAAGTAGCGAAAGCGGTTGATGAACTTTCTGAGTATTTCCGTAAGGATCGAGATGAGTTTGATATCAATATCAGATTTAATGATTGTACCGATTTCCAGGAATCCGTATGGAAAGCATTAAGAAGTGTCCCTTACGGCGCCACAGTAAGTTATGAGGATATCGCACGTAAGATATCGTCGAGCAAAGAGGAAGCCAAAAAGCTCACGAGAGCCGTCGGAGCCGCTTGTGCAGATAATCCGATCCCGATCCTGGTGCCTTGTCACAGGGTCATCGGAAAAGACGGTAAGCTGGTCGGTTATTCATTGGGTCTTGATATTAAAGACTTTTTGTTGCAACATGAGTCAGTATTTATGACGTTACTTTAGGAGGAAACCATGGCAAAACATGAAAAGACAGATGTTGGTCTTTCAACAATACTAAACCCTGTTCCGGTCGTTATGATCTCGAGTGCAGGTAAAGATCCTGATACAGAGAGCGAGCGTCCGAATATCGTAACAGTCGCTTGGGCGGGTACCGTAAACTCTGAGCCTCCGATGGTCTCTGTTTCTATTCGAAAAAGCAGACATTCCCACAAGCTTATCTCCGAAACGGGTGAGTTTGTCATAAACCTTGTTAACAAAGCATTAGCTAAGAATTGTGATTACTGCGGAGTAAAGTCAGGTGCTGACGAAGATAAGTTCAAGAGCTGCGGACTTACAGCCGTTAAGGCTGACGGTCTTGATTATGCATACTATATCGAGGAAAGTCCGGTTAATATCTTTTGCAAAGTAGTTGAAGTCAAGGAACTCGGATCTCATGATATGTTCATAGCTGAGATCGTCGGAATAAAGGCTGACAAGTACTTGATGGACGAAAACGGCAAGATCTGTCTTGATAAGGCTAAGATGGTCGCTTATAACCACGGCGAGTATTTCCTTTTAGGAGAGAAGATAGGATTCTTCGGATACTCTGTAGCAAATCCGGATGTTTTCGAGAAGAGAATGGGATATAAAAAGGAACGCGATAAGTATAAGCGTATCCGTGAACAGGAACCTAAGAAGGGGAAGAAGTACTGATGGAATTTCTGGGGATAAAAAAGACTGATGAAGGCAGATTTATCTGTCGATACGATGTGGAGTATAAGACCGCACTCGGTAACATAAAGACATACGAGATGATAAGCAGAAATAAGGAGATGAATTCTCTTGAGGATCTTCGAAAAGTAGGTACTGTGGATGCAGTTATCCTCATCGTTCATTCTCCGGACAACTCCAAGATCCTTCTTAACAAGGAATACAGGATGGCTGTCGGTAAGGAAGTTTATAACTTTCCGGCGGGGCTTGTTGATCCCGGTGAGACGATCGAAGTCTCTGCTAAAAGAGAGCTTTGGGAAGAGACAGGCTTGAATCTGACAGCGGTTCAGGAGATTTGGCCGGCGTGTTACAGCGCAGTCGGTGTTACCAATGAAACATCTGCTTGTGTAATAGGCGTTGCAGAGGGTGAATTCAAGCCAAGTACATCTGATGAGGAAGAGATAGAAGCAGGCTGGTTTACCAAGGAGCAGGTCCTCGATCTTCTTAAGACAGAACCATTTGCAGCCAGGACTCAGTCTTATTGTTATCTGTGGGCCAGATCATAATATTATATTTTTATATTGTCAATAATATTAAATTTACCTTTTTGCTGTGAGATGTTATAATTATCAACGTTTCAAGGGGAAATATTATGGGCAGCAAAAACAGTAAAGAGGGAATTTTTACTCGTTTTAACGAGTATATAAAGCGGGTATCGCGAGTCGGCAGATGGGACAATATCAAGGATTGTGCCGTTTATGTCGCTGTTACTGTTTACTTTGCTACTTTTGCCGCTGACCTTATTTGTTATCTCTTTTTCTGTATTCTGTCCGGTTTTGATCCGCTGCTTTATGTCGGTGATATGAACCGCATACAGGCAGCTTTTCTGTTTGCCATCATTGTTCATTTCATTATTACTTCCACGGTTATTACTGTTGTTCTGGTCAAGTTATATGATTATATAATCATGCAGCCTGTTAAGTCGCTTCTCATGCAGATGAAGAATGTTAACAGGGGAGATATGACGGATTATATTCTTTCAGGAAGACTTTCTAAGCCGTTCGTTTCTGTCGGTAGAGAAGAGACCTGGGTTGATATGGTTCAAAGCTATGTAGATACAGCATCAGCAGATAAGTATATTGATGAGCTTACCGGTTGTTTCAACCGTAAGTACTTTACTCAGGTTTTGGTCAATTACATGAGGACCCAGTTCCTGGCTAATCCAATAACCGGCGCACCGAAGACATATAATACAGATGTTTTCGCTGTATTCCTTATTGATATCGACCACTTTAAGCAGGTTAATGATGACTTTGGTCATGCAGCTGGTGATGAGGTATTAAGACAGGTTGGCCGCGTATTAAGAAGCCTTCTTGCTGAAGACGGAGTCGTTATACGTAACGGTGGTGAGGAGTTCCTTATCATTGTATCTGCTAAGTTCCCGTATGATTTTTCCCGCACGGCTAAGATGATCAACAATGCGTTCAAGAATAATATCTCGATCCATTCCGATGTTACGGGTGAGACAAGAGTTATCACGTGCTCAGTCGGTTTTGTATCATATCCGCTTTATGATTCTGCTGAGGTCCTTTCACTACAAAATCACGTGGATCTTGCCGATCAGGCAATGTATCTTTCCAAGATCGGCGGAAGAAATACTTGGCATGAACTCGTTGCCAATAAGAGACCTCCGCAGAACTTTGACCTTACCAAGTTCTGCAGTGATCCGGATTACGGAGTCATTAAGGGTTATCTTACAGTACGTAAGCCTAACTGAGTGTTTACAACGCAAATCGTTTGTGTTATTATTTGCAAGTTACCGCGCACATAGTATCTGGATCACTCCGACCTTTTACTCTGTCGTTGGTTTATTAAATTATTAACGGAGGAACATTAAAATGGCTGAATTTGACAAGGCTTCGATCATCAAAGAGTATGGTCTTAAAGAGGGCGACACAGGATCCCCGGAAGTACAGATCGCACTTCTCACTTACAGGATCAACCACCTCACAGAGCACCTTAAGACTCACAAGGGTGACCACCACTCAAGAAGAGGACTTCTCATGATGGTTGGTAAGAGAAGAGGTCTTTTGGATTATCTTGCAAAGATCGACATTGAGCGTTATCGTGCAGTAATCGCAAAGCTCGGAATCAGAAAGTAATGAAAAGGCTGTCCAAACGGACAGCTTTTTTGTTATTATATAAGAACCAATTGATTAAGGATGGGATAGATTTTATGAAAAGATTAGCAGTTTTATTGATTGTGTTGTCTCTTTTTACAGTCTCATTTACAGCTTGTGACCGTGATGATAAGAAGGAAAAAAGGACCAAGCGTACATATGAGGACGAAGAAGACGACGATGACGATTGGGATGATGATGATTGGGATGACGACGACGATGATGATGACGATCCGGATCCTACGACCAAAAAGCCCGGCGGTTCTACCGATAAGGTAACAATTTATGACGACAGTATGGTCGATGTAGTTCAGAAGTTTGATACTTATTATCCTGACAAGTTCAGTGTACCGTGGGCTGAAGCTAACAACATCAATTTTACTTCCGGTGATATTCAGACGTATTATTCTCAGTTTATCGTTGATCCGTATGATCATGATAGTGAAGTAGCAGGTTCGAAGATCAAGAACAATGTTGCAACGATCTACACCCCGACAGTTAAGGTTACGGATTCTATCTACGAGGGTTATGTAGATTATGAGATTACATATACCGAGATATTCCCGATGTCTGCAACAATGCCTGACGGCGGCAGTTACTCTACGTCCTGGTGTTACCACAACATCGGATTTTTGGATTACTACACGGGCACGAAATATCCTCACATCAATCTAACGGAGAATATCGACAGCTTCCATGTTTACGGTGATGTTGTATGGAAGGGTGAGACCTATAGCGTATCTTATTATGAGTTCAGGTCTGATGAGGTGACCACAAACGATTACTATTCAAACGGTGACGGAACATATACATGGGATCTCGTATCTCAGATCAATACAACAGTTGTATTGACAGTCCCTAGGGGTTATGACGGAATGCTCATGTATGTTTATGTTGCGGATGACTCTGATCTTGGTTTTGATGAGTTTAGAGAGAACAGCGAAGAGACTTTCTATGACGCAGCTGTATTTGGTAAAGATCCTGATGCAGAAGAAGACGAGATCCCTGAGAACTACATCTTCCTCAGTATCTATGATCTCGGTGAGAAGTATAAGTAATCTTCTCTTTTTCGAAAATGACAGGTGATATAGGCAAACTCGGAGAAGATAAAGTCTGTGAGAAGCTCGAATCAGAGGGCTTTGAGATACTTGTCAGAAATTACAGCGTACATAATGTAGGTGAACTGGATATCGTTGCCCGTAAAGGCAGCGATATCTTTGTTGTTGAGGTAAAAGCCCGATCTTCAAGAAACGCTTCATACGGTACTCCGGAGTCCTTTATTACCAGATCGAAAATGCTGAAGATCAGGAAGACTATAAACAGGCTCGTCGCAGATTATAAGCTCTATGACATGAATATCGTCCTGATGGCCGGATCCGTTCTTCATGACGGCAACGGTAATGTCATAAGCGTGGAACTTATCGAGTTGTAATAACGGAAGTGACATGAAAAGACCGATTCCTCAGTCTTTGTGACATTGGTGAAAAGTATAGATAATATTTTTTCTCGAAAAAGATGTTTGGGCTTTTTGTCTAATCTGTTGCTTTAATGCCCCAAGAAACACCTTTATTTAACTAAAGTGTAGAAAAAACGAAAAAATATGCATTTTCGTTGAATAGAACTTGCATTATTTATATAATACTTGAAGATTTTTAATATCAAAATGCAATTTTGAAGTGGCGATATCTCAAATTTGGAGGAATAACGTAATGAAGGCTTTCGCAGAAATGTCTAACGAAGAATTGCTCGCTCTCAAGAGTCAGCTTGAGAAAGAGTACAACGAATGCAAACAGCTCGGTCTTAATCTCAACATGATGAGAGGAAACCCTGCTCCTGATCAGCTCTCTTTGAGCAACGACCTTTTCGAGGGACTTGAAGAGAAGACAGGCTTTAAGACTAAGGCAGGAGTTGATGCCCGTAATTACGGACTTCCTACAGGCCTTCCGGAGACAAAGGAACTCTTCGCTCAGATCCTTAATACAAAAGCTGAAAACATCTTTATCGGAAACGCATCAAGCCTTAACATGATGTTCGATGCTCTTATGAGAGCTTGCGCTTTCGGTGAGATCGATTCCGAGAAGCCATGGTTCCAGGTTGAGGGAAGAAAGTGGCTTTGCCCGACTCCTGGTTATGACAGACACTTCAAAGTAACTGAGAAGCTCGGTTTTGAGCTTATTGCCGTACCTATGACACCAAACGGTCCTGACATGGATATCGTTGAGGAACTCGTTAAGGATCCTAAGGTTCTCGGTATGTGGTCCATTCCTGTGTACAGCAATCCTGACGGAATCGTCTACTCCGAAGAGACATGTAACCGTCTTGCTTCCATGAAGACAGGCGCTAAGGACTTCAGGCTTTTCTGGGATAATGCTTATGTTGTTCATCACCTCTACGAGGATGAGTCAACTCACGGTTCGGTTCCTGATATGCTCGCTCTTTGCGAGAAGTACGGCAACGCCAACAGAGTTTATGAGTTTGCTTCAACATCCAAGATCTCCTTTGCAGGTTCAGGTCTTGCTTGTATGGCTGCAAACGCTGACAACATGGCAGCAGCTGTTAAGACTATCGGTATCCAGGCTATCTGCAGCAACAAGGTTAACCAGCTTGCTCATTCCGTTATGTTCCCGGATCTTGATGCTATCAAGGAGCGTATGAAGAAGCATGCTGATATCCTTCGTCCTAAGTTCGAGATGACTATCAATGTCTTGAGAAAAGAACTCGGCGATACAGGCATCTGCCACTGGCATGAACCTAAGGGAGGTTTCTTTGTGAGCGTTTTCGTGCTCCCGGGTACAGCTAAGGCTACAGTTGAGATGTGTAAGGATCTCGGTGTTGCATTGACACCTGCAGGTGCTACTTATCCATACGGTAAGGATCCTCAGGATTCCAATATCCGTTTTGCACCGAGCTTCCCATCCTTGGAAGATATCGAAAAGGCTGTCCAAGTATTCACTTTGTGTGCTAAACTTGCAGCAGTAAATAAATTATTGGAGGCCTAAAATGAGTAACGATACATACGTAAGTCCGCTTAATTCCAGATATGCCAGCAAAGAGATGCAGTATATCTTTTCTCCTGATAAGAAGTTTAAGACTTGGAGAAGACTTTGGATCGCTCTTGCAGAATCTGAGAAAGAATTAGGCCTCGATATCACAGACGAACAGATCGCTGAACTCAAGGCAAACATGGACAACATCAATTACGATGTTGCAGCAGAAGAAGAGAAGAGACGTCGTCATGACGTAATGGCTCACGTTCATGCTTACGGTGTTCAGTGTCCTAATGCTAAGGGAATCATCCACCTTGGAGCTACATCCTGCTACGTTGGTGATAACACAGATATGATCATCATGCGTGAGGCTCTTACTTTGATCAGAAAGCGTCTCGTTGTTTGTATGAGCCTTCTTGCAGATTTTGCAGATGAATATAAGGCACTTCCTACTTTGGGATTCACACACTTCCAGCCTGCACAGCTCGTAACAGTAGGTAAGAGAGCTACATTGTGGCTTCAGGATCTTATGTTCGACCTCGAAGAGGTTGAGCAGGTTCTTGCTTCCATGAAGCTTCTTGGCTGTAAGGGTACGACAGGAACACAGGCTTCCTTCATGGATCTTTTCAACGGAGATCACAACAAGTGTGTTGAGCTTGATAAGAAGATCGCTAACAAGATGGGATTTGAGACATCTTACTATGTTTCAGGTCAGACATATTCCCGTAAGGTAGACTCCAGAGTTTTGAATGCTCTTGCTTCAATAGCTCAGAGTGCTCATAAGTTCAGTAACGACATCAGACTTCTCCAGCACCTTAAGGAGATCGAAGAGCCATTCGAGAAGACACAGATCGGATCTTCAGCTATGGCTTATAAGAGAAACCCTATGCGTTCCGAGCGTATTGCATCACTTTCCCGTTATGTTATCGCTGATGTTTTAAATCCGGCTATGACTGCTGCAGAGCAGTGGTTTGAAAGAACTCTTGATGACTCAGCTAACAAGCGTATCTCTGTGCCTGAGGCTTTCCTTGCAGTTGATGCTATCCTTGGTATCTACGCTAACGTAGCATCCGGACTTGTTGTATATCCAAATATGATCAACAAGCACATCATGGATGAACTCCCATTCATGGCTACTGAGAATATCATGATGGAAGCAGTTAAGAAGGGCGGAGACAGACAGGAACTTCACGAGAAGATCCGTGTTTATTCAATGGAGGCAGGTTCTGTAGTAAAGAACGAAGGTAAGCCGAATGACCTTCTTACAAGGATCGTTAATGATCCTGCCTTCGGACTTAAGGAAGAAGATCTTGCGAAGATGCTCGATCCTAAGCTTTACATCGGAAGATGCCCGGAGCAGGTTGAGACATTCCTTAACGAAGCTATCAGACCGATCCTTAAGGATCACGAGGAAGATCTTAAAGTATCAGAAGTTGAACTTAACGTATGATATATTTTGACAACAGCGCAACAACCAAGCCGCTAGATGAAGTTGCAAAGCTGGTCTCAGAAGATCTTCAGAATGACGAGCTTTGGGGTAACCCGGGTTCACTTCACGAACTTGGAACTTCAGCTTATAAGGCATATATAAAAGCAAAAGAGGACATAGCTTCCTGCTTCTCGATTCGGGAGCAGGAGCTTGTTTTTACGTCCTGCGCAACAGAAAGTGCCAATACTGCAATAAACGGTTTTCTTAAGAGAAACAAGCGTAACGGCAGGACTATAATCTCTACAAAGACCGAACACAGAGCAACGCTGTCCGTTTTGGAGAAGCTCTCTGATGAGGGTTTTAACGTTATCTATTTAAATGTAGGTCCTGACGGTAAACCTGATCTTGAGCAGTTGGCATCATCTATTGACGGTGATACTTCGCTTCTTTGTTTTACTCATGTGAATAACGAAACCGGAGCTGTCCTTCCGTTAAAAGAGGTCATTGAGATCAGAAATTCCAAGAACCGTAATACTGCTATCTATATTGATTTTGTTCAGTCTGCAGGAAAACTTAAGATAGATCTCAGGGAACTTGGAATTGAGCTGGCATCATTTTCGGCACATAAGTTCCATGGACTTAAGGGTTCAGGACTTCTTTATATCAAGAACGGTATCCGTATCGATCCGTTCATATTAGGCGGCGGTCAGCAGAACGGAATGCGTTCGGGAACCGAAAGTCTATATCTTTCCAGAAGTACTGCATTGGCATTGAAGCTTTCACAAACTGATATTGATGAGCACCTTAAGACTGTATCTGAGATCAATTCATATCTTAGATCAGAGCTTGTCAAAAGAAAGGCAACGATCCTTTCACCTGAAGACGCTCTTCCTTATGTTTTGAACGTTTCTTTTGAGGGATTTGAATCCGAGACTATGCTTCATTGCCTTGAAAGATATAATATATATGTCTCGACGATCTCTGCATGCTCATCGAAAACAAAGAAGATAAGCTATGTTCTTGAGGCTATGGGCGTTGATCGTAAGCTTGCTACTAATGCAGTCAGACTCAGCTTTTCGAGATTTAATACAATGGATGAAGCTAAGATCTTTATCGAGAAGATCGACGAGATATATCAGCTTTTCGCATTAAGATAAGAGGTAACTATGAGTAATAATGTAATCCTTGCCCGTATGGGTGAAGTAACCCTTAAAGGACTTAACAGAGGTAATTTCGAGTCTAAGCTTAAGAATAATCTTAAGTATAGGCTTAAAAACTTCGGTAAGCTCAACATTTATCAGAGCCAGAGCCGTATCTGGATCGAACCGGTTGAAGGTGAGGAGAACCCATATTTTAAGAATGAAGAGACTGCAACTGAGATCCTTAATGCAGTCGTTCAGGTATTCGGTATCGTATCTGCTTCACTTGCCAGAAAGTTTGAAGGCGGTATCGATGAGATACGTCAAAATGCCGTAGAGTATATGAAGGAATATCTTAAGATCTATCCTGATCATCATACTTTTAAAGTAGAATCCAAGCGCGGAAACAAGCATTTCCCGATGACATCTCCTGAGATCTCCAACGAGATCGGCGGATATCTTTTGGAGAACTTTGATTGTCTTAAGGTTGACGTTAATAAGCCTGATTTTATCTTTAATGTCGAAGTACGTGACTTCTGCTATGTTTACGCAGGAAAAGTAATGGGTCACAGAGGCCTTCCCGTGGGAACTGCAGGTAAGGGAATGCTTCTTTTATCAGGCGGTATCGATAGCCCGGTAGCAGGCTACATGATGGCCAGCCGCGGAATGATGCTCGAGGCTGTATATTTTCATTCTTTCCCTTATACCAGCGACAGAGCCAAGGATAAGGTAATTGATCTTGCTAAGATCGTCTCAAGGTTTTCGGGCAGGATGAAGCTTCATGTGGTCAACTTTACTCAGATCCAGCTTGATATGTATAAGAACAGCCGTCAGGATATGCTCACTGTTACTATGAGAAGAGTAATGCTTCAGATAGCTGAGAGGCTTGCCCAGAAGAATGGTTGCGGTTGTCTTATTACTGGTGAGTCATTAGGTCAGGTAGCAAGCCAGACTTTGGAGGCTATCCAGTTTACGAACGAAGTCGTAGATCTTCCTATCTTCAGACCTTTGATCGGTCTTGATAAGGAAGCAACCTGTGAGATCAGCCGTAAGATCGGCGCTTTTGAGACATCGATCCTTCCTTATGAGGACTGCTGTACTGTATTTGTTGCAAAACATCCGAAGACACATCCGAACAGAGACGATATAATCGAAGCAGAACAGAACCTCGATATAGCAAAGATGGTCGAGGACGGTGTAAACGGCATTGAGACAATAATCATATGAAAACAGGTAAACTTACAAATGAACAACTTCAGGAACTTGTCTTAAACAGACTTCCTAAGATATCTCCGTCAACTCTGGTCGGAGCCAGCATCGGTGCGGACTGCGCATGGCTTAATCTGGGCGATAAGATCCTTGTATCATCGTCAGATCCGATAACTGCAGGCGGTAAGCAGTCAGGTACTTTGGCTATTCATGTTTCCTGTAACGACATCGCTTCATGCGGCATAAGACCTTCCGGGATCCTTTTTGTTATCATTGCTCCTCCGTCAGCTACGGAAGAAGATATAACTTCGATCGTTGATCAGGCATCCCGTGAGGCAAGTAAGCTTGGAGTTGATATAGTAGGCGGTCATACTGAGGTTAATGATACCGTTAAGGATTTTGTTGTTATTACGACAGCTTTCGGTATTATCGATAAATCCCATCCTGTTCCGATCGGCAAGGCTCAGCCGGGTGATAAGCTCATCCTTACGAAGACCTGCGGAATCGAAGGCAGTTATATTGCTTCTATGGAGCACAAGGATAAACTCGTCGGTAAAGTAGATGATAGTCTGATCGAAGAAGCTGCTTCTTATAATCAGCTTATCTCCGTAGTTTTAGAAGGCGAGATCGCAGGCGGTATCATCAATAATGATTTTCGAAAAGACGAGAGGGGCTTTTATTATTCTGCTGTAAACCTCATGCATGACGTAACCGAAGGCGGTGTTTACGGGGCTTCTTATGAGATGGCACACTTCTCCGGAATCGGAATAACAATCGATGAATCCATGATCCCTGTAAGCGATGCCACATCCAAGATGTGTGAGGTCTTAGGCCTTGATCCTTATAGGCTCATTTCCTCGGGATCTCTTCTTATGGCTACTTCTGAGGCTGATCGTGTTCTTCGAAAACTCAATGAGAAAGGTATCAGAGCCAGCGTGATCGGTGAGTTTACCGAAGGCGGATTTAAGCTTAAAACTAAGGGCGGAGAGGTTATCGATCTTGATCCTCCGACGGCCGATGAAATTTACAAACTTTGACTTTACCTTTTAATAATTTAAAAGTATTATAGTCTATGCAATAAAAATACGGAGGATTGATTTAATGTACGATCACATTAAGGCAGAAGATCCTGAACTTTATCAGGCAATAATGTTGGAACTTAAAAGACAGAGAGACAAGATTGAATTGATTGCTTCGGAGAATGTTGTTTCTGAGGCTGTTCTTGAGGCAGCAGGTTCTCCACTTACAAATAAATACGCAGAGGGTTATCCGGGAAAGCGTTATTACGGCGGATGCGAATACGTTGATATCGCTGAGCAGCTCGCTATCGACAGAGCTAAGAAGCTCTTTGGTGCAGAGCATGTTAATGTTCAGCCACATTCAGGTGCTCAGGCTAATACAGCAGTATACTTTGCTATTTTGGAACCGGGCGATACTATCCTTGGTATGGACCTCGCACACGGCGGTCACCTTACACATGGTATGAAGCTCAACGTTTCCGGTAGAACATATCATTCCGAATTCTATCAGGTAGATGAGAAGACAAGCCTTATCGATTATGAGGCTGTAAGAGCTAAGGCTCTCGAGTGCAAGCCTAAGGTAATCGTTGCCGGTGCTTCTGCATATCCTCGTATCATCGACTTTAAGAAGTTCCGTGAGATCGCTGACGAAGTAGGCGCATACCTCTTCGTAGATATGGCTCACATTGCAGGTCTTGTTGCTGCAGGACTTCACCCGAATCCGGTACCATATGCTGATTTCGTTACAACAACAACTCATAAGACACTCCGCGGACCACGTGGCGGTATCATCATGTGCAAAGAGGAATATGCTAAGAAGATCGATTCTGCAGTATTCCCGGGTCAGCAGGGTGGTCCTTTGATGCACATCATCGCTGCAAAGGCAGTTGCATTTAAGGAAGCTCTCTCTGATGAGTTCAGAGATTATGCAAATAACATCATCAAGAATGCTAAGGCAATGTCCGAGGCTCTTCTTGCCAGAGGCGTTAACCTCGTATCCGGCGGTACAGATAACCACTTGATGCTCATCGACCTTCGCGGAACAGGCATCACAGGTAAGGAACTCCAGCTCCGTCTTGATGATTGCAACATCACAGCTAACAAGAACGCTATCCCGTTTGATCCTGAAAAGCCATTCGTTACTTCCGGTGTCCGTATCGGTACAGCAGCTTGTACAGCTCGTGGCATGAAGGAAGAGGATATGGTTGAGATCGCTGATCTTATCTCCCTTTGCATTTTCGATTATGAGAATAAGAAGGATGAGGTCATTGCTCGTGTAGCTAAGATCACAGAGAAGTATCCTTTGTATCCTGATATTGTTTGATCAGTACAGATCCTAACGACAGACCGTCATAACTGGCGGTCTTTTTTTTAGTCGGAATAATGGAAAATACGAACATATGTGCTATAATCGTTTTATTACGATACTGAGGTGTGATAATGGCTGACAGATTGGAACCTTTGGCTTACAGAATGTGTCCGAGAAATCTGGATGAGTACGTAGGTCAGGAACATATAATCGGAAAAGGGAAGATGCTTCGAAGGATGATCGAATCCGATAATCTTTCCTCTATTATCCTTTTTGGCCCTCCGGGTGTAGGTAAGACTGCACTTGCAAGGCTCATTGCCAATTCCACTTCTTCAAATTTCAAGAAGATCAATGCAGTTACTGCAGGTGTTTCTGATATTAAGGCGATTACGGCAGATGCTACCAATCCGTTTATGACGGATAATAAGAGAACCGTATTGTTTATCGATGAGATCCATCGATTCAATAAGCTTCAGCAGGATGCCTTGCTGCCGTTCGTTGAAGACGGAACAGTTATCTTGATCGGTGCAACAACAGAAAATCCGTTCTTTGAAGTTAACAAGGCTTTGATCTCAAGATCAACAGTCCTTCAGCTTAAACCTTTGACTACTGAGAATATCAAGACAGTTCTTAGAAATGCCATCAATGACAAGGAACGCGGCTATGGAAATATCGATGTCAGTATAGATGATAAGACTTTGGAGATCATGGCTGAGATGAGTTCCGGAGATGCCAGAAATTCATTGAAAGCATTGGAGCTGGCTGTCAGTACAACTCCTCCGAATAGCGAAGGTGTCATCGTTATCGATCCTGATGTTATTTCTGACTGTATGCAGAAGAAATCACAGGTTTTCGATAAGGATGGTGAGGATCATTATGACAATATCTCAGCTATGATAAAGTCGATGAGAGGTTCTGATCCTGATGCTACTATCATCTATCTTGCAAAGGCTTTGGCAGCAGGTGAAGATATAGAGTTCCTTGCCCGAAGGATCCTTATCTGCTCATCCGAGGATGTCGGACTTGCTAATCCCAATGCTCTTTTGGTCGCCCAGGCAGCTTATGACGCTGTTCGTGTATTGGGTATGCCTGAAGCAAGGATACTTTTGGCTGAGGCTGCTGTACTTGTTGCATCTTCTCCGAAGTCAAATTCGACTTATCTTGCGATAGACAAGGCTTTGGCAGATGTCGAGAAGATCGATACAGGAACGGTTCCGTATCATATCAGGAATGCTCCTGCAAGCGGAATGAAAGATCTTGGTTATGCAGTCGGATATAAATATCCTCATGACTTCCCGGGTCATATTGTTAAGCAGCAGTATATGCCCGATGCGATCAAGGATAATGTATATTATGAACCGACGGAAATCGGATATGAAAAGAAAATCAGTGAATACCTAAGATGGGTTGATGAGAATACAAAATGATGATTAACAGCGGAAAAGTTGACTGTAAGGCTACAAACAGAAGATATTTCAAAGTATTGGTATCGGTTATATTGATGTGCACTGTTTTGATGTGCTCATGTAGCCGTGATGTTCCTGACGATAAGGTTACGCCGGATAATTTGAATAATTCTGCTCAGAACGTGTGTCGAGGCTTTTTTCAATCGATTTACGAAGATGATATGGAACTGTTCAAAAAATGCTTTAACGATCACTATTTTGACGGAAACGAAGAAGAAGTCTTTAAGGGATACAAAGACAGTTCTGTTTCAGGTATGACTTTTGTCGGTACCAAACATATAGCTACCAGACCTTGTGATGAGAATAATGATCTGAATTATGACACGGTTAAGGGTAATATCGCTTTTTTCCACAATATTGCCGAGGAAGAGATTAAAGATATTCAATTGGTCAGCGTAAAACTGTTTTTTGACGATCAGGGAACACCTAAGACTATAGAGGTATATTCGATTATTTATCTTGCTGAACAATCCTGGTATTTCTTTTCTGTTGTGGACGTTACTGCAAAAAACACAAAATGACATAAAAAGTTCATAATTTCTGGAACTTATAGTATAATTAAATGTTAGTAAATAAGGAGAACAGAGAATATGGCAAGTAAAAAGAAAACAGATGCAAAAGACCTTTTTGCAGAGTATCCTAATTTATATAAGACATCCAGTAATGATGAGATCGATGCATGCATGAGTTTTGCTGAAGATTATAAAGCATTTCTGGATATTTCTAAGACAGAACGCGAATTTGTTAAGAATGCTATCGATGCTTGTGAGAGTGTCGGGTTTGTTGATATAGAGACTAAAAAAACTCTTAAGCCGGGTGATAAAGTTTATTCTTCCATCAGAGGTAAGGGCATAGTAATGGCCGTTATCGGTAAGAAGAATGAAGGATTCAATATCCTTGGTGCTCATATAGATTCACCCAGACTTGATCTTAAGCCTAATCCTATCTATGAAGAAGATGAGACAACATATTTCAAGACTCACTATTATGGCGGGATCAAGAAGTATCAGTGGGCTACTATTCCTTTGGCTATTCACGGATGTGTATTTACCAAGGACGGTAAAGCTCACGAGATCGTAGTTGGTGAAAAGGATGATGATCCGATCTTTTACATTACTGACCTTCTTCCTCATTTAGCTAACGAACAGATGAAGAAGAGTCCAAGTGATTTTATCTCCGGTGAGGATCTTAATGTCGTTATCGGCGGTATTCCATACAAGGATTCTAAGAAAGAGGATAAGAAACCTTTTAAAGCTAATATCCTTAAACTTCTTAATGACAATTACGGTATCACTGAGAAGGACTTTGTCTCAGGCGAGATCGAGATCGTTCCTGCTGTTAAAGCCCGTGACGTAGGTTTTGATCGTGCTTATATTGCTGCTTATGGTCATGATGATAAGGTTTGCGCTTATCCGGCACTTATGGCTCTCCTTGAGCAGGAAAGACCAAACAAGACTTGTGTTACCATGCTTACTGATAAAGAGGAGATCGGTTCATATTCAAATTCCGGTGCCCAGTCTGTTCTTTATGAGAATTTCCTGATGGAAGTTTTTGCTAAGCAGACAGGTAAAGCTTTTGATCTTCTTGCTTATCGTAAATTCATTGCTAACTCAAAGATGCTTTCCACAGATGTTTCAAATGCATTTGATCCAAAGTACGCAAGTGTTTCTGAGAGAAACAATACGGCTTATCTTTCACATGGAATCAAGATCGAGAAATATGTCGGAGCCAGAGGAAAGTCCGGAACTAATGAAGCAAACGGTGACTTTGTTGCTGATATCATCAGAATATTCGAAGAAAATTCCGTAAGTTGGCAGACAGGTGAACTCGGTAAGGTCGATGCAGGCGGTGGCGGAACCATTTCTGCTTATATGGCTAAGCACGGAATGGAAGTATTGGATTGCGGTGTTCCTGTTTGGTCGATGCATGCTCCTTATGAGCTTATCTCAAAGATCGACCTTTATAGCACTTATTTAGCTTATAAATCATTCATAGAAAATATTTAAAGGATAGAGATTTAATGAATACTTTGATTTCAGTCTTCAGAAAAAGCCCGTTACTCGGAAAGATCTGTTTTTACTTTTTGATGTTCTTTCTTGCAGTACAGAATTTGCTGTATTTTGACTATACTGCGTATAGAATGATCTTTCCTCTGATAATCACACTTTTCTCGTTATTTACGGGTTTTCATGTCAGTGTGTTTAAAAAGGAAATCACTAAAAAGCATAAGCTGATCGCTTTGGTACTAACAGTTCCATTGCTTTATATCTTTTTCTTCTTCTTTACGGGTACGAGAAATCCTGTATTCCTTTATAGAGAACGAGTCAAGAGTCCGCTTTCCATTGTAGTTTTTATATTTGCAATGCTGTGTGATCTGGTATTGGCATATTGGCTCGGTCTTATTCTGTCATTTGCGGTTTGTGAGAAGTTCAAGAAGAGGATCATCAGGCTGGCTTTGTTATTCGCTGCCCTAGGATTCATGCTCATCATGTATCTGCCGATGGATTCTTATGTTGCTAATATCCAGAACTTCGGATTTACCATGCATAATTTCTTCTATTACTATATTTTCTTCTACCTCAGCCTGGTTATTATCTTGCCTTTGACTTTTGCAAGACTGAAGGATAAGCATTTTGATCTTATGTATAAGATCTTATTTGCTACAACTATCGGATCTTTTATTCAGTATATGTTCATGAATAAGCACTTACCGTATCTTGGTCTTACAGGCGAAAAGATGGTATGGAATATTCCGGTCCTCCTTCTGAATACTGTGATTTGGGTAGCTGTTTTCGTAGCTGTTTTCATGGCTCCGAAGTTCTTGAAGGATAAATATGAGAAGGTTGGAAATGCCGCATCTCTTATCATTCTTAGCTATCACTTGATATCTTTGATCCTTGTTATGGTCTTTGCTCCTGCTGATGTATATTCATCCAAGATTATGGCTTACTTTGATCCATCCGATCAATTCCTTCTTTCGAAAAACAACAATGTAATAGTATTTGTATTTGATGCCTACGATAATAAGGATATGCAGGATCTTTATATGGCAGATAATCATAGGTTTGACAGACTAAAGGACTTTACTTTCTATACAAATACTACAAGTGCATTTGATTCAACCATAACTTCTATCAATAGTTTCTGCGGTGGATGTGATTATGATAAGACATACACGTTGGATGAATGGCTTGATTCAGGTTGGAATAGTGAGAACACAACAAGTTTTTATGACGCAATGCATTCTGCAGGTTATAAATGTAATGCCTATAATTTTGATATTCCGATCATTGAATATACAGAAGGCAAATTTGATAATGTCGTAAAATATGACGAACCACAAGAAAGAAGAGTATTCTTTTTCGACCTGAATAAGTTCTATGATGATTTCCAGGAACTTGCACTGTATCGTGCCATGCCGTATCTGGTTAAGAACCTTGTTTCTTTGGCTATTGACAGAGATGCCTTTAATTTTTACGTAACATATTATGATAATGATCAGAGTTGTTACTACAACGACGAGTATATCGAGAATCAGAATTATTCTACAGTAGAAGACAATATATTCATGTATAACCATCTGTTTGGTGTTCATGAACCTTGTGATTATGAACTTGAGAAAGATGCATGTTTTGTAATTATGTATCGTTTGTTGGAGAATCTGGAGAACATGGGATTATACGACAGCAGCACGATAATCTTTATGTCAGACCATGGCTCTCATCGTAATGATGCCGAATCAGTAGGTGCTTCTCCGATATTTATGATAAAAGAAGCAAATGTTACTCACGATTCTATCGTATTTAATGATGCTCCTATCTGCTTGAGCGACTTTATCGGAACTGTTGCAGTAAATGCCGGACTTGATAATCCGGAGCAGTATGGAAGCTCGATTTACGATTATGCAGAAGGTGACTACAGAGAGCGTGTCGTATATGAGAGATTGTTTGATTCTTCATTGCCGACAGTATATGCGACGGGTCATTTGTCTTATATGATAAGATATAATGCTTTCACGAAATATGTGATTTGCGGAAAAGCATCTGACCTTAAAGGCATAAATCCTTTTGAGTCACCGACTAATGATAAAGTTATAGATATTGAAATATTCCCTATGAAGGAGTATTTTGGTTAATATGTTTATGTTTGGAGGTTTTTAAATGTTTAGCGTTTCTTTGTATATAGATCCTGCTACTACTAGCTATATTATTCAGATCTCAGCTGCTGTAATTGTAGCTTTGGGAGCGTTTATTGGTATTTTC
This sequence comes from Clostridia bacterium, assembly GCA_024699245.1. GTDB lineage: Bacteria > Bacillota > Clostridia > Saccharofermentanales > Saccharofermentanaceae > Saccharofermentans. The sequence continues at coordinate 76,085 of JAILPW010000018.1, read as the reverse complement.
TGGAATAAACTTAAGAGATTGTTCAAGAAAAAGGGAAAAGATGATGAAGTAAAGGTAGACGAACAGTTTAAGGCCGGTGATGATGACGAAGATGTTGTTATTACAGCTGATGACCTTTTGAACAAATAATTCTTAGGACGGAAGATAGATTTGCAAATAACTAAAGAGAAAGCTTTGAAGCTTATAAGAAAGTACAGTTTTCTTATACTTGATTTTTTGTTGCTCGTTTTTATATTTCAGATTTCATATGTTCTTCATAAGTCAGTTTCGTTTATTCTTATGTTGATCCTTTTTGAAATCGTCTCTAAAACAGGGCTTTCAACGCGAATAGTCGACAGGTTTAATCCGCCATTGTTCTTTGTATCAATGTGCTTTGCGACTTTCCCGTTGTATTTGTTCTACAATTATTTTTTCAAAGATTTACCGGATTTCATAACAAGATTTGCAGCGCCGATCTTATTGTTGGATTGTATTTTCTTTGCCATATTGATATTTTTCCCGCTCTCGTTTGTCATTAAAGACTCAAAGGGAGTTGCCAAGAAGTATTTCAAGTCTCTTGCCGGGACATTGGCATTGTCTTTCATGGTAAATATCTATCTGCCTCTTGATTCCTTTATCGGTAATATCGATAATTTCGAATTCCCGATCCAGAGATTCATCGGATGGCAGTTGTTGTTTTGTGTTGTAGTTGCTTGTTTTGCAGCAACTTTGCTTTTCTTGATTCCGGACAAGATATATACATTTGTATATGCCGCTTTACTCGGAATAGGTATAGCTGCATATGTTCAATACAATTTCCTTAACAGTGAACTTACTTTGCTTGGAGTATCTAACGATGCTTTAAGCGTTTCAGTTAAGACTAAGGTTATCAATGTAATAATCTGGCTTGCTATAATCCTGGCTTGTGAAGCTTTAGCTGTTTTACTTAAGAAAGTACAGAAGAAGGAAGATAAAAAGAATTATTTTACTATCGGATTTATCCTTTACTTTGCGCTTCATCTTGTATCCAGCGTATTGCTGATCGCTTTCGCTCCTCAGCAGATATATGGAGTAACTTCCGAGTATTTTGTTGATTCAACGGATTGTTATACGGTATCCAAGCATAATAACGTTATTGTTATTGTTTTCGACTGTTTTGATAATTCATATATCGAACCTTACTATGAAGAAAACCCGGCTGCATTTGATGGTCTTAAGGATTTTACTCTTTATACTGATACCTGCAGTGTCTTTGATTCCACGGTTACTTCCATGTCTCAGATGTTTGGCGGTGCCGAATTCGATAATACTCTTGGTAAGTTTGATTGGTTTGAAGCTTCATGGAACAGTGAAAAGACATTGAAGTTCTATGAGCTTTTACATCAGAACAACTATGAGTGTAACGGCTTTAACTTTGAGATGCCTGAAAAGCAGTATATCTACGGTAAGTTCGACAATGTTCATAAGAATGAAAAGCCTGAACTGCTGGAACTTGACTGGTTTGAATATGATAGATTCCAGAGAGATTTCGGTAAACTGGCTCTTTTCCGCTGCTTGCCTTATTGTTTCAAGGAATTCATCGAGTTTGACGGACTTTCATTCAGAGAGATCGCAACATATAAGCTGGGCTCTGATTCATATTATATGAATTCTGATTACCTGGCACATTTGGATCTGCATTTTGCTGATAATGACAAGAATTATCTCATGATCAATCATATAAACGGTACTCATAAGCCTTGTACTTTGGAAGAAGGTATCGTCAGTTCCTTTGATATCATGAATAAGATCGTTCAGCAACTGAAGGATCTTGGTGTTTATGATTCTTCTACGATCATATTCACATCTGATCACGGTTATCATAATGAGGAAGCCGAATTTGATTGGGGTGCGACACCACTGTTTATGATCAAGGCTCCTAATGATCAGCACGACAGTATCGTATTTACGAAAACTCCTGAATACCATGAGGATATTATGGGAACGATCGCTTATCTGACGGGGATCGATCAGTATGTTGAACCGGGATTTTTCGGGAATACTATTTATGATTTCGATGAAAACTCTGTAAGAACGAGAATCTTCTATGACAGGATCTATGATGAGGGACTTCCTGCTATTTACAGTACGGGTCGATTGAATTATACGACTATCTATAATGCATACTGTAAATATGAGTTCACCGGTCCGTCTGATATCCTTTACGGTAAGGCACCGGGCAGTGAGGGTACTGATTCTCTTCCTATGACGGAGTATTTCGGATAATTAAATATCTTCCGGAGTAAAATCAGATAACGGATTACTTTCGACGGCCTTGTGTAAGAGGTCGTCGTCTACGTGTGTATATATCTGAGTAGTCGATACACTGGCATGTCCCAGTATCGTCTGAAGGCTTCTGAGATCCACGTGACCGTATTTATACATAAGTGTAGCGGCTGTGTGTCTGAGCTTATGTACAGAATATGTATTAGGATCAAGGCCGCTTTGGATGATAAGATTCTTGATCGTTATCTGTATCATGTCTTCGGACAATCTCAATCCTTTTCGAGAAACAAAAAGAGCATTTTTTGCTTCAGGCTTGATGTTATATTTGTTCCTTACTTTGAGCCATTCATCGATGGCTTCAATACAGGACTTGTTAAGGTAGATCGTTCTTTCTTTGTTTCCTTTACCGATTACAGTCAGTATGTCTCCGTGGATATCATTAAGATTGATGCCTCGAAGCTCTGCAAGACGCATTCCGCAGTTTAAAAAGAGAATAACGATACAGTAATCTCTCTCGTTTGACTCTGTAGGCGCGTTATAAGCGGCATTAATAAGAGCCTGGCTTTCTTCCAAAGTAAGATACTTAGGAGATCTCTTGTTCTTCTTCGGATTTTCGAGTTCCAGTGTAGGATTATTTTCGAAAAGGTGCTTCTTAACGCAGCAATACTTATAAAAACTTCTTAGAGAAGATATCTTTCTGGATCTTGAAGCAGCGTTTAGACCCTGATCTCTGCTGAGCCAGATAAGATAGGCAAAGATGTCATTTGTCTTGATGCCGGATATAAATTTAACATCGATATCCGATATGTCTATCTCCTGAAAATCCGTGTCCTTGGAAACGAGTTTCCTGTCTATCTTCATATACCTGAAAAAGATCACAATGTCACCCTTGTAGTTCTTTACCGTAAGGTCTGAACGGTTTAAAACTGCAAGCATGTAATTCTCATATTCTTCTAGTACAGGGAACGAATTAATCATGATCCTCTCCGCTTTGGTAATTCTGTCTACATTTTAACATAATCCATTGTTAATCTTATCGAAAATAGTTATTGAATAAGTATTTTCGTTATGTTAATATACCTCCGTACAAAGACAATTGTCCACCACAGGCGGACTGGAAAGAAGGAAAAAATGGAAAAGAAATTAAGAGCAGGCGTTATCGGTGCAACGGGTTATGTAGGCCAAAGATTCGTTTCTTTGCTTGCAGATCACCCTTGGTTTGAGTGTGTTGCAGTATGTGCATCCCCAAGATCTGCCGGTAAGACATACGAAGAGGCAGTAGAGGGACGTTGGAAGATCGACGTTGAGATGCCTGAATATGTAAAGAAGCTTGTTGTATATAGTACTGATGATCTCGAGAAGTTCTGCGAGCAGGTTGATTTCTGCTTCTGCGCAGTTGATATGAAGAAGGATGAGATCAGAGCTCTCGAAGAGAGGATCGCTAAGACAGAGACTCCTGTTGTTTCTAACAACTCAGCTCACAGATGGACAGCAGATGTTCCTATGATCATTCCTGAGATCAATGCTGATCATGCTCAGATCATCGAAGCTCAGAAGAAGAGACTTGGCACAAAGAACGGCTTTATAGCTGTTAAGCCTAACTGCTCGATCCAGAGCTATGTTCCGGCTCTTACACCTCTTCTCGGTTACGGTATTAAGCAGATCTCTGTTTGTACTTATCAGGCTATATCAGGTGCAGGTAAGACGTTTAAGGATTGGCCTGAGATGGTAGGTAACATGATCCCGTACATTGGCGGTGAGGAAGAGAAGTCCGAGAAAGAGCCGTTGAAGGTTTGGGGTAAGGTAGCAGGCGATCACATCGAGAACGCTTCACAGCCTGTTATCTCTGCACAGTGCTACAGAGTAGCTGTTCAGGAAGGTCATACGGCAGCTGTTTCCGTATCTTTCGATAAGAAGCCGAGCATCGATGAGATGAAGAAGGCTTGGGCAGAGTTTGAAGGTGAGGCTCAGAAGCTTAATCTCCCATCTGCTCCTAAGAAGTTCCTTCAGTACATTGATGAGGACAATCGTCCGCAGCCTAAGCTTGATGCAATGTATGAGAACGGTATGGGCGTATCTATCGGAAGACTTCGTGAAGACAATATCTTTGATTATAAGTTTACCTGTCTTTCACACAATACTCTGAGAGGTGCTGCAGGCGGCGGTGTTCTTTCTGCTGAACTTCTCACGGCTAAGGGTTATATCAAAGCTAAGTAATTGACAAGTTTTATTCAAAGAGACTGTTTCCTTATTTGAAGCAGTCTCTTTTTTTGGCTTGACATTCAGCCGTCTATTTAGATAATAAATATGGCGAGGTGAAATAATGGGACATATATTATCTTTCTTTTCGATGATTAATGACGGATTGATCTTTGGCTTGGGTCAGATCATGCGTCTTTGTTACTTTATCTGCAATAACTACGGTTTGAGCATTATCTTGTTTACTCTTATCACTAAGGTAATTCTTTTGCCGCTTGCGATCATTGTTCAGATCAATTCCATCAAGATGGTTAATCTTATGCCTGAACAGAACGCATTGAAGATCAAGTATATCGACGATAAGGATAAATTCACCGACGCTCAGCTCGAACTTTATAAGAAGCACAAGTATAACCCGATCATCGGTGTTATACCTCTTCTGATCCAGGTTCCTTTGGTATTGGGTCTTGTAGGTGTTATCTATAGACCGTTGTCCTATGTATTGAGCTTTAACAGTTCAACTGTTGAATCTCTTAAGACCTGGCTCATCACTACTATGAACGGTGCAGAGCTCACAAGCAGATTCCAGCTTGATATCATCAGCAAGATCAAGGATGGTATCGTTCCTACAGATGCTTCGCTTCTTGAATCAGTTACCAAGATCACTAATTTCGATACACATTTTCTTGGTATCGATCTAAGTGCTACTCCTAGTTTCCATGGTAATTACATTCTCTTGCTCATTCCTATCCTTTCCGGACTAAGTGCCTGGTTCCTCTGTGAGATGCAGAACAGGATCAATGTATTGCAGCTTACTCAGGAAAAGCCTTATATGATCGCTACAACTGTTTTCATGGTTGCATTCTCTACATATTTCGCTTTCCTTGTTCCTACAGGTGTTGGTCTTTATTGGATATTCGGTAACCTTTTTGCCGTTCCTTCCATGATCCTTGTTAATCTGATTATTCCGCCAAAGAAGCATATAGATTACGAGTATTTCGAGAAGATGAAGGCGGAAAAGGCCAAAAAAGAGAAGATCCGTAAGGAACATATGTCTGTCGAGAAGAAAGACTACAAGCGTTTCTTCGAAGTACAGGATATGAAGCTCATGATCTACTCTGAGCAGAACGGTTTCTATAAGTACTATGCCGGAATCATTGATTATATCTGTGAGAATTCTGACCTTGAGATCCATTACGTAACGAGCGATCCTAAGGATAATATCTTTAATGATCCGAGAAAACAGATCAAGTCATACTACATTGCTTCCGATAAGTATCTTATTCCGCTTTTCATGAAGCTTGATTGTAAGATCTGTCTTCTTACGACTCCTGATCTTGAGAAGTATCAGCTCAAGAGATCCAAGGTTAATAAGAATATCGAGTATATCTATTCCGATCACGCTATGGCAAGTATCAACCTTACTTTGCGTAAGGGTGCTTTGAACTACTATGATACTATCTTCTGCTGTGGCCCTGACTATGTAGAAGAGATCAGAGCTATAGAGAAGCTTTATGGTACAAAGAAGAAGAGGCTTGTTGAGACAGGTTATCCTTTGATCGATGATATGGTTGCTAAATACGAGGCTTCTGAGCATGTTAAGCATGACAGGCCTATGATCCTTATCGCTCCGTCATGGCAGCCTGATAACATTTTCGAGTCATGTATTGATGATATCCTTAAGTATTTGAAGGATACTGAATATGACATTATCTTAAGACCTCATCCACAGCAGGTAAGGCATATGCCTGAACTTTTCGAGGAGCTTCGTAAGAAGTATGAAACAGAGGGAAGCAATATCAAGGTTGATACTGATTTCTCTAAGACTAACCCGGTTATGGAGGCTGATCTTCTTATAACTGACTGGTCCGATATCTGTTGGGAGTATTCATTTACGACCAAGCGTCCTGTTCTTTTCATCAACACTCCTATGAAGGTTATGAACCCTGATTATGAGAAGATCGATATCGTTCCTAAGAATATCAAGCTTCGTAATGTAATCGGTAAGAGTGTCGATCCTGATAAGGCTGAGGAAGTTAAGCCTGCTATTGATTACTTGTTGGAGCATGCAGGTGAGTATAATAAGACTATTGATGATACGTTCCACGAGTATATATTTAACATCGGAAAGAGCAAAATCCTTTGCGGTAAGTATATTTTGAAGAGGCTTGGAAAATAAATTCATTCTTTTTCGAAAAATCACTTGACGAGGAACGAAGTTATTTATATACTATACAAGCGTTTGAAAAGCGCCCTAAGTTAGTACAACGTGGGCCTTTAGCTCAGTTGGTTAGAGCAACCGGCTCATAACCGGTCGGTCTTGGGTTCGAGTCCCTGAAGGCCCACCACTTAACTAACTGACTCAAACAAGACGATATGGGAAGATTCCCGAGCGGCCAAAGGGAACAGACTGTAAATCTGTCGTCAGTGACTTCGGTGGTTCGAATCCACCTCTTCCCACCAAACTGTCCTGAGTAATCAGGACAGTTTTTTTATGCCTATGTTTCAATAGAATTACTTTTAAGACTATTTGCTTTTATATTATTTCTATTATTGGTATAGTGTTATAAATCGTTTAAGAGGTGCAAGATGAGCATAGTTGATTATTTAGTAGCGTTATTATTCGGTATCGTTGAGGGTATTACCGAATGGCTTCCTGTTAGCTCAACAGGACATATGATCATACTTGATAAGATATGCAAATTGAATGTATCAGAGGATTTCTTCTCTTTGTATCTTGTTGTTATTCAGTTGGGTGCCATCCTGGCGGTTGTTGTTCTTTTCTGGAATGATCTTTGGCCTTTCGGAAAGAAGAATAATTCAAAACCTCTTACCAGAGGCGGGCTTTTGTCCTATGTCGATGTAAATAAGTTCCAGATGTGGTTCAAGATCGTTATTGCTTGTATTCCTGCAGGTATTGTCGGAGTTTTCTTTGATGATATCTTGGACGTACTTTTGTATAACTACATTGTTGTTGCTATTGCTTTGATCGTTTTCGGTATCCTTTTCATAGTTACTGAGACTGTTATGAAGAATAAAGAACCAAGATGTAAGGATATAAATGATCTTTCATATATGGATGCTTTGCTTATCGGATTTTTCCAGCTTATAGCAGCTATTTTCCCGGGTACATCAAGATCCGGATCTACTATCGTAGGTTCATTGATGATCGGAATTAGCAGGGAAGTGGCAGCTAAATTCACATTCTTCCTGGCTGTTCCTGTTATGCTTGGTGCCAGCCTTTTGAAGATAGTTAAGTATGACGGTACGATTACCAATCAGGAGTTTATCGTACTTGCTATCGGTATGGTATCCGCTTTTATTATTTCATTGTTCATCTTGAAATTCATTATCGGCTATGTTAGAAAACATGATTTTAAGGTTTTCGGCTGGTATAGGATCGTACTCGGAATCCTTGTTATCATTGCATTTAAGTTCATCTTGAAATAACGCTGTTGTTGTTAAAACCTAATTGATAATCTATAATACCTATTGTATTTTCTTTGAACAATAGGATGATGATATGATCGATTTAAGCTTGATTAATAAACACAGAAAATTCCTTATGGGCCTGGCTGCTTTTTGGATCGTTGTCTACCATTCCAGCTTTTTTGATTTCAGAGATATCGAGTTTTTAAGCGTAACTCATATCGGTGATCTTCTGGAGATCTTGAAGCGCTTAGGTAACGCTGCAGTAGAAGTGTTTCTGTTTCTGTCCGGAATCGGACTTTATTACTCCATGACCAAAGACTCGAAGCTGACTTCGTTTTATAAGAAGAGATTCTTTAGAGTCGTTCCAAGTGCGTTTATTATCGTAGTTACTCTATGCGGATTTTTAAGTACGACTTATTTGCCTGAGTATTTTTCTCAGATTACTTTCGTTGATCTGTTCATCAAATCTGAAGCAGCAGAAGTAGCTTGGTATGTATCTGCAATCCTTGTGTTCTATCTGTTTTTCCCTCTTATCTATAAAGCAGTTAAGAGATTCGGATTGATAGCTGTCATTGTGATTTCATTGGTATCTATTATCTTTACGTTTGTTCTTGGTATTATTGATTACGACTATTTTATGAGAGTCGAAGTATTCCTGACGAGAATACCTGCATTTGTCACCGGCGCTTATCTCGGCAAGGTCATTATGAAAGGCGTTAAGATTCCGAGATGGTGCTTTTTGGCAATCATCTTGTTTAATATTGTCTATACTTTCCTTTCAGTATTCCTTATCATCCTGATCCAGGAAGACTATGGATTTATCAGACACTATATCAATTTCCCGTTGGCACTTTCATTCTTGTTTGTATTTGCTTTCCTTAGAGATGCAGTTGGATCACACATAATTACGAGATTTTTCGAGATGCTCGGATTATTCTCTTTGGAGTATTATCTGATCCACGTAAACATGTATCAGTATTGCCTTAAGTTCTTTAATACTGATGAAGAGTCCGGTCTTAAATACGCCATTACGATCATCGTTGTATCATTTGTTCTTGCTGTTATCGTAAAGAGCGTTGCCGATAAGATATCGGGTTATCTGAATCCTCCCAAAGTAGAAGAGAAGAAGTGATCTTATAGTTTTGTATTCAATCGACCACCGGTATATCCGGTGGTTTTCTTATGCTCGAAAACGTGTACCGGTTAAAAATGTCCCGGAGAACCAATATAGGATGACTGATAATCCCTCAGTAAAAGGCAAGGTTTAATGCTCAGACATGATCATAGCTTCATCTCTTATCAGATAATGAATGAGAATAAGAAAACCTTTAGGCATAATAAAGGAGCTTACTCAAACGAGTAAGCTCCTGAATTTATTAGTTATTCAATTGACGATCACTTGTTCCAATCGAAGTAACATGATGTGTAACCGTAGTGAGAAGGCTTGCCGTCTGTAGAAACTGTGATAGGAGCCTTAAACTTCTCGCCGGCCTCGATCGTTGCACTTGTAGGTGTACCGATGAAGGTGTTCTTTGTATCAGGAACAGCTTCAAATGTGAAGTAGTCTGATGTTACGTTAGTGATTGTCTTATCAGAATTGAATGTGATCTTAACTGAGTTCACGGAATCCTTAAGCTGTGCATCCTTTGAACCATAGTTCTCGAGAACGAGGTTACAAGTAAAGCCTGAATCGTTGGATGTGAATCCGCTCATGCTTGTATAGAATGTTGTAACTGCTCCGCCGCCATTTGAAGGCTTCTTAGTTGTTTCTGTGGTCGTAGCCTCAGTAGTCGTAGCCTCAGTAGTTGTAGCCTCCGTTGTTGTAGCTTCAGTAGTAGCTTCAGTAGTGGTAGCTTCAGTTGTTGTCTCTTCTGTTGTGGTTGCCTCAGTTGTTGTGGCCTCAGTAGTAGTAGCTTCGGTTGTCGTAGCTTCCGTAGTAGTCTCTTCAGTTGTAGTCGTAGCCTCAGTTGTCGTGTCATCTGTAGACTCTGTAGGATCGGACTTGGACTCAGAGATGATAGAAGTTACTGCTGTCTCCTCATCGTCATCATCATCGTGATGTCTGGATGTCTTTGTTGTAGATGTTCCGGAGATACCCTTGAAATAATCTGTGATCTTGGAACCGAACATAAGTCCAATGATAACGACTACAAGGATCAGGAAGAGAACAACAGCAGCGATAATGGATCCGACGCCGAATGTTTTTTTCTTTTTAGTCTCAACTGTAGTAACAGGCTGGATGTTTCCTGTCTGACTTGCTGCAGACTTACGCTGTGTTGGCGGGATACGTCTTTCATTAGTGCTTCCGAACGGAGTAGAGTTAGAAGTACTTTGACGTGGTGGTCTCTTAACAGCAGCTGGAGCAGCTTCCTGTTTTCCTGCACCAGGTCTAACATTATTAGCCTGACGCTTAACTGGAGCTCTTTGCTCAACAGAAGCTGCGTTAGTGGATTTACCGAAAGCATCAACACCGGAAGAAACTTTTCCGTATGTCTGAACACCTTCGAGCTTATCTTTCTGCGGCTTACTCTGTTTTGTAGATGATTTAAATGCTTCAAAAGCTTTCTGATCAGGTGAGAGCTCTTCCTTAGCAGGCTCAGATGCGAAATCTGCTACTGTCGATGCAACTGCTGCAGCAGCTGCTGCCTCGGCAACAGGAGCTGACTCTTCAACCTTGTCCTCAACAGGAGCTTCATTCTTAGGAACAAAAGGCGATACTTCTTCTTTTGTTTCAACATCATCAGAAATATTGTCCTCAACAGGAGAGAAAGGCTTTGGTTCTTCAACAGGAGCATGTCCTGAGAAGGAACTGGAAGACTTGGTGGACTCAGATGCTGCGAAATCAAGATCCTTTGCAGAGCTTGCTGTTGCAGCTTTAGGAGCAAAGATCGGTTTGTCGATAGGCTCATCGATCTGCTGGTCAAGATCATTGATCTCTTCTTTGACCTCTTCCTTAACTTCCTCAACTTTTTCTTCGATCTTTTCTTCTTTAACTTCCGGAGTAGCCGGCTTAGGATCATCAACTACAGGAGCGTTCAATGGCTTGAATGCGGAAATGGATGAATCGAAATCGAAGTCAGCGAGATCGTCTTCATAATCCATTCCATCAAATGAATTATCATACTTGAGCTTATCAGATACTGAATTTATAGGATCATTGTTCTTGAACGAAACAACAAATGAAGAATCGATAGTATCGTTAGCTTTGATGTCATCTTCGCTGAAACTGGTATCAAACAATGAATCATGTGAGGATGTCTGATTGGTACCGTTTAGCGGTGAAGCAAAAAGGGAATCGGGATTTCCCTCAGCTGCAGGAGAATCATCAAGATTACTGTTGGCATTATCAGCTCCGAATAATTTACTGTCGTTAGATTTGTTTTCTTTATCGTCAGAATCGTAGAGCATAAAATGTTCACCTTCCTATTTTTATTAAAATAAATATAATTCAAATCATTAATGTTTTCAACTTTTAACGTTTCACTTACATTAAAATGTCAAGGCAAATGTATTATTTTTGCCTTTTTCAAAAAGTGTTTGACATACCTCGGTCATAATGTTATTATCTTTAAGCGCTTGGAAATGCTCGTGTGGCGGAACAGGCAGACGCAACGGACTTAAAATCCGTCGGAGTAAAATCCGTACCGGTTCAAGTCCGGTCACGAGCACCAAATTCAAGTCAAATCCAACATCGCGGAGTGGAGCAGTTGGTAGCTTGCCGGGCTCATAACCCGGAGGTCGTGAGGTTCGAGTCCCGCCTCCGCAACCATTTGAAGTTGTCTCTTGTGAGGCAACTTTTTTTTGTGCAGTTTTGCCCTATAAATTTTCCTTTCGAGAAATCTTCTTATGCTATAATCGTGGCGTTATGTATTACTTATATATAGTTTTATATTTTGTTTTGAATATTTATCCTGCTTTCAGGACATATCAATGGCTTCATCTTTATGTTGATTCATTGAGTGCCATAGCATTCGGTATCATATTTGCACTTTTCCCGATCGCTTCCGTTGTAACTTTTTACAGTCACAAAGTTCCGATCCGCGTCAAAAAGGTCATTGACTGGGTAGGCGGTATCTTCATGCTTGTATTCCTGTTCAGTTTTGTTTTCTGGCTTTTTTACGACCTTGGAAGGCTTATATTCAAACTGAATGCTCTCGATCCTTTGCTTTTCGAAAAATACGGAGGATTTGCCGTTGTCTTATTATCTGCATCGATCATAATCTTTGGATATATCAACTATACAAAACTTCATGTAACTAACTATAAGGTAAACTTCAACCGTAAGATCGATGGCGGCCTTAGAGCTGTCCTCATTTCAGATGTTCATCTTGGTGCGGTTAATTCAGAGATAAGATTTAGGGATACGGTATCTCTCATAAATAAGCAGAATGCCGATATAGTTTTTATTTCAGGCGATCTGTTCAATAATAATTTCTATGCAATAATCGATCCGGACGAAGTCAGAAATCAGATCAACTCTATCAAAGCCAAATACGGTGTTTTCTATTGTTTGGGAAATCATGATGCAGGTAAGACCTATCCTTTTATGGAGAAGTTCATCGAAAGTTGTAATGTAACTTTCCTCAAAGATGAATTCTATGACGTAGACGGCAGATTCAGTGTTCTTGGAAGAATAGATCCGATGCCTATGGGTGGGTTCGGAGATAATGTTCGATGTGATCTGAAGGACATCGAATCTAAGCACGATAATGATCTTCCGGTCATTGTTCTTGAGCATAATCCCGGAACAATAGGCGAGTATGACGGTAATTATGAGCTGATCTTGTGTGGTCACACCCATCACGGTCAGATGTTTCCTGCAAATCTTGTTACAAAGATGCTCTTTAAGGTTGATTACGGCTATTATCGTGAATCGCCTGAAAAGCCTGCTGTTATCGTATCTTCTGGCTCAGGAATCTGGGCAATGCCTTTTAGGATGGCCAGCAAATGTGAGATCGTAACTATAGATATAGATAAAAACTGAACTTTTTCCCATAAAAGGCTTTACATTCTCCGATATTGATGTATTATATGAGCAGAAGAACATATGAACAATTATTCATATGAAAGGAGTCGCTAATGTCAAACAAATGCTCACATGAACATGCAAAAGAGATGTTGAATAATCTCGACGGTATTCCAAATGATGTTCTCTTGTGTGATGTTTCCGACCTTTTCAAGGTTTTCGGAGACACGACAAGGATGAAGATTCTGTTTGTACTTTATAAGTCTGAGATGAGCGTAAATGCTATTTCCGATATGCTCGGAATGCAGCAATCCGCTATCTCACATCAACTTAAGATCCTTAAGGATAATAATCTCGTCAGCAGCAGAAGAGAGGGTAAGACAATGATATATGCTCTTTCAGATGATCATGTATATCAGATACTGGCGCAAGGATTTGAACATATAATGGAGGAACACTGATATGAAGAAGGCGTTTAAGCTTGAAGAACTTGATTGCGCACATTGCGCACAGAAAATGGAAGATGCCATCGCTAAGATAGACGGCGTTAACAAGGTAAATATCAATTTTATGGCTCAGAAGATGATCCTTGATGCTGATGAAGACAGATTTGAAGATATTCTTAAGCTTGCTGAGGCAAAGATCAAGGAAGTTGAACCGGATTGCAGGTTATTAAGATAATATGACGAAGAAACAGAAGAAAATACTGATAAGAATAATAATCTCGGCAATTCTTCTGGTAGCACTTCATTTTATTCCTTTCGGGGACAGATGGTACTTAAGTTTATTTGCATATCTTATTCCGTATCTTGTTATCGGGTATGATATCGTGCTTAATGCGGCCAAAAAACTTATAAAGGGAAGACTGTTCGATGAAGAATTCCTGATGATGATCGCTACCGTAGGAGCATTTGTAATCGGTGAATACCCTGAGGCAACAGCGGTTATGCTGTTTTACCAGGTCGGTGAGTTATTCCAGAGCATTGCTGTAGGAAAGAGCCGCAAGTCGATTTCGGATCTTATGGATATATGCCCTGAAACAGCAACTGTAATAAGAGATGGTGTTGAGGAAGTCGTAGATCCTTACGAAGTTTCCGTTGGAGATATCGTCATTGTTAAGCCGGGCGAGAAAGTTCCGATAGATGGCGAGATCCTTGAAGGAAGTACTACTCTTAATATGGCGGCTTTGACAGGTGAGAGCCTTCCGGTTGAAAGAGTAACAGGTGAGACTGTCTTTTCCGGCAGTATCAATCTTACTAATGTCATTAAGATCCGTACCACGACTGAATATGAAGACAGTACGGTTTCCAAGATCCTGGAATTGGTTGAAAACAGCACTGATAAGAAGGCCAGATCTGAGAAATTCATTACCAGATTTGCCCGCGTATATACTCCGGCAGTTGTAATCTGTGCGGTTATAATCATCCTTTGCTGCATCTTATTTACTGATATGAGTATCAAAAATTCGATTTACAGAGGACTCATATTCCTGGTAGTCTCATGTCCTTGTGCTCTGGTAGTTTCGGTTCCTTTGAGCTTTTTCGGCGGTATCGGAGCGGCTTCCAGAAAGGGTATCCTTATAAAGGGCAGCAATTTCCTTGAGATATTGGCGAAGGTAGATACTATCGTTTTCGATAAGACAGGTACGATCACGAAGGGTAATTTTGCTGTTGATGCTATACATCCGAATCAGGTTGATGCTGACGAGCTGATAGATATTGCTGCTTTGACTGAATCCAGATCCAATCATCCTGTCGCTGAATCAATCGTTGAAGCACATGGTAAGCATATCGCATCAGAAAGACTCGGGGATGTATGTGAGATAAGCGGAAAAGGCATTAAAGCAGTCATCGACGGTAAGTGTTATTATGTCGGCAACGGCAAGCTTATGGAAGATGTCAGAGCTGACTATCACGAATGCCATCTGCCGGGAACTGCGGTCCATGTGGCTTTGGAAGGCGAATACCTTGGTCACATAATCATTAATGATGAGCTTAAGGAAGACTCCAAAGATGCAATTGCCAAGATCAAAGCAAGCGGAATCAAAAAAACTATAATGCTTACGGGTGACAATGAAAAAGTTGCGTCTAAAGTCGCAAGCGATGTCGGTATAGATGACTATATGGCAGGCCTTTTGCCTGATCAGAAGGTCTCTTCGCTCGAAAACATTATGAGCGACAACAATACGGTTGCTTTTGTAGGTGACGGAATAAATGATGCTCCGGTCCTTACCAGGGCAGATATCGGTATAGCGATGGGCGCTTTGGGTTCTGACGCGGCAATTGAAGCCTCCGATGTTGTTTTGATGGATGATTCGCTCAATAAGATCCCTGTTGCTGTAAAGATCTCGAAAAAGACCTTAAGGATAGTCAAAGAAAACATCATCTTCTCTTTGGCCGTCAAGATCGGAATAATGATCTTAGGTGCACTTGGTATAGTCGGAATGAGATTTGCGGTGTTCGGTGATGTCGGTGTTCTTGTCATCGCGATACTGAACGCAGTGAGAGCCATGAGAGTTCCCAAATAAAAAAATCGGCTGAATTATGGGCTTTGGTAAAGTGCCGAAGCCTTTATTATTATAATAAACATGTTCAAATAATTCTTTTGATGTATAATCTACAGGAGGATTTTATTTGAAGGATGTATGATGGAAAAAATTAAGAAGATAATTTTGGACGTAATAGGCTTTATCAAGAAGATTGATGAGGTCTTACGTAAGAGATATGTATATCAGATCTTAGTTGCACTTTCTTTTGTTGCAATATTTATAGCGTTCTTTGATTGCTTTTCGAGCAACAAAGTATATTTTAACTACGCAAATGACAATTATAAGTTTACCCAGTTGTTTTCAGGTGCTGATTACACTCAGTATTTTGAAGCTCAGGGTGATACTTTAAGATCATTCCGCCTAGCCGTTAATCCGACAAGGTCCAAACTTAAGTCATCTGATAAAGGCAATCTTAAGATCAAGGACAGTGAAGGTAATGTTATCTTGGACAGGGATTTCTTCCTTTATAACTCTACCCGTAGCTATATCCCTGTCGATTGTGATGATGTATCGCTTAAAAAAGGCGATATATATACTTTGGTATTTACTCTGGATAATATCGATAAAGACAGTTTTATCCTTGTTAAGACACATCAGCAGTTCAATCTTGAGAGATTCGGAAGTAATGACAGAGCAGATGATGACGTAAGTATCGACGTAGATAATGATGAGGTTCAGGAAGAGATAGTAAATGATGCGAGCCTTGGATATTCCCAGGTCTTTAATATTGCTTACTACTATAAGACGACCAATTATATCTACGCTATCGTGCATTTCCTCGTATTTTCGGCATTTGTCGGAGTTTTGTTTATAGATAAACTCATGAAAAATCAGAAGTTCAGGGAAGCTTTAAGAGCAGTTGGTCTGCCTGTTATGCTTATCTTATTGGGAAATATGCTTAACGTTAAAGGACGTGCGTTGATCAAGATCTTTGGTCCTATGACGTTAAAACATTGGTTTACGCTGCTTTCGGCCATCATTATTATCGGCGCGCTGTATTTCCTTCTTTATATGATCACAGGACTTGGATCTTTGTCAGCCATAGTTGTTTCTGTTTTGTGTGCAACGGTAGCATATACCAATCACTTTAAGCTCGTCATGAGGGGTGATACGTTTATGCCGTGGGATCTTGTTTCCGCTGGCATAGCTGTTAAGACCGGATCAACGTATTATTTCCATCTGACTGTTAATTTTGCTATGAGTATAGTGTTTGCGTTGGGAATAATTTGCTTTATAAGGCTTACCGCATCTCAGCGATATTCTTTTTCGAAAGTAAGGCTTTCTTTAATCGCATTTGCTGCTTCTTTTGCTGTTCTGTCGGTATTGGGACTTGTAACAAATACCAAGCTCTTGCGTAGAATCAATGTTTATTATGATGTTTATCCGCCATATCAGAGTTATAACGAGAACGGAACATATATGGCATTCCTCTATCATCTCAACAATATCAATGCCAGAGGCAAGGAAAACAACTCCCCTGAGATGACTACGGGACTCGTGTATAAATACGAATCGGAAGTCAATTCTCTTAAACTTGATAAGAAGGTAAGTAAAGGTGTTAAGCCTAACGTTATCTGCATAATGAGTGAGGCCTATTGCGACCTAAATAATATCAGAGAACTAGAGACCAGTGAGCCTGCAACCCCGTATTTTGATTCATTGGTCGAAGATACTCAGGACGGACCTTTGGCTGTAAGTATCTTTGGCGGCGGAACTTGTAATACTGAGTTCGAGTTTTTGACCGGTTATTCCATGAGTTCGCTTCTTCCGGGTTCATCGGTTTATACGTTCTATATCAATCATGAAACTGAAGCTCTTCCGCAGATTTATAAGAATGCCGGATATAAGACCGTTGCTCTTCATTCGTTTGATGGAGACTGGTGGGACAGAAGAGAAAAGTATCCTTATTTAGGTTTTGATGAATTCTTCACAAGAGACGATTTTTCTGAGGATGCACAGTACGTAAGAAGGTATATATCCGATCTTGAGACGTTCAAGAAGATCAAGAACATCTATGATGAGAGCGAGGAGCCTTTGTTCCTTTTCTGCGTTACTATGCAGAATCATGCTGATTTCTCTGAACATTATGACAATATGGCATATGACATTAAGATCAATAACGTTCTAAAAGAGGATGGTTCTCACTTTGAATATGCTGAGAATTATCTGTCATTATTGCGTGAATCCGATGATGCTCTCAAGTATCTGATCGAAGAACTAAAACAGAGCGACGAGCCAACGATCGTAGTCTTTTTCGGAGATCATCTTCCGACTCTTGATGAAGGCTTTTATGATGCTATGCTCAATGAAGACTTAGGAGAAGTCAATATTGATGATTCTGTTGACCTTTATAATACCAGGTATTTCATTTGGGCTAACTACGATATCAAGGGATTAAAAGACGACGGTATCACATCGCCTAATTTCCTTGGTCAGGAATTGCTCGATGTTTCAGGTATTACTTCTCCTGATTCCAGATCCTGCCTTCGTGTTTTGAACACTCAGATCTCTGCGATCAGTTCTATTGCTGTATATGACTTAGATGGAAACCCTCATACGGATTATTCAACTTTGTCCAGAGATACGATCGATATGATAGAAGATTATTCTTTGATACAGTACGGTTTGATCTATTACGAAGAAGATGAAGACGAAGAGTAATACTGCTTTGTAAAGTGAATGATAAATAATCGAAACATCGCATAAATAAAATAATATATAATTATTGTGAGTATATATTTGCTAGGAGAACATATATGTCTGAGGTTGGTTATAGTCGTCAGGTCAACGAGTCGGATATCGTTAATCGTATAGTTCGAGCAGTCGTTTTGATTGTTGTTGCGTTGATCCTTGCAGTTGTATCGGTATCTTTTGCCGTACATCATATGAGACTTAAATTTGAAGATGAGTACAAAGGAATTACGGATTCAAAGATGAGAACGGTATCTGATGTCGTTCAGAAAACTGTTTCCGGTGATGAGCTTATCGGAGATACTCAGGCAGCTATTACGAAGTATAACAACATCTTTCCTTTGCTTCTTGCAGATACTTCTACTGACAGTTATTCAAAAGAGGACTATGCATTGTTCCTCTATACGGGCGGTCAGTTGTCACTTCTTACTGCATCTGATGATACAGCCTCATTTGCAGTAGTCGATACTCCTATTTCAGGTTGGCTTTCTGCTGACAATTCTACTTCTACAGTATATGGAGATAATTCACAGAGCATCCTTGTTCCTGTGGCTGACAGTACAGGTAAGTGTGTAGCTGTATTTGAATATAAGTGTTCTTTTGGCGAACTTAGCAGACTTGGTAACGAAGTTGAAAACAGAATCCTTAAGGCTGTTATTGTTTCCTGTGCTGCGGGAGTCGTGCTTTTCCTTATCCAGTTGTTTATTCCTAAGCTCATTATGAGATCAGGAAGGAAGGGAGGTCAGACATTATGAGTAGAGCCTCCTCTGAAAGACGTAGTAAAGAACAGAAGAAGACTATATCAGCAACGATCGGTTATTGTTTCGTAATCGTTCTTGTAGTTCTTCTTGTTATGTCCAATATTCTATCTAAGACATATGTCAAGTCCTTACAGGTAGAAAGAAGCGAGTCGATGAAGTCCGTTGCAGTTGCTTGTTCAGTTGCATTAAGCCATACGGATATATCTGAGAATATGACTTGGCCGCTTCCTGTCTATACATATGCTGATGATAAGCCGTATATTTTTGATATATATATTAAGGCCGGCAATTCATTTTTGAGAATGTACACTTCATCCGGAGCTAAAGATCTTGATGAATACACTCTTAGCGGTCTTTCTGACAGCGCCAGCGATGACTACAACAACTGCTTTGAGCAACAGATAGTAACGTTATCCACCAGAGTTGAAGATAATGTCAGATATAAGTGCGCTATAGCTCCTATTATCAGTTCACAGAATACGGTAGCGGGTATCCTTGAAGTAAGAATGCCTGAATCGGATTTTGTTTCTACGGTTAACGGAATGTCATTAAGTTGGATATTCACGATCTTCTCGATTGCCGTATCTGCTGGAATTATTATTTATGAATTCAATCTTTTGATTTCCACACTCTCTAAGGGTGTTAAGAGCAATATGCCGGTTCTCATCATGTTTGGTCATGATGCATGTAAATTTGTATCTTTCTTCTTCTCGTTTGCGGCAGTTATGCAACCCGTTGTAATAGCTGCTTATCTGAAGAAATCGTTAGTGGGGCAGAATAAGTATCTGATCTACGGAATGATAGCTCTTTCGCTTCTTTTCTATGCAGTCGGATTCTTCGGATTCTCCGGTTTGAGAAGAAGTATCAAGGCTAAACTTACTTCCAAGATCGCTTTGTTGGTCATGACAGTACTTGGCTATTTTCTGGCGCTTCTTACAGGCTTTATCGATATCCCTTATCTTACTGTTTTCATGTCATTGCCGATCGCGATCTGCAGCGGTATCACACATGATTTCTTAAGAGATTACAGGATCAATGCAGCTCAGCTTGGCTATGATGGATATGATGATCGTTCTATTCATAAGATCCAAAGTGTTTCTTATTATCTCGGTGTATCCGTAGGTACAGTTATTGCTGGTATTTTCTTCGAGAGATTTGGTCTTTTGGTAGTCATGATCGTTAGCGGAGCTTGTCTCATTCTTGCTGCTATTGCGATGACTTATCTCATGAGAAACAACAATATCGTTAAGGAATCATATCTTCCAATCAATACTTGGATGGAAGTCCTCACAAATAAATATACCGGTAAGCTTCTTATGTCAGGTGTTTATGTTCTTGGATTTATCTTTGCCTTTATGATCGGATTTATTCCTAATTTCTTGGGTACAGTTGGTATATCGATCCCAACATCTGCATTCTATTATTTGCTTTGTGCATTTGTTGCAGCATTTATTATGGAAATAGTTAAGAGAAGTGCATATCAGATCTTAACTTCAAAAGTTAGAGTGTTGATCTCTTCCTGTGCAACTATCCTCGGATTTGCTTTGTTCGCATTACTTCCGACTGCAAAAGTACTTGTTATTACGGTTGCTTTGTTCGGCGTCAGTATCGGTATTCATGATTATACATATCTTTATATCGTTGCAAGACTTGCAAAAGACAGGATCCACGGGAATCTTAGAAAGGCTGCTGAGGGCACATTCCTGTTTGCAAATCTGCTCTCGGTAATTGTCCTGACGCTTTCCTTGGCAATCGGTTATATGAGGATCGTATTGCTTGTAATTACTGTATTACTTGCGATCATTTCGTTTATCTATCCGATCTCAAGCGTATCAAGGATCGCAGATGAGGCTATGTTCGCTAAACCTAAGAAACAGGCTAAAGAACCTGTAGCTGATAATGGAGGTGAGTCAAATGGAAATGTGGAATAAAAGACTCAACAGAGAAAACCTAAATGACTTTTATAACGAGACCATTGAGATGGTTTATCCTTCTACATATTCTATCTGTAAGGAAACTACCAGAACAGAACAGGCGATCGTAAAGTCTTATGTGGATGTTTTCCAGCAAAGACAGAATATCCCAGGTGAGGAAGTCATGTATGTTTTCGGAGATATCCTTCTTAAGAATGCGAATGATATCGTAGAGAAGTATGAGCTTCCGGAAGGTCTTACTTTCGGAGAGAGAAATCTTGACGAATATACAAGAAATTCCATGCTCGAGAAGATCAGCGCAAAGATCGATTCTAAGGGATTTAAAGTAGCTGAGTTTATTTCATCGGATGCCAAGAAGATCAAGAATGGTAAGATGTCCGTTAAGCCTAACAGTTTCTCGCTTACGATCACACCTCTTTTGATCTTCCATATGGTTATATTGGCTCTTCTGATATGGGGCATCAGTTATGCAGCAATAACTCTTCCGTATAGAAAGAATGCGCTTGTTTCTGACAAGATCAATGATTCTGTTCCTATGCAGGAAAAGTATGTTAATGTTTTGGATTACCTTCCGTTGAACGTTGCTTTTTTGAAGAATAATGAAGAAACTCCGGACACAGAGAATACTGAATCCGGAGAACTTGAAGCATCATTTGCGACTACTGAACCTACAGCAACTAAGGGTTAATCACTTTTCAGTATTTTGATCAGCATATTGAGTGGCAGGAGCGAAGTCCATGACGTAGTAGTTCTTGCCACTTATTGTTTGTTTTGAAAATCTGTAGGCGATATCACCTTTGATACTGAATTCGGTGGTATTTGCGGACTGAGTGAGAATGTTAGTGATCTCCTCGTCCTGAAGATCCGGGTATACAGCGTTAAAGACCATTCTGTAATACATAAGAACAGAAAGGAAAACATCTGAAGAATCAGCTTCGCTTGTTGTATCTTCGAAAAGGAATCTTAAAGCCACCAATTCTCCGTTACTCTTAAGTTCGCTACCTTGAACACCTACATTTAATGCCGTGAAATTATTCTTTATAGGCATAGCGAAAAAGTTCAATTCCTCTTTGTGTTTGCTGTCTTCGGAAGGTTCAGTCAAAGTTTTCGCAGGAAGATCGCAATCAAAAGAAGAGAAGAGTTCACTATATAGCTTAGTCGATTTGTAGTTAGTCTGTAACTGCTCATAGGTAATACCCAAAGTATCAATCTTTTCTTTCTTGGAAAGCTTAGGAGCAAAGTAGAAGATTCCCAATGCCAGTGCTGCTATTAAGAGTAGAGCTGTAATTGGAATAACAGGATTTTTGACCATCTTATCGATGAAAGATGATTCCTGTTTTTTCGGATCTTTTTCTTTATTGCCTGAAGATTTCTCTTTCGTATTAGCCTGAATTCTTTTCCTTCTGGAAGTCTTAAGAAGATCTTCGACCTTTTTAAGTTCTTCTTCGGATATATCATCAGTAATGTCGAGTTTTTCTTTATCCATAGTTAAACCTCAGTTTTTATATTTGCCAATGTGATTGTAACCTTAAAAGCACTTTAATACAAATAAATAAGTATTGGTGTATAATAATGCTGCGTTTTGGAGGAGTTTTATGCATCTTTTAATATCCGGTGGCACGAGAGGAATTGGAGCAGCTACAGTCAGGAAATTCATAGGCAATGGCTTTAATGCCACTGTTCTTTATTCATCTGACGACAAAGCTAAGGATGCTCTTTTGTGTGAGCTTAATGCTTATTCCGATAACCTACTTTTTATCAAGGCGGACGTATCAGATCCGACAGTTGTTAAAGAGGCTGTAAGTAAGGCTGTATCAGTATTTGGTGATATAGATGTTCTCGTCTCCAACGCAGGTATATCTTATGTAGGTCTTTCCGATACATTTGATCATTCGGATTACCGTAAGATCATGGATATCAATTTCGGCGGATTCTTTAATCTTGTTCATGAGATCATTCCTTCGATGATCAGCAGAAAAATCGGAAATATCATTGCAGTTTCTTCTATGTGGGGGCAGGAGGGAGCTTCTTGTGAAGCGCTCTATTCAGCTACAAAAGGAGCTGTTGATGCTTATGTCAGATCTTTATCCAAGGAACTCGGTCCTTCCGGAATACGAGTAAATGCCGTGTCTCCGGGAGTTATCAAGACTGACATGCTTAACTGTTTTTCCGATGAAGATATGGAAGAACTGGCGGAAGAAACATCTTTGGGACGTATCGGTAAGCCTTCTGAAGTCGCTGATCTCATATATTATCTTGCTTCCGATCAAAGCTCTTTCATCACAGGACAGATAGTCGGAATTAACGGCGGATTCGTTTGATCTTTTTCGAAATTAAACATAAAACAAGGGGTGTCTTTTTAGGACACCCCTTATGTTATCTTTATGGCAGGGGAGACATGATTCGAACACGCAACCGGCGGTTTTGGAGACCGCTGCTCTACCGTTGAGCCACTCCCCTTTGACAACAGGTAGTATTTTATCTGTTGGTTTGCACTATGTCAAGTAGAATGATATGATTGTTTTGTTTATATTATTAATAATAAAGAGGGTTTGATATGAAACTTGCAATTATTGGTACCGGAAACATGGGAAAGGCTATTCTGGCAGGCATTTTGGCTGAAGGAATTTTCGATTCCAAGGATATAAATGTTTGTGATGTAAGAAAAGAAGCAGTGGATTCTGTTTGCGAGCAGTATGGTACAAACGGATTTACTGAAGCAGCAAAGGCCGTTGAAGGATGTGACTACGTTCTCATGGCTGTTAAGCCGATCCATTTTGATGCAGCTCTTTCTTCTCTTAAGGATTCACTTAAGGCTGGTGTAATCGTATTATCCATCGCTGCAGCTGTTAAGTGCGACAGGATCAAGGGTATCCTCGGAGAAGGCGTTAAGTTCGTCAGGATCATGCCTAATACTCCTGCTCAGGTTCAGTGTGGTGTAAGTGCCGTATGTCCTGTAGGTTTGAATGATGATGAAGTTTCTTATGTTAAGAAGATATTTGAGTCTTGCGGAGAAGTTATCCTTTGTGACGAGAAGACTCTTGATGCTATTGGTTGTGTATCCGGTACAGGTCCTGCATACGTAATGCTCTTTATCGAGGCAATGGCTGATGCAGCAGTAAGCCTCGGGATCAAGAGAGACGATGCTCTTAAGATCGCTGCAGGTACAGTAATGGGTTCAGGTCAGCTTTGCCTTAAGACAGGACTTCATCCGGGTGTTCTTAAAGATCAGGTTTGTTCTCCTGGCGGAACAACTATTGCAGGTGTTATGGCTCTCGAAGAGAACGGACTTCGTAATGCAGTTATAAAGTCTGTTCTTGCAGCTGATGAAAAGACAAAGGAAATGGCAAAAGGCTGATATGGCTGATATGGCTGATATGTACGTTGTCGATATCTATACAGACGGTGCATGTTCCGGTAACCCGGGTCCGGGTGGCTGGGGTGCCATCCTTATGTATGGGGAGCATCGGAAAGAACTTTCCGGTGGCGAGAAACAGACTACCAACAATCGAATGGAGCTTATGGCGGTGATCTGTGCCTTGAAAGCGCTTAAAAAGCCATGCAAGGTAAATCTCTATAGTGACAGTGCTTACGTTGTTAATGCTTTTAATCAGAATTGGATAATCGGTTGGCAAAGAAACGGTTGGAAGAACAGTGCCAAGGTCCCGGTTGCCAATATTGATCTTTGGCAGGAGCTCTTGTCACTTACAAATACTCATGTCGTCAGTTTTATCAAAGTTAAGGGTCATGCTGACAATGAGTTTAACAACAGATGTGACGAACTTGCCGTAGAGCAATCTCGCAAGTTCTCCGAAGATAATTGAGGGTGTTATGAATCAAAACAGGGACATAGATCTTACAGAGAAGACTATAAGCAGTGAAACTGTATTTCACGGCAAAGTGTTTGACTGTATAGTTAAGCAGGTTACTTTGTGCGACGGAAGAACTGCAAGACGTGAGATCATTAAGCATAACGGCGGAGCATGTATCCTTCCGATAGATTCCGAAGGAAATGCATATATGGTCAAGCAGTTCCGTTCTCCATTCGAAGAGATCATGTTTGAAGCTCCTGCCGGAAAACTTGAGCTCAACGAAGATCCAAGAGATTGTGCTATAAGGGAACTTCGTGAGGAAACCGGTTTTGTTGCCGGTAAGGTAACTAATCTAGGAGTAATGGTATGTTCTCCGGGTTATTGTTCCGAGAAGATCAGTATGTTCTTGGCTGAGGATCTGAGTTTTGAAGGAACTGATCTTGATGACGGTGAATTCCTGAATGTTATCAAGATCCCTTTTTCGAAAATATACGAGATGACTATGAATAACGAGATAACAGATGCAAAAACTTGCATTTGTATATTGAAGGCAGCCGGGAGGTTAGGTTATGGCAAATGATGGCAAAAAAGAAGTAATGGGCGTTGTCCTGTTTTTCTGCGCCATAATTCTCGGCTTGATGTATTATCTGCCTGAGAAGATAACAGGTGTAGTCGGAAGCTTCCTGAGATCAGTAGGTTTCGGATTCTTCGGCTATATTGCGATGATACTTCCTTGTTTCCTTTTTTATGCTGCGATCGATCTTTTCATCGAAAAAAGAGAGCGAGTTGCTTTTACACGTGTTAAGGCAGCTGTTCTTATCCTTGTCTGCTCTGCTTCCTTGTTTGCAGCTATTACGATGAACTTTGATCATTTCAGGGCTCTTTGTATCCCTGACGGTAAGGAAAATCCTGCTGTTACCAAAGCGATACAGATACTTTGGAAATCAGGTCTTGATAAGAATCTTATCAGAGTTCCGGGTGAATCCGGTCTGTTGATTCCCGGCGGACTTATCGGTGGTCTTATTGCCGTTAGTATTGAATCTGTTTGCGGCAAGATCGTTACGATCCTTATCATGATCGCTTTTACTTTGTCTCTGGTTATCCTTATTTTCCATGTTTCTCTTAAAAAGACTGCTCAGAGCTTGGGTAAGGCAGCAAAGAAGACTTATGTTAACGCCAGACAGAATATGAACCGTAAGGGCAGACCTAATGCCTACAGAACAGATATTCCTCAGCAAAGACCTGTTAATGCTAATACAGGTTATTCACCGTTTGTAGCAGGTGCTGGTAATTCCGGTAAGCGTGATGTTCCTATCATTAACGGATATGGAAGCAATGATCCGTATGGTCTTCCTGTTGAATACGATTCATATGACCCGTTCAATGTACAGGCTAAAGCTCCTGTTGATCAGGCAACCGGTTTTTATAATTTCGGACA
Source organism: Clostridia bacterium (assembly GCA_024699245.1). Lineage (GTDB taxonomy): Bacteria > Bacillota > Clostridia > Saccharofermentanales > Saccharofermentanaceae > Saccharofermentans. The sequence goes on along the minus strand of JAILPW010000018.1, from coordinate 50,060 downwards.
GCAACAGGCTAATCAGAATGTTCAGCCTCCGATGGAATTCGGAGACAGGACAATATCTTATGGTGATAAGAAAGTCCCTGTAGGAGAACATGATAATTCTGCTGATTTTACATATAATTCTCAGCCACATCATCTGCCTTACGATATCGTTCAAAAGCATGAGATGTACTCATTCAATAAAGAAGACAAGCGTAATCAGAAAGAGTTTTATGATCTTTCGGATGACGGAAATAAAAAAGGATACTATGATCATTTTGAACAGGGTATCCCGCAAGCTGATGGTATAGATAATCAGCAGGTTGATGAAGAAGCATTATATCTTTATGACTTCACGGAAGAGGATGAGCCTTATGAGATTGAAAATGATACTCCTGGTGTAAGAACTCCGTATGTTCCGTTAGAAGTTACTGAGAATCTGGGCAGCGATAATAATATCAATGCTAAACCAAGAGGAAGCAATGTTGTTACAGCTGCAAATTCTGAAAGGGCACCTAAGAAGGATGATATTAAGATCAATGCAGTAGATGAGCACGATAATTACAGCGTAATGGAAGGCCGTAAGATGGATACTTCTGTTGCAATGAAAGGTGCATCTTCTGTATCTGTTAACAGTATGGGTAAGAAGCGTAAGAGGGGAACAAGATATGTTCCTGCTCCTACTAATCTTCTTGATACAGAACAGAAGGTTAAAAATCCTAAGAATGATGAAGAACTGAAGGCAAAAGCCCTGAAGCTCGAAGAAACATTAAAGAGTTTTGGAATTGAATCTAAGGTTGTAAATATCACACATGGCCCGACTATTACGAGATTCGAGCTTACAATAGCTACCGGTACTAAAGTTTCGAGAGTACAAAGTCTTGCAGATGATATTCAGATGGCTATGGCTGCTATCTCAGTTCGTATCGAGGCACCTATTCCGGGTAAGAGTGCTATAGGTATAGAGATACCTAATGATAAATCGACGGCAGTTCGACTTAAGGGACTTCTTGAAACTCAGGATTTCAGGAATTCTTCTCCTTTGAATGTTGCACTCGGAAGAGATATTCCGGGTAGACCTATGTATTGTGATCTTGCAAAGATGCCGCATCTTCTTATTGCCGGTTCAACCGGATCAGGTAAGTCGGTATGTCTTAATTCAATTCTTATAAGCATACTTTGTAAGGCTTCTCCGGATGATGTCAAACTTATCATGGTAGACCCTAAGGTAGTTGAATTGGCAATCTATAACGGTATTCCACACCTTATAATGCCTGTTGTTACAGATATGCAGAAGGCAACAAATACTCTCAAATGGGCTGTTATAGAGATGGAAAGAAGATATTCTCTTTTTGCTGAAAATGCAGTTAGAGATCTTAATGGTTATAACGAAGTATGTAAGATGGAAGGCGAACAGCCACTTCCTCTGATAGTTGTTGTTATAGACGAGTTTGCTGATCTTATGATGGTAGCTTCCAAGGAGGTTGAGGCCCAGGTATTAAGACTTGCAGCTAAAGCAAGAGCAGCCGGAATCCATCTTATTCTTGCAACTCAAAGACCTTCTGTAGATGTAATCACAGGTGTTCTTAAGAATAACCTTCCGTCACGTATTGCTCTTGCAGTTACATCCGGTGTTGACAGTAAGACTATTCTCGACCAGACAGGTGCTGAAAAGCTTCTTGGACGTGGCGATATGCTTTATTCGCCTCAATCAGCTCCTAAACCGATAAGAGGACAAGGTGCATTCGTAACAGATGAAGAAGTCGAGAAGATTGTCGGTTTCCTTAAGAATCATTATGAACCTGAGTATGACGAGAACATAATGGATACGATCAATAATGCTGTTAACGGTTCGATGGATGCCGGAGGATCAGGCAGCGGTTCTAAGGGCGATGACGGTGGAGAAGATGAACTTCTTGAGAAAGCTGTTGATGTAATTATCGAACAGAAAGTCGCAAGTGTTTCTATCCTCCAAAGAAGACTTGGTATCGGATATCCTCGTGCAGCACGTTTGATCGATGTAATGGAACAAAAGAAATATATTGGCCCGTTTGAAGGTTCAAAACCTCGTAAGGTACTTATTGATCCTACTCAGTGGCTTGAGATAAAGGCTAGAAACGGTAGGTAAATGAATACATATTATGATGACATAGATTTGAATAACGGACAGGGTCTGGCATCGGAACTTGTCAAACTTCTTAAGAAGAAGAACCTTAAGATCGGTTTTGCTGAAAGCTGTACGGGAGGCCTTATATCAGCAGGTGTTGTTGATATACCTGGTGCTTCCGAAGTGTTTTACGGAAGTATAGTTTCTTATGATAACAGCGTAAAGGAGAATTGCCTTAAAGTTTCTGAAGATATCCTTCAAACTAAAGGAGCAGTTTCATATGAATGCGCTAAAATGATGGCTGAAGGTGCAAGAAAAGCTTTGAATGTTGATATTGCTATATCAGTAACCGGTGTTGCAGGTCCGGGAGGCGGAACTCCCGAAAAGCCTGTAGGTACTGTTTTTATCGGATATGCAGATAAGAATGGTTCTGAAAGTGTAGTCACTTTTTCGAAGGGTGACAGAAGTGAAATAAGAAAGGTTACTTGTTTTAAGGCATATAAGTATGCTTTGAGTAAGCTTGGTTGATATGAGTGAGTTGAATGATGACAAGAAAAAATCCGGAAAGAGCATGGCGATAGCCACTGTTCTTGTTATGATCGGTCTTATGTTGTCCAAGGGTACAGGATTTGTTCGTGAACTCTTGGTCGGCGTTAAGTACCATCAGGATCTTTATCGAGATTCCTATTCGCTTGCTTTTTTGTTTCCGGATTTCTTCTTTAATTTGTTGATCGGCGGTTCTATTCAGGCCGCTATTACGCCTTCTTTGGCTGCCAGGATCAATGACGGTAAGGAAAAAGAAGGTATCAGAGAAGTCAGTATATTCATTTCTGTTTTTTCTGTGCTGATGGCAATCGTCTGTACTTTGGGATTTATCTTCTCGAAGCAGCTGTTTGGTTTTTATGCCCCCAGCAATGCTACACCTGATATGATCGAACTTGCTTCTCATGCTGCAAGACCTTTGTTTATACAGATATTCTTTATGATGCTTGCGGCTCTTTCTATCGGTATTCTAAATGCTTATAAAAGATTTGGTTCAACATCATTCGGACCGACTATCTATAATATCTGCGTATTGCTTTCTATCGTAATATTTGCCGGCGATTCTCAGTTTAAACTGACTCTTTGTATGGTCGGTATCATGGGAGCTGCATTGATCTACTTCTTATTTCAGTTCATCGTCGGATTCGATAAACTCAAGTTGTTCAGATTTATATTCAAACCCGGCAATCTTGGTTTTCGAAGATTGGTTAGAAGAGCAATACCTATATTGATCTCTGCTTCTATCGTTCAGATCAATACCATTACTTTAAACAGGTTTGCAATGCAGATGGAACAGGGAACTAATTATGCATTGCGTAATGCTATTACTGTTTGGCAGCTTCCTTACGGTATATTTGCAGTTGCTGTAGGTAATGTTATGCTTCCTTCTTTGGCCGGTTTGTATTCATCAAAGAAATATAAAGAGGCATCTGAACTACTTTCATCGAGACTTAAGACAGCCTTGTTTATGACTATTCCTTCGGCTGCTTTCTTGTTTTTGATGAGTTCTGAAACAATAAGGGCATTTTTCAAATGGAATGCTTCTTATACTGATGATAATGTCCAAAAGGGTGCGATCATATTATCGGGATTTGCGGTAGCGATCATTGCTCAGACCGGAGTTCTTATGTTTAATCAGGCGTTTTACGCTATAGGTAAGACCAGATCACCACTTTTCGCAGGTCTTGTAAGTATGTTTACTAATCCGCTTTTCTGTTTGATCTTTGTTAGACTAGTCGGTGCCGGTCCTATCTCTATGAGTCTTGCATATTCGCTTTCAAGTTGTATTCAATTAGGAATATTGATATGGCTTTATTGCTCTGACAAAAGACTTGCACCCAGAAAGATATTGGGTTTTCTCGGTAAGAGTATTATCTGTGTAGTAACAATGGTTTTGGTCCTTATAATCTTAAACAATTATATTCCTGATTATGACAGAAAACCCATTCAGCTTGTAATTCTCGCCATTAAAGGCGTTGCTGCTGTTGTTGTTTACTTTTCTACAGCATGTCTTATCAGAATGGATGAAGCATTATATTGGATCCGAAAACTTACCACCAGATTTGTAAAAAAATCAGATGATGATTAATCTTCTTTGTTGATTCCATTTGTAAGATCATCGCCTATAATAAATGTATGACTATATTTATAAGGAGACGATTATTATGGATAAGTACGAAGAACTCAATAAGATTATTAAAGAATCCGAGCATATCGTATTTTTCGGTGGCGCCGGCGTTTCTACGGAAAGCGGAATTCCGGATTTCAGATCGAAAGACGGCCTATATAATCTACGTGATGTAGAATTTGATGCTTATTCACCTGAGTATCTTCTAAGCGCTTATTGTCTTGAAGATGAACCCAAAGTCTTCTTTGAATTCTACAGACAGAAACTTAATGTTGATGGTATTGAACCTAACGAAGCTCATAAGATGCTTGCAAAGATGGAAGCAGCAGGGAAGCTTGATGGTGTTATAACCCAGAATATTGACGGACTTCATCAAAAAGCCGGAAGCAAGAATGTTCAGGAAGTTCACGGATCAACACTCAGAAATTATTGCAGCAGATGTCATAAGAAATATCCTGCTGATTATATCTTTAACTGTGAGGATCAGATTCCTAAATGCAAGATATGCGGTGGTATTATAAGACCTGACGTTACATTATATGGTGAAGGATTACCACAAGATGCTTGGAGAAATTCAATTAAACTGGTTGATAAAGCTGATTGTCTTATAGTCGGCGGTACTTCATTGGTTGTTAATCCTGCTGCTTCATTGGCTATGGGATTTAGAGGTAAGAATCTTATAGTAATTAATAAGCAAGCTACACCGGCTGACCGATTGGCAACTTTGGTTTTTCATGAAAGTATTTCTGCTGTTTTAAGTAAGATCGAGTTGTAAAATACTAAAAAAAGAAAAAACGCTCATACAATTTGCGCAACTGTCCTATTAATGAACGATAAAAAGTCTACAATGATAAAAAAAGAGAACATGTTTGCTTTTGATTGTTGACAAAATAGAATCAAACATCTAAAATCAATACAAAGGCGTGAACAAACGTTCTAATAGTGGAGGACATTATGGCTAAAAAGAATTCCGGTAAATCAAGTGTAACTCAAGTTTCAGCAGATAATCATGAAGAGAGAAAGAAAGCTTTAGATGCTGCGATGGCGCAGATTGAAAAGCAGTTCGGACAAGGTGCGGTTATGCGTTTAGGTGACCGCGGTGTTCAGGAAATAGAAACTATTCCGACAGGTGCTCTTACATTGGATGTTGCTTTGGGAGTTGGCGGTGTTCCGCGTGGACGTATTATCGAGATCTTCGGACCTGAGTCTTCAGGTAAAACTACAGTAGCACTCCATATTGTTGCAGAAGCACAGAAGAACGGTGGTACATGTGCATTTATCGATGCTGAGCATGCTCTTGATCCTGTATATGCAGGAAAGATCGGAGTAGATGTCGATAATCTTCTTTTGTCTCAGCCTGATACAGGTGAACAGGCTCTTGAGATCACAGAAACACTTGTAAGAAGCGGATGTCTTGATGTTATAGTTATTGACTCTGTAGCTGCCTTGGTTCCTAAGGCTGAAATTGAAGGTGAGATGGGTGATTCTCATGTAGGTCTTCAGGCAAGACTTATGAGCCAGGCTCTTCGTAAGCTTGCGCCTGTTGTTTCAAAATCCAGTACAGTATGTGTATTCATTAACCAGCTTCGTGAAAAAGTCGGTGTTATGTTTGGTAATCCTGAGACTACACCTGGTGGACGTGCTTTGAAGTTCTTCTCATCTGTTCGTCTTGATGTACGTAAGACTGAAACATTGAGAAGCGGAACTGATGTTATCGGTAGCCATACAAGAGTAAAGGTAGTCAAAAATAAGGTTGCACCGCCATTTAAGGAAGCTGAATTCGATATCCTTTATGGTGAGGGTATCTCAAATGAGTCTTGTATCATTGATCTTGCTGTCGAGAACAATATCATTGAAAAGAGCGGATCCTGGTTTGCTTATAAGGGTCAGAAGATTGCTCAGGGTAAGGATAACTGCCGTATCTATCTCAAGGAACATGATGATCTCAGAAATGAGATCGAAAAGCTTATCAGAGAGTCATATGAACCTTGTGAGCAGTTTATCGTTGAGGAAGAAGCTGAGGAGTTTGATGATTCTTTGGATGAGAATGATGATGATATCCTTGGAATCGATATCTGAGGTAGTTTAGATGTCTGATGATACTTTGTTTTCAGCTATAGTCTCTGAAACTATATCTCATATCGGTATTTCAAATCCATCATCCGGAAAGATACATAAGTATTTAATTAATAAAGGATACGACAGCGGATTAGCGTCCGATGTCGTATCCGAATTAGTTTCAAGAGGTTATATAGATGACAGAAAAGCTTCGAGAAGCGTTTTGTTATTAAGAACAGGAAAGAAAAGGGAAAGCAGACTTCTTTCTCTTCAAAGGCTCATTAATGCCGGTATTTCTGAATCGGTAGCGGAGACTGTTGTATCCGATATGCCAACAGATGAGGAACTTATAGCTGAATTATATGATGCAGCTTTACCATATGGATTTGATATAAATGATGAATCTATGCGAAATATTGCTTTAAAGCTGGCTAAACAGCGTGGATTTACCTTTGAACTTGCCCAAAAAGAACTCAAAAATAGATGATTATATAGTTAGTTTGTCAAAGGATTGTTTTGTTGTAAAACCTTGCGTTTTGGTATAATTCAAAAATAGCGAGGTGCTTGATGACGAAGGAACAGAAGAAAATCAATATTTCTCTTATATCTCTCGGATGTCCGAAAAATCTTGTTGACTCCGAGTGTATGATATCTCTGCTTCAGGGTAGAGGTTTTTCTCTTGTTGAAGATATTAATTCGGCTCAAGTTGCTGTTATCAATACATGTGGTTTTATTGAAAGCGCAAAAAAAGAAGCTATTGATACTATCCTCAGTGTAGCTGATCTTAAAAAACCTAACGGAAATCTTGAATATATCGTTGTTACCGGTTGTCTTCCACAGCGTTATGATAAGGATATCCTTGAATCAATGCCTGAAGTTGATGCTGTTTTAGGTACCTCTCATTACAAAGATGTAGCAGAAGTTATTCTTTCATTATATGAATCCGATACTGAAAATATCGATCTTGTTGATACAGCCGGCGGAATTGATCACCTTTTGGAAGAAAGATACGTTTCTACTGAAAGTTATGCTTATCTTAAGATCGGCGAGGGATGTCGTAACAGATGTTCTTTTTGTGCTATTCCTCTGATTCGTGGAAATTACGTGTCAAGACCTATGGATGAGGTTTTGAAAGAGGCACAAAATCTGGTATCCCGTGGCTTTAAAGAGATTATCCTTGCTGCTCAGGATACTACGAATTATGGAATTGATCTTGACGGTAAAAGGCATCTTGTTGAACTTTTAAAAGCTATTACGGCAATAGATGGTGATTTTGTAGTTCGTATAATGTACGGTTATATGGACGGCATTGATGATGATCTGATTAATGAGATCAAGTCAAACCCGAAGATAGCACATTATATGGATATTCCTATACAACATGGTGATGATTATATCCTGAAGGCTATGAGAAGACGTGATGATGTAGCAAAGATTACATCCGTTCTTTCGAGGCTCAGAAGTGAGATCCCTGATATTATAATCAGGACTACAGTTCTTGTTGGTTTCCCTGGTGAAACCGAAGAAATGTTTAATAATCTTATTACTAATCTTCAAAAGTGGAGATTTGACAGATTGGGATGTTTTGCATACTCGCCTGAAGAAGGTACCGATGCATACGAGATGCCTGATCAGATAGATCAAAAGACCAAGGAATATAGATGTTCCAAGGTCTACGAAGTTCAGAAAACTATTTCCGAAGAACTCAATAAAGGACGCTTGAACTCTACTGTCAAAGTAACTATTGATTGTATTTCGGATGATGGTATATTTTATAAAGGTCGAAGTTATGGCGAGGCGCCTGAGGTCGATCCGGAGATATTCGTTGCAGCTACAGATGACGAATTGGAGATCGGAAAGTCTTATATGGTGCGTATTGTCGATGGTTCCGACTATGAATTAACGGGAGTAACTGTATGAATCTGCCTAATAAGCTTTCATTACTTAGGATTATTCTTATTCCATTAACGCTGTTGTTCATGCTTCCTATTTCTATTTACGGATTTGAACCTGCAGGATGGAATAATTTCATAAACAATCATGGACTGTTTGTAGCAGGTATCGTGTTTATCGTTGCTTCATTAACTGATATGTTTGATGGAAAGATAGCTCGTAAATACAACCTGATTACAAATCTTGGTAAGTTTTTGGATTCCTTGGCTGATAAGATGCTCGTAATCGGTGTTCTTCTTGCTTTTGTAGAGCTTGGAAGAGTATCAGCATGGTTTGTTATGATCATATGCTTAAGAGAGTTCATGGTAACCGGTATAAGAATGCTTGCTTCTCAGAAGGGCGTTGTAATGGCTGCCAAGATGATCGGTAAGGTTAAGACGACATTCCAGATGATTGCAATTATTTACCTGATGTATGAGCCGACTTTAAACAAAATATTCCATTTGTTCGACTTGAATCTGGAGACTCCGATCAAGATCTTGGGCGATATTTTGTTCCTGCTTTGTGTCATAATGACAATCATTTCAGGTATGGACTATCTGCTTAAGAATATGAATTATCTTAAAGAATCTGACTAACGGTTATAAGTCCAAAATTTATTTCTATTTTGGCTATTGACAATTTCTAAATGTTACATTAAATATAGTTTGTAGGTTGTGTAACAATCTCGTTAACGGAGGTAAAATATGTCTAACGAAGAATTATTTCAGAATATTAAGCAAATGATCGTCAATCAGCTTGGTGTTGATGAGAGCATCATCACAATGGAGTCATCTTTTGTAGATGATCTTAACGCTGACTCCCTCGACATGGTTGAGCTCGTTATGGCTATGGAGCAGGAGTTTGATATCTCTATTCCTGATGAAGTAGCTGAGAAGGTTGCTACTGTTGGTGACGCAGTTGAGTACATCAAGGGTTTGACAGAGTAATTTGTTCTGTTATTGATTATTCAAGGGCTGAATGTGCTTAACTGTACATTCAGCTCTTTTATTAGGAGGGGATATGGCTTATACATTTGAGGAATTTGAGAAAAACTTTGGTTATGAGTTCAAGAACAAAGACCTTTTGAAGTTGGCTTTTACTCATACTACGTATGTTTTCGAGCATCATGGGTATCATTATGACTCAAATCAGCGACTTGAGTTTATTGGAGATGCTGTTTTGGACCTTGTTATCGGTCATAAGCTCTATGATATGGATCCAAAAGCGGACGAAGGTTATCTTTCCAAGACAAGAAGCCTTATTGTTTGTGAGAGATCGCTTGCTACTGTTGCTCGTAAACTTCGTATTGGTGAGCTTTTGATGCTCGGTAAAGGCGAGAAACAAAGCGGTGGTGATGATAAGGATTCGACCTTGTCCGATGTTGTGGAATCTGTTATTGCGGCAGTATATTTTGATTCCGGTTTTGAGGAAGCAGAGCGTGTAATTCTAAAAAATCTTTCCGACATAATCAATGATGCAGTTAGCGGTAATATTTTTTTGGATTACAAGAGCAGGCTTTTGGAACTTGCACAGAACAAGGGTGAGCAGCATACCGTTACTTTTGAGATCGTTGATGAGCGCGGACCTGCACATAATAAGGAATTTGAGGCGCAAGTCAAGGCTGATGGCATAGTCCTTGCCAAAGCGGTCGGAAAGAGCAAGAAAGATTCGGAGCAGAAGTGTGCTCAGATTGCTATTGATGAATACCTGAAGCTTTTCGGAAATAAAAAATAAGTATGGTATAATCTTATAGTTATTTTTTAAATAAGGACGTACTGATGTTTTTAAAGAAGCTGGAGTTACAGGGCTTTAAGTCTTTCCCTGAATATACTTTGATCGAATTTGACCGTGGCATGACTGCCGTTGTCGGACCTAACGGCAGCGGTAAGAGTAATGTTACCGATGCGATCAGATGGGTTTTGGGTGAGCAGAGCGTCAAGTCCCTTCGTGGCGGTAAGATGGAGGACGTTATCTTTAACGGAACCCAGTCCCGTAAAGCCATGAACTATGCCGAAGTTTCAATGACATTGGATAACTCAGACCACTATCTCGATTATGAATATGACGAGATCCAGATCACCAGAAGGCTTTACAGGTCGGGTGACAGTGAATATCAGATAAATCACGTTAACTGCAGACTTAAGGATATCGTAGGACTTTTCCTTGATACAGGTCTTGGTAAGGATGGCTATTCTATCGTTGGACAGGGCCGAGTTGATGAGATCCTTTCTACTAAGTCTGAGGACAGGCGTAGAGTTTTGGAAGAAGCATCCGGTATCGTTAAGTATAAGGTCCGTAAGGACGAGGCTGAGCGTAAGCTCAATTCTACAGAACAGAACTTAACGAGGATCGATGATATCCTTGCTGAACTTAAAGAACGTATCGAACCTTTGAAGGAGCAGTCCGAGAAGGCTATCGCTTATCATAAGGCATATGAGAGCCTTAAGACACTGGATATCGCACTTTTGGTACATAAGATCAAGACTGCCAATGAAGCTATGGGCGGCCAGGGTGACTATAAGGCTAAGCTCGAGGAAGATCTTCGTGTAAACGAAGACAGATTCATGGCTATCCGTAATTCCAATACTGAACTTACGAACAAGAAGGACAGTCTGGAAGATCTTATCGAGGAGAAAAGACAGGAACTGTCTGATATCGATGAGGAGAAGTATAATATCAGTTCTGACAGTAAAGTTGCTTCTGTTCAGCTTGAGCAGCTTAAGGTCAGATTCGATTCTTATGAGGCTGAAGAGAAGTCCTTGAAAGAGGATATCGAGCGTCTTTCCCAGGAATACAAGGACAAGATGGATAAGGCTCAGACTCTTCTCGAGGAAGCCAACGACGAGAAGAAGCACTCGGAAGAGTTGACTAAGAAGAGGGACGAGCTTTCTTTGGAGTTTAAGAAATCCGAGAGCCTTCAGGATGATACAAAGAGCAAGATCAACGAGAGTACCCAGGAACTTATCTCATACAAAGAGCAGATCAATACTTACGAGACGAAGATCACTGGTATCGATGAAAAGCTCGCTGAACTTACTTCCAACAGATTCTCCTATATCGCTACTGAGAAAGAACTTAACGAGCATCTTGATGAGGCCGACAAATTCTTCAAGGAAATGATCGAGCAGGAAGGTAATGTTACTTCTGATATCAATGAGCGCGAGCTCAAACTTTCCGAACTCAAGAAAAAGGATAATGAGATCCTCTCCAAGTATGAGAAGGATAACCAGAGATCGCTTTCCATCAGCAGTAAGATCAAGGCTTTGACTGACCTTGAGAATCGTAAGGAAGGTTATCAGGAGTCCGTCAGAAGGCTTCTCGAGCATGCTAACAATACACCGTCCGACAAGAAAAAGATCGTCGGTGTCCTAGGTGACCTCATCTCGACTGATAAAGAATACGAGACTGCTATCGAGATCGCTCTCGGTAACAGCATCCACAATATCGTTACTAACACTGAAGAGGAGGCATCAGACCTTATCAAGGTACTTAAGGAGAGAAAACTCGGCAGAGTTACTTTCCTTCCTATCGAAAACATTAAACCGCGTGACCTCGATAAGAACCAGATCGACACTGCTTCAGGCATGATCGGCTACATTGGCATCGCATCTGACCTTACAGAGCATGATAAGAATATCGATGATATCGTATCTAACCTCTTAGGAAGGATCATCGTCTGCGATGATATGGATAATGCTCGTAAGATCGCATCAAGGCTTAAGTATCAGGTAAGGATCATCACTTTGCAGGGTGATTCAATTAACCCTGGCGGATCTCTTACCGGTGGTTCCATACATAAGAATGCAACAGGTATCCTTGGAAGAGGCCGTGAGATCGAAGAACTTAAGAAAGAGTTTGATGAGCTCGATAAGAAGCTTGCTATCTTTGAGGCTGAGCGTCAGCAGCTCGACGAAGAGATCTTCGGACTTAACAGGGAAGTTGACCAGCTTGGTGAACAACTCAAGTATTTCAGTGTTGAGCGTGCCAAGGCTGAGACAACATATACGAACCTTAAGGAAAGACTTGCTGAGATCCAAAAGCAGATCAAACTCACTGAAGAGTCAATAGGACTTATCTCCAAGGATAAGCTCAAGATGGCTGATGATCTTGAAGAAGCGAAGCTCGTTTTCGAGGAGACAGAGCAGCATCTGTCTGAACTTCGTGAGGATATCCTCCAAAGCGATTCTGAGTCTAAGTCATTTACTGAACAGCTTGATAAGCTCCGTGATGAGATATCTGAGTCTGTGTCAAAGACAGAAAGACTCATTGCCGAGCGTAACGGTGTGTTGCAGCTCGCTGAGATCTTGAAGCGTGAGAAGTCCTCATATGAGGAGAATTTGGGTAATAAGATCAAGGCCAAGGAAGATGACAAGGGCTTAAGCGAGGAATTGAATATCAAGATCGCCGGATTCGGTGACCTTTTGGCTAAGCTCGAACTCGAGTCGGAAGCCAAGGACAAGGAGATCAAGGATCTCTACGCACAGCGTGCCGAGCTTGAAAAAGACATGGCAGGCTTTATCGATAAGCTTACGGATTGTCAGGATACGATCAACAGTATCAAGAACGAGTTGACACTCCTTACGACTAAGTACGAGCGTTATATCGAGGATATCGATACATCCAAGAATCGTTTGTGGGAGGATTATGAGACCACATACGATAACGTTAAGGATTCCTGTGAGAAGGTTACGAATGTATCCGAGACTTCTCATGAGATATCTAAGCTTAAGAACCGTATCAAGAACATCGGTCCTGTAAACCTTAACTCTATTGAAGAGTATAAGGAAGTTTCCGACAGGTTCGAGTTCATGACTAACCAGAGAAATGACATTTTCGAGGCTAAGACAAACCTTGAGAAGGTTATTGCAGATCTCCTGGAGGAGATGAAGACTCAGTTCATCGAGCACTTTAATACTATCAATGAGAATTTTAAGACGGTATTCGAAGACCTCTTTAACGGAGGTACTGCTGAGATCCTTCTCGACAGTGAAGATGTTCTTAACTGTTCCATCGAGATCAAGGCTCAGCCTCCGGGAAAGAAACTTCAGAGCCTTACGCTCTTATCGGGTGGTGAGAGATGTCTAACTGCTATTGCACTCTTGTTCGCTATCTTGCAGCTTAAGCCGTCGCCGTTTGTTATCCTCGATGAGGTCGAGGCTGCTCTGGATGACGTAAACGTAAGCAGATTCACGGACTTTGTCCGCCGTTACTGTGCCAGATCGCAGTTCATCATCGTTACTCACCGTAAGGGTACGATGGAAGCTTGTGACCGTATGTACGGTGTTACCATGCAGGAGCGTGGTATTTCTAAGATCCTGTCAATGCGTATGGGAGACGAATAAAGGAGAAACTATATGGGTTTATTGGACGCTTTTAAGCGTGGACTTGAGAAAACGAGAAATTTCGTTTCCAGCGGTTTTACAAAGATCGCTGCTAGTACCGGCCATTTTGATGAGGATCAGCTCGATGAGCTCGAAGAGATCCTTGTGCGTGCAGACTGCGGTGTAGGTGCAAGTACCGATATCATCGATCATGTCAAGGATAACATCAAGAAGTCCGGTGACGACAGCAAGGAAACTGTTATGGCATCTGTTAAAGAGAAGATGCTCGAGATCCTTGGTCCTAAGTCAACTATCACTCTTGAAGAAGGCAAGCTTAACATCATCCTGATGATAGGCGTTAATGGAACAGGTAAGACTACAACCGCCGGTAAGCTCTGTGAGAAGTACAAAAGGCAGGGTAAGAAGGTTATCCTGGGCGCAGCCGATACATTCCGTGCCGCAGCCATCGAGCAGCTTAAGGTATGGGGAGAGAGAACATCCACGACTGTTATCTCTCATGAGGCTGGTTCTGATCCTGCATCCGTTTGCTATGACGCCATTCATGCAGCCATCGCCCGAAAAGCGGATCTTCTTATTATCGACACGGCTGGTCGTCTCCATAATAAAAAGAATCTTATGGATGAGCTTTCCAAGATCACGAGGATCATTGATAGAGAGGCGAAGGATGCCAACATCAGAAGTATGCTCATAATCGATGCTACAACGGGTCAGAATGCCGTAATCCAGGCAGAAGTTTTCGGTGAAGCGGCTAATCTCGATTATATCGGTATTACCAAGCTTGACGGTACAGCAAAGGGCGGAGTTGCAGTTTCTGTAGCTTACTCATCACATAAGCCGATCGTTCTTGCTGGTTTGGGCGAGGGAGTAGATGATCTCGTTGATTTCGATCCTGAGATATTCGTCGATTCGCTAATATCTTAACCATCTGTTCCGACAACAGTAAATAGAGTTTTCTATTCCCAAGACATCGCGTCTTGGGATTTTTCTATTTGTGATTTTCGAAAATGACAAATAAATTTATCATCTATATAATTATATTGGACGATTATACAGGAGGATGCTATTTTATGAATGCCAAAAGGTCTTTACTCGGCTTGATCCTTGCAGTGATCATTCTTCTACAGTGTCAGCTTTTTCTCGATAATGATCTTAGAGCTGATACCAATAACCCGTTAAATGTTCAATTAGCTGATGATGGTGCTATTACCTGGGATGAGGTTCCGGATGCAACGTATTACTTTATCAGTTTTGGTGATTATAGGATTACTCTTTTTTATGGCATCAATTATAATTTATTTGATCGTTGTGAGAGTTTACATGTACCGACAGGTGAATATAATTACGCTTTTGAGGCTCATAAAGGTAGCGAGGTAATAGGTGAGATTTCCTATGGTTCTTTCAGTTATGTTAATCCTAATCCTCAATTGAATGCGCCGACCGGTTTTTCTTCGAATGATTATGGAATCAGCTGGGTCAGCAATAACGGTTCATATGATACGGAATTTCAAGTTAGGGTCACAGCCTATAGTGATGACGGCAATTTTTATAGAACAGATTTCTATACAGTACAGGAGTGTTTTATCCCACATTCTCAGTATTATAAAGAAGGATACATAGATTATAGTTTTAGTGTTATCAGCAGAATAAAGCAAGGAAAAGGGAAACTGGCAGACAGTGTTCCTGAGACATATTCTTTCTCATTCCATAATTTTTTCTTTAAGCCTATTACTAATATAAAGATTGATGGTGATGGAATGATGACATGGGATCCCTTTCCGGGAGCAGACGGATACAAAATTTCTTCCTTTGATACAAATCAGGGAGTAGTTGCTGTAAATCTTGAGACAAAGGTAACCGACAGCAAATGTGATTTGGTTGGTTTTCTTACTCCTTATGCTGTTCAGAAAGGCGTGAATTATGACATTACAATATATGCTTATAAAGGAACCGAAACAGAGAATTACAGAATATCGTATCCTATGCAATTGAGTTGTAATCTCAATGTCTATAATGTAGACAACAAGTTTACGTCTAACAATGATCCGATGTTAGATTCGCCTCAAAATCTGCAATGGACTAATGAAGGACTTACTTGGGATCCTGTAAAGTGTGATTCTGATGAGATCGTGTATTATGTAAGAGTTCTTCATTCAAATAACATGGGAACTTGGTATGGGGTTACTCCTGTTCAAACCAAGGATTGTAATGTGAGTTTTGAGCAGATTTACAATGAGAATTATACCTATTACCGAGTTTGTGTATATGCCTCAGCTCCCGGATATCATGACAGTCAGGATTCAATAAAGACTCTTAAGTATATAAATCTTAATCTTTCGTCTATAGATAATGCCAAGGTTGATGAAAACTGCGTATTGAGTTGGAATTCTTTCTCTGGAGCAACTGCTTATGAGGTGGGTTTGATAAGCGACGATGCACAATATGATATCCCATCATTGTTTGGAGAAACAATAATAGTGAATAACTGTGAAATTGATCTTTTGGAGCAGTTGAAAACATCTGAAAAAATAAAGACAGATCTTACAAAAGAAAACGGTTATCATGTCTATCTTACAGCAATGAAAAGCATAGATGGAAATCTGTATCCTATTTCGAAAAAAATACGTATAGATTTTATGTATCCTATACCTGAGAAACCGGTTAATCCTACAGTTACGACAGAACCAACAGTTCAACCTACAAACGAGCCTATAAAGACACCTGTGACTCCTACGGCCTCACCGACAACACCGACAACGATACCGACAGAAGAACCATCCAAAGGCGGAGGTTTTGAGGATTTTGTTGAGAGACTTTACGTAGTAGCACTTAATCGTCCATCCGAGCCTGAAGGAAAGGCCTTCTGGTGTGAGCATGTAGGAAACGGAGACCTGACTGGTGCCGCATGCGCAAATGAGTTCTTGCTCAGTAAGGAATTCAACGACAGGGGCTTGAGTGACGAAGAATTCCTTAAGGTACTTTATAAGACATTCTTCGACAGGGATGCAGAGAAAGATCTGGACGGATATAACTTTTGGCTCAACAGTTTAAAGACAGAAGGCCGTGACAAGGTAGTTGACGGATTCATTAATTCAGAGGAGTGGTGCAATATCTGCGCTTCCTACGGAGTTAAGTCCGGAGCTACAAGAGCTAAGGCGACTATACCTTCGGCTAATGCAATGGAATTTGCTACAAGACTTTATACATGCTGCCTGAATAGAGATCCGGAAGAGGACGGGCTTAAGTTTTGGGCGTTGTCGCTTACTAACCTTGAAGTAACCGGAGCTGATACAGCTGATCTGTTCTTTGAATCTGAAGAGTTCAAAGGCTTCAATACATCAAACGAAGACTATATCAAGAGGCTCTATACCACATTTATGGGTAGAGAGTATGATGATGCAGGTCTTACGTTCTGGCTTAGTGAGATGAATAACGGCTTAAGCAGGCACGATGTCTTGGTAGGCTTTGCTAACTCAAAGGAATTCACTGAGATATGCGCTTCGTATGGAATCAATAGAGGCGATATTTCTTAAGTCGGATATTGTTCGATCAAATAATAACCCGGAAGCAGGAAATTCTCTGTTTCCGGGTATTTTTTCATTTTTATCGGAAAGATTTTCTTATCATCCGGCGAACATTATGTCTCCTTCTTCGAATACTTCCTCGATGTCTTTTCCGTCGATCTTCTGAGGCCAGGAATAATCCAAGTCGAAGAGGTAGTAGTTTCCGTCCTGATCACACATCTCGACATATGTCTTGCAGTCGGAGCCCACCAGATAAAGGACCGTTCCTGCCGGGACCGTTACTTCCTTATCATTAAGATAACCGTTTATATCCTGAACCAGAGTATATTCCTTATAGTTGAAATAATAATACTCCTCGATCAGTTGAGGCATACCGTTATTTCCGATCGTGTAATCTGCATCTACGGATTGTGTTCCAAGTACATCTGTTCTGGTAATAAGCTGGAATATTTCGGGATTAACAAAACCAAGAGTTTTTCCGCCCATATAATCTATATAGCTGATCTCACCTTTATCTGTAAGTTCATATACATTTATCACTGAATAATCATTGTCAGATACGCCTTGTACGTATATATAAGCCTTGCCCTCGTAAACAACGAGCAATGGTGTTATTGAATACTCATAGTAATCAAATTTATATTCGTTGTCTTTGATCTTAAAGATTACGGAAGTATACGTATAATCTTCGTATTCTCCGTTTACTGTTATAGTGTCTTTGACTCCGTCGTGATCATAATCGTATTCGATGCTGAAGTTCTCTCCGTCTGCTGTATATTCAGTTTTAAATTCTTCAACATAGTCTTCCGGCATTGCGGTCCAGTATTCGCCTTTGAGCACAGACTCGTTTTCCGAATATGGGATCGTGATAAAAACAGGACCTCCTGCATAAGGAGTGATCTCATAAGCATTAAACTGGATAACGATACCTTCTCGGGATATATAGAAATTCCAGACGTATTCTCCGTCAATATATTTATTTACGGTATCCTCGTAGTCTTCAAACAGAGCCCCTGTTTCGTTGATCTCATCCAGTTTTTCGAAGAGAAGACCGTAAAAAGCATCAGAGTCATCTATAAACATATCCAGGGTCATTGCTTCACCTGTAGAAGGGTCATAAGTGTTTCCTGAGTATGCGGTGTACGGATGTGCCCCGCCCATATATGAGGAGGATATATAGCTGAAAGAAAATACTTTGCTGTCTGCTCTGTATACGATCGGAACAGAATCAGTGTAATAATTACAGTAGTTCGATCCGTTTTCTGCATCCGTTAAGGCGGCATCATAGAACTCATCATATTGCTCTATGTAATAATCCATTCTGTCGTCATATATATCATCAAACTTTGTACTGAGCTCCGGATAGTCAATGTCATTGACGATGATATTTTCCAGATTTAACATTGAGGAATAGTAGGTCTCGTCATCTACTGATCCGTAGTCATAATCATAATATGACTCTATGTAAAAGTAGATATATTCACTGCTGTCGACTGATACAGCCGGGGTGACCGCCGGCGTTGTTTCTTCAGTTGTCTCTTCGGTAGTTTCTTCGGTAGTTTCAGATGTGGACTCTTCAGTAGTCTCCGTTGTCTCATCCTCATCGTCATCATCTTCGTCATCATCATCGTCGTGTCTTGTATGACGTTTGTTTGACTTATGATCTTTTTTCAGGGAAGACAGCATATCGCATCCGGTCAGGGAGAAGATAAGTGCCAAAGATAAGAAGATTGTTAGATACTTTTTCATGTGGACCTCCTTGGATCGAATCTGCTATTAGTAAAGGATCCTGATCTCATATATTACCCTATATTTGATTCTATCACAGTTTTAATATATTATTTTCGAAAAAGAAGATGCTGACAAGTAAAAACACTTGACACGGCATGACCGTTTTGATAATATACGTGAGTCTTAATGGCGGAGGTTATGTATGGATAAGATCAATACTTGTCTTGCTCTTGATTTTTACGGGAAGCTCTTGACCGACAAGATGAGAGAGATCATGGAGTATTACTATTTTGATGATCTTTCCCTTGGAGAGATAGCCGACGATGTCGGGATCTCACGTCAGGCCGTACATGACACTGTCAGAAGAGCGGGTAATCTTCTTGAAGAATACGAGGAGAAACTTGGTCTTATTAGACGTTTTCGAAGAGAAAAGAATGAGATCGACGAAGCGATAAAGCTTCTCGACAAAGGCGATAAAGACAGTGCTTTGGAACTTCTTAAGGCTGTCAGAGATGAATTGATAACGGAGTAAGTAATGTTTGAGAGTTTATCAACCAAACTTCAGAAGATAACTTCTTCAATGCGCGGCAAGGCCCGTGTTACGGAGAAAGATATCAAGGACATGATGCGAGAGATCCGTATGGCTCTTCTCGAGGCTGACGTTAACTACAGCGTTGCAAAGGAATTCGTAGCGGATATGACCGAGAAGTGTAAGGGTGCCGAGATCGAGCACAGCATTACTCCGGGTCAGCAGATAGTTAAGATCGTTCATGAGTCTCTCGTTGAACTTTTAGGTTCGGGAGATGCAAAGATCGCAGTTTCTCCAACGGGTTTTACGGTAATCGTTCTTTACGGTCTTCAGGGTGCAGGTAAGACGACCACGGCTGTTAAACTTGCTAAGCTCCTTAAGCAGGACAGTAAAAAGCCGATGGTAGCTTCTGTTGACGTTCACAGACCTGCAGCTGCCGAGCAGCTTCGTGTTTTGGCTGAGGCAAACGGGATCCAGTGCTATATCCATCCTGAGGAAAAAGATGCTGTCAAGATCTGTAAAGAAGCTATAGATCGTGCCAAGTACATGCTCTGTAATTATCTCATCGTCGATACCGCCGGTCGTATGACAGTGGACGAAGAGATGATGGATGAGCTTAAGGATATAAGTTCAGCTGTTAATCCTAATGAGAAGCTTCTCGTAGTCGACAGTATGATCGGTCAGGAAGCCGTTAACGTTGCTCAGACGTTTGAAGAGCAGATCGGTATGGACGGTTTCATCATGACAAAGCTCGACGGTGACGCCAGAGGCGGTGCTGCACTTTCTATCCGTAAGATGACAGGTAAGCCGATCAAGTACATCTGTGTAGGTGAGAAGATCGATAATATCGAGTTGTTCCACCCGAGCAGAATGGCTGACAGGATCCTCGGTATGGGCGATGTAATGAGCCTTATCGAGAAAGCTCAGCAGAATCTCGATGAAGATAAGGCTATGCGTCAGGTCGAGAGGATGATGAGTAATGACTATAACCTCAATGACCTTCTCGATCAGTTTGAACAGCTTAAGAACATGGGTTCTATGAAAGATGTTCTCGGTATGATCCCGGGTGCAGCTGGTAAGATCAAAGATGAGGATGTTGATGAGACCATAATCGATAAGAATATGGCTATCATCCGTTCCATGACCAAGAAGGAGAGAAGGAATCCGAAGATATTGAATGCTTCCAGAAGAAAGCGTATCGCTGAAGGTTCCGGTACATCTGTTCAGCAGGTCAATCAGCTTATTAAGCAGTATGAGCAGTCAGCTCAGATGATGAAGCAGTTCAAAGGCGGCAAGTTAGGCGGCTTCAGGCTTCCGAAGGGATTCCCGGGCGGTAAGCTTGGCGGAGGTAAATTCGGCGGTTTCGGCGGATTCAGAGGTTTCTAAGATTTTCCCATAGCAATATGTGAAATATAAATTAATAAAATTCAAAACATAATTTTTGGAGGAAAGAAAAAATGGCAGTTAAGATTCGTTTGAAGAGAATGGGTAAGAAAAAGGCACCTTTCTATCGTGTAGTAGTAGCAGATTCACGTTATCCACGTGATGGCCGTTTCATCGAAGAGATCGGAACATACAATCCTCTTACAGATCCTGCAGAGGTTAAGATCGATGCAGATGCAGCTAAGAAGTGGATCGGAAACGGTGCTCAGCCTACAGATACAGTAAGAAGTCTCCTTAAGAATCAGGGTATTATCTAATTAACCAGCTTTTTGATATAGGAGAGAAAAATGAGCGAATTACTTACATCGATGGCAAAGTCGTTGGTTAATAATCCCGACGAAGTTGTCGTAAAGAAGACAGAGAGAGGAAACACTATCGTTTTCGAGCTTTCTGTAGCACCTGATGATATGGGTAAGATCATTGGTAAGAACGGCAAAAGAGCTCAGGCTATCCGCGCTATCATGAAGGCGAAATACCTTAAGGAAGGAAAGCGCGTAGTCGTTGACATTGTCGACTGATGAACGATCACTTAATAATCGGAAAAATTATAGGCGCACACGGTATTCGGGGAGAGGTAAAAGTCTTCCCGATTACTGATAATGTGCGCCGTTTTACTAAGCTTAAGAAGTGCTTTATCGTTAAAGAAGACGGCACGGTCATCAAGGAATTTGAAGTAAGAGGTGCGAGGATCGATAAGACCAATGCACTTGTTGCTTTCAAAGATCTTTTTGACAGGACTGAAGCTGAAAAACTTAAGGGTACATACATCTCCGTTGATCGTGATAATGCGGTCAAGCTTCAAAAGGGATCATTTTTTATTGCTGATCTTATAGGTTCCAAGGTAATCGATGATACTATCGGTGAGCTTGGAATGATAACGGATGTTTTCGAGACAGGAGCAAATCAGGTCCTTGAAGTTAAAAGAACGGGTAAGCAGGATCTTCTGATACCGTTCCTTAAGGCTGTATGTTATGAGATTGATCCTGAAAAGGGAGTTGTTAAGGTCAGGCTCCCTGACGGTCTTTATGAATTATATGAGGACTAAGATGAGATTTTCCGTTATGACTTTATTCCCGGAACAGATCGATGCTTTCCTAAGTGAGAGCATTATTGGTCGTGCCCGCGAAAAAGGCATCATTTCAGTTGATTTCTATAACATCAGGGATTACTCGGGAAATGAATACGGAAAGATCGACGATACGCTCTATGGCGGCGGAACAGGTATGCTCATGGAGTGTGAGCCTGTTTTCAGATGCTATCAGGATGCATCCAAAGAATCTAAGCCTTATGTGATCTACGTAAGCCCTAAGGGAAATGTATTGGATCAGAAGAAGGTTAAAGAGCTTTCTAAGAAAGATCATGTTGCTATCCTATGCGGTCATTATGAAGGAATCGATTCCAGAGTTCTTGATGAGATAGTCGATGAAGAGATCTCCATCGGTGATTATGTTCTAACAGGCGGAGAGATCGCAGCAGTTACCATCATCGATTCGGTATCCCGTATGATCGATGGGGTCCTTCCTAATGAAGATGCGTATACGAACGAATCTCATATGAACGGAACATTAGAGGCACCGCAGTTTACAAAGCCCCGTGTATGGCACGGAAGGGAAGTACCCGAAGTGCTGTTGAACGGTAATCAGGCTGAGATCGATGACTATAACAGGACTTGTTCATTGATTGAAACGATGGAAAAACGTCCCGATATGTTCGATAAACTTGAGCTTTCGGAAGAAGATTGGAAAAAAGTACTTGCCAGAAAAAGGCAAAACTGATAAAATTTACGGGTTAATTGGGATGGTCCTCTGTATTTACATAGGGAAATGCACGAACATCTAACAGAGAAGGAGGAACTTAAAGATGGATTTGGTTAAAGTTGTTGAGAGTGAGAATCTTCGCAATAGCTACTCCGAAGTTGAGATCGGTGACTACGTTAAGGCACATCTCAAGATCAAAGAGGGAAACCGTGAGCGTATCCAGGTATTCGAAGGATATGTAATCGCTCGTAAGGGCTCCGGAATTTCCGAGACAATGACTATTCGTCGTATTTCTTACGGCGTAGGTGTAGAGCGTATTCTTCCTGTACATTCTCCTAAGATCGAGAAGATCGACATCGTACGTAAGGGTCGTGTCAGAAGAGCGAAGCTTTATTATCTCCGTTCACGTCAGGGCAAGGCTGCAAGAATCGCAGAGAAGCTTTGATAACGATTTTTGTTTTAAGACAATTAAGCACCTTCGAGCAATTCGAGGGTGCTTTTTTCATATTCTACAAAAATGCTTCGATTTTACTATTTACTTTAATCACATAATGATTTAGCATTTTAAAGGTTATATTTTAATAATAAAAACAAAGGAGTTAACTATGGATCTTTCACCACTTCAGAAAGCAAGATACGAGTATCAGCCTAAGCTTCCGGGCATGCTCAGAAACGGTATCGCAGATATCTGCGTAAAGGAAGGCGCTGCAACAGCAAGCGTAGCTGATCAGGACAAGATCAAGGCTCTTTTCCCAAATACATACGGTAAGCCTGAGATCACATTCGAGAAGGGTTCCAACACATCTGCCGCTAAGAAGCAGGTAGTAGGTGTTATCCTTTCCGGTGGACAGGCTCCGGGCGGACACAACGTTATTTCAGGTCTTTACGATGCATTGAAGGCTACAAACAGCGAGAACGTTCTCCTTGGATTCAAGGGCGGTCCTGACGGACTTTTGAAGAACGACTATGTTGAGTTTGATGATAAGTTCATCGATGCTTACAGAAACACAGGCGGATTTGATATCATCGGTTCCGGCAGAACAAAGCTCGAGACAGAAGAGCAGTTCAACATCGTTGCTGAGAATGCTAAGAGCAATGGTCTTACAGCTATCGTAATCATCGGTGGTGACGACTCCAACACAAACGCTGCTACTCTCGCTGAGTACATGGCTGCTAAGAACACAGGTATCCAGGTGATCGGCTGCCCTAAGACGATCGACGGTGACCTTAAGAACGAAGATATCGAGGCTTCCTTCGGATTCGATACTGCTACAAAGACATATTCCGAGCTAATCGGTAACATCGAGCGTGACGCTAACTCCGCTAAGAAATACTGGCACTTCATCAAGGTTATGGGTCGTTCTGCTTCCCACGTTGCTCTTGAGTGTGCTCTCGAGACACAGCCAAATATCTGCCTCATCGGTGAGGAAGTTGCAGCTAAGAAGATGTCCCTCGCTCAGATCACAAACTACATAGCAGATGCAGTTGAGACACGTGGTAACAACGGCGAGAACTTTGGTGTTGCTATCATCCCTGAGGGTATCGTAGAGTTCGTACCTGAGTTCTCCGCTCTTATCGCTGAGATCAACGAGCTCCTCGCTGGTTCCAAGACAGAAGAGTTCAATGCACTTCCTGATTGGAATGCTAAGTACGACTTCATCAAGGCAGGTCTTTCCTCTGATTCCTTCAAGGTATTTGATATCCTTCCACAGGGCATTCAGCAGCAGCTCTTCCTCGAGAGAGATCCACACGGTAACGTTCAGGTTTCCCTCATCGAGTCTGAGAAGCTCTTCTCCGAGATGGTTAAGGCTGAGCTCGCTAAGAGAAAGGCAGCAGGCACATATAAGGGTAAGTTCGGTGCTCAGCATCACTTCTTCGGATATGAGGGTCGTTGCGCATTCCCATCTAACTTTGACGCTGACTACTGCTACTCATTGGGCTTCAACGCTTTCATGCTTATCCAGTATGGTTACACAGGTTATCTTTCTAAGGTATCCAACATCTCTAAGCCAGCTGAAGAGTGGGTTGCAGGTGGTATGCCTATCACAAAGATGATGAACATGGAGAGAAGAAACGGTGCTGATAAGCCGGTTATCCGTAAGGCTCTTGTTGAACTCGACGGTAAGCCTTTCAAGTTCTTCGAGGCTAACAGAGAGAAGTGGGCTGTTGAGACATGCTTCACATATCCTGGTGCTATCCAGTACTACGGTCCTTCATCCGTATGTGATATCACAACAAGAACTCTCGCTCTCGAGAAGTCCTGATAGATATCGGTAATTAGAAATTTCCGGAGCCGTTTCAGTAATGAGACGGCTCCGTTATTATGTGAGACATTCGTGTCCCATATCGTGTTTTCAGGCATTTGCTCATTTTGTGTCCTTTATATTTCTTCTCGAAAACCATATCCTCCAATCATAAAAACTATAGGAGGCGTTGAAATGATTGAACCTAAAACACTAACAACAAAAAAATTCATTACATTCATGGCTATAGCTTTTGGAGTTGCCATGATCCCAATGATTCTTGCTGGCGTAATGCTTAATAAAGGAAACACTATTATATTTATGTTCCTTTTCAGGATCGTCGCAGTTATGATCCCTTTGATCGCTGTCATCATCTCAGGAGCTGGTTTTAAAAAGCTCGGCTTTAAACCAAAGAAGTTCAGATTTGTCCCTCTTGCTCTTGTCGGACCACAGATCCTTGTCTGGATCGGTATGGCTATATACTTTGTTTTTGATCCGGATCTTTTCAAGATCAGCTATGACGGAATAATCTCCCAGTTGCCCCCTGAGATCAAAGCAGGATTTGATCCGTCAGTATTAAGTCCTGAGATCCTTTTTGTAGAGATGATAGTCCTGTCACTTACGGCTCTTCCGATCTCGCAGCTCCTGCCGAGTCTTGGAGAAGAAGCAGGATGGAGAGGAGTTTTATATCCGTTCCTCAAAGATCATCTTGGAACTATATTGGGAAGGATCGTCGGCGGTATCCTTTGGGGAATTTGGCACTGGCCATTGATAATTATCGGCGGTTATTTCTACGGCAAAGAATATCCCGGTTTTCCTGTACTCGGTCCTATTATGATCTGCGTTGCACTAATGGCATACGGAATCTTTATCGATTATCTTTATGAGAAGTCAGGATCCATACTTGTAGCATCTCTTGCACACGGCGCTATGAACGCTGCTTCTATGCCTTTGGTCCTTATTCCTGCAGTTAGCTCCAATCAGCTCCTCGGACCTTCAGCTTTTTCGCTTATCCCGATCATTCCTGTTATTGTCATCGGTGTCATTATCACGGTATTTTCGAAAAAGCAAACCGCAAAATGAAATATGGTATAATGTTCGCTATAAATTCTAAGTGAGATTATTATGGACGACATTAAAAGCATTAACTGGTTTCCTGGACATATGAGAAAAGCTCTCAATGATGTCCAGGAAAACCTCAAATTAGTAGATATAGTATTTGAAACCTGTGACGCCAGGATACCTTTTTCGAGCAGGAATCCTGAGCTCGACAAGATCATCGGCAACAAGCCAAGGGTTGTTATCTTAAACAAGTCTGACCTTGCCGATCCTAACGTTACAAAAGCATGGATCGAGCATCTCAGGAGCAAGGGCGTTTCAGCCGTTGCTATTGAGAGTACTCGTAAAAAAGGCCTCGACGACCTTATTAAGGAAGCCAGAAGATTATGTTCCGACATTCTCGAGAAGGCAGCATCAAAAGGTCGCATCGGAAGACCGATAAGAGTTATGGTCGTCGGAGTTCCGAATACAGGTAAATCAACTCTTATCAATGCGCTCTGCGGACGTAAAGTAGCTGTTACAGGAGATAAGCCGGGTGTTACCAGAGCTCCGAAGTGGGTCAAGACAGACGGTCAGATCGAGCTTATGGATATGCCTGGTGTTTTGTGGCCTAAGATCCAGACAAAAAGAAGCCAGCTCGTACTTACTGCTACAGGTGCTGTTAAGCAGGAAGTTACTGATTCTGTCGAGATTGCTTATGAGACTATCAAGATCCTTCTCGAGAGATATCCGAAGGAGCTTTGCGATAGATTTAAGATCGCTGCTCCTGATGATGAGGACTTTATTCAGGACGACTATGACAGATTCCTCGAGATGGCCAGAAAGCGCGGATGTATCATGTCCGGCGGCAGGATCGACGAAGACAGATTTGCCAAGGTATTCCTGGATGACTTAAGACAATCAAGGATCGGCAGGATCACATTGGAGGTTCCGTAATATGGCTAAGCTTACCAAGGAAGAACTCGTAAAAAAGTACGTTACGATGATGGAATATGAGAACAAGGCCTGGAAGAACGGCTATAAGCTGGTTGCAGGCATTGATGAGGCGGGAAGAGGACCACTGGCAGGTCCCGTTGTTGCTGCAGCATGTATTCTTGATCCAAAAGAACTCATCCTTGGTCTTGATGATTCCAAAAAACTGACAGAGAAGAAAAGGGAAGAGCTGTTCGAAGTTATAAAAGAAAAAGCTCTCTGTTATGCTGTCGTTGCAAAAGGTCCGGACGTAATAGACGATATCAATATCCTTGAAGCCACAAAGCAGGCTATGCGGGAGTGTGTTTCAAATCTGGAACAAAAACCTGACCTTCTGCTCATAGATGCTGTTAAGCTTGAGGGAACAGGCGTTGATATCGAGCCGATAATAAAAGGAGATGCCAAGTCCAATTCTATCGCTGCTGCTTCGATCCTTGCCAAAGTTACAAGGGATCATTTGATGATGGATTACGATAAGGAATATCCGGGATACGGTTTTGCCAAGCACAAAGGCTATGGTACCAAAGATCATTATGCCGCAATAAGAGAACTCGGAATGACTCCGATCCACAGAAGAAGTTTTTTAAAGGTGATTCACTGATTCTTAAGCTTGTTTTCGAAAAATCTCTCTGACAAAGGCTTGTCAAAATACAGGCTCTGGAATGTCTTACATCCGATATCGCCTAATTCCTTGATGAGTGTATCATCGGAGATTCCTTCTACGATAACTTCAATATCGAGTTCCATAGCAAGATTAATGGCATTCTTAAGTACCAGAAGTTTCTTATTATCAGTAAGATCTATTGATCTGTAATCGATCTTGATATAGTCGAAATCCGAATTCGTAAATGTCTTATATGAAAAATATACGTCAGCACAGTTATCAAGTCCGACCTTGATCCCTGAATCCTTAAGCTGATTAACGATATATCTTGTAAGTTCAGGCTCGTTATTAAATGCGCTTTCCGTAAATTCGATCATGATAGAAGAATGATCAAGACCATACTTGTCGATAACTGCAACTATCTTATCAGCAAGGTTGGAGATCTTAAGATCGAACTCTGAGAAGTTACAGGAAACAGGAACGATCTTTATTCCGGCATTTTTCCATTCGGAAAGCTTCTCACATACTTTCTCGAGAACATAGAAATCAATATCAGAGATAAACTTATTGCGCTCGGCAATAGGGATGATCTCGACAGGAGTTATCATTCTGTCTTCACGTCTCCAACGTATAAGAGCTTCAGCTCCGGAAACAACATTACTGTCTTCTTTTACATCGATATACGGTTGGTAGTATACGAGAAGTTTGCCGGCATCAAGATCATTGCGAAGCTCAGTCTCAAGAGAATTCTTGTTAACGATCTGATTGCTTACTTCTTCATCATAGAAAACGAACGGCTTGTTAGCCGAATTCTTAGTAAGCGAGAAAGCGGCACATATAGCAGACATAATGCTGTCAGGTGTGTCGTAAGAAGAGTCGAGCTCAGCAACACCTGCGCGAAGTGAGATAGTATATATGATCCTGTCAGTGCCGAAAGTGAAATCGATAGGGAAGGAATTCAATAACTGAATATACTTTTCTTCATTTTTCTTGAGTGCGATAAAAGTAAAGAAATCGCCTCCGAGCCTTGAAAGACACTCTCCGTTTTCCTTATCAAGCCTTCCGTCCAGATCAATAGCAAAGTGCTTTATGATCTCATCAGTAGCATAGTTTCCGAAAACATTATTAAGGAAACGGCAGTTCCTGATATTCATATAGAAAGCTACATAATTAGAAGAAGCTTTTGCTGCACAGATCTTACCGAGATGTCTCATGAAATAGTTCTGATTATGGATTCCGGTAAGCTGGTCATGCATCAGGTTATAACTGGCTTGAGTAGAGAGGATATAACAGTTCAAAGCTCTGAATACGGTTCTGTCCCAAATATCTAAAAGGAACTCATAATCCTCACAGATATGTGATTCATCACTTCCAAGATAAGTCCTGATCTCGGCGGAACTGAACATGTTCTGAAAATGGTAAGAACGGTATTGTTTAGAAAGTGGTTCAGAGAACTCACAGATAAGAGAAGGTTCGGAAGGAATACCATCTTTATAAGTTATGTAGTCACATTTAGCGATCCCGAGTTCTTTTGCGAACATCACAACAGCCTCCGAATCTGTCAAAGGCTTACCTTTGAAAGACATGCAGGCATCAAAGAAATCTATGAAAAGATCGTGACTAACTGCCATAACCAAACCTCCATTCTTATTTTATATTATTTTATTTATGTTCATCAATACTTGAAAATAAGATTTTTGTCTAAGAAATTTATGATTTTTTACTTTCTTCTCACATTTTTTCACTGAGGAAATCTTTTTTTGCCAATTTATTATTTTGATATATAATATATGGGTCATATAGGCAAAGGGGTGTAGTGTGTAGATTGATACCTCGAACAGCATTGTCGAGATGTGAATCTGCAAGCTACCTCCTTAACAATTTAATAAAGGAGAAAATTATGCAAAAGATTTTCGAGACAACCATTGCAGGTCGTCCTTTTGTTGTTGAAACAGGAAGACTTGCACAGTTTGCTAACGGCTCAGTACTTGCTAAGTACGGCGACACAACAATTCTTTCCACAGTTACTGCTTCTGAGAAGCCAAAGGAAGGTATCGATTTCTTCCCGCTTTCTGTTGATTATGAAGAGAAGCTCTATGCTGTAGGTAAGATCCCTGGCGGTTACATCAAGCGTGAGGGAAGACCTTCCGAGAAGGCTATCCTTACTTCTCGTGTTATCGACCGTCCTATCAGACCTTTGTTTCCAAAGGATCTTCGTAACGATGTTGTAGTATCCAACCTCGTTTTGTCTGTTGATCAGGATTGTTCTCCTGAGATCACAGCTATGATCGGTACATCCATCGCTATCGCTATTTCCGATATCCCGTGGAAGGGACCTGTTGCAGGTGTCGTTCTCGGTTTGATCGATGGTAAGACAGTTATCAACCCAACTGAAGAGCAGAGAAAGATCTCTGATATGTATGTAACTCTTGCATGCACAGAGAAGAAGATCTGTATGGTTGAGGCAGGTGCTAACGAAGTACCTGATGAAGTAATGCTCCAGGCTATCGCTGATGGTCATGAAGTATGTAAAGAGATCTGTAAGTTCATTAACGGTATCGTTGCTGAGATCGGTAAGCCGAAGTTCACATACGAGTCTGCTGATGTTCCTGAAGAGATCTTTGCTATGGTTAAGGAATATGGCTGGGACAAGATGCGTCAGGCAGTTCTTTCTGATGACAAGAGCGTAAGAGATGCTAATGTTGCAGCACTTCAGGAAGAGGTTGTAAACCTTCTCGAAGAAAAAGAAGAGGGACTTTCCTCATGGGCTCCGGATGCTATCTATAAGCTCGAGAAGAAAGTAGTTCGTGATTATCTTTTCAGAGAGCATGTTCGTGTTGACGGCCGTGCACTTGATCAGATCCGCCCTCTTTCCTGTGATGTAGGAATCATCCCTAGAGTTCACGGTTCATCTTTGTTCCAGAGAGGACAGACACAGGTAGTAAATATCTGTACTTTGGCTCCTTTGTCTGAGGCTCAGAACCTTGAGGGTCTTGATACAGACAACACAAAGAGATATATGCATCACTATAACTTCCCAGGTTATTCCGTAGGTGAAGCAAAGGCATCCAGAAGCCCGGGACGTCGTGAGATCGGCCATGGTGCTCTTGCTGAGAGATCTTTGATCCCTGTACTTCCTTCTGAGGATGAGTTTCCATATGCTATCAGAACAGTTTCCGAGATCACAATGAGTAACGGTTCTACATCCCAGGGTTCAGTTTGTGCTTCGACACTTTCCCTCATGGATGCAGGTGTTCCGATCAAGAGACCTGTTGCAGGTATTTCTTCCGGTTTGATCGTAAATGAAGAGAATGATGAGGACTTCCTCGTATTCATGGATATCCAGGGCATCGAGGACTTCTTCGGTGATATGGACTTTAAGGTTGCAGGTACTACAGAAGGTATCACATCCATCCAGGTAGATATCAAGGTTGAAGGTCTTTCACTCGATATCATCAAGGCAGCATTTGCTATGACTAAGAAGGGCAGACTTCAGATCATTAATGAGATCCTTCTTCCTAGGATCGCAGCACCACGTGAGGACCTCTCACCATTTGCTCCTAGAATCGTATCCATGCAGATCCCTGTAGATAAGATTCGTGAAGTTATTGGTTCTGGCGGAAAGGTTATCAACAAGATCATTGCTGATACAGGCGCTCAGATCGATATCAATGACGAAGGTAAGCTTTATATCTCTACACCTGATCTTGAGAAGGCTGAGAAGGCTAAGAAGATCATCAACGGTATCATCGCTGATCCTGAGGTTGGTGCTGAGTTTGAAGGTACAGTAACAAGACTTATGGACTTCGGTGCATTTGTTGAGTTCATTCCTGGTAAGGAAGGTCTTGTACATATCAGCAAGCTTGCTTGGAACCGTGTTGATAAGGTAGAGGATGTTGTACATGAGGGTGATAAGGTTCGTGTTAAGGTAATCGAGATCGATAACCAGGGCAGGATCAATCTTTCCATCAGAGATACTCTTCCAAAGCCGGAAGGATACATTGAAGAAGAGCCACGTAAGCGTGAGCCAAGAAATCGTGACCGTCGTGGTGGTTTCAATGGTAACCGTGATCGCGGTGAGAGACGCAACTTCGATCGTAAGGACAACAACGAGTCCGGTGATGATGATCAGAAGAAGGGCAGAAGGATCGAATTCTGATCGTTCAGTTAGATTAATTATTTCTGAGGCTGTCTTATAAAGGCAGCCTCTTTTTATGAATAATCGTAACTCAAATCCTTCATATCAAAGATAATTGATAATTATTGCGAATTGATGAAAACTAAAATCTGCTTGATAATTAAATCATAGAAAAAGAGGTAATTATATGAACAAGGCACTAACGATCGCAGGCAGCGATTGCTGCGGAGGTGCAGGCATTCAGGCCGATATTAAGACCATGATTGCCAACGGGGTTTACGCTATGAGCGCCATAACGGCTCTCACTGCTCAGAATACTACTGGTGTATTTGATATCTTTGAAGTTACACCTAAGTTTTTGCAAGAACAACTTGATGCGATATTCACGGATATATACCCGGACGCAGTCAAGATTGGAATGGTTTCTTCCGCTGACTTGATAAGAGTAATATCTGAATCTCTTAGAAAGTATGAAGCAAAAAATATCGTTCTTGATCCGGTTATGGTATCAACGAGCGGATCGAAGCTTATAAGTGATGAAGCTGTTTCGGTTCTTAAGTCTGATCTGATCCCTTTGGCTACAGTGATTACCCCTAACATACCTGAAGCAATGGTATTGTTTGGTGATGTTATTGATAGCGAGAGGATGATGGAAGAGGCAGCTAAGAAGATCTATTCGGACTTCGGCTGCAGGGTACTTTTAAAGGGAGGACACAGCATCAATGATGCTAATGATGTCCTCTACGACGGAAGAGAGATTACTTGGTTTAAGGGTAAGAGGATAGATAATCCCAATACACATGGTACGGGATGCACTTTATCAAGTGCCATAGCATCGAACCTGGCAAAGGGAGAGGATTTGGTAAGTGCTGTGTCGCACGCTAAGAATTATATTTCGGGTGCCCTCTCCGCAATGCTTGATCTGGGCAAAGGATCCGGTCCGATGAACCACGGTTTTGCCATTAAGGAGGAAGGTTTTTTATAAGAGAAAACTGAAGCATTCGGATTTGTACAATATGTAAATATGTAAAGCGGTTGTTAACGATTTTTAACCAAAGAAACGCAAATGTTTCGACCCGTTAAATGATTTGTGAAAGCTTCTCTAAACGCGTTGAAACAACGTTTTCTAACGATAGAATGGACCTATAGAGGTTTTGATCGAAGTGTTTGGGGGAATTGATAATGAAGCGCACTTTAAAGGTTGCAGTTGTATTTCTAAGTGCTGTTTTAGCGGTAAATCTTGTGGCGGTTTTACCTGCTGATAAAGTTAACGCGGATGAAAGAAAATACAATCATAAGTATGGATCTACATATTATGGAGAGTATGATCTCTATGATAATGAAACGGATGCGGTTTCTAAGATTAAGTCAGATCTTATTTCCAGAAATTCCGAGATTACATTTTATTACGTAAAGAATAATTCTTCTAATAAATCCAAGATGTGGCAGGATTTGGTAAATAAGGCTCTCGTGCATGATCAGAGCAATCCTGTTGCAGGCGATTATCTTGCCAAGAGTTTTGAATCCTATACTTACTCTTATATCTTTTTTGAAAAAGGTTATAACAGTAATGATCTTTACAAGGTTACTTATAAATTCAGTTTCTATACTAACGGCAGCCAGGAAAACAACCTGAAGACTTCTTTAAGATCCTTGAATAACAAGATTTTAAGTTCAGGCATGGATGCCTATGAAAAGATCAGTTCGATCTATAGCTGGATAACGACTAATGTTAAGTACGACTATACAAATGCCAAGAAGGCTAAGTCTCTCAGAGATACGATCACATATACGGCATATAGTGCTTTATATAATAAGACAGCAGTATGTCAGGGAATCGCAGGTTTGTTCTATGATATGCTCCTTGAAGCGGGAATTGATAACAGGATAGTCTATTCCAATAATCACTGCTGGAATATAGTTAACGTTGACGGTATCTATTATAACTGTGATGCTACATGGGATCTCGGAACAAACGGTAATTATCAGTACTTTATGTGCGGTAATACAAGTAGTTTCAAGAATGATCATAGTATCGGCTCAGATAGCATCTATCTCGGATATAATGTATCATCCGTTGATTATATTTCAGAATATGGATTTTCCGGAACAGAAGCTTTTGTAAGCAGACTTTATACAGTAGTTCTCGGAAGAGAAGCAGAATCTGAAGGACTTAAGTATTGGTCCGATCTTCTTAATTCCAAGAAAACAGATGGCGCTACTACAGCAAAGAATTTCTTTGATAGTGCAGAGTTTTCTTCTAAGTCTTTAAGTAATGAAGAGTATCTGGCTATCTTATATGAAACATTCTTCAACAGAGAAATGGACGAGGGCGGCAGAGATTATTGGCTCGGTGAACTTAGCTCAGGTACATCCAGAAACACTGTTCTTGGCGGATTCATCAATTCAAATGAATGGAAGGAAGTATGTAATTCCTACGGAATCGTTCCGGGTTCAGTAGTAATCTCTGGTTCTTCTAATACAAATGATGAGATCAGCGGTTTTGCATCCAGATTATATACCACGATTCTTTGCAGAGAGGCTGAAGAATCCGGTCTTGGATATTGGTCGAGTGAACTTAGGGCAAAAAGGGTTACAGGCACCACGGCAGCTTACAACTTCGTTTTCAGTCAGGAGTTCTTAGATGCCAACGTTTCCAACTCTGAATTCGTAAAGAGATTATATAGGCTCTTTATGGACAGAGAGTATGATGAAGGAGGATTGAACTACTGGGTAGGATTACTCGAAGCAGGCGAGTCCAGAGAGTCTGTTTTCTACGGTTTCTCTGGTTCGGAAGAATTCGGAAAGATCTGTGAGTCCTACGGTATATCTAGATAATTTAGACATTTAAGTTCTATCAATTTACCCTTTTTCATGGCAAAGGGGATGTCTCGATCATAATAGATAGAGACATCCCCTGTTGCTAGTCTGAATTATTAAACTTAAGAATCAACGCTTGGTTATCGGAACAAACTTCCTGTGATCTTGTACACACATATAAGCCGGTCTGATGATCTTTCCTGCATTAGTCAATTCTTCGATTCTGTGAGCTGACCAACCTGTAATTCTTGCTGTAGCAAATAGTGGAGTATAAAGCTCTGTTGGGAGATTAAGCATGCTGTAAACAAAGCCGCTGTAGAAGTCGATATTTGCCGACACACCCTTATAGATCTTTCTTTCCTTGGAAATAAGCTCAGCTGCGATCTTTTCGATCTTTGAATACAACTTGAATTCTCTTGTTCTGCCTTTCTCGATCGAAAGCTTTTCTACATAACCCTTGAAGATCTGTGCACGAGGATCGGATATTGAATAAACAGCATGACCTAAGCCGTAGATTACGCCTGCCTTATCAAATGCTTCTTTATGAAGTATCTTACGGAGATATTCTTCGATCTCCTGATCGTCATTCCAGTCATTAACGTTACGCTTGATATCATTGAGCATCTTAACAACTTTGATATTAGCTCCGCCATGCTTAGGTCCCTTAAGAGAACTTAATGCAGCAGCGATAGCAGCGTATGTATCTGTACCGGATGATGTAACTACGTGAGTAGTAAATGTAGAGTTGTTACCACCACCATGTTCGGCGTGAAGGATCAATGCCAGGTCAAGGATCATAGCTTCCAAAGCAGTATACTTATGATCTGGCCTCAGCATATAAAGGATATTCTCAGCAGTTGAAAGATTTGGCTGAGGTCTGTGGATAATAAGACTTCCTTTATCGAGATAGTAATTCTTAGCATGATAACTATAGACTGTAAGCATAGGGAAGATGGAGATCAATTCCAAAGACTGACGAAGTACATTCGGGATCGAAAGATCGTCAGGATTTCCGTCATATGCATACATGTTAAGAACAGATCTTGCGATATTATTCATAAGATCTTCGCTAGGCTTTTTCATGATTACATCTCTAACGAAGTTCTTAGGCATGATATTCCTGTAGTTAACCAGGATCTTTTCAAATGCCTGGAGTTCTTCAATAGTAGGCAATTCACTGAAAAGAAGAAGATATGTTGTTTCTTCAAAACCGAATCTGTTGTCATCGATGAAGCTCTGAACCAATTGTTTTACATTATAACCTCTGTAGTAAAGCTCGCCATCACAAGGAATAGATTCTCCGTCGATCGTTTTCGAAGAAATGATCTCAGAGATCTCTGTAAGACCTGTTAATACACCTTTACCATTGACATCACGAAGTCCGCGCTTTACATCGAATTTACTGTAAAGCTCCGGTTTAATAGTTTGCTCACAACATTTTTTTGCCAATGCTTCTATTTCAGGGGTGATCTTTGAATAGTTGTTTAAAGCAGCCATATGAACCCTCCATAGCATATTTCTATGTATTATATCAAAAAACTAACAATTTTTCTTATGTAAAATTGCGGTAATGTCGTTGTTTGAAGTTGTTTCGAATTTAGTCGTTGTTAATTTTATGACATTTGATCGAAAACTGCTTATGCAGTTGCTTTCTTTTTTGATCCTTTATCGGACTTAACCAGTTTAAATATTTGGTTTACAAGCGTTTTCAAAATGAAGGATAAAACGATCGATACAAGTATGATCAGTATCGCATAAATAAGCTGATGGTTATCGAAAAATGAGATCTTTCCAAGAAGGAAATAGTACAATGACTGATGGATAAGATACATCTCCAGAGAGAAATCGCCCACAAATTCAAATGGCTTAACGATAAACGATAAGCTTACATGACTTCTGATATATGAGAAGAAGAATACCAGGAATAAGGCAAGAGGAAGATACATGTAATGCCAGATGAATATGTATTTTGTTGATATAAACAGGTCGATAATATGAATGACGATGAAATATACCAATCCCAAAAGACAAAGTATCAGGGCAGTTACGTTGGATATCTTTTTCTCGTTCTTAATAACGGGAGCCAAAAGGATTCCCACTATAAAGACCGGGATCCTGGTTAAGAGCATTTCCCACTGGTAGAAGAACATATCGAAATTTATGAAAAATGCTGCAACAGTAATAATGCATGATATGGCTATAAGAACCAGTGCACCGGGCACTTTGAATTTCTGAATGACTTTATAGAAAACAGGGAACAGAAGATAAAGTATAAGGATCGCAGGAATATACCAGAAAGTCTGATCATCATCTTTGAAGAACAGGAAATTCAGAAAGGTTACCCTGATAAAGAACAGTTTGCATGTCTCAACGTGAGATAGATATGTGACTATAAGAACCAAGATAATAGAACTTGGCAGGACTCGAATGATCCTTTTCTTGTAGAATTGGAGGATGTTGGGATTTTTCGAGAAAGAAAAGTACAATCCTATGCCTGATAATAAAAGGAAAATATCAACGCCGATGTTGCCCAATTTCTTCAAAAGCTCAACAAGGACGCCGATGTTCAGGAAGCTCAGTGCTTCCAGTTGGGAAAAATCAAGCATGTATGAATGAAACCAAGCGATCCAGATAGTCGCTATTCCGAATAAGAAACGTCGATATTTATTAATCGATGAGAATTCATACATAATTGCTGTCCCGAATGTATTTTCAATTTTTCATGAATTATAACACTATTCTTTTACGAATCATATTTTGATGGATCCAGAGATAATTTGGCCAAAGAAAAACCCCTCGTTGAAAACAAGGGGTAAATTCACAAAAAATGGTGGGGCTGGTGGGACTTGAACCCACACGATTTTGAGGTCGGCAGATTTTGAGTCTGCTGCGTCTGCCATTCCGCCACAACCCCATTAGATTGTGTACTGATAGATTATAGTCATAGGTTACTTATTTGTCAAACAGGGACTTTTGGTACGTTTTTTTAGGTTTTTCTTTAATTTTTTTCGCGAGTTTTTAAAACTAATACAATATTGAATTCAGATGATTATAATGAAATCAGAGGCAACATGAGAAGATCAAAGAGCAAGTACGGAAATATAATAAAACTGTTGGCACTTATCCTTGCATTAAGTGTTTTAGTTTTTTATGGAACTTTTCTTTATCCGTACCTTTATTTCTACTACTATGCTACTCCTGAATTTCTCGCAGTTAAGCCTTTTTCAGACATAATCCCTCAAGGTATAGAATATCTCGAAAAAGAGGACTGCTTCCTGATAAGCGGATACACTTATCCTGACGGCTATTCCAAGATCATAGTTGTCGACTCGGACTCAAATCAGTTCGTAAAAAGGATCGTTGATAAAAAAGGAAAACCTTTTAAATGGCATTCCGGCGGAATAGCATCCTATTCTGATTTTGTTTATGTAACCGGCGGAAACAGAAAATGCTACGTTCTTGATAAGAACGATCTTTTGGACGAATCCAAAGATACGGTTAAGACGATCGGTACGATAGATACAGACAGTAACTCATCTTTCTGCTTTGTATATGGTAACAATCTGTTTATCGGAGAATACCAGTACTTAAAGAAGTTCAAGACTAAAAAGAGTCACCATATGATGTCTCCTAACGGTAACTTTAATACTGCAATGGTATTTGCTTATCCTCTTTCCGAAAAAGAGAAATACGGTGTAAACGAAAAAGCTGTTTTTGCTTTGTCTATTGGTAGTTCCATTCAGGGAA
Source organism: Clostridia bacterium (assembly GCA_024699245.1). Lineage (GTDB taxonomy): Bacteria > Bacillota > Clostridia > Saccharofermentanales > Saccharofermentanaceae > Saccharofermentans. The sequence goes on along the minus strand of JAILPW010000018.1, from coordinate 11,908 downwards.
TGTGCATGGATAAGTCAGGTAGGATGTACCTTTCCGCATCCTCGGCAAAATGGAAAGATTCCATTTTGTACGTATATGATTTCCGTGAAGTTATTCAGACTGTTAATACTACTTACGAGTATCATGGTGAGATAATTCCGGTATACTGTTTCGAAGATAAGGCGTTGATAGAAAAGATCAAGCTTCCTCCGAATGCTGAAGGCGTTACAAACTGTAAGAACAATGTTTATCTTATTTTTGAGTCCGCTAGTACCCGATTTAAGTATGGTTGGTTATTCGGAACGCAATATGTATATAAATTAAACTCCAAAGAATTATTCGATTAAAGTGTTATAATGATTCGCGGAGGGAAATTATGTATAACAATATAGAATATTCAAATCTTTCTTTATACGATTTTATTGTCAAGTTATCAGAGTCCAGAATGGATCTTGAAGCTCTTGAGTATTTCGGTAAAAAGTTTTCATATAGACAACTCATCAGCAATATCGATAAGACAGCCAAAGCGTTGATCGCTGCAGGTGTCAAAAAAGGGGATAAGGTATCGATCTGTCTTCCTAACATACCTGAATCTATCTACAGTTTTTATGCGATCAACAAGATCGGAGCTATTGCTAATATGATCCATCCGATGTCAGCTGAAAATGAGATAATCCATTATCTCACTGTTTCTGAATCAGATATCATTATCGGTCTTGATCTTGTCAGTAAAAAGATCGCAGCTGCGATGGAGAAGACAAATACGAAGAAACTGATAGTTGTTTCTGTTAAAGAGTCTATGCCTTTGCTTTTGGGCATCGGTTATTCCATCAAATCTAAAAAGCCTGAGATCCCAACTAATGCTACCGGTTGGAAGGATTTCATGGCCGGAGGCGACTTCGTAAACGACGTTAAGTTTGAGACTTTTGAAGGTGATGATTGTGCAGCTATCCTTTATAGCGGCGGAACTACCGGTAAACCTAAGGGAATAATGCTCAGCAACTATAATTTCAATGCTCTGGCAGTTTTAAGTATTGAAGCCTGCAGAGGACTTGAAGAAGGAATGCGTTTTTTCGCGATCATGCCGATATTCCACGGATTTGGTCTTGGAGTAGGAATTCATTCTGCTTTGGTATTGGGCGGTGTAGCTGTAATCCTTCCGTCTTTTAAAGCTTCTGAATTCCATAAACTCCTGATGAAATACAGACCGAACCTTATTGCAGCTGTTCCTGCTATATACGAAAGTATGTTGAAGAATAAAGACTATCTTGAAGGCAAGGATCTGTCTTTCTTGAAAGTAGTAATTTCAGGCGGAGATTCTCTATCTCTTAATACCAAGAAAAAAGTCGATGAACTTCTCAAATCCTGTAACTGTGATTCTGAAGTTCGTGAAGGTTACGGAATGACAGAAAGCGTTACAGGTTCCTGTCTTCTTCCTGTCGGTATCTCTAAGCCGGGCAGCTGCGGATTTCCGTATTCCGAGATGACCTACAGGATCGTCGATCCTCAGACCAATGAAGAAGTTCCGATCGGTGAAGTAGGTGAGATCACTTACACCGGTCCGACTATCATGATCGGATACCTTAATGATAAGGAGGAAACTGATAAAACTATCAAAGTTGACGAGCAGGGTCGTCGCTGGCTTCATACCGGTGATTTAGGTTATATCGATGAGGACGGTTTTGTTTATTTCAAGCAAAGACTTAAGAGAATGATCGTATCAGGCGGATATAATATCTATCCTCAGGTCATCGAAAACGTTATCGACGCTCATCCGGATGTATTAGCTAGTGCTGTTGTCGGTGTTCCTGATACTATCATGGGTGAGATCTGTAAGGCTGTTATCGAGTTTAAGTCTCAGGATGTAGATAAAGATAAAGCTTTGGCTGAGATCAAGGAAGCTTGTAAGCAGAATGTAGCTAGATATGCTCTTCCCAGAGAATATATAACTATTGAGCACATGCCTCGTACTTTGGTAGGAAAGATCGCTTATAACGAACTTATCGCAATGTACAAAGATAAGCAGAATTAGAACGAAATTTTGAGTTGCATTTCCAAAGGTAAAAGTCTATTCTATATTTAATCTTTAAGTTGATCCGGTGAGGTTAGCAAGATTATTCATATGGAATATTGTGCTTATTTATGGTCGGATCATAGGGATTCGGCTATTTTTTTATCTTCGGGAAGGAGTTTTATCATGAAAAACATCATAACTAAAGCAACTCTGATGGACGAAGCCAACATGAGACGCGCAATAATGCGTATTTCCCACGAGATTATCGAGAAGAATGACGGACTGGATGATGTCTGTCTTATCGGTATCCAGCGTAGGGGAGTTCCAATGGCGAAGCTGATAAGAGATAATCTTAAATCCGTAGAAGGCATCGATGTTCCAATAGGAATCCTGGATATTACATTCTACAGAGATGATCTTTCAAAGCTCAATGCACATCCGGTAGTTAACGGAACTCACATTCCATTTGATATCAACAATAAAAAGATCGTATTGGTCGATGACGTTTTGTATACGGGTAGAACCGTTAGGTCAGCGATCGATGCGATTTTTGATATGGGAAGGCCTGCATCGATCGAGCTTGCCATCCTTATAGACAGAGGTCACAGAGAACTGCCTTTCAGAGCAGATTTCATAGGTAAGAACGTTCCTACATCCAAACATGAGCTTATCTCGGTTCAGTTTGATGAGGTAGACGGTAAGAATCAAGTGTTACTTTGCGAGGAGGAGAACTAATGGGATTACGTAACAAAGACCTTCTGGGTCTTAAGCAGCTTACGGCAGAAGAGATCATGGAGATCCTTGATACTGCCAAGACTATGAAGATGGTCTTAACGTCAGGTAACAAAAAGACCAGTCATCTTCAGGGAAAATCAGTTATTACTCTTTTCTACGAAAACAGTACCAGAACAAGGCTCTCATTCGAGCTTGCTTCCAAGTACATGGGTTCAGCAAGTGCAAATATTTCCGCTACGGGAAGCTCTGTGGCAAAAGGCGAATCGCTTCTTGATACAGCGAGAACGATCGACATGATGGCAACTGATATCATCATCATGAGACACAGTCACTCAGGTGCACCTCATTTCATCGCCCCGCATCTTAACGCTTCAGTCGTTAATGCAGGTGACGGAATGAACGAGCATCCTACTCAGGCTCTCCTTGATATGTTCACGATCTATGAGAAGCTCGGTACTTTGGAAGGTAAGAAGGTCGCTATCTGCGGTGACATCTACCACAGCCGTGTAGTACGAAGCAACGCGATCGGAATGAAGAAGCTCGGTGCAGACGTAAGTATCTACGGACCTAAGACAATGATGCCTGTAGGTATCGAAAACTTGGGCTGCCGAGTTGCAGATAATGTTGCTGACTGCGTAAAGGATTGTGATGCGGTAATGGGTCTTAGAGTTCAGCTCGAAAGACAGCACAAATCACTTTTCCCGTCTGTAGCTGAATACTCAAAGTTCTATGCGATCACTCCTGAAATGCTCGAACTTGCTAAGCCGGGAGCACTCCTAATGCATCCGGGTCCGTGTAACCACGGTGTCGAACTTCCTACGGCAGTTTATGACTGTGATCAGTCAGTTATCAATGAGCAGGTTACAAATGGTGTAGCCGTAAGAATGGCTGTTCTTTACTTACTCATGGCAAGGAGAAATCAGATATGAAAATAGTTTTTGAAAACGCAACCATCTATAATGGCGAGAAGAAAGATCTGTTCATCGAAGACGGTGTATTTGCGGAAGTTTTCGATAAGAAGGATGCAGATAAGACATATGATCTTTCAGGTAAGACAGTATTCCCGGGACTTGTTGACATGCACTGTCACTTAAGAGAGCCGGGCTATGAATATAGAGAGACGATCCTCACAGGAACGATGAGCGCTGCAAAGGGCGGCTATACATCTGTTTGCCCGATGCCGAACACAAATCCTGTATGCGACAACGCTGCAGTAGTTAACGGTATCCTTAAAAAGGCCAAGGAAGCCGGATACGCGAGAGTTTATCCGATCGGTGCCTGCAGTAAGGATCTTGAAGGTAAGCTCCTTTCGGAGATCGGTCTTATGAAGGAAGCAGGAATCGTAGCTATCTCTGATGACGGTAAGCCGATCGCGACGGCTGAGCTTTTAAGAAAGGTCATGGAGTATTCTTCTGACTTCGATATCCCGGTCCTTAACCACTGCGAAGAAAAGACTCTTTCTGACGGCTGCATGAACGAAGGAACGGTCTCCACATGTCTCGGACTTAGAGGAATCCCTACAGCTGCCGAAGATATCATGATCGCCAGAGACATCATCATGGCTGAATACCTTAATATTCCGATCCATATCTGCCACGTTTCAACTAAGGGCGGAGTAAGAATGGTAAGAGAAGCTAAGGCTAGGGGAGTAAAGGTTACATGCGAGACATGTCCTCATTACTTCACACTTACAGATGACTGCTGCGAAACTTATGACAGCAACTTCAAGATGCATCCACCGCTTAGAACAAAAGAGCATGTTGATGCAATCATCGAAGGTATCAAGGACGGAACGATCGATGCGATCGCGACTGATCATGCTCCTCATCACGAAGATGAAAAGTGCGTTGAGTTCCAGATCGCAAATAACGGTATCGTCGGATTTGAGACTGCTTTCGCACTCGGTTATACTTATCTTGTAAAACCGGGTCACATTACAGTCGATAGACTCGTTGAACTTATGTGCTTCAATCCTTCCAAGATCCTTAAGCTCGGAAGAGGAGGACTTGAAGTTGGTGATGATGCTGATATCGCTGTCTTTGACCTTGAGAACGAGTTTGTTTTCGATAAGAATAAGATGCTTACCAAGGGAAGAAACACTCCGTACGACGGATTTAAGCTCTATGGTGAGACATACCTGACGATCATGGGAGGAAAAGTAACTTATGAAAAACTTTGCTGATCTTTTGTGCGGCAAGATCGCCGAACTTAATAACCCGACAGTAATGGGTCTAGACCCTAAGCTCGAATATATCCCTCAGTTCATTATTGATGAAGCTAAGGAGAATTTCCCGGATGATGAGGAGATGGCTGCTTGCGAAGCGATCTTCGAGTTTAATAAAGCTTTGATCGATGCTGTTTGTGACATCATTCCTGCGATCAAGCCACAGATCGCTTATTACGAGATGTACGGTATCTGCGGACTTGAGGCTTTCCTCGAGACAGTTGATTACGCTAAGTCCAAGGGAATGGTCGTTATCGCAGATGCTAAGCGTAACGATATTGGTACGACAGCAACTGCTTACGCAAAGGCCTTGATCGGTGAGACAGAGTTCCTCGATTCAACTAAGCCGGTCGTTGATTCCGATGCTGTAACAGTTAACGGATATCTTGGTACTGACGGTATCAAGCCTTTCACGGATATCTGTAAGGAAGGCGGCAAGGGAATCTTCACTCTCGTAAGAACTTCCAATCCTTCTGCCGGCGATCTTCAGGATCTGGAGCTCAAGGACGGAAGAAAAGTTTATGAAGCAATGGCTGACATGGTCAACGAATGGGGTAAGGATCTCATCGGTGAATGCGGATTCTCTTCAGTTGGTGCCGTTGTCGGTGCTACATGGCCGGAGCAGGCTGTAGACGCTCGTAAGAGAATGCCTAAGACACTTATCCTTGTTCCGGGCTACGGAGCACAAGGTGCCGGTGCTGACGCTGCAGTTGCATCATTTACGGCTGACGGCAAGGGCTCCATCGTAAATGCATCCAGAAGCCTCATGTGCGCATGGAAAAAACGTGAAGATCTCGAGCCTAAGGATTTTGCCAAGGCTACAAGAGACGAAGCTATCGACATGAGAGACAAGCTCAATGCTGCTTTAAAGGATCGTAAGTACGTATGAAAAAAGAATATTCATGCAAAGTAATCTCGAAAAAGATGCTCAACAGCGACACAGCTTATCTCACGATAAAGTGTCCTGATATCGCATCTTCGGCTGTCCCTGGACAGTTCGTTAATATTTCATGCTCTCGCTTTCTGAAAAGACCGTTCGGTATCGCTTCCGTTGATAAAGCTAACGGTACATTCGATATCGGTGTAAAAGTCGTCGGAAAGGGAACAGTGGAGATCGCTGCTTTCGAAGAGGGCCGGGATGTGGAAGTATTGGGACCTCTCGGTAACGGATTTACATTCGACTCTTCCAAGAACTACATTTTGGTAGCAGGCGGAACCGGAGTTTTCCCTATTAATTTCGCATCACAGTATCTTCGCGAAAACAATATCAGCTTCAAAGTTGTAGAGGGTTTTCGAAATGTATCCCAGGTCGTATTAAATGAACCTGATTATGTTCTTTGCACGGATGCCGGAGATATAGGAATAAAAGGAACTTGCATCGCAGGACTTGATACGCTTGACGAAAACTTCGTCAAGGATTCGGTTCTTTGCTGCGTAGGACCTCTTCCAATGATGAAGGCATGCGGCAACTGGGCAACAGAAAAGGGAATCCCTTCATTCGTCTCGATGGAGCAGAGAATGGGTTGCGGAATCGGAATCTGCCTCGTTTGCGTATGTAAGCTCAAGGCTGAAGCAAACGGTGAGGAGTTTAAGCATGTCCGCTGCTGTAAAGAAGGCCCTGTATTCCCGTTCGAGGAGGTGATCTTCTGATGAGTTCCATTAATGTAAAAGTAGGAAATGTTGATCTTAAGAGCCCCTTGATCTTGGCATCAGGCACATGTAACTTCGGGCATGAACTATCCGAATACTACGATCTTTCGATCCTTGGAGGACTTTCTTCCAAAGGACTTACCATTAAGCCGAGACAGGGAAATGAGGGATGCCGTGTAGCTGAGACTGCTTCAGGCATGCTTAATTCCGTTGGTCTTCAGAACCCTGGTGTGGATTACTTCATCGAGAACGACCTCGACTATATGAGATCACTTAATACAGGTGTTATCGTTAATGCTGCAGGTCACTCTTTTGAAGATTATATCGCTATGGTCCAAAAGCTTAATGCTCATAAAGATAAGATCGATGCGCTCGAGATAAATCTTTCATGTCCTAACGTTAAGGCTGGATGTATGACACTTGGTGCTGATCCTGTTCAGGTAAAGCAGATCGTATCATTGATGCGTAAGGAAACAGATCTTCCGCTGTGGATCAAACTGACTCCTAATGTAACTGATATCAAGGCAGTTGCACTCGCAGCACAGGAGGGAGGAGCTGATGCGGTAGTTCTTATCAATACGCTCCTCGGAATGGTCATAAATATTAAGACAAGAAGACCGATCCTTCATAACAACACAGGCGGATACTCGGGACCTGCTATTAAACCGATCGCAATAAGAATGGTCGCTGAATGTTCTAAGATATTGGATATCCCGATCATCGGCTGCGGCGGAGTCATGAGCTATGAAGATGTAATAGAATTTATGATCGCAGGTGCATCCGCTGTTGAGATCGGTACAGGTTCACTTATCCATCCGACCTTGCCGGTCAAGATAACCGAGGATCTGATAAGATATACCGAAGAAAATGATCTCGATCTCAGAGATCTTACAGGTACACTTGAACTCTGGTAATAAAATAACGAGGTGATAAATAATGGCAAATCAAGTAATCGAAGCACTTTTTAAGACGAATGCAGTTCGCGTCGCTCCTGAGGAGACACCATTCTGGTATACATCAGGTACTCTCGGACCTTTCTACATCAATACTCATTTCATCATCAGAGATGAAGCTACTGCAAACGACATCCTTAAGAAGATCGAGACTTACATTGCAGATGATAAGACAACTTTCCCTAAGAAGATATTCCTTGACCTTCTTAAGATCTACGAGGAATCTGAGACATTCAAGATGATCACTGATCTCATTACTCAGAAACTTTCCGAGTATGAATTTGATTACATCTCAGGCGGCGAGAGAAGAGATTTCTTCTTCTCGATCCTTCCTTCATACTTCCTTGCTAAACCGCACCTTTCTATCTTCAAGGACGGCAGCACGGTATATTCGACAGAGAACTTCGAAATCACAAAGAACACATCTGAAGTAGATCTTAAGGGTCTCAAGGCGATACACGTTGCTGATCTTATTACTGAAGCATCTTCATATGTCCGCGCTTGGATCCCTGCTATCAGAGGTCTCGGAAGTGATATCACGGATACCGTAGCTGTTATTGACAGACATCAGAACGGTGAAGCTAACCTTAAGGAACTCGGCGTTTCCATGACGACATTCGCCGGTATCGACAAGAGCCTTTTCGATGAGGCTATCGAGCTAGGTGCCATTAATCAGCAGCAATATGATCTTACGATGAAGTTCCTTGATAATCCTTCCGATTACATGTCTTCATTCCTTAAAGATCATCCTGATTTCATCAAAGAGCAGATCGCTCTCGGCGGAAAAGCTAAGGAAAGAGCTGAGCTTGCGATCTCAAAGGGCTTCGCAAGTGTTTAAGCGAGGTCGTAAACAACAAAGATCCAAAAGAGCGCCGATCCCGGTGATGACTTATGTCATTCCTGAGATCGGTGTCTCATATGATCTGGAATATTATGAAAAGTACAAGGCAGGAATAAGAGTTACTTTTTCTCCTAATGACAGGAAGTTCAACGTCAAAGCCGATTCCAGGATCCCGCAAAAGAAGGTCCATGAATTCATGATGTCGAAGGCTCCTCTTTTCGAGAAATGGCTGAACAAAAGAGAAGAGAGGACACCTATTACTTTACCTTCCGATTCCAGAAGTCCTGCTTTTAAGAAGATGCTCCTTGACCGCTGCGAAGAACTTCTTAAGTATTATGACGGCCCGAGAGCCAGTCAGTACAAAGTATCTTACAGCAAGTCCTATTGGGGCCGATGCACCAATGAACACGTCATATCGATCTCTGCATATTGCAGTTATCTGACTGACGATCAACTTTTCTATGTTCTGATGCATGAGCATGCCCATCTGATCCATATGCATCATAAGCCGGCATTCTGGAATCTGGTCGAATTATATTGTCCAAATTATAAAAATTTGAGAAGTCAGCTCAAGGGCTATACATTGAACTGATACCCGTGCTATAATCCGTTTACGCAGCGGGATAGTGCGAATAACTAAGGATGTTTGATGTTAATGAGCACAGGTACTTTACGTATTCCTGAGATGTCCGTCAAGCCGATCGAGAGGTCGGATCTTCGTCTGTGGGCAGGCAAGCTTTTCTATGGAACAAAACGCAGACTCCTTTGGTTGAAATTAAATGGATCTTTTTCGAAAACAATAACCGAAGAAGATCTTTACTATCAATATTTTTCTCACAAAACACCTTTGATCCGCGACCTTAAAGATGCAGATATGTATCTTCAGATCAACAAGATCACAAATCTTAAGATCGCTACGAAAAAGATCAACGGTATCGTAATCCGTCCGGGTGAGATATTCAGTTACTGGAAACTTATCGGAAATCCGAGCAAACGCAAAGGCTATAAAGAAGGCATGGTCCTTGTTAACGGAACCGTCAGACCGGGTGTCGGCGGCGGTCTTTGTCAGCTCTCCAATCTTATTTTCTGGATGGCCATACATACACCTCTTACAGTCATTGAACGTCACCGTCACGGTTATGATGTTTTCCCTGATTCCAACAGGACTCAGCCATTTGGAAGCGGAGCTACATGTTTCTATCCTTATGGTGATCTTATGCTCAAAAATGACACTCAGGATACATTCCAGATCTTCGTTAATGTCGGTGAGGAGTACCTTGAAGGTGAGATAAGGGTCAACAGTGAACCTTTATACAGATTCGATATAGTAGAGCGTGATCATGAGATGCGTAGTGAATACTGGGGCGGCTTTACCAGACATAATGATCTTTATCAGTTAAAGTATGATCTGGACGGTAATCTAATATCAGATGAACATCTGATCCATAATTCTGCGATCATGATGTATTCGCCATTCCTCGACAGCAATGCAACAATAAGCTGATGCAGGTTAGGAAAAGAGAGAAGAAATAAACTTTTTGTGACAATTATTATCTTATACTTTGCACTTCATATCATTATGGTATATTGATAAAAGATACACATAATAGGAGGTTTATATGAAGGACAAGCCTTTATATGAAGTAACTCAGATAAAAGATCTTCGTGAACTTATAAAAAAGAGAGTTAAGGATCATCCTGAAAACCCTTGCTTTTTGGTTAAAGAGCAGAAGGGCGGGGAATATGTTCCTATCATGCCTGATAAATATGATAAGGATATAGACGGACTCGGAACAGGTCTCATGACATTAGTCAACAAGGGTGCCAAGGTAGCCATATTGGGTGAGACCAGATACGAGTGGTTCGTATCTTATCTTGCTGTTACAAATGGAACAGGTTGTGTTGTTCCTCTTGATAAAGAGTTACCTGCAGAAGAGATAGAGAGCATGCTCGAGAGAGCAGATGTCGAGATCCTTATCTTCTCCAAGGTTAAGCTTGAAGCTGTTGAAGCTGTATACGGAAAAGTTCCTTCTGTAAAGCACTATATCTGTATGGATAAGCTGGAAGATACCAAGTATTCATATTTCTGGGATGTAGTTAAGAAGGGCTCCGATCTTATCGCATCCGGCGACAAGACTTTTATCGATACGACCATCGACCCTGAGGAGATGACGATCCTTCTTTTCACTTCGGGTACAACGGCTAAGTCAAAGGCAGTTATGCTCTGTCAGAAGAATGTATGTAAGAACCTTATGTCCATGTATTCTTTCTGCTATATCGATCCTAAGGACGTATTTATGTCCGTTCTTCCGTTGCATCATACATATGAATGTACCTGCGGATTCTTGGGCCAGGTATACAGAGGCTCAACTCTTGCTGTTTGCGAGGGTCTCAGATATATCACTACAAATATAAAAGAGTGTAAGCCTACATGTATCCTTATGGTTCCTGCTATGGCTGAGATGTTCTATAAGGCCATCTGGAAAAAGCTCAATGCCGATCCTAAACTCCTTAAGAAGTTCAATACCGGTCGTAAGCTTTCCAACGGTCTTCGTAAGATCGGTATCGATCTAAGGCGTAAACTCTTTAAGGATATACATGAGACATTCGGCGGCAGGCTGAGACTTCTTATCGTTGGCGGAGCTCCGATCAATCCTGAAATCTTACAGTTCTTCCAGGATATCGGTATTCATTCCATCCAGGGCTACGGACTTACTGAATGTGCTCCTATCCTGGCACTTAACAGAGATGTAGATTATAAGAACAACGCTGCAGGTCTTCCTCTTCCGGGTTGTGAGATCAAGATCCTTGATCCTGATGAAGACGGCATAGGTGAATTTGCAGGAAGGGGAGAAAATGTCTTCCTCGGCTACTATAAGAACGAAGAAGCTACTAAGGCTGCACTGGATAGTGACGGATTCTATCATACAGGTGACTTAGGCTATATCGATAAAGACGGATTCTGTATTATCACAGGCCGTAAGAAAAACGTCATTATAGCTAAAAATGGTAAGAATGTTTTCCCTGAGGAGATCGAATACCTGTTAGCCCAGAATCCTGTCGTTCAGGAAAGTGTTGTAACCGGTATTCATGATGAGAGAAAAGATGATGTCATAATCACTGCTACTATCTTCCCGAATATGGAAGAGGTTGAAGCAAAACTTGGTGCTAACCCGAGCGATGAAGATATACAGAAGTTACTTGAATCGATCAGTGATGAAGTTAACGAGAAATTGATCAATTATAAGAAGATCAAGAAAACCGTATATCGTAAGGAAGAATTTGAAAAGAATACTTCCAGGAAGATCAAACGTTATTAATTTAATGACAATAAAGCAATAAAAAATGCCGTCTGTGACGGCATTTTTCTTTTTGTGAAACGAAAACCGCGCGATAGTCGCGCGGTTCCATAGAGCTTAAGCGGTGAACAAAAACCTCCTGATGTAGAATAGACGCGTGACCTGCCAGTTACGCAACTACACCAGGAGGTAAAAATGTCAGAAAAGAATTCC